>CALIRO010000042.1 GCA_938042245.1 uncultured Thermoguttaceae bacterium
CGCAATCACCACCAAAAGTTCCACCAAGGTGAAACCAGCGAAACTCCCTCTCCCAACAATCCCGCTTCTTTGATGCTCGGTATGGTTCATACGATTTCCTCTCCCCGCTTACCAAACCAAATCCATCCACTACCCTCAGCCACATCTCTTACATCGAAACGATCACCCTTCCTTGCCGCCGACTCAGGGAAGCGGCTGGTTCGACCACTCTTTAGTTTTTGTCATTGTCGGCTAAATGAGAATCGAGAATCCTATAAGGTTGCTCCCTTACTTTCCGGCAGATGGCGCACATACGCGTCTGCCGGTCAATATCTGTGGAGCCCTGCTTGCGCAGGCACGACAAGAAGGATTTCTCCATTTGGTGAAAGGGGTTCCGAATGCACAAACCTGCCAAAAAGCCTTTCTAGTATTTTTGATTGTCTTTCTCTGGCTGGCCAAAGTCAAGCAAAAGGCGGATAGGACGTCCGCGCTCCAGGGGAACGGAAGCAGCGAAGGATTGCCGCTGCCTGGTCTTGGGCGCCGGTCAGTTTCCTTTTTGGCACTGGGCCTTCAGGCGTCGGAACTGTTGGGCCAATTCCGGCCCGCCCATGCTTGGATATAGGATTTCCAATCGGCGGATGCGTTCCAGGGCCTGCTCCGGCCGATTCAATCGGCACTCCGCCGCCGAGATGCCGTATTGCGCCCGGAACCAAAGGGGGCTGCCCAACGGGGCATGTCGGCTGATTTCTTGCCATTTGGCTAGCCCCTCCTCGATGAGGGCCGTCTGGGGTTGCTGCACACAAAACTGTGCATATGCCTCTTGGATGCGGGAATCTTTTGGGTATTGTTTGGCGGCGGCCCGGAAGGCGGCCAGAGCCTCCGCCGTTTGCCCCGCATCGGTTAAGGCCTGCGCTTGGATCCGGACCAGGGTTCGCCGAACCGCTTCGCCCAACCGTTCCGATTGATTCTGGAGCAATTGGATCGTCTGCAACTGCAACTTGGCTACGGTAGGGCGCACCTCCGGCCCACCGCTGGCGATCAACCGGCCCAGCCCCTCCAAAAGGACCAGAAGGATTTCTGGGTTGCCTGGCCCGACCTGTTGGAGCACTTGGATGGCCTGTTCGGTTCGGCCCGAGGCCGCCAAACAATACACCCATAGAATCCGGGCGTCCGATTTCCACTGCTCATCGGCGTCCGGGGATGCGTGCAAGGCAGCGGCCAGGAGCGGCTCGGCTTGCTGGTAGCCTTTAGGTGTAAAATCCAGCCAGATCCGTGCTGCCGCCAACACCGCCGCCCGCTGCGCCGGACTCCAGCGTTCCGGCAGTCGGCCCTCCGGGCCTAGGATCACCGATTCAAACCATCCGGCTGCCTCCTGCGCACGGGCTGCTACGAGTTTGCCGGCCGCCTTCTCCTCGGCCAACCACTGGGCATACACCCGACCTGCCGACTCCACCGCCTGGACAAAGTCCGGATCCGAAGGGCTGATCTGGCAATAGGCTTGCACTGCCCCAGCCCAATCCCGGCGCAGTTCTGCCAATCGACCGGCCAAGTGCCGAATTCGATCTGTGCTCGGATGCTGGGGCCACCGGCGCCGATGCTCGGCCAAAAGCTGGCCGTATTCCTCCAAGGCCGACGCCGAACCCGCCTTGGCCAACTGCGCAGCATGGTGAATGGCTAGTTCGTGCGCCTTCGGCGCATCGGGGTGGTCCGGCCACTGATAGGCCAACTGGCGGTAGCGTGCTAGGGCTTCGGCATGGTGGCCCTGCTGATGATGGATCGTAGCCGCTAGAAACCCGGCCTGAAACGCTCCCTGGCTGTCGTTGCCTTCCTGGGCCGCTTTCTGCGCCCGGTCATAGGCGTCGATCGCCTCCTGGAGTTTGCCGCTGCGGTAAAATCCCTCAGCTGCCCGGAGCAAGGTGGCTACATGGTGGGTTTCCGGCGCCCGGCCCAATCGGCCCGCCAAAAGGACTTCGCCCCGCCGCATCCAGTACGGCCCATACTGCTGGCCCAAAAGCCGAACTTGGCCAGAAGCCCGCTGATAGAGCCTGTCGGCCTGTTGGGCATCCTGCGCCTTTTGGGCCGCCTCCCACTGAGACAGATAGGTTTCCAAAACGGCCAGGTCCAATTCGGCGGATCGGAGAGCCTGTTGGCGAAGCTGCTCGGCCAGCCCAGCCGCCTCGGAAAGTTTCCCCTCCGCCAAAAGCACCCGAATTCGCTCCGCCTGTGCCCGGGCTAGCACCTCCGGGGGCGGCTGAAGCTCAGCCAACTGGTTTAACCTCTGCTCCGCCTCCTCCCACCGCCCCAAAAGCCGAAGACACACCACCTGATCCACCCGGGCCTTCCAAACCAGAGGATGATCCGCCTGAAGACCGGCCGTCCAATCCAACAGTTTCAACGCTTGCAGCAGACCGTCAGAGCGGTCGGCACTGCCAGCCGGGTACGTCTGCGCCTGGTTCCGATAGGCCCTGGCCAACTCATATCGAATGGTCTCGGCCATGGCCTCCCAGTGGGCCGCCGGAGGAAGGTCTTCCTCAGCAGCACGAACCGCTCGGCCCGGTCCGGAGACCGATTGCCGACGCATCTGTTCGACCATCGGCAAAAGCTCTTCCAATCGGCGGATGGCCTGCCGAAGCTGGCGCCGGGCTTCCTCCAGTGCCTCCAGCCCAGCCTCAGTGAGTTCCGCCTCTTGCCGGGCCAATTCCCCCCGGGCCAACAGGTTCAATGCCTCCTGCAACCGCACCTGAACGGCCCATGGACTTTGGGGATTCTGCTGGACGAAAGTTTCCAAAGGCTTTTGGGCCTGATCCCAAAGCGGGGTCCGCTCAGCAGGCGGAGCAGCAAGAGCGTTCTCCGCTAATGTAATCGAAAGTTCAATGCTCATCTCCGCCCGCCGCGCCGCCGACAAATCCTTCTGCTCCAAAACCCGCCGACAATAGCGTTCGGCCAACTGGTACAAGCCCCGCTGGCGCAAAGCAGCCAAAAACCGACCGTCTTCACTTCCCCTCGGCAGGCTGGCCGTCTGGCCCGCCTCTGCTAGCAGTGCGCCCGTCCCATCCGGATCGGCTGAAAGCGTGCCCGTCCCAGTTACCCATCTGCCCTCTGTGCTTTGCAACAGACAGATAGGGGTGATACGTTTTCCACCGGCATCAGGAGCCGCCTCGTCCGCCTCAGCTGCCAGCCAGTAGGTTCTGCCCACCCCCATTCCTTCTGGCCTCAGCGAAAGAGGGACAGGGCTAGGAAAACCCCCCCCGGCTGCAGCCGAGCTTTCCCACTCTCGTTCCAGCTTACCCGTGGGGGTAAAGTTCGGCTCCTCTAAAAGCATTCCACCAACCAATCCAGCCCTCCCAACAGGCAATAAAACAACCCCTAGCATTCCCAAAAAGCACACCGCACGCACGGGGAGTTTTCCAAGCTCGGGCTTTTTCATGATGTGGGGGAGGACGCCTTTTGTTGCAATTCTTGGAGCCGTTGGGTGGCTTCAGCGGCCGAAGGGGTATCCGGATAGGTATGCAAAAGTTCCTGATAGAGGCGGGCAGCATGTTCGGTTTGGCCGAGCCGCTGTAGTGCTGCCCCAGCCTCCACCATCGCCCGGGCGGCCAATGGCCGGGGCCGACCGTAAAGCATCGGAATCCGCAGCCAAGCCAACGCCGCCTCTTCCCACCGCCCTTGCTGCGCATAGGCCCGGCCCAGGACATAATAGGGCCCGGCCCGCAGTCCAGAGGGCAACTTCTGAATGGTCCGCTCCCAGGCCTCCAATTGGGCGGGTTCCGGTTGCATGATGGTCCGCCAGGTTTGGGCTAGGGCTAAGAGGGAGATCCGTTGGTCTTGGTGATGAACAAGTGTATTTAATCTCTCCCATGCCGCCGCCCGCTCTGGACCAGAAAGCAAATGGCTAGCACCCAAAAGCACTGCCGCCGGCGATTGCTCCGGGTCCTGAGCCAACCATTGCCTGGCCTGACGTTCCAACCCGGCATCCGGCGCCGCCGGCGCCCAAGCCAACGGAATGACCTCCCAATAGGGCGTGTGCGGATCGCTTTGTAGGAGCAGCAAAAACGTCTCCCCAGCAGCAGCCGTCTGACCAGTATCCTCATAACAGACCACCATCCGCGCCAAGATCTCCCGCCGCACCCACCGGCGCGGTTCCTCCTGAATGGCCTTTCGATAGAGGTTCAGGGCCTCGGCCAATCGCCCTTGCCGAAACCGCTGTTCGGCCTGCTGGTGCACCGGGCCGTATGAAGTCTGTGCCCGGAGGACCTTTTGACCTGGGATTTTCTGCTCCCGGCCATCAGACAGACGTACAACCAGCCACTGGCCGGTATAGTCCACGATCTGCCCAGTCAGCCGTGCCCGAGCAGTCCCGGAACCAGTAGGATCCCACTCCACCATATCCTGCGGGGGCGTATGATGAACATCAGTCTCTTGAAAGATTGGCTGAGCCTGGATCACCTGACGGTCTAACCACCCAATACTCAGCCCCGCCGCTAACCCTAGCGCCACCCGTCCTGGCAAACCCCTAGGGGCCGTAGGAACCATCCTGGAGGTTAGCAGGATATTCCATCCGAGTCCCCCGATGCATACCAGAAAAATCCAAGAAGATAGGAAAGCCAACCCAGGGGGGAAATTTTCTTTGTGCTTGGCAGTCCCCCTCACCCGAGCAGCCTCCGGCTGGCCGGCCTTTCCCACGGAGGGGATAGGCAATTTCTGTCCACCATCCCAAATGCGGCTCCTTAAAGCCAGTTTCTTGCCCTTAGGGCGATTGGCCCAGCCGGGTAATATCCACATAGCCATAATTTCCTTGGGTCATCTGGGCTAAACGGGCCAAAAAGCTGGGCGGGCCAGAGCGGGGACCCATACCGAACTCAATGGCGTGAATCGGAATACCTGCTGCCCGCCGGCAGATCATCTCCAATTGGCTGTCCGATAGCTTCGGGTCATCCGCATCGGTGAGGAAAAAGATGCAATCCGGCCGAAGCCGAATCGCCGCCAGCAAGGCCTCTTCATGCCGAGTGCCGCCGTCGGGAGTAATCGAACGGATCCATTTTTTGGCCCGCTCCTTGTTCTGAGGGGTGGCCAGCGGCAACCGGCCTGGATCTCCGGATGGATTAAAAATCCATTGCCGATCGTTATAGAAGATGATCTGGAACTGATGGATGGGCTGGAGGCGGTCGATGCTGGCCAAAAGTTCCGCTTTGGCCGCCTCCAACGGACTCAGTCCGCCGGAACCTTCCATGCTGGCAGATCGGTCAAACACATACACAAAGCGAGTACCCTCTCCTTCGACGTTAAAGACCTGGGTGCGGCCTTTGCCGGAGGGGACACCCCGAGTGCCGCCCGCTGAAGGACCTTTGGCAGCTTGCCCAGCATGCCCGAGGCCGCCTTCCAGAGCCTGAAGGCCCACCATGCTCGTAGCCGGGCTGGGCAAGGCCGGCGTCGGATCCGGCGGCGAGCGAAAGGCCAACGCCTCGGCCAAACTCAGCTCGCCTGCCAAAGAACTGGCCGTGGCCGGAGCCAACGATTCAGAAGATTGATCCTCATAATAATTCCTGCCGTCGTCCGTAGGCGCCATGGTACCCTGAAGAGTAAGGGTCCGAGCCCCGGCACCCTTTGGCTGCCAGGAAAGGGCCAGCAGAATCAATAGCACCAGATGCACAATCATCGAAACCAGCCAACTGGGCACTTGCTGGTCCCAGAAGGTACTCCTTGGCCGGGGTTCTTCCACCGGTGGGACCAGCAAGAGCGGCCGCACTTGGGCATTCCCCCCTGAGGAGGGAGTCAGAAACCTGGCTCGCCCTACAGAAGAGGGGGGCGGGGGGGGTATTGGAAGAGGTTTTCCCGGCATAATTGGCCCAATGATTCGAGCTTCCCACCCAATGGTGGGGGTCCAAACCCTTTCTCTAACCCGTATCTTTCTTTATAATACAGCAGAACTGGCCTGGTTTGGGAGATCGAACCCAAAAAAACTACCCAAAGGATTTGGTCTCGCCCACCGGATTCCCCAGGACTGGGGGGATGCCAGTTGCCAACCCAGGAAAACTCCTAACTGACCCCCCACAATAGTTGCTTTTATATACTACTTAAGTGGTAATTAAAAACCTCCTGCTAACCGAAAAGAGGTCCCCTTTTCCAGTGGTTGAAAAGTAGGCTTTTTCTCTATGGACTCGAATGCTTCGTTCCCATCAGTGAGCACGGCCAAGCCCAGGTTGATTCAGCGGATCGTCCAGTATCCGCATCCTGCGCTTCGGCATCGGGCCAAGCCGCTCCGCCGGGTCGATGTGGAGCTTCGCCAGATGGTGGCCGAGATGCTGGAGCTCATGTACGAGCGGGATGGAGTGGGTTTGGCGGCCAATCAGGTGGATTTGCCGTATCGGCTTTTTGTGATGAATCCGACCGGGGATCGGGCCCAAAAGGAGCAGGAGTTGGTGCTGATCAATCCGGAGATTCTTAGCCGAAAGGGGGGTATGGAAGAGAAGCAAGAGGGGTGTCTCAGTTTGCCGGGCATTTATGCTCCGGTACGGCGATCGACCAAAATCGTGCTGGCAGCCTATAACTTGCAAGGGCAGGAGGTGCGATATGAGCTGGAGGGATTAGCGGCCCGGGCAGCCCAACATGAAGTGGACCATTTGGACGGGGTGTTGTTTATCGATCGGCTCAGCCCAGGTGCCTTGGCCGAAATCCGAGAAAAACTCCTCGAATTGGAACAGGAGTTTCAAACGAACCGGCGACTGGGATTGATCCCAGACGACAGGCAAATCGCCGCTCGATTGGCCGCCTTAGAAACCCTCCGCACCTAATCCCAGAATGCCTACCGGATTGTAACGAAACCGGATGGGAAGGTAATGGGAGCCAATCAAAGTCCACCTGGGCACCCAGGAGGGGCTGAAGCCTCTCTTGGAGGCACTCAGGTTGAGGTTGACCTCCCTTTTTGGTTTGGGAAATACCCCCTAAGAGGAGGCCCCATGCCTTATACCTACCAGTATCCCCGGCCAGCGGTAACCGTGGATTGTGTGGTCTTTGGGATTTTGGGGGCGAGGTTGCAAGTGCTCCTGATTCAGCGGGATCGTTCGCCGTTTGCTGGCAGTTGGGCATTGCCGGGAGGGTTTGTCGGTATTGAAGAGCCTTTGGAGGAGGCGGCCCAACGGGAATTGGCCGAGGAAACCGGTCTCTGCGACATACCGCTGGAACAACTTCATACCTTTGGCCGACCAGGCCGAGACCCCAGAGGCCGGGTGATTTCGGTGGTTTATTTCGGTTTGGTCCGACTGGAGGGCCTGAGGGTTTGTGCTGGCGACGATGCCCGCCGAGCCAACTGGTTTGCCTGGCCGGAACTTCCGCCGCTGGCCTTCGATCACGCTGAAATTTTAAAATTGGCTTATCGGCGGTTGGTAGAAAGAGCCTGCTGGGGCCCGATTGGTCGAGAGTTGCTCCCCAGCCGGTTTTCCTTCCGCCAACTGCACCAGGTGTATGAAGCCATCTTTCAGCGGAAACTGGACGGCCAGAAACTACGTCGGAAATTGGTCCGGCTTGGGCTTATCCAACCTGTCCCCTCTGAAGAGCGTTCAGGGAACCGGCACCTCCAGCTGTATCGGTTTCAACCGAGAGTATATACCGAGCTGAGCCGGTACGGATTCGCTGGGCGAAGGCTTTGCGACTAAAACCCTTTCCCTGGGGAGTGTGGATATTGCGGCTACTGAGCCAGCTTTCCGAGAGGAGAAAGAGTGCTGGTGGAGGGAGAGAAGCACTGCTAACGAAGGGGAGTAAATGCCTATTTTGGAGGTAATCCGAATACCCCTGATGGCTGAGTTCTCCGGCGAACCCTAGAGGGCGAGGGGAAACGATTGCTCACCCGGCTTGGTGCACGGGTTGTTTGGCAGGGGGTTTTTCACGGGGGTGGAGGCTAGGTTCTGGCTTCCCCGGATCAGGGTTGGGGCTTTGCGTTTCCCCCGGAGAGATTCCCGAAGGAGTTTCCGGGGGAAGGGAAGCTGAGAGAGCATCCGGGGGGAGGATAGGGAGGGACGATCCCCTCGGAAAACGGTCACCAGGCAGTCCTGGGGAATCGGGCCAAAGCTTTTTAGCCCGATGGGCTTTGCCAGGGATGGAGTGGGTAGATTCGGCATGGGCCACTAGACTGTAGAAGAGGGCTGTGCCGGTTAAAAGGAGGCCCATGAGGATAAACAGAGTCGGATAACTGGGCAGGCCTAGGTCTGGGGCATGATGGATAATCGCCCCTACCAGGGGGGAGCCGGTCATAGTACCCAAGTCGAAGACGGACATGATCAGCATCGTACCCAGGCCTCGGTGGCGTGGGGGAAACGTTCGGCATCCGGTAGCCACTACGGTGGGGAACAAGATGGCATGACCGATCCCATAGGTCAGGCCCGGTAGGATCAAGGTCCATTCATTGTGGACCAAGAGGAAGAGGAATTGGCTGGCGGCGATGATGGCCAACCCTGCCAGGACTAAGGGAGCCAAGCCAATTTGCTGAGGCCAGCGGCGTGTGAGCACTCGGGTAACCACGGCGGTGAGCGAATAGAGGGTAAAGAATGCCCCAATTCGGGGGATATTCAGCTCCGCTGCGTAGGTAGCCAAAAACGTGGAAGGCCAACCGATTCCTGCTCCAGCAATCAGCGCCACTGCCAAGATAGGCCCGGGCTGATACCGCCGTAATAGATACGCCATCGGCGGCTGCCGATGCCGGTTCGCAACTGGCCGAGTCCCATTGGTAGCCAGAGCTGCAAACAGCATCGCACTCAGGCCGATCAGTCCGGCCGCCACGAACAGCCGATCTACATGGGCCCTGGTTACCTCCACCCCCCCGGATAGCCAGTCCCCTACCTGAACGCCCACCACCATTCCCATAAATCCGGCCGTGCCCAACATGCCGATCATCTCGGCCATCTGTTCCACAGGCATCCGGCCGGAGACGAAGGTCATGGCTGCGCCAAAGACCCCAGCAACCGCCAAGCAATAAGCAATTCGGAGAAGATAGATGGCCGGGGTGTCCGGTCGGCTAAGGCCCAGATGGGCAAAACAGATCAAGGAGAAAGCGGCAAGGGAAACCAACCAAATCCGTTTTGGTCCCCGACGGTCGATCCCGCTGCCTAGGGCCAGCCGGGCTGTGAGGCTCCCGACCATCCCCACCCCAACAATCCATCCCAACTGGTATTCCGTACCCCCTAAAAGTCGAACAAAATCCGCATACCGATACAGGATCGAAACCGCTACGGAGATCAAGAAATTGGAAACATAAGCCAGCCAGAAAGCTCGACTGTAGCCCCGGCTCTGCCCCTGGGCATGCTCTATCCCCTGATCCCCCAAGAGAATGGATCCCCCGAAGGACCCCTGACCGTTCTTTTTCAATAAGAGGTTCATATACACAAAGTCGGCAAATCTTGCAAAAAGATGTATTATTGTAACCAGTGGAGCACCCCCTGGGTAGGGTCTTTTTTCCCTAAACAACCTCCCTTGGACCAAAGCAGGAGGGCCGAACCGCCACGCCACGAGGCAGAAAGCGAAGCATAGCGCTAGGGCTCTCAGAAATCGAAGCACAGCAGACGGAATCTGGCCACAGAAGGAAACAGGTTGCAGAGCGGAAATCGAAGGACAACGGCGGAACCCAGAACCGCCACCGTTAGGCAGCCACCTCCAATGCCCGTCTGCGATAAGCGATAGGCGATCTACACTCCGTGTTCCGGGTCTGCTACTGTTGCACCTGACATTGCGGCATGGCTTTGCGGAAGTTGGCAATGCCTTCCGAGGTTACTTTCGTGCCTTGGACGAAGAGGTGGCGAAGTTTTTTGGCCTCTTTGAGATGCGGCAACCCCGCATCGGTAATTTGGGTATTCATTAGCCAGAGGGAGACCAAGTTAGGCATTTTGGCCAGCTCGGCCAACCCGGCATCGGTAATCTGGGTGCCGTTGAGCATGAGGGACTGAATTTGGGAGGCTTCGGCCAGCGTGCGTGCCCCATCGTCATTCAACTGCGTGCCGTTAAGCACCAGATGGGTCAGGTTGGCGGCGCCATGAAGCCCCTGAAAGCCAGTGCCCCGAATCGAACTGCCGCTCAGGTCTAGATTTCGGAGATTTTTACATTTGCCCAGATGGACCAAATGCTCGTCGAGCAGTTTGGTTTTTTGCAGGTTCAGTTGCATTAGCTGGGGCAGTTCCGCCAGATGGACCAGGCCAACCCCTTGGACCCCCGTCTCGTTAAGCATCAGATGCATCAGACTGGGAAAGCGTTTTAGATATTCCAAGGCGGCGTCGGTAATCGGCGTGCGATTGAGGTTTACCATCCGAAGGTTGGGCAAGTCTTTCAGCTGGGCCAAGCCAGCCTCCGGAAACTGACAGTCTTCTAAGACGAGGCTGGAAAGTCGATCTCGTCCGGAGATATATTGGAAGGCTTCCGGTTGGAGTTGAAGATTGCGCAGGGTCAACGTTGCTAATTGAGGGCATTTTTGGAGCAGTTTGAGTCCTGGGCCTCGCACCGGGCAATTGCTAATATGCAGATGCACCAGGGTGGGCATTTCCTCCAACGACGCCAAACCCGCATCCCCCACCGGCGCATTGTCGAGCTGAAGACTTTGCAAGCCGATCAATTCCCGGAGCAACGAAAGATCGTCCCCGCCTCTCCAGCCAGGACCGATCTGCAGCAGATGCACCACTTGCCCATTGTGGTGGACTACGGCTCCGAGCTGCTGAAGTCGGCCGATCAGCCGCTGATAAACCCAGCTTCTGTGCCAGCCGAGGGCGGTCTGCGCACGCCAAACCGCCGATGGATTGGCCGATGCAGCTATCTGTTTTAAAGCCGACACCGCGTCGGATTCCAATTTAGGATCTTCGGAGAAGGCGAATTGCATGAGCAGTTGGATGGCCCGGCTGGTAACTTCCAGATTACCTTTTTGGGCCGCTTCAACCAAAAGGGGAATGGCCGCTCCCTTGGCCTCCGATAACTGCTGCATGGCCCGCTGGCGCAGCTCAAACTGATCGCTGCTTAACTGGCCGATCCACTGAGCCAAGGGAATATTCGGCTGGCCGGCCGGCTCGGAACCACCGCCCGCTTCCGCCCCTTGCACCAGCACTCCCATGGCCCACCACAGACCAACACCAATCCCTACCAAGAGCTTCATAGCTGTTCCTTTGGCTGGATTTGGGAGAGCCCAACCCGGTTGGCCCTACTAAGCCCTTCATTTTTTATTCTCTTTCCCGATCCAGTGCTTCGCAAGTATTGGCCCTAGGCTTTACTGCCTTGAAATGAGACGACCCCAAAATGGGCTTTCTATTTTCCTCCTTCTCCAGAGGGAGAGTCTGCTGCTTTATAGACTCCTTTTACCACTGGAACTGAAACCCTCTGGGAACCCTTGTAAGAAAGGAAAATCCATTTTAGACTAATCTTTTTAGTTCTGGGAAAGAAGAGCCTAGGAGTTCGGAGAGCTGGCACCTTAGATGCAATTTTTCTACTTTTGGGGGGCATGTCTCCTACCACAAAGAGCTTTAGGAGAACCACGGTGTTTCATTTCGGATGGTTGGAACTTAGTTGATTTAGATAAGTTAGGTAAAATTTGTTTGGATAACGTCTTCGGATCAAACTGTTCCAGGATGTGCCATGAGAACTAGACCACGCACCAAATATGTCCGAAAGCTCAAGAATCGGCGATGTCCGCGATGTGGGGCCAAACTCCACCCGGCTCGAAAACGCTGTAAACGCTGTGCCGCCCTGACGCCCCGGCCAAAAAAGAGCATAAAGAAGCATTGAGGAGAGTATAAAAAAATTGCAGCTCTTGATCCTATTTCCTAACAGAAAAGCCTCTCAGGCCTCTGCCTTGGGGGAGCACTGTCTGGCATAGAGTGCGGGGATTAGCTCTATTGAAAAGGTTCTTCGGCGGGGGATTGTGCCCCCTAATGGTCGGCATTTTCTCACTTTTGCCAAGTTTGGCCTTCCTACGGGAGAAGGTTTCCCCACAGCATTCCGGAGCCAAGTGTGGAGCGAGTTCTAACAATTCAGGAAAAATAAGCAATTCAGGTAAAATAAAAAGGGGCTTCTCTAGATGGCATCCTCAGAGAGGCCTTATTTAAGACGGCCCGGAAGTAAAGGTTGGTTGCCTACTGATCAAGCTCCGCTAAAAATCTTGGGATAACCGAGTGGGCACGAAGATTTGCCTGTTGGGCCTCCTACTAAGGGGGAAAAGATGCCCATTTTTGCTCAATGCCCTTTATGTGGGGTTCGGTTTAAGGCTGCCGAACGCTATGCTGGCAAACGGGTAAAATGTCCCGGCTGCAAGGAGGTTATCCAGATTCCTATTTCGGATGAGAATCTAAGCGAAGCGACCACCACCAGCGGACAAACCTACTGTCCCCCAAAAGCACCTGTTTCCCCCCTGGCTGAGCCGAGCGGAAGCACTCTTGCACCTCCGTCAGAAAAGGCTCCTGAAAATGCTTTGGCCGCCCAGCAGGCGCCTGTGCTGGGAGCGGAGTTTTTAGGAGATATTCAGGCAGCAACGGATGAGGCCACCTCCCTTACCTTGCCCAGCCAATCCAAAACTTCCTTCGTGCCCGGCCAATCCAAAACCGCCTCCTCGGGCCTGGCAGGAGTGCCGATCTGGGGATGGATCGTGGTGGCTTCGGCGCTGAGCGGGTTGGTGGGGGGACTAGTGGTCTATGGCAGTTTGCGATTATCCGGTTCTGCTCCGGCAGGCCGATCCGCTCCTGCCCAGGCCGAACGGTCAAAATCTTCCGGGAAATCTGCTTCGTCTTCCCAAAAACAGTTGTCGGCTTCAGGACCAGACGGCTCGTTGGGCTTGAGCAGTCCCTGGGCAGCAGGGTCCCAGAGGCCCTCCACCAAAACCGTCAAATCCGTCCGGGAAATCCTGGATGCGGTCGTCAAACTGCAGATGCCGATCGAACCGGGGAAAACGAGTATCGGGGCAGGCTTTTTGATCGATCCCCGGGGCTGGGTGGCCACCAATTATCACGTGATTCGGCAAGCCACATCGGCTACGCGCGTTCGGCTTTTCGACGGCACAGAGTGCAAGGTGGCTGGCATTCTGGCCCAGGAACCGAGTATGGATTTGGCCGTCTTGAAACTGGCCGATCCTCCGCCTCGCCTTACCGTGCTGGACATCAGCTTCTCCGGGGAGCCGGAAGTGGGCGAAGAGATCCAGATCTGCGGTCATCCGCACAATTTGCAATTTACCTTCGACAAAGGCACTGTAGGGCGGTTGGTAACCACTCTGGAAATGTTAAAAGAACGGGGCAATCCGCTGTTGCTCCAGATGAAGGCTCCGATGGACATGATCTGGATTCAGCATAGCGCCCGGATTGCTCCGGGCAACAGCGGGGGCCCGGTACTCAATCAAAAAGGACAAGTGGTAGGTGTAAATTCATTTGTTAATGAACTTTCGTTTGGATATGCGGTGCCGGTCCGCTATTTGCGGGGGTTGGTGGCCTTATGTGACGAGGCCAACATTACCCCTCTGCCGGACCAACCGGCTTCCCCAACGCCCCCAAAACCGCAAGCAAAGCAGCCGCCTTCAGAACCTAAACAACCCCCTTCTGCCCAACCGCCTACAGAAGAACCCACCCCCCCAGCCCCTTCTCCACCGCCGTTGTCAGCACGCTTATGGCCTTCCCCCGAAGAGCTTCAAAAGCTCTATGATGCCTGCTGCCAGTTCTATTGGAAGCCGCAAACTCCAGAACAATATCGGGATCTGGAAACCTTCGCTCGAGCCGTAACCATGCTTAAGCATGCCCGGGCCCATCCGGAACCCGCTCCAGGCGTGGCCAAAGAAGCTCTGGCCGCCTGCGCAGAAAAAGCCGACCAACTGGTGGCCGAACTCCAAAAATCTCCATGGACAAAAGATCATTGGCAGAAGATCCACGCCCTGGCCGCCGATCAACTCCAAGACGCTCAAGGCGTTCTTCTCCACGGTAGCGTGATGATGAACGCTGAACAACTCTCTGGCCCCCAGCCAGCTCTGCTTTTCGCCCCCGAAGGAATCGAGCGAAAACTGCTCCTCTTCGTCCGCCAAGACCATGCGAAGCTGCCCATCTCCACCAAGCTATGGTTTATCGGGAGAATAATCGGCACTGCCCAACTCAGTAACAACCAAGGCCAATCCGAGACCTGCCCATTAGTCCAAGTGGCCTATCTGTTCAAGGAAGAGTAAAACGTATACGCTCGAAAGATGGTTTTTCGTTGAGACACTCGGGGGGTTTTCCCCCAACAACGTATCCCGGACCCTGGCAGAACAGGTTTACCTACGACAGGAGGGATGGCAGGGGCTTTAGTACTTACTGGCGTCGAGGGCTTGGCCATCCCGGCGGTGAGCTAGATAAACAAAAGTCTGCGGATCAATCGAATAGCTAATCGTCCGCACCGACCCGTCGCAAAAGACAAAATGCAACCCTGCCGCATGCGCACTGCCAAAACGATAAGAATCTGCTGTTCCGGGTCGGTCCTGCATGGGCAGTTTACTGGCGGCCGGATTAGCCGGGTCATAATACGCCACCCGGGCAGTATCATTGTCGTTACCGGCATACATGCTTTCGTTGTCGCCGCCGTCGCCGCCGGTCTGGTAGTGGTCCGGATTTAAGTATTTCTCGCCGGCGAGCAACGTGTTACTAGAGCCGTCTTTGATGTCGGCCATGGTAATCTCACTGCATTGATGGGCAATGCCGTTGCGGTCGATGGTGGCCGTCTGGGCCCAGGTGATTCCAGCTGCCAGATCCGCCGGTCCTTTTCTGTGTTCGACCCAGGAATCCACCCCCGCATTGACGGCATAATCGCTTCGGGCAATCTGGAGGCTGCGGGCGTCATCGACGTTGACCCAATTCAGATCATACCAGTCGGCTCGTACCGGCCAGGCGGCTGCGCGCCGACGGCTCGGACAAGTAAAGACCCCCAGCGGCGTCGAAACCATCGTCCGGTTGAGCACCCTCTTTTCGGAAAAACTTTTGCCTTGGCCGATGCTGTACAGGGCCTGTTGTTCGAGGTAGGGCAGGATATGGTAGATCCAGCCGCCCGGTTGCCGTCGGCCAACGCCTTGGTCCGGATCGCCCACCCAACCCCAGCCCCAACCGTTGCTGGGAAAGATGCCGTGGGCATTTTCATGGTTCAAGCAGGCAAGGCCGATCTGTTTGAGATTGTTTTGGCACTGCGTGCGCCGGGCCGCTTCCCGGGCCGATTGCACCGCCGGTAAAAGCAGCGCAATCAAAATCCCAATAATCGTAATAACCACCAAAAGTTCTACCAGGGTGAACCCCCACCGACGCGGGACGCTCATCGGACAGCTCCTTTCCCAAGGAATAGGAGGTACCAAACTATCCGCACCCCCCAAGATTTCGGCGCTTTCTCGGAACCCGAAACCATTCTAACCCAACAGAGGGGTTCCCGTCAAGAGAACGGCATCTGGAGGCCGGTTGTGTCCAGTCCCTTCCGTGGATGCTCTGGCGGCTTATGTCCATAGAGTCCGGTCGAGCATCCGGTATTGGATGGCTTCGCTCAGATGGTGAGGTTCGATGGCAGCCGAGCCGTCCAGATCGGCAATCGTCCGTGCCACCCGGAGCACCCGATCATGGGCTCGGGCCGACAGACCCAGCTCCTGCATGGCTGTTTTTAGCAGATTTCGGCCTTCTTCCGAGAGTCGGCAGTATTGGCGGATTTGCTTGGGCGTCATATCGGCATTGTAGCGGATTTTGGTCCCGGCGAAGCGTTGGGCCTGGACCTGCCGGGCGCCTACGACCTGCTGGCGCATTTCGGCGCTGGAAATGCCTGGCGGCCCATCGGCTAAATCCCGATAGGGCACGGCTGGCACGTCAATGTGGATGTCGATCCGATCCACCAGCGGCCCGCTGATCTTGGACATATATCGCTCAATTTGGGGGATGGTGCAATGGCAGGGCCGACGCGGATCGTTCCGGTACCCACATGGACATGGATTCATCGCCGCAATCAACATAAAATTAGCCGGGAAGGTGGTGCTATTGAGCGCCCGGGCGATGGTTACCGTGCCGTCTTCTAAGGGCTGGCGCAAAAGTTCCAAGGTATGGCGGTTGAACTCCGGCAATTCGTCTAGGAAGAGGACTCCATTGTGGGCCAGGGAGATTTCGCCGGGTGCAGGCGGCGAACCGCCGCCCACCAGACCAGGATCGCTAATGGTATGATGCGGCGCCCGGAAGGGCCGGACAGCTAGCAGCGGCTGACCCGGCTTCAGCCGACCTAGAGCACTATAGATGCGGGTGGTTTCGATCGACTCAGCCGGCGTAAGTTCCGGCAGGATCGTCGGCACCCGTTTGGCCAGCATGGTTTTGCCGGACCCGGGCGGGCCGATCATGAGCAGATTGTGGCCGCCGGCTGCAGCCACGGTGATCGCCCGTTTGGCCATCTCCTGACCCCGTACCTCCGAAAAATCCACGTCATAAACAGCCAATTGGCCAAACCACTCCTCCAGCCGGGAAGCCGTCGGTTCAATCTCCAATTGGCCGGTGAAAAAACCGACCGCCTGAGTGAGGCTCGAAACGGCAATCACCTCGATCTGTTCGACCACGGCAGCTTCGGCCGCACTAGCCTCCGGGACCACCAGGCCCCGAAGCCCTCGGCCAGAAGGATCCCTGAACTCAGCTGCTGCCATCGCCATGGAAAGTGCGCCTTTGGTGGGCCGGGCAGCCCCGTCCAAGGCCAACTCGCCGACCACGGCATACTCCTGCAGCTTGTCCGAGGCAATCTGCCCACTGCCCAAAAGGATCCCCAGGGCGATCGGCAAATCGAACGAGGCGGCATCTTTCGGTAGATCCGCCGGGGCCAGATTGATCACCACCCGATTCTGCGGCCGCTCAAACCCGCTGTTGACCAAGGCCCGCTCCACCCGATGCTGGCTTTCCCGCACCGCCGCCTCCGGCAAACCGACCAGCACCGTCTTCGGCACCCCAGCCGGCGATACATCCACCTCCACTTCCACCGGCACCGCCTCTATGCCCAGCAGCGAAAAGGTCTTCAGTTTGGCTAGCATCGTTGCCCTTCAATCTCCAGAGCCGTTGCTGCTTCCTCCCCCAGAATAAACCTCTGGGGACCGGTAGCCGTTTCTTATTTTCTTCCGCCTGCGTTTTGCCTACAAGTCCCAGCAACACGGGTTTGGCTCGGCGTGCGTTCCTCCAAAGGCATCGGCGACCGAAAAGTGATTTTTTTGTTTATTATTCTTGAAGAAAACACCCCCTCCACAGAATAATGGGAATATCAGGAGGGCGGCCAAGCAGCGCTTTGTTTTAGCTAGGGCGCTATCCGTGCGCGCCGAGGGCAGCTTACGAGCACAAAACAAGCAACGTAGAGAAGCTGGAAAACCTATTTCCGAACCTTTTCCTTCTTCCGAACCGCCCTAAACGTGAAAAAATCCGACCAAGGACAAAAATTTCAGTTGATTCAGCGGTTATTCAGAGGTTCCAAGAAAATGTGGATACCATCCCCTAAACACGTACCCCAATGTGCCCCAACGTACCCCAAAAAATCCCCAAAGGGGGGGTATAAAGAGCGTCGTTTGTCTTAAAAACCCCCCTTTTGAGGCAAAATTGGGGTACATTGGGGTACGTTGGGGTACATTCCTACGGGGTGGTAGGGAGGAAAGTTTTATGGCATTCCAAGCAATTGCCTTTCTGGAAAGCTTGTTTGCAGTCGACAGTCAACCGGCAAGGCAGTTGGACCTGGAAGGGTTCCGCCTAGATGTTCGGGGGGTGCTGGAAGAATTTGCTTCGGCAATGGGGGAGGATTTATTGGCCGTTTCCCGCATTCGGTGCTCCTGGCCGGATTGCCGATTTCCTGCAACGGTGCTGATTGCAACCTGGCAGGAAAAAAACAGAGAGCGGATCCGGCTTTTGGTTTGGGGTTGCCCCCGGTGCGGGCGGCAGTACCAGCCCAAAATTCTCTCTCCAATCGACTGGGAAGCCCATGAACGGCTGGCAGGCTATCGGCCCCTTCCTGCTTTATCCGAACCCCCCGAAGAACACACTCCAGACCTAGAGGCAACCCCTATGCCCAGCAAGGCGAACACCCCCTCGGCGGCCCGATTGCTCTTTTGAGGCATAGCCCAGGGAGGCTTCCAGGAGACAGAAGCATTTTCATTAAGAAGATCGACAAAGGCAACAGAGAAAACCGACACCACTTTATCGGGGAAGATCGACCGATGTAGCACAGCGGCAGATCGACTTGCGCCTATGGACAATTGGCGGTAAGATACACAAAACCCCTGGAACCGATGGAGGATCCCTGATGGCAAGCGTGGTAAGTGATCCCAATGGTAGGAAACGTATTCTTTTTGTCGATTCGGACGGCGCCAGGCGAACCATCCGGCTAGGTAAGGTTGATATTAAGACGGCAGAGGCAATCAAAATCAAAGTGGAGGCGCTGGTTTCGGCTAAGCTAGCAGGATTGCCCATCCCTCAAGAGGTTGCCAGTTGGCTAGGCGCAGTTGGTCAAGAGCTGTACGACCGACTGGCCAAGGCGGCTTAGTTCCCCAGCGGCAAAATCAAACTGTTGCCCAATACCTGGCCCGATGGATAGAAAACCGCAAACAGTCAGGTTCTAGCAAAGAATCCCTGATTGCTTGGGGGCAGGTTATCAAAGAGCTAACCGGGCTATTCGGCAATCGGCCCTTGGCTAGCCTACAACAGGTAGATGGGGAAACATTTAGGCAATCCATGCTAGCCAGGGGGTTGCGACCCTCAACTATCGCCAAGCGGCTAGAACATGCTAGAGCTATGCTAAACGACGCTGTGAGTATGGGGCTGATTGCTACCAATCCCTGGCAACAGGTTCGGCATAAACGTTTTGACGTTTCGGAGCGGCGGGCTTATGTTCCAGTATCGGTAATCAAACAGGCGATGGAGTATGCGCCTAATGTTTGGTGGCGGCTGCTATTGGCTTTGGCTAGGTTTGCTGGGCTGCGGATCCCATCCGAAGCGTTTCGGCTTACCTGGGAAGGGGTGAATTGGGAAAAGGGGAGGCTTATTGTTCCCTGTCAAAAGACGGCTGGCCAGGGGAAACCGTTTCGGGTTGTTCCGTTGTTCCCGGCCCTAAAACCCTACTTAGAAGCGGCCTGGGAAGCTACCAAAGAGGGGGAGGTTTTTGTTTTCCCGGCTGATTTTCGTAAACGGGCAGAAGGCCCTAGGGGTTGGAATGGGTGCAACCTAAGGCAAGGGTTATTGCGGATACTTCGGCGGGCGGGGATTGAGCCATGGCCCCGGCTCTGGCATAGCCTACGGGCTTCTTGTGAAAGCGACCTAGCGGCGGCCTTCCCTCTAGCAACCGTTGCCAAATGGCTAGGCAATACCCCCTCGATTGCCCTACGGCATTACGTCGATCCGACAGATCAGATGTTTGAACTAGCCAAACGATGGGAACCCCCTAAGGAAGGGGATTTTGTGAACTTTCAAACACCCAAAGGAAGTGTCATAGATTGCGTCATAGTAAATGCAGGAACGACGTTGCAGGGGGTGGAAGAATATTCAGGGTACCCTCAAAATTTCTCGGCAATTCCTCAGGGTGCTTGTCGTAACTCCTTATTGCATAAGGACTTATTGGAGGATAGGGGACTCGAACCCCTGACCTTCTGGATGCCATCCAGACGCTCTCCCAACTGAGCTAATCCCCCAAGCGAACAACTACACTAACCCCTCCCGCTAAGCAAACAACCGAACTAATCTCCTCATTAAGTACAAGTACCTACTCCTCTCTCCTAACTTGAGCCTATCCCAAAATGAAGCTCGCTAATTCAGCAAAACCAAGAAGAAATAGAGGGTTGGCCACCTGGTAGATTCCTTTTTTGGCTACCTGGTGGCGATGCTTATCCCCTGGGCCCTCAGGATGCGAGTTTGGAGAGCCCTGGTCCCCGGCTTTTTGGATATATCAACTGGCCGGAGGGCTAGAGGCTCATCCGACCAAAAAACTTTAGACCCTTGTTAAACTTCTTATTGGATAGATCAACCTTCTTGTATTTTTTGAACTACAACATATTGTGGCCACTATCAAACAAACTTCAATATTTTGTGGAAAACTTACTCCTCCGGAGCCCGCTGCTACAAGGCGACAAAACCCCCCTTCAGTAAATATCGTTTTTAATTTTTATTGTTCTACAAGATCCTGTCAAGGCCGGGCCCCTAAACCAGGAGGAGGGGTTTCTTAAAACCATTTTGGGAGAGCGGCAGGAGAGGGCACCTAGGTCGGTGAAAAGCACCCTAAGCCAAGCGAGGAGTTTTCGAAACCATCTTGGGGGATAAAAATCCCACGCTCTGGGGGATTGGCAAGCTGGGGAGCGTTTCATGGAGAAGAAAACCAGGGGGGAAGAAGAAAGTTGAGGTCTTGCTCCCGTCCTGGGGGTTCTCCGGAAACCGGAAAAGTGCGGCAGATCAAAAACTGGCCCGCTAAAGGGGATCCTCAGGCGTGGCAACTTATTGCCGTGGAAAAAGTCGTCTTCCGGGGAATTACCCCTAACAGGGGGTAAGCTGGGGGTTCCCCGGCTGGCCGGTTCCGAAAGAGAATTTTGGGATGCGGGGGTTTGCAAGAGGGGTTGTTTTTGGAGGGGGATTGGGTGGAAATAGCACCAAAGGAAGCAGCGGCAGATATTGGGGAGCGGGGAGGTTTGATATACTTTTACGAGAAAGGAGGAAATCCGGACTTTTTTGGCAGCCGATGGGATGAGGGGGCAATCGGGGAGGTTGGCAAGGAGAATATTTGTTCATTCAAGCGAGTGATCTTGGACCAGTTTCTTAACGAGTTTTCACGTTCCGAGTTATTCCGGCATAGACCATTTTGGAGGCCCGGGGTTTATGACCAACGCGGAAATTGCGGATGTGTTTGATCAGATTGCCGATTTGTTGGAGTTTCAAGGGGCCAATCCGTTTCGGGTGCGGGCGTACCGGAACGCGGCTCGGACGTTGCGGGAGATGACCGAATCGTTGGAGCAGATGGTTTACACGGATCCGCAGGGTCTGACAGCGATCAGCGGCATTGGAGCGGATCTTGCGGAAAAGATAAGCACCTTAGTGAAAACTGGGACTTTGCCGCTTTTGGAGGAGCTGCGGGAGCAGGTGCCTATTGGGGTGTTGCAAGTGATGCGGGTGCCGGGCTTGGGTCCGAAACGGGCCGCCACCTTGTATAAAGAGCTAGGGATTACGTCGCTGGAGCAATTGCGTGAAGCGTGCATGGCGCAGAAGGTGCGGGAGCTGCCCGGGTTTGGTGCGAAGACGGAAGAAAAGATTCTTCAGGGGATCGAACTGGCAGCCGAGGCAGGTCGGCGAACCCTTTGGGCCATTGCCGACCAATTGGTACAAAACATCCTGGGCCACATGAGGGGGTGTAAAGAGGTGCGTACCATCGAGCCGGCCGGCAGTTACCGGCGGGGCAAAGAAACGGTCGGTGATTTGGACTTTCTGGTCATTACCCGAAAACCAGCGGTAGTGATGGATCATTTCAGCCGGTTGGACGGGATTGCTCAGGAATTGGCGCGTGGGGATACGAAGATGTCGGTTCGGCTGGGCATTGGGTTGCAGGTGGATGTGCGGGTGGTGCCGGAGGAGTCGTTTGGTGCGGCGTTGCAGTATTTTACTGGTTCGAAGGCGCACAATGTGGTTTTGCGGGGCATGGCCAAGGATCGGGGCCTGAAGATCAACGAATATGGGGTGTTCCGAGGGGAAAAGCGGATTGCCGGCCGAAGCGAACAGGAGGTCTATGGGGCGTTGGAGTTGCCCTGGTTTCCGCCGGAATTGCGCGAAGCACGAGAGGAGTTTGACTGGGCGGCTCAAGGGGCGTTGCCGGTGTTGGTGGAACTGGCCGATCTGAAGGGCGATCTTCATGTGCACAGCGATTGGACGGACGGGCAGAACACGTTGGAGGAGATGGCCGAGGCGGCACGTCAGCGAGGCCTGCAGTACTTGGCCATTGCCGACCATTCTAAGCGGGTAACCATGGCCCATGGTCTGGATGCGGATCGGCTGCGTCGGCAATGGGAGGAGATCGACCGCCTGAACCAGAAATGGAAAGATTTTCAACTTCTCAAAAGTATTGAGGTAGATATTTTGGAGAGGGGCGGCTTGGACCTGCCGGATAAAGTGCTGGCCGAGGCGGATTGGGTGGTGGCAAGCGTACACTATGGGCAAAACCAACCCAGAGAGCAGATCACCCGACGGGTGGTCGAGGCGTTGGCGCATCCGGCAGTGAGCGTGTTTGCGCATCCGACGGGTCGGCTTTTGAATGAGCGGCCGCCGTATGCGATTGATCTGGAGGCGGTTTTGGAGGCGGCCAAACGTTATGGGAAAATGATCGAGCTGAACGCCCATCCAGCTCGCTTGGACCTGGATGATGTAGGCTGTGCGGCGGCGCGGAAACTCGGCGTGCCAGTGGTCATTTCTACCGATGCTCATTCTGCCAGTGGCCTGGACGCTTTGCGATATGGGGTGTTGCAGGCCCGGCGGGGCGGGCTCAGCAAGCAGCATGTGGCCAACACCCGCCCCTGGCCGGAACTGAAACGCATGCTGGGCCGCTCTTAACCACCGGTTGTCTCGGAGCCCAACACGAAACAGACCGAAGGCGAAAATCCGACCATGCCGATTCCCCTGACTGGCCGGCTTCAACCGTCGGGGAATGTATGCTTGCCGGAAAAAGCCTTGCCTGATTCCCCACAACGGCTTTCCCTAGCCCCTTTCCCCAGGATGTTGGATTTCCGAGGCGTAGGGGTTTGGAGGCACGGGTTGGTCGTACAGGCCTGCACGGGTCCAGGGGATGGCGTTTTGGCCGGTGCGGGTAAAGACGATCTGGAATAGTTGCAAGGTGCCGGTAATGAAGGCGGTGCGTGCGCCGGTCAGATACAGCCGCCACATCCGTACAAATCGCTGGTCGAACATCTGGGCCACCTGATCTTTGGCCTTTTCAAACCGATCCAGCCAATGCTGGAGGGTCAGAGCGTAATGAAGGCGGAGGTTTTCCACGTCCAGCACGGAAAAGCCGTGGGGCTCGAGCACATCGAGCATTTCCTGAAGGCTGGGGGCGTAGGCGCCTGGGAAGATGCGTCGGCTGATCCATCGGTCGCCTGGCATGGGGCGGTCTCGACCGATGGAGTGGAGGATGCCTCGGCCCTGGGGTTTTAGGCAGCGGTCGATCACCTTGGCCAGGGTGGAATAATGGGCAGGGCCGACGTGTTCGAGCATGCCGATGGAGACAAAGACGTCGAATTGGCCTTGGATATTTCGGTAATCGTCTTCGATGAACTGGACGCGGTGGTCCAGTCCCTCGGCTTTGGCACGTCGGCGGGCGTAGGCGATTTGATTTCGGGAGATATTGTAGGCATGGACGGACACGCCGTAGTGGCGGGCCATGTAGAGGGCCAAAGCTCCCCAGCCGCAACCGGCCTCGACAACCGTTTCGCCCGGCCGGAGCCAGACCTTTCGGCAGACATGTTCCATTTTGGCCTGCTGGGCCTGTTCGAGGCTGAGGTGCGGTTGGGGGAAGTAGGCACAGGTATATAAAAGTTCCTTATCCAACCAAAGCTCGTAAAACGCATCGCCGATGTCGTAATGATGGGCTACGTTCCGGCGGGATCGCTCCAGAGTGTTCGAAGCAGTGCGGCCAACGAGGCGCCAAAACCGGGCGCCCAAACCTAGGGAACCTTTTCCTTCCCAAGCCAACCGGGGAAAGACCATCTGAAGCAACCGGCCCAAATCGCCTTCCACGTCAAGCCGGCCGTCCATGTAACAATCGCCGAAATATAGCTCGGGGTCCAAGGCCACCAGCCAAATGGCCCTCCGATCATGAAACCGGATGCGGATCTGGGGCGGTTGAGTGGAACCGGCCAGTTCTTCCCCGTTGGGCAGAACCACCCCAATCGGCAGGCTGCCTAGTCGCTGGAGCAGCTTAGCAAGCAACCATCGCTCCAGCCGGTAGTTGCCTTGGAGTGGACAAGGAGAGGGGGGGTGTGATTCTTTTTGGGTGGAAAGACGTTTGGGCGAGCCGAGTGCTTCTGGTAGGCTTTCCGCTGCGTGCTGGGGTTCCGGCGAGTCTCTGCTGGGAGTTGGGATTGCTGTGGTCGGGTGGGCAAGATGCGGTTGGATAGAAGTCCCCATCGGTGAGCCTCCTTCGCTAAAAGAGCCAGATGCCATCCTGCCATCAGAACTCAGGAGCCCTCCGGCATGAGGGCTTCGAGCAGCAGTGGGTTTTATTCCTTGGAGGTGAAATGGGCGGCTGGGAGCCTCCGCAATTGCCCTCTAAAAAGACCCCTACGCAAAGTCCGCATGATTTTTTATGATAATGCATTCCAGGTTCGCTGCCAACACCTATAAGGTATCCTAACCGTTATTCAAGCTTGTTCAACGATTTCGAAAAGGAGGCGGGCTGCAGTCATGTTAGATGCCAAGTTTATTGTCGAACATGCCGAACGGGTCAAACAGAATTGCCGGAATCGGGGAGTCCAGGCGGATGTGGATCGTTTTGTGCAGTTGGAGGCACGGCGTCGAGCCAAACAGGCCGAGTGGGACGATCTGAATCGGCAGGCCAATCTGGTCTCCAAACAAATTGCGCAAGCTAAAGACCCCGCCGAGCGGGAGGCGTTGAAAGAGGAGGGCCGAAGACTTCGGGAAGCGGCCGCCGAAGCGAAAAGCCTGCTGGATGCCCTCCTGGAGGAAATGCTGCAGATTCAGAAGCGGATTCCCAATATGAGCCATCCGGATGCGCCGGTAGGAGATGCCTCGGCCAATCGGGTGTGCCGATATGGTCAAACGCCGGTTCGGCCATTCGATTTTCCGCCCCTGGATCATGTGCAACTGGCAGAGAAGTTGGACCTTTTGGATCTGGAGGCGGGCGCTCGAGTAGCGGGACATGGATTCTATTTTCTTAAAAACGAAGCGGTGCTTTTAGAACTGGCCTTGCAACGATATGCGGTGGAACAGTTGCAACAAGAGGGGTTCACCTTAATGATCACGCCGGACCTAGCCCGCAACGAGATTTTGGAGGGGATCGGTTTTCTGCCGCGGGGCCCGGAAACGCAGATTTATAGCATCGAGGGGACCGATCTGGGGCTGATTGCCACGGCGGAAATTACTCTGGGCGGTATGTTTGCCGACCAGATTCTGGAAGCTGAGCAACTGCCCATGCTTTTTGCCGGTATTAGCCATTGTTTTCGGACCGAAGCGGGCGCCCATGGCCGGGCCACCAGAGGCCTATACCGTGTTCATCAATTTACCAAGGTAGAAATGTTTGCCTTTACGCTGCCGGAGCAGAGCGATTCGATGCTGGAACGGTTTTGCGAGTTGGAATGTCGGCTTTTCGACGGGTTGGGGATTCCCTATCGAGTGATTGATACGGCCACTGGTGAGCTGGGGGGCCCGGCCTATCGAAAATACGACTTGGAGGCCTGGATGCCAGGCCGGGGCGAGTGGGGCGAAATTACCAGCACCTCAAACTGTACAGATTATCAAGCACGTCGGTTGGGCATCCGCTACCGCACCAGAGGCGAAAAAGGCACCCGTTTTGTCCATACCCTCAACGGCACCGCCATCGCCATTAGCCGCACCTTGCTGGCCATCCTGGAAAACTATCAACAAGCCGACGGCACCGTCGTCATACCGGAAGTGCTTCGGCCCTGGGTAGGCAAAGACCGAATCGAACCGAAACGGTAGCCGGTAGCCGCCGCCTCCGTTAAAAACGGAACTCCTCGCCGAGGTTCTGGTATCGTTCCGCCGGATCCAGCGCCGTTATGTTTCTCATTGACCAGCTTTCCTCTGGCGGACAGGGTACACTTTCTTCAGCTTCCCCGCTGGGGACGGCAGAAACACGGCGGGCGAACCGGCGGCCTAGCCCCGGCATCCGACCACACCAGCTGAAACCTCCGCTCTCCTAAAAACCCTCCACCCAAAGCGACGATAGGCCTGTGGAATCTTTTTGGCCATTACCACCGCCAAACTGGCGGATGCGCTGCGTCCCATGGGTTCCCATCAGGGCGTTAAATCTTTTTGGCCATCACCAGACGAGCAAAGTGCTCAAACGAGCGGTCATAGGTCCGTTCGGCGTCCGGCGGAAAACAACAACCGGGCAGTTGCCGAGACCGTAAATGATACGCCAAACAATCGCAGCAGATCCCTTTGCGACTGCACGGCTCATAACTGCAGGTACAGGATTTGAGATTCTTTTCTTTTTTACATTCAGCCATTAGGAGACTCCCTCTTTCTGGGAAACCAATTTGGATTGATTTTTGTGTGTTTTATGAAGACTTTGAGCCAACCGTATAAGCTTGCTGGGCCCATGCTTCCAGCAGTTGATATTGGCGGTCGAAGCGGTGTTCGGCCACTTCGTAAGGACTTTTAAAGAAACTGGCCAAGAATGTCAAGGTGCCTGTCTGACCGCGCCGCCAAGCCAGCTCCGTAAACCGCACTAAGTCCAACACCAATGGCGCCGCCAGCAAGGAATCGCACCCTTGCCAGATCAATTGCAACACCATTGGAGTGCCTAAGAAACCCTGAAAATGAACATGATCCCAGGCGGTTTTCCAATCTCCTAGGCTTTGGATGTATTCGATGGAGATATGGGTTTGGGGCCGGTAGCCGAGGATCTCGGCCAAAAGCCGGTCTTTACTAGCCAGTTTAGCCTGTTTATGCAAGGGATCGTTCAGGATTTGCCCATCCAGGTTACCGAAGATGTTATGGCCCACCCAACTCAGGACGCGCAAATGGCGTTGGGCGAACATGGGGGCCAAGACGCTTTTGAGCAGGGTTTCGCCGGTTTTTCCGTCGCAGCCCATGTGGCGTGTTCCACGCAACCGGGCCAATTCGGAAATGGCCGCTGGCCGGGAACCCAAGGAGGGCGTAAAATTGATATACGAATGTCCCGCATCCAACGCCGCAATGGCATATAGCGAACTGGCCGGTAGCAGACAATCCGCCTGATCCAGCAGCGAGTCTAACTGCTCCCATCGGCTAGGCAAGACGGCCTCGTCCACTGGAGGCTCCGTCGAAGCTACATTCACCACTACCAAATGATCTACCTGCTCGGTTTGGACAAACTGGGCAAAGTCGGCCTGCAAGCGCCGGAGGATCTGCCGGGCCAATCCCTCCCGGGGCACCTCTGGGCAGGCCAACTTTTCAATGGCCGGTCCTGCCCGCCAGACCGTCCCAAGCCGAATCCGCCTGTCCACTGCCTCCAAATCTTCCCGAACCGCTTCAAGCAGGCGGGGTTCCAGAGCCCGGCTTTTCTGCATAAACTGGACGGCCTCCTCATAAAGCCGGGTTTTGCGGATCTCATGACCCGCAAATACAAGCTGCTCCCAGTCCAGTGGGTTTAATCGGCTAAAGGGGTCCAAAGCACTCACCAGCCCGATCGGTTCGACCATCCCCCGGCGGAGGGCTGCCCAGCCGACAATCGTCGTCGTAGCCACACCTCCCCGGGCCCCAATCAACCAGACCCCAATGCGATGCTTCCTCATGGTTCAAAAGACTCTCTGGAAATGGTCTTCAATCTGCAGCCCTACCAAAGCAAAATCCCCACCGGGGATCAGAAAAACGTTCGGTTGGGCAAACCGGTGGCAATTCAGGCAGATTGCCACGCCCTCGAAACTGGCTCCCTAGGCCTTACGAGAAGCTCGCTCCGTGGAAAGCACCTGACGTAGCAAGGCCGAAAGGTCCTCATAAGGATAATCGCAGGGCGGGCCGTTAGTATATTGCAGGATCGAATGTTGGGTTTTATTGGCCAGCGCTACCAGCGTGGAAGAGACGGTCCCGAACTCCGATCCAAGTAGGACAACCCCCCCACGACCGGCCGGATCCGGCCGGCGCGAAAAAGTGCGGCTTGCCACCGCTAAAAACATGACCGAAGAGTCCAATCGCTGCAAAGTAAGCTGCCGACGGACCAGTTGCTGACGCGGATCCTTCGGATCGTCCAAGTCGCCGTTGGTTAAAAGATGCAGGCCAGGCGTCAAGTCCACGATTTCCACGTGGTCCCCCCCGTACACCACAGCCCCATACTTGGGGTCCAGACAAACATAATTCGCTCCAGCATATTGGCCGGTGGCTAGTTCCTGTGCCGCCATCAGCGCTGCTTCCCGAGCCGTCCGACAACTCAATAGCTCCCGGCATAACAGCCCACGAGATCGGGGCTCTGGCGGCACCCGGTTTTTCGGCCGATTGCCCACCGCCACAAATAAACCATATTGATTAATCCCCAACCAGGTCCCCCCAGCCTTTTTGTCGATCCCGCAAACCACCCGAGGTTTGCCCGATTGAATCCGTGGCGGCTGAGTGGGCCGCTCAAAAAACTCCTCCCGATTGTACGCCACCAAAATCGGCGTATTCGGAACCGCCTGATAATAAATCGCCATGATACACATCGCTGTCCGCACCCTACCAACAACCTATGCTCGGTTGCCTCTGCCTGGGCCTATGGTCTTGCTCCTATTGGCATTTCTATAAAAGATTCACTCAGTTTTCGCTCGTTTTCCACCCGAACGGGGGGTTCGCCTTCCACCAAACGGGCTAACCCCTCCCATTCATCCTCCTTAACCCCCAAATCGGCGATCCCATCCCTTTCCTAAGAGAGCTCGATTTTTCCAAATCCCTTGGGCTCGACTTTGGCCATTTTAAGCACACCCCTCCAGAGACAGTCTCCTAACTGATTGTGAATATTGGAGTTAGGAAATTATATGGGCAAATGGCAGATTCAGCTAACTTGTTCGGAAACAAAAAAGGACTTATGGAAAACCGGCAAAAGTCGAGCGTCAATTTCCCATGGTCCTTTTCCTCTAGGGCAGGACAATTTCTGACCTTCGCCTTTCACCGGATGCCCCACCCTACGAAGAAAAGGCCCTTCGCTCACCTGCCTGCCTCTGGCATCGCACAAACAAATATTTTACCGAAAAAAAGCGGAAAAGAGACCCCTCTAAATAGGGGGTAGGCTTGGTCTTAAGCCCTCTTCCCAATAGGATAACCAAAAAATCCGATATTCTTTCATTTAATTGGTACCCATTTTAGCCTTGGTAACTTTTCAACCCCATGAAGGAGGCCCCTGATTTGTCGGAACATTTCACCCGTTGGGGATGTGTTTGCTGTTTTTTCGTGAGGAACCCTATCCTGTCTCTGCCGGACAAGCAGCAGTGGAAAATGGGGAGGCTCTGTTTTCTGGCTCGTGTCCTTTGGTGAGAATGAAAGACGGTCTATTTGGGGGAATTGTTCCCAAAGATTCAATAGGCCCAAGGGAAATTGCAAAGTACCGACAGTAAGTGAAAAAGGAGCAAGATTATGTCCTCTGTTTTCTCACTGGGTGCTTGGCGGAAAAAGTGGCTGCTGAGACTAGGATGCTTGATGGGGACAGGCTTTTTCAGCCTAGCAGCCCAACCGGCAGACAAGCCGGCAGAATCGTTCGACTACTTCCGTAATTCTTGGAACGTGGTGGGCCTGAAGGATTACCGGTACGGCGCACGCATCACGCCGGAAAACAGTATTCTGCTTGCCGACGGCGGCAAAGTGCAGTTTTGGTTCGGCACCAAGCAGGAGCCGCTCTCTCGGAAACAAACCAAACGCTGCTTGGAAGGTTGGCTTCCGGTGATGGTGCTCCATGCGCAGGAGGGCCAGGTAGAGTACGAGTTTTGCTATTGGGCTACCCCGCTGCCGAGCGTCCAAGATTGGCAAAAGGCCTTCTATTGGCCGACCGAAGGAGAAAACTTTTTGGTCTGGGCCAGGGTAACGGCGACCAACCGGGGCGGGCAATTGGCCCAAGCCAAACTGCGGGTCCGGATCGACCGGCCAAAGACCGGTCAGCACACGGAAGAGCAATTTGCCTGGACGCTGCCAGCCGGGGCATCCCAGACGGCCGTAGTCCGTGTACCCTTTTTCCCGGAGCCTAAGCCGGAGCTGTTTGCTAAGGAGGATTCGAACCTTTGGCTGGACCGGACGGTGCAGTTTTGGAAAGGCCTTTTGCAGAACGATCAGGTTGCCCGGATTGAACTGCCATGTCGAAAAGCTACCGAGGCCCTTGTGGCAGCCCATGTCTGCCAGATGTTGGTGAGCGATCATGGTCGGCTCCATGGCGGCGAAGGGTTTTATGACGAGTTTTACATCCGGGACGGCGCCTATCAGATCATGGAGCTGGAAGAGGCAGGGCTTTGGGATCCAGCGGCCAAGGCGATCGAGTTTTACCTGAAGGCCCAGCGCCCGGACGGCCGATTCGAGACCCAAACCAACCAATTCGACGCCAACGGCCAGGCGGTCTGGGCGTTGTGGCAGTATTGGAAGATTACTGGCAATAAGAATTTTTTGGAGCGGGCCTACCCGGCCATGGTGCGGGCGGTGGAGTGGACCAAAAAGGCCCGGCGTGAAGCACCGGCCGACAGTCCGTTTGCCGGCCTTCTGCCTCCGGCGCCTGCTGACGGCGAACATCTCTGGGACGGTAAACACCATATTGTCGGCTACGACTTTTGGAACCTTCGGGCCATGGAGCTAGTGGCCGATGCTGCTCAGGCATTGGGCCGGGCGGAGCAGGCCAAGCATTGGGCCGACGAGGCTGCCCAATATCGGCAGGCTATCGAGGCGGCATGGAAACAAACCAGTTTGCCGTACTTTCCGCCCAGTTGGGAAAAGCAAGGCACTCATTGGGGCAATACGGAAACCTTGTGGCCCACGCCGATTTGGCCCACGGACGATCCCCGGGTGGCAGCCCTGATTCGGCATGTTCGGCAGGAGCATGGCGGCGGCTTTTGCGAAGGAACCATCCGCTGGCTAGGTACCGCAGGCGCTATCCATCCGTACATGGGCGCCTATACCACCATGGCCGACCTGATCCGGGGGGACCATGAACAAGTCGTCGAAGATTTCTATTGGTATTTGCTCCATAGCACGGCCAGCCATGCCTTTCCGGAAGGGATTTACTATCGTCGGCGGTTTGCCTGGAGTGATACGATTCCGCATCCAACCGGGGCGGCCAACTATGCGCTGATGCTTCGGCATATGCTGGTGCATGAGCAGGCCGGCCAGTTGCACCTGCTGCGGGCGGTTCCGGACTGGTGGCTTGGGCCGGGGCAAAAGATCCTGGTCGAACGAGCGCCTACGCATTTTGGACTTTTGTCTATGCTGGTCGAGGGCCTGGCCGACGGCGTGAAAGTCTCCCTCCAGGCCCCAAATCGAGAAAAACCCCGACAGATACTGCTTTTTTTGCCGGAAAACCGCCGATTGCTAGAGCCGGTCCCAGACTGCCAGGTACTCTATCGACCAGCGCAAAAGGTGCGGTGGGATTTTCCGACGGTGGTCCAAAAATATGAAGAACAGGCGCCGCCGTCCAAGCAGCCGATTGCCTGGCTAGTGGCCCTGCCGATCGGTGAACCGGTTCGGGCTGAAAAATGTGTCTTTCTCGACCTGTCGAAGTCGGCTAATACGGATCCGTTTACCGCTCCGTTTGGCGTGCCCAATCCGGGCGAAGACCTGCTGATGAAAGGATTGCCGGTTGGTCGAACCACAGTGGGCGGTGTGCCGTTTGAGATTATTGACCCGGCCAAAAACGGCGGCCGAGCCTTGGTGGTCCTCCATTCGCCCCGGGCACCGAAACCGGAGCGATTTCCCAAGGAAGTGGAAATTCCTGTGGGTTGCCAGGGCCGTCGGCTCTTCCTGTTGGGCAATGTGCACGGTTGGGACCCCCACGATGGCGGCGTCGAACCCTCCGGTGCTGTAGCCGAATATGTCATCTGCTATGCGGACGGCCAAAAGCAAACCATCCCGCTCATTACGGGGCAAACGATCGACGATTGGGCCAGCCCGCCGGATGCTACGGACGTTCGGCCGGTGCTTCGGGGCAAACGCTGGCACCTGAATCTGCTGGGCGTGCAACTCCGGCCGGTCAAAGTGGAGAAGCTCATTTTCCGGGATTTAGGCACCCCGGCTGCTCCCGTACTGGTGGCCGGTACGCTCGAACAGGAGTAATTCACCTGCTCTTTGGGATTGCGTTTCGGCGAAGATTTAGCTCGGCTGGGAGAGAGTTGATTACGTAGGGAGTGTTTTTGGGGACTCGGCTGGCCGGGCTAGGTCGTTGACGATTGGCGTCTGTTGCTTTAAATTATTTTCTTTCTGCTTTTTGGAGAAGATTTCGGCGGAAAAAGCGGCCGGAACTAGGCTTCGTAAAACACCATCCCCCCAAATCGAACGTTTGCAGATTAACGGAGGGTCCATGAACCGAGCAGTGTCTGTGGAACAATTGGCGATTAATACGATCCGGACGTTATCGATGGATGCGGTGGAGGCGGCCCGGAGCGGGCATCCTGGCACACCAATGGCCTTAGCGCCGGTGGCCTATGTGCTGTTTCGGGAGCGGCTTCGGTACGATCCGGAGCGGCCCCATTGGCCGAACCGGGACCGGTTTGTGTTAAGTTGCGGCCATGCGTCGATGCTTTTGTATGCGACGTTGCATTTGGCGGGAGTTCAACAGGTTGGGCCGGATGGGCAGCCGACCGGGGAATTGGCCGTGCCATTGGAAGCCATTCGGCAATTTCGGCAGTTAGGGAGCCGATGCCCTGGCCATCCGGAGTACCGGCACACCAGTGGCGTAGAAACCACCACCGGACCGTTGGGTCAGGGGGTGGCCAATAGTGTGGGGATGGCCATTGCCGCCAAATGGCTGGCTGGGTATTTCAACCGGCCGGGTTTTGAGCTTTTTAACTTCCGAGTCTATGCCCTCTGCAGCGACGGCGACCTAATGGAAGGCATCGGCGCCGAGGCTGCTTCCTTGGCAGGCCACTTGCAACTGGACAATCTCTGCTGGATTTATGATGATAATCGGATCACTATTGAAGGTCCGACCTCGCTTGCGTTTAGCGAAGATGTAGGGATGCGGTTTTCGAGCTATGGCTGGAATGTGCTTCGGGTGGCCGATGTGAATGAACTGGGCTGTTTGCGCAGCGCATTAGACGGTTTTAATCAGGAGCCAGACCGGCCCACACTGATCATCGTGCGGAGCATCATCGCTTGGGGTGCACCGACCAAGCAGAACCATCACGAAGCCCACGGCGCGCCGCTGGGGGACCAGGAAGTTCGGGGAGCCAAGGCGTTCTACGGTTGGCCGGAAGATCAGCAGTTTTTGGTACCGCCGGAAGTGGTGGAACATTTCCGCCAGGGTCATTTGGCCGACTGCCATGAGCAAGCCGACCAATGGTATGCCATGTTGGCCGAGTACCGAAAGGCGTATCCCGATTTGGCCGAGCAGTTGGATTGCCTCTTGGAGGGCCGATTGCCCGATGGCTGGGATGCCGATTGGCCCAGCTTTCCGCCGGATCCGAAGGGGATGGCTACCCGGGTGGCTTCTGGCAAGGTGCTCAATCATGCGGCGCAGCGGACAGCGTGGCTTTTGGGCGGGTCGGCCGATCTGGGGCCCTCGAATCGAACCGAACTTAGCTTCCCAGAAGCCCATGGGGATTTTTCGGTTGCCAACCCTTCGGGCCGAAATTTCCATTTCGGGGTTCGGGAACATGCCATGGGGGGCATCTGCAATGGGTTGGCGTTGTGCGGGCTGCGGCCGTTTGCGGGGACGTTTTTTGTATTTACTGATTACATGCGACCGTCAATGCGGCTGGCGGCGATGATGGGGTTGCCAGTGCTTTATATTCTAACGCATGATTCGATTGGAGTAGGCGAAGATGGGCCGACGCATCAGCCTGTGGAACATCTGGCCGCCCTGCGTGCTATACCGAATATGGTGGTGATTCGGCCAGCCGACGCCAATGAAACGGCCCAGGCGTATCGGGTGGCTTTGCAAAGGCGGGATGGACCGACCGCGCTGGTGCTCACTCGGCAGAACCTGCCGGTTTTGGACCGGTCAAAGCTGGCCCCGGCCGACGGCCTGTCCAAGGGAGCGTATGTGTTGTCGGAGGCCGCGGGCGGCAAGCCGGACGTGCTCTTAATCGGCACCGGCAGCGAGGTGCATCTTTGCTTGGCCGCCCAACAGCAGCTTCAGGCCGAAGGAATTCCTACACGGGTGATCAGTATGCCCAGTTGGGAGCTTTTCGAGGCCCAGCCGGCAGAATATCGCAAAGAGGTGTTGCCCCCCAGTTGTTTGGCTCGGGTGGCGGTGGAAGCCGGCGTCCGGCAAGGCTGGGAACGCTATCTCGGCCCCCAGGGCCGTTTTGTCGGAATGAACAGCTTCGGAGCATCCGCGCCAGAAAAGGTGCTATATAAACATTTCGGCATCACCACGGAAGCCATTGTAGCCCGAGCCAAAGAGGCCCTTCAGGCCCTCCGACAATAACCATCCTCCAACTAACAGAAAACCGATGCCTCTGGGCACTATCATTATATCGGAAACTGCCCCTGGTTATTCCGGCATCTGGAGGACGCCAACACGTTCCAGAGGAGCAGTCTCGGTCGATTTGGAAAAGTATAGGCCAGCGGGATGTATATGTAAATATATACCTATCTTCGGAGATTCCAGGTTTGCATGTTCGGCAACACGATTCGGGGCCTCCGGGGGAAACAGCTAGGTGAGGGCGGCAGTGAAAAGACCTGGCTTTTACATTTCGGCTCTTGGAGAGTAGAATAAAAGTATCTGAGTTCCCAGGTCCAAGCAGGTGTAAGGGGAAAATGGCCAAGCAGAAACAACCCCCCGAGAGTCGGACAAAACGGGCTGCGGTGGCTTTACAGCGGGCGGCCCGAGCTGCCCAAACCGCCGAAGAACTCCAGGGCCGAGATGTCCTCGTGCTGGATATGCGGAAGCTGACCACGTTGTTCGATTATTTTGTGTTAGCTACCGGAACAAGCCGTCGCCAACTCCATGCCATGTGCGACGAAATTGACCGGGTCCTCCAGACGGAAATGGGGGACCAACGGATCGGCCTGGAAGGATACGAAGATAATAGCCGATGGATCGTCATGGACTATGGCGATCTGGTGGTGCATCTATTTGACGAGCAGACCCGGGCCTATTATGCCTTGGAAGAGCTGTGGGCACAGGCTAAACGCGTTAATTGGCAGCGGGTCTTGGCTCGGATGAGTTCCGCCAAGGAGCAATCGCCATAGGTACTATGACCACCCCGGGGATGGAGCTTTCTCTTGTTTTCTTGTTGGCAAAGCGGGGAACCAGCCAAACCATGGATGCTTCCGAAAGATGCTGGATTCTCCTTTGGGCGGCAATGAGAAGGTTCGGTTTGCTCCTGCCAAAGGCAGGGGCTGTTGGAACCGACGGAGATGGACGAGATTTTCTTAGGCCCGCGCTAGTTAGACCAAACGTTAGACACTCTTAGGGCATGGAGAGACCTGGCGGTATTATGTCCATTCTTGCAGAACTAAGACGGCGGTTTCGAGAGGTTTTGCAGTCGTGGGGGGAAGACCCCAGCGATCTGCTGGAGATGATTCGTCCGAGCCAGGAGGAGCGGTTTGGCGATTATCAGGCCAACTTGGCGATGCCGTTGGGCAAACGGCGTGGCCGATCGCCCCGGGAGGTGGCGGCGGAACTAGTAGCTCGGTTGGATGTGGCCGACATGGCCGAGCCGCCGGAAATTGCTGGTCCCGGCTTTATCAACTTTCGCCTTCGTGCCGAGTGGTTGGCCAAGCAGTTGACCCAGGCGGTGGCCGATCCGCGATTAGCTGTGCCGCTGGCGGCCCACCCCAAGACCTATGTGATCGATTATTCGGCGCCGAATGTGGCCAAACCGATGCATGTCGGGCATATCCGTTCTACTGTGATCGGCGATGCTCTGTGCCGAATGCTCCGCTTTTTGGGCCATCGGGTCATCAGCGACAACCACATCGGCGATTGGGGCACTCAGTTCGGCATGATTCTGTACGGATATAAACATTTTTTGGATGCGGAGGCCTACCGGCGGGAACCGGTGCAGGAGTTGGCCCGGCTGTATCGGCTGGTTCGGCTCTTGATGGATTATCAGCAAGCCAAGGCCACTTTGGCTGCCGGAGGGCTTCAGGCCCGGATTGCCGAAATTAAAGCGCACCTCGGGAAAGCTGGAGTGGAGGAGAGAACATCTGACCATGGGAACAAAAGAGAGTCTTCCCAAACCATTCCCCCCGGCCAAGAACCGCCCATTCGCCGGGCGATGAGAAAAGAGCTCCAGGCACACCTCGAAGAACAACAGGAGCTAGAGAAAAAGGTAACCCAGGTCGAGCAGTCGCCGGAACTGCTCCGCCTGGCCCAAGAGCATCCTGACCTGGAAGCCAAAGTGCTGGCTGAGACGGCCAAACTCCATGCGGGCGATCCGGAAAACCGTCGATTGTGGCAGGAGTTTTTGCCCTACTGCCTGGCCGAATTGGAACGAATTTACCAGCGTTTGGGCGTTCGGTTTGATTATACCTTGGGCGAAAGTTTTTATCATGATCGATTGGCCGGCTTGGTCGAGGACCTATTGGCCCGGGGACTGGCCCAAGTCAGCGACGGCGCCGTATGTATGTTCCTGGAGGGCTTCGATACACCGATGATCATCCGTAAACAAGACGGCGCTTTTCTTTATGCCACGACCGATCTCGCCACCTTGCAATATCGGATGCAGACCTGGCATCCGGATGCCATCCTCTATGTGGTGGATCATCGGCAGAGCCTGCATTTTCAGCAATTGTTTGCGGCAGCCCGCCTGCTGGGGTACAAGGACGTGGAACTGCAGCACATCAGTTTCGGTACTGTTTTGGGCGAAGACGGCCGCCCGTTCAAAACCCGCGAAGGCGACTTAGTAGGGCTAGAAAGCCTTTTGGACGAGGCGGTGGCTCGGGCATTGAAAATTGTTTCCGAAAACGATGACGCCAAACCGGATGGCCCAGAACTGTCGCCCCAAGAACGGGCGGAAATCGCCCAGCGGGTCGGCATTGGAGCGGTAAAATATGCCGATCTATCTCAAAACCGCACAAGTGATTATGTGTTTAGTTATTCCAAAATGCTCGCTCTCAGCGGCAATACCTCCGCCTACATGCAATACGCCTACGCCCGGGTGCGAAGCATCTTCCGCAAAGGCGGCCTCCAGCCAGAACAATTACGCACCGCCGGCGCACCCGTGATATTGCCCACGGAGCCAGAACGAAATCTCGGCCTGGCCCTTTTGCGATTTGGGGAAGCCCTGGAACTGGCTCTGGAAGATTATCGGCCTAACCTGCTTACCAGTTATCTTTACGAGCTGGCCAATCGGTATTCGGTCTTTTTTGAACAATGCCCGGTGCTGAAGGCGGAGCCGGACTCGCTTCGCATCAGCCGATTGCTGCTGTGCGATCTAACGGCCCGAACCATCCAAAAAGGCCTCGAACTGCTGGGCATCGACGTGGTCGAACGGATGTAGCGGCCAGCCAGACCGCACCAGGCTCCCTTGGAGCGGATCCCAGCCAATCGGTCGGTGAGTTCTGGAATAGTTCCTTCGCCTGAGGAAGGGGGCGGAGGAAGTAGAATCGGTAGCTTTCAGGTAATAAGAGGTTGGGCACTCCCTTCCAAGCCACATCTGGAAAATCGGGCCAAGCAATAGGAACTAAACTGTTCCTATGGAGGCGGTAGGTGGGCAAAGTTCGGATGCTGCCGAAGCACGCTCAAACAGGCTCGCACCCGGTTTCGCACCTCTTCGACCAACTCTCGTTCCCGCTGGGCGTATGACCGAATTTCTTCCGAGGGAATCACCGGGCCATAATGCACGTGGATCCGGCCCACCAGATCAGGAAACCGTCGCCACCGAGGCCAAACCTGATACGCCCCTTCAATACCCACCGGCAGGATACACGCACCGGAGCGAAGAGCCAGGGTGGTGAATCCAGGCCGAAACGGCCCCAGTTGTCCATCCCAGGTCCGGGTGCCTTCCGGAAACATCAGCACCATTTCCCCCCGTTTCAACCGACGCAGCGTCTCTTTGATCCCCTCCAGACCAAGGCCATCTCGTTTGATGGGAATCGCATCGAAAAGGTTCATGATCCACCTAAGAGGCCCAATCGCAAATAGACTCTCCCGGGCCAGGTAATTCATCTCTCGCCTACATCCCATCCCCACCAGCGGTGGGTCAAAATGGCTTTGGTGATTGGCAACCACCAGGACACCGCCTTCGGCGGGAATGTTTTCCCGTCCGGTGTATCGAACCCGGTATAACCCTACTGCAAACACTTGGCAGACGCGGCGGGCAGCCGCATACAAAAACCGATACCTCCATGAAGATCTCCACCCGGCTGCTTGCGTGTTTTGCAAGCTCTTGGATTTTTTTCGAATGGGCAGGGTCATTATAGGATACTTTTGTTCAAGTAGCTCTCCCGGCAGCAGGATCCCGGAGCTTTTCCCCTCGTTGACGACTCTGGACCAGTTCGGCCAGCCGATCCACTACCTCGGCCACAGAAAGTCCATCCGTGGGCACTTCGATGGCATCTGGTGCGCGGGTCAGTCGGCCGAACGCTCGGCTCGCATCCTCCTGGTCCCGACGCTGTTGGTCCGCCAGCACCTGCTCCAATGTCGCCGACTGCCCACGGGCTTGCAGTTCGGCCAGACGACGCCGAGCTCGTTCCTCAGGACTGGCCGTCAAAAATATCTTGCACTCCGCCTCCGGAAAAACCAAGGTCCCCTGGTCCCTGCCTTCGGTTACGATGTTTCGCCCTTGTGCCCATCGCCGCTGCAGCTCGATCAGCCGCTTTCGCACCTCCGCATTATCCGCCACATAGGGAGTAATTTGGGTAATCTTCCAATCTCGAATCGCTTCGGAGACATCCTGGCCATCCAGCAGAACTCGCTCGTTTTGGAAGTCAATCTGAATCTGACGGGCTAATCGGGCAAGTGCCTCCGGCTGAGTCCAATCGACGCCCCGGTGCAAGGCGGCCAGGGCCACCGCTCGATACATGGCCCCGGTATCCAAATAGGCAAACCCCAGCCGTTGGGCCAACGCCTTGGCCACCGTGCTTTTCCCTGCTCCGGCCGGTCCATCAATGGTTACTATCATCTTGCTCAGGGATCCCTCCTGCTAAAGCCGGATTAGATACGCTTCGTATCTCGCTGATCGGCCGGGTCGCCAAGGGGGGAGAGCTGAATTGCACTCGGGTGGGCCTGCGGGCTTGTCCAGCAGGGCTACCCGGCTGCCCAGCAAACCCGGCGGAGGCCGGGACATTTAGGCAACGGCGGGTGAGCAAGCCTTCCTGGCAGCCCAGGCGTCTGGCCCGCATTCGCCTCTGCCCCCCGTGGAAAAGCCCAGCCTGTCATTCCCGCTCATGCGGCACTGCAGGCTGCTTGGAACCTGCCCGATGATCATCCCAACGCAAGCAGGAACCTACGCCTCTTTGAGGCTGTCTGTTGCCTTCTGGAGCCCTGCCTTAGCAGGGCTCACCATCCAAGGAGTGCTTCTCTGCGTGTCATTCCTCCGCAAGCGGGAATCCACACAACTTTCTTCTTTCTTCCTCCGGTGATTTTTCACCACCCAAGAATAACCCGAAATACCCTTGCTCCCAATGTTTTCTTCCATGTTAACTCCATTGTAATCAGGGCACCTAGGAGGGGGTAGAATGGCCTGGGCAACGGGGAGGGCCGCTTTGGCCTCTCCTCAGCCAAAGGAAATTCTGTCAAAATAGTCCCAGAAGAAAGCAAAGTGGCATTCAGAATTTTGGTATTGCAGGTTCATTGGGAGAAAGGCCACACAATGGAGTTTTTCGAGCTGATCCAACACCGTCGGTCGATCCGGAAATACAAGCCGGACAAAATCTCCCCAGAAGTCTTGGAGAAAATTTATAAGGCGATTCGGCTTGCGCCGTCGGCGGGCAATTTGCAAGCCTATGAGGTGTTTTTGGTCGAAGACCGGCAGCGGCTTCGGGAATTGGCCCGGGCAGCCTTTGGGCAGGAGTTCATCGCCGAGGCGGCCGTAGCGTTGGTGTTTTGTGCGGATCCGGAGCAGGCCGCCAGTCGATACGGAAGCCGTGGCCGAAGCCTCTATGCCCTTCAAGACGCTACGATTGCATGTACATTTGCTCATCTAGCGGCCGCAGACCTCGGCCTAGCAAGCGTCTGGATCGGCGCTTTCGACGATGCGGCCGTCTGGCAGGCCATCGGCTCGCCCAAGGGGCTAAAACCGGTGGCAATCCTCCCTCTGGGTTATCCAGCCGAAACTCCCCCGCCCACCGCCCGCCGCCATTGGAAACAGTTCGTCCACCCGGTGGACTGATCCAGACAAGTCCTTCGGCTGAGTGCAACCATTCCTGCTGGCAGGGCGAGGGGCCCGGATTGGCTCCGGCCCTTTCCCCCATACTACGGGCACCAGCTCCGTCTCCTCCATTTGGCGGAAACCTGACAATTCGGAAAAACCACTCCCCCAACAGCCCGCCGCTTAATTTTCATACAGCGGCAAGAACTTGGCCTCCAGATGCTGTAGGAGCGGTTCTGGCGAAAGCGCTCGGCCGGTTACTTGCTGCACCAATTCGGGGGCCAAATAGCGTTGGCCCTGTTGATGAATCTTTGTACGTAGCCAATCCAAAAGGGGCCGAAACTCTCCCCGCTCCATTGCACCAGGCAAATCCCCCAGTTCCGCCTGGGCCTGCGCGAACAGTTGGGCCGCATACAGATTGCCCAACGCATACGTCGGAAAATAACCCACTAGACCCGCCGACCAATGAATGTCCTGCAGCAGGCCCTGGGCATCGTCCGGCGGAGTAATGCCCAGATACTGCCGATATTTTTCATTCCATGCCCCCGGGGCATCCGCCGGCCGAAGCTCCCCTTCCAACAAAGCCTGCTCCAACTCAAACCGAATGAGAATATGCAAATTGTAGGTTGCTTCGTCGGCTTCGACTCGAATGAGCGAAGGCCGAACTTCGTTGACCGCAAAATAAAACGCTTCCAGCCCAACGTCTCCCAACGCCTGCGGAAAATACTGCTGCGCCTTAGGAAAAAAGTGCCGCCAAAACGTCCAGCTTCGGCCGACCAAGTTCTCCCACAGCCGAGACTGCGATTCATGAATGCCCAACGAAACCGGCTCTCCTAGCGGCAGCCCGTATTGATCCTCCCGTAGCCCCTGATCATACAGGCCATGGCCTGCTTCGTGCAAAATGCCAAAAAACGCCTCCTGGAAGGCGTGTTCGTTGTAGCGGGTAGTAATCCGGCAATCCCGGGGACCGATACTGGAACAAAATGGATGCACCGTTACATCCAGCCGACCAGCCGTAAAATCAAATCCAATAGCTGCTGCCACCTCCCGGCCAAACGCCTCCTGGGCATCCCGCGGGTAATACCGACGCAGCAAGGAGGTATCTGGTTTCCGGCGGCTGCCGACAATCCGCCCAATGAGCGGCACCAGCCGATCCCGAAGTTCCCCTAGCACCTGGGCGACCTGGGCGGTGCGGGTTTCCGGCTCAAATTCGTCCAGCAGGGCATCGTATCGGCACTCTGGATAGCCGAGGGCCTCGGCCTGCTGCCGTTTGAGCTGGAAGGTCTTTTCCAACCAGGGCAGAAAGGATCGAAAATCGTTGTTTCGCCGTGCCTCTTGCCAGACATGCTGGGCCAACGAGGCGGTTTGAGCCAGCTCTTCCACTAGCTTTCGCGGCAATCGGACGTCCTTATCATATTGCCGTTTGAGCCGTCGAATGGTGATCGCTTGCTCGGAGTGCGGATCCGCCATCAGGGGGCTGTCGGCAAGCCGCTCCAGTTGCTCCCCCCATTGGGGATCAGTCCGTCGGCTATGAACCAGGCCTGCTAGCAACCGGGTCTGTTCTGCCCGGTACTGGGCCCCTTGGGGCGGCATCATGGTTCGTTCGTCCCAACCCAGCAGAGCACCGATGGAAGCAAGCACCGCTGTCTGCCGGGCATGACTGCAAACCTGTTCATACAATGTTTGCCAATCTGGAGTGCTCATCAGGCGGACTTCCCAAAGGCTTCCTGTTTAGTGTGTCTGGCTGCGTTATTCCGTCGGAAAAGCTAAAACGCTACGGATTTTTCCCTCTACCGAAAGAAGGGTTCCAAAATTGACACCCAGAGAAAAACGGGATCCATGCTTTTGGGGATGCCCGATGAAACCATTCGGGTGCCAGGAGAGTGGGGACAAAATAAGGCGGCTTATTGCCGCCTTATTGGTATTTGTTCCACCCAAAAATGGAATATTATGGCATTTATTCTCCCACAAATGGAAGCAACGCCATAATCCGGGCCCGCTTAATAGCCTTGCTAATGGCGTGTTGACTGGCCGCCGAACAGCCCGTTTTCCGCCGTCCAATAATCTTCCCCTGCCGATTGATAAACTTTTTGAGCAAATCCAGGTCTTTGTAATCCACAAATAGCGGCCTAGGACGAACCCCGCCCACAAATAACGGGTCCCGCTTTTTAGCTCTTGCCCGGGCACGGGCCCGCTTCCGCGCCGTCTTACTAATTTTGGGTACTGCAGGTTTTGCCATAGAAAAGCACTCTCTCCTATATTTGAGGGAAGAAACCAACCCCTTTCTCTTTCAAAAGCTTTTATTATAAAGACCAGCCTCGGATTCGCCAAGGTGCCTCGGAAAGTTTTTCCCAGTCGGAAACCTTCGGCAACGAGTTTCTAAGCTCCGGAGTAAGGATTTTTAACGGTTTCCCTGAGGCTCGGCTCCAAGGCCTTGTCATTTAAGGAGTTAGCTTGGTTTTCTCCGAAAGCAAATAGCGCTTCCCAAAGCAAAGTCCCTTCAGAGAGGAAAATCTGGGGAGCCTTTTTCGGCCCCAACGTGAGGATCATGGTCTCCCAAGGGAGCAAGGAGGCTATCCTACCCCACCGAAAGGACAGGAGCTTAGGCCCTGTTGCACAGAAGGCTTAACCGGCTACAATCGCCTCTATGAACCAACCAGACAGTCCCTTACATGCTCAAGAAGCTCTTTTTCCCCCCTATTATACGCCTTATTATGCCCAGTTTCGGGGGCAGACCTTTGTCATTCAGGCTGAGGACGAAGCCGTCGAAACTACCCTCAGCATGCGCAGCGTCTTGGAAGGTATCCAGGACCTATTGCGCCATGGGATTCGGGTAGTGTTGGTCTTTGGGAAACCAGCCCGATTTTTAGAGGAACTTCAAACCCAGTACGGGGCCCGTCGGCATCCGGAGACCAATCGGCTGGTGATTCCGGAAACTGCTTTAGGCCCTTTGGCGGAGCAGCGGCAGTTGATCGGCCAAGCCTTAGCCAGCCTGAGCGAAACGATCGGTATGGCAGCTACGGTATTGCCGGTCTGGGTGGTTCGGGCGGAACGACGGGTGGGCCATCAAAGCACCGGCGTCATTACTGGCCTGGACCTAGGGGCGATTCGGCAAGTGCTGGACCGGGGGGAGCTAGCGATTTTGGGTTTTGGCGGGCAGACGGATCGGGGGCAGTTTTTACACATCCCTTCGGTAGGTTTGGCGGCGGATTTGGCTGTGGCCTTGCAAGCCCAAAAACTGCTGCTGTTGGCCCAAACGGATGGCATTTGGCTTCCGCATCACCGGGGCGGCCAACAGCAACTCAGCTTTGCCGATCTGGAAGAACTCCTTTGTCTATTGACCCGGCATCGGCCCGATGGCAGCCCCCTGGTAACGCCAGAACTAGTGCCGAAGGTTCATGCCGCCATTCGCGCTGTGGCCGGCGGAGTGCCCCAAGTCCATATCGTCTCCTATAGCCGACTGCTTGAAGAGGTGCTCACCCGAACCGGTGTGGGCACCATGATCGAGCGGCTTCAGAGCCATTATGTGGAATACGCCCGGCCAGAGGACTTGGACGAGATCCAGCGGCTTCATACGGAAGCCCTCCGATACACCACCTCTAGAGGCACGCCGTTTGTGAAGCCGTTGGAGCGGGCCGAATTGGAGCGGCTTTTGCCCTGGACGTTGCTCTTGACGCATCGGGGGGTACTCATTGGCAAATTGCACGGCCAAGAGGTACCAGGGGTCCCGGAGGCCTTATGTATCGGTGGGTTTGTGGTGGGGGAAGACCATCAGGACTCCCAACAAGGCCAATTGCTTTTGTCGGAGGCGTTGGAGCGATTCCGGCAACGGGGCTACCAGCATTTGGTGGCCATTACGGCTTCGCCACGAGCCAAACGGGCCTTTGAGCGGGTCGGTGGCCATGTGCCGCAAAACCTAACCCCCTGGCAAACGGAGCTGCTTACCGAGGCCCGCAGAAGGTATCAGCCTGAAGAACAGGATGATGTACAATTGTATTCATTTTGATGCTTCTTGCCTCTCTTCTCCCCCTATCCACACGATCTTCTCGGGGGGAGCCTACCCCCGCCCCAACCCCTCTCTGCCGCCTTAGATAGAAAACAGGGAGAGTTTTTGGGTAAGGTAATCACCCCTGCTGAGCGGCAGCAGCCGGTTCTCCCGACTGCAAAAGCCCTAAAGGGTGGCCAGTTATTTGGAGGAGAGTTCAAAATGGGCTGGACCGCCGGGTGCGGTGTATTTTAGCGGGGAAGTTTTCACATTGGCGTATTTGGCCGGGGTTAACATAGCGGGCGGCTTTTCTGGAGCTAGGGGATCGCCGGAGGATACTCCCGCCGTCTTTTGCACGGTAACAATATATTCGCCCGGTTTGAGCCCACGCAGCGTTCCCGTCATGACGGTAAATCGGCCGGAGGAGTCCGTAGTAGCACTGCCCACCGCTCCACCCTTGAGCGGGTGAAATGTCACGGTGGCCCCCTCCAACGGTTTGCCATCTAAGAACACCGTTCCCGTTACAGACACTACATTCTCCTTTTTGCCGCATCCGGCTAAGCAGGCTCCTACCATCCCTAAAAGCACAAAACTAACCCGGATGAACGTCTGTTGTAGGCAGTGCATGGGATTATCTCCTGAGATACAAATATAGCTGGTTTGGTCTCTGCCAATTCTCACCCCTACCGGCCCTTTTCTCCAGCTCCTCCCTATTGTATATGCACTTAGCTGGGCAAGAGAGCAAGACGTTATTCGATCGGCTTGGGGACTTCTTTGCCTGCTTTGGTGCAATAGTCCCGATACGTTCTTTGATCGATCACTTCGGGGATAAAGGTCACGGAGCCGTCTGCTTTAGCGAAGTTTACCCCACCCGGATGGAGACTGCGGAAGGACATGACATTCCACCAATGGTCTCGGGTAACGGTGGTTTCGTCGGGGAAGAAATTGGGCGGGGCATGGCAACTGGCGTAATCGCCGTTGGAGTAATAAGCCGCTGAGTGGGCGTTATACTTTGGTACATCTTCGCCAATCAGAAAAGTGTGGGCGGTGCCGTCCAGAATATGCGCCATCTTAATCGGTTCCTGATAGTTGTTCCGATAGAAGATGCCGTTGCAGCCGGTTTTATTATGGCAATCTGGCTCGGTGCCTTCCCACATGCTAGCGCTGCCGCCCATTCGGGTATCGCCGATAACCCCCTTATAGTTCGTGGTGGCCACTTCAATGCCCCTTAATTGGAACTCATTTTTGGACAACCAGGGGGCCTGGGGGTCAGAAGGACAGCTCAAGACCGGAAGAGGTTGGTTGATCAGATCCCGACATTCGGTGCGCCGGATGCCGCCAGTATCACTGAAGGTGCCGTTAAAGCCGCCTTTTGCTTTCCATTGCTCAAAGAGGGGTTGTTGTTCGATATACGGGAGGATACTGATGATCCATCCTTTGCCGTTGGGCTCGGCCGTCGGACGGGGGCCTTCCCGCCAAGGGCTAATGCTGATCGGAAAACATTTGAAGGCGTTTTCATAGTTATGGCAGGCCAGGGCCAATTGTTTGAGGTTATTGACGCACTGGGCGCGTCGGGCTGCTTCCCGAGCCGCCTGCACCGCCGGCAAAAGCAAGGCAATCAAAATCCCGATAATCGCAATCACCACCAACAGTTCCACCAGCGTAAAACCCCCTGCCACCGCTAGGAACCGATTCGGGGGGCAGTAGGCAAATCCCCGGCCCCTTTTCCCGTAGGAAAATCTCCGGCAACCTGTTTCCATGGCAAGGCCCTTTCGTTTCTGATAACCCTTTAACAGAAGCCCTTTTGAACCGGCCCTTCGGAGAAATCTATAGAGGACTACCCCAACCGAAAATGCATTATATTTAATTTTGCCCTCCAACTATCCTCTTTTTGTTATTGTCCCCTCTCCAAACAAAATTACGCAACCCCCCGGCGAGAGATTTTCTTTACTTTCCAAAAAGGTTTGGACACCGTTGGGGATCGAAAAGGGGGTTTCAGGGGGAACCGGGGTATCCTTTCTGAATATCCCGCTAGGGCACGGGCGCACCACTAGAGCACCGGGGGAGCAGGGGGGCTGAGCCGGGTAGTTTTCCTAAGGGTGTTACCCAGAGAGGGTTCTCTCAAAATATAGATAATCTACATAGAATACATAATATACGCAAAATATACAGATATCTCAGACGCCTATTTTCCCTATCTCTCCCCACTCTATACTTTCCCTGTAGGCTTTCCCATAAAAGAGATACCTAGCAGTTCCTTTAAATCTCCATTGGGTCGGGTATTTCCCCGGCCTAGCCCTAAAATCGACCTGGACATCTGGGGCGTTTTTCGGTAGTTTCCGACCCGCTCTTTCTACCTTTCCAAAGCGGCCTAGTGAGCCATTCCGGCCCTGTAGGTCGTCGGTGAGTCTTTTGGCAAATCCGCTCGGAGAGGGCTAGATGGCCGAGGCGGTCTCAGTACATCCTGAAGGAGTTCGTTTTGCCCGGCTGCAGGACCTGATTTTGCCGGTGGCGCTAATCTGCAGTGTGCTGGTTATTATTGTGCCCCTGCCGGCCGGGCTGATGGACGTGCTTTTATCGGCCAATATCACCATGGCGGTGATCATTCTGCTGACGACCATTTATGTGAAAACGCCGCTGGAGTTTAGTATTTTTCCGTCGTTGCTGTTGGCAACGACGCTTCTTCGGCTGGTGCTGAATGTGGCCACGACTCGGTTAATTTTGACCCGGGCAGCGGTGGATGGACCTGGGGCGGCAGGTCGGGTGGTCCAGGAGTTTGGCCGATTTGTGGCGGGCGATCAGATCGTAGTAGGTCTAATTATCTTTGCCATTATTGTCGTCATTCAATTTGTGGTGATCACCAAGGGGGCAACCCGTATCAGTGAGGTGGCAGCTCGGTTTGCATTGGACGGGATGCCGGGTCGGCAGATGGCCATCGACGCCGACCTGAACGCCGGCATTATCGACGAGAAAGAGGCCCAGCGGCGTCGGGAGGAGATCACCCGACAGGCAGACTTTTTCGGCGCTATGGATGGTGCCAGCAAGTTTGTCCGTGGGGATGCGATTGCCGGGATCATTATTACCCTGATCAACATTATCGGCGGGTTGATCATCGGGGTGTTGCAGGCCGGTATGTCTCTGGACCGGGCCGTTTCCGTCTTTACCACCCTGACCATCGGCGACGGCCTGGTCAGTCAGGTGCCGGCGTTTTTGATTTCGTTGGCGGCTGGGCTTTTGGTTACCCGCAGCAGTCAGCCGAGCAACCTACCCACCGAGTTCATTCACCAGATATTTTCTCGACCGCAGGCGTTGGCGGTGGCCGGGACGTTTTTAGCCCTCCTAGTGTTCACCAATTTGCCAAAAGTCCCTTTGACCGCCTTGGGGGCCAGTTGTTTGGGTCTGGCCTGGATGCTTCGGCAGCGGGCCCTTCGGGTGCAAGCGGCTGAAGAAGCCAAAAAGAAAGCCGAACAGGCCAAACCTCAAGAGCCGCGTGTGGAAGATTACCTAGCCGTTGATCCCATGGAGATCGAATTGGGCGTCGGGCTAATCCGGTTGGCTGACCCCAAGCGCGGCGGCGACCTGTTAGAGCGTATCCAGCGGGTTCGGCAAAAGCTGGCCGCCGAAATAGGTATCATCCTCCCGAAGGTGCGGGTTCGGGATAACATTCGGCTGGGGGAGTACGAGTATCGGATCAAGATTGCGGACATGCCAGTGGCCGAGGGGGTGGTGTATCCGCATTTGCTGTTGGCGTTGGATTCCGGCATGGCGCGTGGTCCGATTGAGGGGACGCCGACTAAAGATCCGGCCTTTGGCAGTCCGGCCTTTTGGATCGAGCCAGCCCAGCGCGAGATGGCCGAGCTGAAAGGATATACAGTAGTGGAACCAGCCAGTGTGCTGGCAACTCATCTGACGGAAACGGTGCGTCGCCATGCGGATGAATTGCTTACGCGGGATGCCACGAAACATTTGATTAACGAGCTGAAGCAAACCTCCCCCGCCGTGGTGGAAGAGTTGATTCCGGGCGTGATGAAACTGGCCGAGGTCCAGCAAGTCTTACAGATGCTTTTGCGGGAACAGGTGCCGATCCGGAACTTAGCGGCCATTTTGGAAACCCTGGGGGATTATGCCCCCCGGACGAAGGATCCGGTGTTGCTGACCGAATATGTGCGGCATCGACTGGCCCGGACGCTTTCGACCCGATATCGAGACGCCGACGGGGTGTTGCATGTGGTAACTTTGGACCCGCTTTTAGAGGAGCGGATCCGGGCAGCGGTAGAACACAGCGAGCATGGGTTGATGGTGCGGTTGACGCCGCAGGCGGTAGAAGGGATTTGCCGGGCCATTGGCCAGCAGATCCAACGACTGACTTCGGAGGGGCGTCCGCCGGTGGTGCTAGTAAGTCCACAGATTCGGGCGGCCTTGAAGCGGATGACCCTTGGGCATTTACCCAATTTGGTGGTGCTTAGTTACAACGAAGTGACGAGAGATACGAAAGTTCATTCAATAGGGGTGGTTTCTGAGTCCCGATAACAACCGGCTTTATCCGCTTAGGCAGACTGCTGCCCCTAAAAGAAAAACCGAGGAAGAACCCAACCAGGAAGTCCAAAGTTCCTTATTTCCACCAAGAGGACTGCCCACGGTAGGAAAGGCAAGGATATGGAAATCCGAACCTATCGAGCGCGTTCGATGCAGGAAGCCTTGGCGATGGTCCGGCGGGAATTAGGGCCGGAGGCCGCCATCTTGCACACCCGGGAAGTACGCCGGGGACGGTTGTTCGGCTGGCTGACCGGGGCCCGATGGATTGAGGTAACTGCCTCCGCGGAGGTGCGGGTGCCAAGTCGGTTGCCTCAGGAGCAGTGGGACTGTCCGGGAGCTTCGGCTGGCCAAGCGGAACCGAGTTGGGCGTCGTTTCGAAGCCGTCAACCGGTCGATGCTGGGATCCCCTTAGATCGGCTGCCAGGGGCTTCTGCCGGGAGCCGGACAGGCCGGTGCAGCGGGCAACTCGCCAGCTTGGTCCGACAATGGGAGGCCGAAACCCGGCAAGCAGGCCATCGGGAATTGCCGGAAGTGTTGTTCCGCCTATTTGCGGAGCTATTGGATGCGGAGTGGGAAGAGCATGTTGCTCGGGAGCTTATCGAACAGATGCGGGACAACCTCGGCCAAGCCGACCCGGTGGACCCCGTGTTGGTGCGTGCCCGAGCGCTGCGTTTGGTGGAATCGGAGATTCGCACTACGGGGCCATTGCAGCTGCAGCCGGGCCGTCGCCGCGTGGTAGCCTTGGTAGGCCCCACCGGAGTGGGCAAAACGACCACGATTGCCAAATTGGCCGCCCATTACCGCCTCAAACAGCGCCGCCGAGTGGGACTGATTACCGTGGATACCTATCGGATTGCCGCTGTAGAACAACTGCGCACCTATGCCGACATTATCGATCTACCGATGTATGTCGTTTGCACCCCGCGGGAGATGCGGGAGGCAAGCCGACAATGGGAAGGCCTGGATCTTGTACTTATGGACACCGCAGGCCGAAGCCCCCGCGATGAAATCAAACTCCAGGAGCTGAAAGCCTTCCTCCAGGAAGCCCAGGCCGATGAAGTGCATCTGGTGCTTTCGACCACTTCCAGCGCTCGGGCACTAGTAGAGACGGCCCGACAATTTCAATCGGTTGGCCTCAGCGCGCTGCTTTTGACAAAACTGGACGAGGCGTCGGCCTTGGGACATGTATTTTCGCTTTTGCGGGCCGCTCGATTGCCAGTCAGTTATCTGACCAATGGGCAGAATGTTCCGGAGGATATCGAGGTAGCGCAGGCGGAGCGATTGGCTCGTTGGATTGTGGGCGTGGAAGCGTTGCCGGCGCACTGAACCAATCCAGCGGCTTTGGATGGAGCAATTTCTCCCAAGGGGTGCGAAGATGCAAGGCGACTCGATGATCCAGGATCAAGCGAGCCGACTTCGGCAGTGGGTCCGGCAATATGGCTCCGAGGGGGCGGGCAGTCGGATGCCGCGGCTGGTGGTGGTTTTAGGAGGCCGACCTGGGGTAGGAGCTACGACCTTGGCCATGAATCTGGCAGCCGCCTTTAGCGCCACCGGTCTGCGCAGCGTGCTGCTGGATGCAGCCATGGGCCGGGCGGATGCTACCCGAAGGTGCGGCCTTCGGAGCCAAGAAACGCTTGCGGATGTGGTTTCGGCGGGCCGCACGTTGGCCGACATCCTTCAACGGGTCCCGGAAGGATTTTATGTGGCCCCCGGGGTTGGGCCGGGGCAGCGACTGATAGGCGATGCCCGTTATAGTTCCCAACGGATTTTGGAGGGGCTTCGTCGTCTTGGGGGCTGGGCGGAGATAGTGCTGGCCGACCTAGGAACTGGCCTATCCGCGTGGATGCGAGCGCTGTGGCGGGCAGCGGATTGTCGGCTGGTAGTAACCAGCCCAGAACAGAATATACTTATGGATACGTATGCCACGATCAAACTTCTGACAACGCAAGTGGCGCTGGCCCCAATCCACCTGGTGGTCAGTCGGGCTGTCCAAAAGGAAGCCCAGGAGGTGTACGAACGATTGGCCCGGACCTGTTTACGTTTTTTGGCTTTGCCGGTCAGCTACGCCGGCTTTGTGCCAGTGGAGGAAAGCCTGGCCGAGAAGGAGGAGGAACAAAAATTAGCTATGCCGTGGCGGCTGGCTGGTCGTTCGGCCGAGCCAATCCAACAGATAGCCCACTATGTGGCCCAACTGCTCGGAAAACGCCCTGGGCTAGTGGACCCAACCTGCCCATCGTCGCCTGCCGACCAAACCGATGTCAGGTTCGCTTCGACCAGCAAGGCGGGCCCGGTTCGATCCGAACCTGCTTGGCTGCAGGCCTCTGCCACGCCGCCGCACTGGCATGTGTACCCAGGGGATTGGGTCGGCAGAGTTGGCTTTCCTGTAACCGTTTCTCCCTCATTAAATAGGCCGGTTGAGGAAAATAGCAAAAAAGTTTAAACCCTGACGTTACTTGGACCGATAGCAGAATAGGTTTGAATATCTTTCCGACTGATAAAATGAATCGACTGGGTGGACTGTGCGGGCTGAAAGGATGCGGCCATGGGCCGATTGTTCGCCAGTTTGTTCGGCGCCGTGGCATTTCTGGTGGTTGTGCTTCGCAGCTGGACGGAAGGTTGGGCCATCGAACCCACTTTGCAACAGGCTTGCTTGGCCCTGGTGATCTTTTCGTTATTAGGCGGTTGGGTAGGCTGGACAGCCGACACCGCCATTTGCCAGGCCGTCCAAACTCAGTTGGACGCCGCCCTCGGTCCTGCCGCCGCAGCCCAATCCGAATCCTCGCCGACCCCACCCAGATAAAGTCCACCCAGTTCCATGTCCCCTCACCGTCTGTGCTAGATCGGTGTTCTTCGTTCCGCGTGAAAAAAAACGGCATTTGGTCCTATCGATCCTTGGGCTTCGGATTCATCAGCCCACAGAACTCCGTTCCCACCGGGGGCGTAGGTGCCACCGCTATGCCAGCCGTTGCAATCCCCCGGACTTACCAGAACCTTTAAAGCAACTCCCAGAACCTTAAAGGACCCAAGCAAACCCAGAGGAAATCACGGAGGAGTCCATGAACACGACCACTCTGGCAGCCGAAGACCTAGAACGACTCTGGATCGAATACAAAAAAGACCCCTCCAACAAAGAGCTTCGCAATAAACTGATCGAGGCCTATATGCCGTTGGTCCGGTATAATGCGGAGCGCATATGGGCTCGTCTGCCAGAGGGAGTGGATTTAGACGATTTGGTCTCCGCAGGCGTTTTTGGGCTGATCGATGCCATCGAGGCTTTTGATCTGTCTCGGGGGGTCAAATTCGAAACCTATTGTGTGCCTCGGATTCGCGGCGCCATGCTGGACGAACTGCGCACCATGGATTGGGTGCCTCGCTTGGTCCGCAGCAAAGCCAGCAAACTCAACGAAGCCATGCAAACTCTCGAAGCCCGCCTGGGCCGACAACCCACCCAACAGGAACTGGCCCAGGAACTCGGCATCTCCGTCGAAGAACTAGAAAAAATGATTCAGGAGGCCAGCACCGTCAATCTGATCAGCCTCAACAAAAAATGGTACGAAACAGATAGCTATAAAGATGTCCGCGAAATCGACATCCTCGAAGACAAAAAAGGCGAAGACCCAACCCGCCGACTCCAAAAAGCAGACCTCATGCGAATCGTTACCAAGGGGCTGAATCGCAATGAACGGCTTATCCTGATTCTCTATTACTATGAAGAAATGACCATGAAAGAGATCGGCGCTACGTTAGACTTGTCGGAAAGTCGGGTCAGCCAAATGCACAGTGCCATCGTCCAACGCCTGAAAAACCAACTCGAACAGCGCCGCACCGAATTCGCTTAATGAACATTTGTTTTATACACCGATGCTGAGCAGCTTTTGGAAGCATGGGGAACAGCCCGCTCCAAAACATTCCATCGCTTCTGGGGACAAGAGAGCCGTTTCTCCCCATAGCTAAAGCCCTTCCGGTGCAGAGAGGTTAGAGCCCACCGCGGCTAGTCAACCAGCGTTCGGCATCTAGGGCGGCCATGCAGCCAGTGCCCGCTGCCGTAATCGCTTGCCGATAGTAATCGTCGCACACATCGCCGGCGGCAAACACCCCCTCGACGCTGGTATAGGTGCGGAAGGGCGTCGTCCATTTGATGTATTTGTGTTCCGTTAGTTCCAGTTGCCCTTCTAAGAACTGGGTGTTGGGCGTATGGCCAATAGCCACGAAGAGGCCCGAGACATCCAGGAGCAATTCTGGCTGGCCAGCGGTGCTTCGCAGACGCAGGCCGGTAACCCCGTCTTGGTCGTTGCCTAGCACCTCTTGCACCACCCGGTTCCAGAGGATTTGGATTTTGGGATGTTCTAAGGCCCGGCGTGCCATCGGTTTGGAGGCCCGCAATTGATCCCGGCGATGCACCAGATAGACGATGCTAGCAAACTTGGCCATATAGAGGGCTTCTTCGACGGCCGCATCGCCGCCTCCGACAACAGCCACGGGCCGATTCCGGAACCGCGGCAATGCCCCGTCGCAAACTGCACAGGCGCTCACACCCCGGTTTTTGAAGCGCTCTTCTGATTCCAGCCCCAACCAGTTGGCCCGGGCGCCAGTGGCCACAATCACCGCCAGCGCCTCCCACTGGCTGCCGTCGGATGCCCAAAGCCGAAAGGGATAGGCCTTAAAATCCACCCGCACGATGTCTTCGGTGATTACGCGGGCGCCGAAATTTTTGGCCTGCTGACGCATAAGCTCCATAAGTTCCGGGCCGGTGATACAGTGGCCTAGATGCGGCGGCATGTATTGGCGTTTGGCAGGGTCAATGGCCGACTCCAAGTACTCCTGCAATCGGCCTGCGGGAAAGCCGGGGTAGTTCTCTACTTCGGTCGTTAGAGCCAATTGTCCCAGAGGCAGCAGCCCGGCCATCCGATTTTCCTCGGTTTCCGCTCCTTCAAACACAAGCGGTTGCAATTCTGCCCGAGCCGTGTAGATGGCCGCTGTCCAAGCCGCCGGCCCACTGCCAATGATGATTACCTTCTCCGGCATCCCAATTTCTCCGTAAAACAGAGCAATTGCCATTTCCTAAACGCCTAAAGGAACATATTATAGAACAGAATTCGATAGAATATAGAGGCCGTCCCGAGGTGGCCTGGCACTCTGGTTGCCCGAAGCCAGAAGGGGCCTGGGTAGTTGGCGCCCGGCCGAGGTGTTCAGGAAAACCGGTCCGAAGGAGAACGGTTCGATGCTCCATAATGCGATGTTGATCGGCTTGGTTTCATTAGCGGCGCTGGTGGTGGCGTATTTTACGTATGGCCGGTTTTTGGCCGGGCGGGTCTTTCGGTTGGACCCGAACCGAATCACGCCCTCCCATTTGCTGCGGGATGGAATCGACTATGTGCCGACCAGGCCGCCGATTTTGTTTGGCCATCATTTTGCCTCGATTGCGGGTCTAGGACCGATCCTAGGGCCTGCTTTGGCGGTCATTTGGGGTTGGCTGCCAGCCCTATTGTGGGTCGTGCTGGGATCGATCTTTATTGGAGCAGTGCATGATATGGGGGCGCTGTATGTCAGTCTGCATCACCAAGGCCGATCCATCGGGGAAGTGAGCCGACATGTCATTGGTCCCCGTGCTCGCTTGCTCTCGTTGCTGATCATTTTTTTCATGATGTCGGTGGCCATGGGCGCCTTTTGCAGCACAATTGCCGATCTGTTCCTCAACTATAACCCCGATGCGATCATCCCGACCTTTGGCCTGATGGTGGTGGCGATCTGTGTCGGTCTGGCCGTCTATCAATTCCGGGCACCATTGACCCTGACCACCGTAGTAGCTTTGGTGGTCTTTGCGGGGCTGATCGTTTACGGCATCTATCAGCCTGTGCTTAGTTACCGATGGTTTTGTTCGCCCCAGACACGTCAGCATCTTGACACAGCGATTCAGCAAGCAGAAAGTTCCGCCCCCCCGTCGGAAGCCTCGGAGAGCGAAGGCAGGGAAATTTCCGGCGTGGACAAGCTGGCGGACGAACCCAGGCCCCGTTTAACCCGGCCGTATGGCGCTGCCATGGTCAAGAAATACTTACAAGCAACCGCCACCCCGGAAGCCCGGCACGCATTGGCCGAGCTGGGCGCCTTAACGGATCCCCAATCCGCTTTAGGACGGGCCAATTACGCCTGGATCCTCGCCCTGTTGGGCTACGCCTTCTTGGCCTCCGTGTTGCCCGTCTGGTTGCTTTTGCAACCCCGGGACTACATCAACAGTTTCCAGCTTTATTTCATGCTGATTGCGCTGTTCGTCGGGCTGATGATTGCCGGCCTGCAGGCTTCAGAGGCCAATCGGGTAGAATGCGAACCGATCCGTACCCACCTGCCCGATGCCTTACCCTGGCTGCCTTTCCTATTTGTTACAGTAGCCTGTGGGGCAGTCAGCGGGTTCCATAGCCTGGTCTCCAGCGGCACCACGGTCAAACAACTGGACCGGGAAACCCATGCCCTGCCGATCGGCTACGGCGGCATGTTAACCGAAGCGGCCTTGGCCGTGCTGGTGATCGTGGCCTGTGTGGCGGGCAACAGCCAAGATTGGGCGCCCGGCGGCATCTACGCCAGTTGGAGCGGGCTGCGCGGCGCTGGCCTTGCCGGCCAACTCCATGCGATGTTCCATGGCGGCTCCATGTTCCTCCAGCATTTGGGTATCCCCGCACCGGTGGGCCGAACCTTGCTGGCTGTTACGGTGGTCGCCTTTGCCCTAACCACCCTCGACTCGGCCACCCGACTGTTGCGCTTCAATGTCGAAGAGCTGTGCCGGGCGTTGCACCTGCACTGGTTGGCCAACCGGTACGTCAGTTCAGCGGTGGCCGTCGCGGGAATTGCCTTTTTTGCCCTGGTACCGGCAGGGCAGACCCTCTGGCGGCTTTTCGGCACCGTTAATCAAATGCTTGCCGGCTTGGCTCTGTTGGTCGTCAGTGTGTTTTTGTGGAAGCTACGCCGCCCGGTTTGGTACACCTTGCTGCCGATGATCGCTATGTTGATCGTTTCTACCTGGGCCATCCTGCTGAGCATCCCCGGCTTCTGGAAAGATTCGACCTTGGCGCCTTCTCAGCAATGGGCGTTAACGGGAGTTTCCGGCATTTTGATCGCCATGGCCGGTTGGCTTCTGCTGGAGGCCCTGGTTGTCTTCGCCAAAGGCCGCCACCCCCAGCCTATCACCGACCAACCAATGCCCACACCATAGCCGATTGCCTTCCACGCCTCTGCCTGCTGTGGAAGAGGCATTTGTAGCATCCCTGCGGCCTGTCTGCCAGGGTGGGGAGAAACGATGCGGGTCAAGATGCTCCTACCTTCCGTGGTGGCGGGCGGGACGCTCGCACCTCTAAAAGGAAAAGTTAAGCAAAAGTGGGCAGTCTTTCCGGAATCTACGGCAGGCTCTCCGGAGAGGGCGGAGGCGCCGCCGGGTTAGCCGAGGGAGCCTCTAAAGAAGTCGCGGGCGACGGCAGGGGAGGCCCACCTGCAGGAGGCGGGAGAGCTTGGAGGCGTTTGGCTTCGGCCAAGTCGGCCCCAGCACGCACATAGTCGCCCTGAGCCTGATAGGCGGCGGACCGGGCCTGATAGTTTTCCGGGTTTTGCGGTTCCAGTCGAATGGCTTCCGAAAGGTCGGCGATAGCCTCCGGGAGTTTACCTATTTTCATGTACAGTTTCCCTCGGCCTCGGTACGCCCAGGCAGTGCCCGGAGCAAGCCGAAGGGCTTCGCTGTAGGCGGCTAAGGCTTCCTCGAACCGCTCCAACTGCGCCAACACATCACCCCGCTGACAATGGGGCAGGACCCACTGGGGCTGAAGCCGACAGGCCTCCTCGAGATCCGCCAAGGCCTCCTGCTGTTTGCCCTGAGCCGCCAAAATCCGAACCCGATGATAAAACCCCTGGGCCGACTGAGGGTTTCGCCGGAGAATTTCGGTCCAGTCGGCCAAGGCCTCCTGAAGCCGGCCTAACTTTTCCAAGGCAACAGCGCGGTTAGTGCGGGCTTCGGGGTAATCGGCTCGCAGTCGGAGGGCTTCGGAGAAATCGGCTACCGCCTCAGCAAACATGCCCGTGTGGAAATAAAGCAGCCCCCGGCGGTTCCAAAGCCGAGGATCGTTCCCCTCCAGACGGAGCTGCTCAGTCAGTTGGATAATAGTTTTCGTAAGAACCGGGTCGGCCTTTTCCGGCAACGGAGGCAGTTTTTCGGCGGCGGCAGTGGCCGAGCGGGCCGTCTTCAGGCCGAGTTTTTCTGCCGGTTCGGATGATGGGCCTGACCCAGCGGAGGGTTTTGGAGAGAGCTGTTCCGGTTTTGCCTGTTCGGGGGGTGCGGAAGAGGCGGAAGATTCGGCGTCAGCAGCACGTTGAACCTGCTGGCGCAGCGCCGCCAAGAGAGCTAAGGCGTCGGTATGTTCGGGATTGCAAGCTACGGCGGCCCGGCAATCGGCCATGGCACTGGTCGGATCGCCCATGGCTTGATGGACCAAGGCGCGTTGGTAGTAGGAGTCGGCTAAATGGGGGTTGTAGCTAGCCCCTTGGCGCATCCGAAGGCGAATCGCCATGCTGAAATCCCGAAGGGCACTGTCCAGCTTGTTTATTCGAGAGAAGATTTGGCCTCGGATGTGGAAGGCCTCGGGGGACTCGGCATCCAGGTGAATCGCTCGGGAGGCGTCCTCTAAGGCAAAGTCCAACTCGCCCAGCTCCATCCGGGCCAAAGCCCGCTGCAAATAGGCATCCGGATGCTGGGGTTGTGCTTGAATGACCTGAGTGAAATCCTCCTGGGCTTCCTGGGCCAGCCCCTTTTCCAACAAAAGCCGACCGCGCGCTTTATACACTGGATATAGCTCCCGACATTGGTCCAACGCTTGGGTATAGACCTGCAGGGCCTCTTCCCACCGACCGAGGCGGTGCAGACAGTCTCCTTGGAGCAGATACGCTTGGCTTTGCCAGGGCTGCGGCAGCCCCTTGGCCAAGGCCTGCTGGAAATCCTTGACGGCTTCCTCCAATTTCTCCTGGCGGCGAAAGGCCAAGGCTCGGTAAAAATAACCGGCAGATGCATCCGGATTTTTTTCGATGGCCCTGGAAAGCCGTGCAATGGCTTCAGCCAGATCGCCGGCAGACAATCGCTCCAGGCCGTCCAGCATCAGGGCCAATGCCTGCCGGTCGGCCGGATGGTCCAAACTGGCTTGCTGCTGGCTGGACTGTTGCCCACAACCGCCCAGACCGACCAAAGCTACCAGGCCGAGCAAGGCGAAAAGCAATGTTCCTATCGGCGAGGCTGAGACCACCGAAGAGTTTTTTTCCACCACGGTCTTCTCCGTACCCTACAGGAATGGTTTCCTTTAAGTATAGCAAGAAAAGGAACCTTTTGCCCGCTCGGAATGGGCCCGGATGGAGTGAAATTACCCCATACGAGGCCCCAGGGCCATCTGACCCAAATCCTACCATGAAAAACCTCCGTTGACCCAAAACCTTTCGCCTCCGGGGCTTGACCTGAGGAAAAAACGCATTAGGGTAACAGAAACAGGTCCGGCAAATTCCACCCGAAACAGGGCCTTTTCCAAAGGAGGTGGTGATGAACAAATACTTACTATTCTTTGGGAGTTCCAGCTTTTCCTCTTCTGGGTCTGTTCCTGGATGGTGGAGGCAAAGAAAGTGGATTGGCGGCTGGTTCCTCATGATGGGCTGCTTGATGGGAGGACGGATCTGTTGTCCTTCTTTTGCCGTGGCGGCGGATGGTCCGAGCTGGAAGCCTACTATTCAAATGACCTCTCCATCCTCGGACTGGAAACCGGTGGGCGGGCGGATCATGACCCGCTGGGCCGACCAGGTCCGGCCGGAGAATGTCTGGCCTGAATATCCCCGGCCTACGATGGTTCGACCGAAATGGCAGAATCTCAATGGCCTTTGGGACTATGCCATTCGACCGAAACAGGAAGATCGGCCTAACCAATGGGACGGGAAAATCTTGGTTCCGTTTTGTGTGGAGTCGGCGCTATCGGGCGTAGGCAAGGCGGTGGGCCCGGACAACCGCCTCTGGTACCGCCGCACCTTTGAACTGCCACAAGATTGGACCGGCGGCCGGGTGCTCCTGCATTTCGGAGCGGTCGATTGGGAGAGTACGGTTTGGCTCAATGGGAAACTTTTAGGCAGCCATCGGGGCGGCTACGACGCCTTCCGCTTCGATATTACCGACGCCCTGGCCAAAGATGGCCCCCAGGAGCTTGTCCTGGCCGTCTGGGACCCTACCGATACCGGGACCCAGCCCCGGGGCAAACAGGTTCTGCAACCACGTGGCATTTGGTACACCGCTGTTACCGGCATTTGGCAAACCGTTTGGCTGGAACATGTGCCGGCCAGTTACATTGCTGCTGTGCGAAACAGGCCGGATGCCGAGGCGGGCACGCTTGCCGTCCAAGTGCACCTGGTGGGCAGCCAACCGGGCGACCGAGTGCGGGCCGTGGCTCTCGACGGACAAAAAGAAGTCGCTCAGGCCGAAGCCGACCCCGGCCAGCCACTCGTGCTCCGAATCCCCCAGCCAAAGCTTTGGAGTCCGGACAATCCCTTTTTGTACGATTTGCACGTGGCACTAGTTCGGCAAGGCCGGCTGGTCGATCAGGTCCGAAGCTATTTCGGCATGCGGAGCGTGCGGATCGGCAAAGACGAAAACGGTTTGGTTCGCATTTTACTTAATGGAAAGTTTCTCTTCCAGATGGGTGTGCTGGATCAGGGTTGGTGGCCGGATGGTTTGTACACCGCTCCATGTGATGAGGCCCTCCGGTACGATCTGGAGGTGCTCAAACGCTTAGGGATGAACATGCTTCGCAAACACGTCAAGGTGGAGCCGGAGCGGCTGTATTATTGGTGTGATCGGCTGGGGCTATTGGTCTGGCAAGACATGCCCAACGGCGACCGAGGCATCGGCCGTGAAAGCCCGGACATCGAGCGTACTGCGGAATCAGCCGAACAGTTTACTCGGGAGCTTCGGGCCATGGTGGAGGGAAGATATAATCATCCGTCCATTATCATGTGGGTTCCCTATAACGAAGGTTGGGGCCAGTGGAACACTCAGCAGGTGTGCCAATGGCTGAAGCAGTGGGATCCGACCCGGCTAGTCAACAACGCCAGCGGATGGACCGACCGAGGCGTAGGAGATGTACATGATATTCATTCATATCCTGGCCCGGCCATGCCCCAGCCGGAACCCCACCGGGCCATTGTGCTAGGGGAATTCGGCGGCCTGGGGCTCGCCTTGCCGGGACACCTGTGGCAGAAAAAAGGCACTTGGGGCTACCGCTCCTTCCGCAACCGGGAGGAATTGACGATTGCCTACCTGGGCCTGATCGAAAAGCTGCAACCGATGGTTCATGCGGGGCTTTCGGCCGCCGTCTATACCCAGACCAGCGACGTGGAAATTGAGGTCAACGGTCTTTTGACCTACGACCGGGCGGTGCTGAAACCGGACGAGCGGATTCTGCGGGAGGCCCATCGGCGGTTGTATCTGCCGCCGCCGATTCTCCGGACCATCCTGCCTACCTCGCAGCAGGAAGGCCAAACCTGGCGCTATACCACCCAGAAGCCGCCCGACGGTTGGGAGAAGGCGGAGTTTGACGATTCCGGTTGGCAGAGCGGCCCGGGCGGTTTCGGAACCCCCTTTACCCCTGGTTCCGTTGTTCGCACCGAGTGGAAGAGCGCCGACATTTGGCTTCGGCGCAGCTTCGAGCTGGAGGATACCAACCTTAAAGCGCCGCATGCTCTGATCCACCACGACGAAGACGCCGAGGTGTATCTGAACGGCCATTTGGTCGGCTCCTGGAAAGGCTATAAAACCGCCTATGCGATGGAACCGTTTAACCAAAACTTCCTTCGGGCGGTGCGAAAGGGCAAGAATGTGTTGGCGGTGCATTGTCGGCAGACGGTGGGCGGTCAGTATATTGATGTGGGCGTCGTGGATCTGGTGCGGAAGGAGGAGCCGCCGGTAGCCCCGCCCGAAAAGGCCCGAACCGAGCTTCGTCCGCCGGCTGTGCCGCTGGTGGTGCATGATCCGTATTTTAGCGTCTGGTCGTTCGACGATGCGCTGTATGAAGGTTGGCCTCGGCATTGGACCGGAGCGGTGCATGGCTTGTCTGGGTTGATTCGGGTCGATGGGAAACCGATGCGGTTTATGGGTCGGCCATTGGAACCGCCGCCGCAGGCTAAAGACGCTCCGCCACCCAAAGAGCCGCCGATCCCCGATGTCCGGCAACTGGAGTGCCAGGTGCTGCCGACTCGGACCATCTATCGGTTCGAGGCCGGACCGGTCGAACTTCGGCTGACGTTCCTGACGCCCGCTCTGCCGGAGGATGTGGAGGTGCTGGCCAGACCGGTAACCTATCTGATTTTTGAGGTGCAGAGCCGGGACGGCCAGCCGCACCAAGTGCAGCTCTATTTCGACGCCACCGGCGAACTAGCTGTCAACAAGCCGGATCAAGAGGTCGTCTGGCAACGGCAGCAAGCGCCCGGCCAGCCGCTCCTAGAACTTCTGCGGATCGGCACGAAAGGCCAACCGGTTCTCGAAAAGGCGGGCGATGATCTGCGGATTGATTGGGGCTATCTGTATTTGGCAGTGCCGAAGGTAAAGGATGTGCGGACGGCCATTGGCGAGGCGGATGCGGTGCGGCGGGCTTTTGCGGAGGGCCAGGGGCTGCCCAGCCAAGATGAAACCCGCCAACCCCGCCCCGTGCAAGACGGTTGGCCGGTGCTGGCCTGTTCGTTCGATTTAGACCCAGTGGGGCCGAAGCCGCAGACCCGCTGGCTCATGCTGGCCTACGACGATGAGTATTCCATCCAATATTTGGGTCAAAACCTTCGACCTTGGTGGCGGCGGGATGGGTTGGATGCAGTAGGACTGCTCCGCAGGACGGCAGAGGAGTTGCCAAAACTAGCTGCCCAATGTGAAGCCTTCGACCAGGCCCTCTTAGAGGATTTGGCCAAGGTAGGCGGCCCCGGCTACGGGCCATTTTGCGCCCTGGCCTATCGGCAAGCCCTGGGCGCTCATAAACTAGTCCAGGGGCCGGACGGCCAACTCTGGGCCTTCTCTAAGGAGTGTTTCTCCAACGGCTGCATCGGAACGGTGGATGTGATCTATCCGGCGTCGCCGATCTTTCTGCTGCTGAATAATCAGCTGCATAAGGCGGCGCTTCGGCCGGTGCTCCATTATGCCGGCAGCGGTAGATGGCGGTTTCCATTTGCGCCGCACGACCTAGGAACCTACCCGAAGGCCAACGGCCAGGTCTATGGCGGCGGCGAAACAAGCCAGCAAAACCAAATGCCAGTGGAAGAATCGGCCAATATGCTCATCCTGGTTACCGGCGCCGCCAAAATCGACGGCAACGCGGAGTTTGCCAAACCGTATTGGGCCCTGCTGGACCAGTGGGCCGATTATCTTCGGCAAAAAGGGCTGGATCCAGAGAATCAGCTTTGCACCGACGATTTCGCCGGGCATTTGGCCCACAATGTAAATCTGTCGGCCAAGGCGATTGTGGCCCTGGCCTGCTACGGGGAGTTGTGCCGCTTGGCTGGCCGAGAACACCAGGCCAAAACCTACCGGCAATTGGCCGAACAGTTTGTTCAACACTGGATGCGTATGGCCGACGACGGGGACCACTATCGGCTGGCCTTTGATCGGCCGGGCACCTGGAGCCAAAAATATAACCTCGTGTGGGACAAAATTTTCGGTCTTCGGCTGTTTCCGCCGGAGGTAGTGCAGAAAGAGATCGCCTTTTACAAAAGGAAGCTAAACCTCTTCGGCCTACCGTTGGATAACCGGTCGCTTTATACGAAGACGGATTGGCATGTGTGGACGGCCACGTTGGCGGATCGGCAAGAGGATTTTGAGTACCTGATGCGGCCGGTGTATGAATTTGTCCATTTCACTTTGCCCAGGGTACCGATGACCGATTGGTATTGGACGCACACGGCTGGCCGAGTCGGCTTCCAGGCTCGGCCGGTCATCGGCGGCGTATTCATTCGCGCATTGACCGACCCGGTCGTATGGGCCAAATGGGCCAGCAAAAAGCCGTAACCTCGAGATGGATAGACCAGATTCCCTGACTGCTAGGTTCTAAGAGAACCTATCCCAACAGGAAAACTGCATACTGATGCCAACCCCCTCTTTGCCAGGCTTTGCTGGATTATCAAGATAGCTTTTCGGCTGAGTCTTAAGCTCGCCAGGGGCGGGTGCGTTTGGGGTTTTCAGCCAAGATTTGGTTGAAGATACGTACATCGTCGGCGATCTCAAAATCGAACATTCCGGCCAAGATGAAGTCCGCCCCGCCCCGGATGGCGTATCGGAAGGCATTGGCCGGGGGAATAGCACCGGCGGCCATCACCTTGAAGGCAATCCACGGCTTTTCCACCTTTTCCATAAACTGGATAGTTTCCTTCGGATGACTGCACCAGTAGCCGGGGATTTCGGCCGTAGGCCCAATAATCTGCTCGGGTTTAGGTCCGGTCGGATATTGGTGATGGTGGAGGGTTTTGATGTAGAAGTCAGCAGGTAGATTCAGCCGTTCACATTCCTGGATTACCCGCAGGTCGTGCGCGCCGACGCCGCATAGGAGGCCTTTGGCTTTGACCAGTTCGACTGCGTGACCGATCAATTCCGGCTCCCCTTGGGCGACCAAGGCATCGGCCCGCACGCCCCAGATATAGATGGCATCGGTACCACAGTCGATCATTCTTTGGACTTGGTCTTGGAAGTCTTTGAGGCCCGGCTTCATTTCGGCCGTCGGGCAGATGATCCAATGGATCTTGCCTCCTCGCTTGTGCCGATACTCCTGGAGCATCTCCAGTACGCCCGGTGCGGTATGAATGACCAGGGCGTTGATGCCGTGGCTTTCCGCCAAGGCCATCGTCTCGAAAATCTTCTCTTTGGTGTTATAGTGCTGGGTGAGGGTATAGACGTACCGTAGGTCCCGACTGTGGGTGTAGTGGGTTAGCAAGTTGCCGCCTAAAAGGAGCCGACCGATCTGAAGGTTGCCTAGTTTTCCTTTTGGCACTTGCTGGTTGGCCTGGGGAGCTGTTGGCAGGGGAGGCCCGTGGTGCGGAGGGGCCGAAGAGGCCGGCTGTTCCGCCGCTCCCGTGGAAAAGCCATACCCTGCCGCTGCCAAACCGGCAGAAGCCCATGCCGACCCTTTGAGAAAATCTCGACGAGTGCAGTTTGGTTGCATCGCTATTCTCCTAATCATCGTCTTCAGAACGGGAACCATCCGATGAGGAGTTCCTCAGACTTTTCATGAGCAGATCCAATAGTTCGCTCACTCCTTTTTCTTCTGCTTCGGAAGACTCCGAAAGCCCTTCGGCAATTTGGATTTCTTCGATGAACTTTTCTCCCAAATCTTGCGTCAGCAGGGTTCCGACAAAACCGATGCGTTGGCTTTGGGTATGGGGAGATCGCAATGGGGGCAGGGAAAGCAGGATAGTGGAACCGGTCATGGCTCTGGCCACACATTGCTGCAGACGGCGGCGTACCAGAGCTTTGGCAGCCGCCTCAGAAAACAGGGCCACTCCGGTGGCAATCCGCTTCAGGGGGTTGGAGACACTATTGACCGCTCGCAGGAACTCATCAATGTAATATCGGGCACGTCCCCACATATAGGAGCGGAAAGGCATATTGGTCAACATCAGGTCGGAGGCTGCCGGATCGAACCAGATTTCATCACACGGAATACCATCCCCAGCCTCCAGCCCGGGCAGAGGAATCCGATCAAACTCTTTCAGAAATACCCCAGATGTCCATCCGTACTCCGCACCCTCCATTACCAGGAACCGAGCGATCGGCTGCTCCAGGTTATGCAATGCTTCGGAAAAGATTTCGCTAAGCGCGTTCGCCACTTGTTCATGCCGTACCTGCATATACCGAAGAAGCACATTGGCTTGCTCTCGAAGATAAAGCAGATTGTCCGCTCGGTCGCCAAAGACTTTATCGAACCCTTTTTGCCGACTGAGTTCTAAGATGTGGTCCGGCGTACTGTCCGGCGGAATGTCTTCGATGAACCGAATCCCAGTACCCGAATCTTGCAACACCAAATTCCAGGGGTTGGGAAAACTCTTGAAACGTCTAAGCAGTCCCGGTGCATGGTCTTCAAACCATTGCTCACAACTTGCACAGAAGCAGGTTAGTTCGAGTTTTTCTTTTCTAGCGCCCATGGGGAATATATCCACTATATCGAGGCCTACCCCGGCGAGTTTGCCTGGGGTATCGTTGGTAGCCTCCAGGGCAATATCTACTGCAGTGCCTAGAATAGCGCCGATCAGGGCGCGGCTTGTGGGATTACAGATACACAGAGCGTGAGAACTGTCGCCTACAATATCAACAATGTGCAGCGGAGCCGCTCGCACGAACTCTAATGTCGGATTGAGTAGAAGATAAATGTTCAGCCCTTGTTGGGCAAATAGATGAACAAGCTCCTGGAAGTCTTTCAAGGCGTCGGAAACTCGTCCGTAGGGCGAAATCGGTTCCTCCACGCCCTCCACCTTGAACAACAAGCCTTCCGGATGGGCCACTGGCAAGACAACGCCGTCCGGCTCTAAGCCCCATCGCTGCTTGAACCAATCTTTGATTCCTGTGGGTTCTACATGTCGTAAAAAGCCAAGATGCGGGATATCCAGAAGATTATTCCCCGCCGTTTCGCTCAGCAGCCGCTGGATCCTAAATTGCCTTGCCATAACATAACTCCTGGAAAAAAATGGCCCAGCCGAATCCGCGATCACGGCGCCGCCGCAACCATTCCGTAAGTAATAGCATAACTCCTGGAAAAAAATTGCCCAGCCAATCTCCCCTATAGGCCGGTACAGCCTCTTCTGGCGGAAGTCCCCCTATTCCCTAACACCCACTCTCCACCGACCAAGTCCAACTTTCCACTTCAAATAGCAATATACTTCCTTCCGGTTGGTGCTGTCAACCAACGGGGTTTTCAGAACCACCTCAACTCGGGGGGCAAAAATCCCTTTTTCTACCCGGAAGAGGTTATCCATCCTAGCCCTAGGTGTTAGATAACGGTAGGTTTTGGACTAGGCCACCATGTTCCCAAGGCAGAATGCGATTCGGGCATTTGAGTAATGAGTTCCCTCAGCCTACAGCCCAACCTCGGTTCCGTTTTCGGTATTTTTCAACCCATTCTCTTAACATTTTTGGAAGATGCTTTACCTTAAATGGTGTGGTGTCGATCTTTCCCGAAGCGGGATTTCCTTTGGGAAGGGGAAGTATATACTTATTTTAACACGAGGCGCAAGATATGGACCCCATCAGCAAAAACAGGATCCGGACACCAGATATGTGCATGGTAGCCCTACTGGGAGGGATTCTCGGAACTCTTTTGACCGGTTGTGGCGGCAGTGGAGCGAAGTTGCCGCCGCTGGCGCCCGTGTCCGGCAGAGTAACTTTAGATGGCAGTCCGGTCCCCCGTGGTACGGTAACTTTTGTTCCGGATGAATCTAAGGGCACCAAAGGGCCTACCGCCGTTGGCCAGATTGGTCCGGATGGCCGATTCACCCTCCAGACAGCCCAACAACCCGGCGCTGTGGTCGGCCATCATAAGGTCCGCATCCGCGCTCGCCAAGAACCCAAAACCCCTCAAGAAGAGGGAAAAGAACCTTCCTTGATTCCCACTAAATATGAAAACGAAAATACCTCTGGCTTAAGCTTCGAAGTCAAAGCTGGCCAAAAAAATGAGTTTAACATCGAACTTCGCTCTCAGTAAAGCCGGTTGAAACACCTCCAGGTATTAGAAAGCCGATACGTTTTTCAGCCACTGCGGTGTTATACCATTGGTGCCTTCGGCTGGGTGTTACCTAGGATTTGCCTTTTAGGGAAGGAGGGTTATTCGAATGGACCAACAAATCCGAAGGGAGCAAGAAAAATCAGTGGAGAAGGCGGATGGTTTTGCTAGGGCTTCTGACCCTCAAGGGCGAAAACCTATTAAAGGATTCACCCTGGTGGAACTTTTGGTCGTTATTGCCATTATTGGGATTTTGATTGCCTTATTGCTTCCAGCGGTGCAGGCGGCCCGTGAAGCGGCCCGCCGGATGCAATGCACTAATAACCTCAAACAGATCGGCCTAGGGCTGCTCAACTACGAAAGCGCCCGGAAAGTCTTTCCGCCAGCGGAAATCCACGCCAAGGCGGTTCATGGCTCTTGTCCCCATTGCTGTTGGAACTGTTTCATCGGCTGCTGGGAAAACTTGATCTTTCCCTTTGTGGAAATGCAACCGCAGTATGATCGTCTGGAATTCGGCTTTACTCCCCAGTACAATTCCGATCGCAATGTAGAGATCATGCAAGGCGAATATCCGCTGTTTCTTTGCCCTAGCGATCCGTACCGAGGATTGACCACCGTTGGGACGGGCGGCACCAGGGATCAAGCTCGCATCTTACATTATTTCGCCGTTCACGGTTCCAACGAAGGCTCCCGGCTGCCGCATCCGGACGGCACCAGTTGCGGCACCTACGGCCATTGCAACGCGCATGATGGAATTTTCTTCAATGACTCTGCCACCCGGATTAGCGACATTACCGACGGCACCAGCAACACCGCCATGGTCTGCGAAGTTTGGGGCCGAAAATACAAAAACCACCAAGGACCCTCCGCAGGAGAGCCAGATCGGGGCCCCGAATCCAGTCGGGGCATGCACGTCCACTCCGCCGTCTATTTCGACTACACCCCCAATAGTTACCGCTGGAACCCCTGGCACGCCAATAGCTTCCATCCAGGCGGCGTCAACTGCCTGTTTGCCGACGGCTCGGTACGGTTCATCTCCGACAGCATCGACCTGGCCACCTTCAAGGCCATTTCCACTATTAGCGGCGGCGAAGTGGTCGATGGCTCCAAACTGCCGTAAAACTCCGTGGCAGCACGCCCTGCCCGTCCGCCTATGGCCTCATTCCCGCACAACCTATCATGGTGTCATTCCCGTGGAAGCGGTAGTTCAGAGCAGAAACCAGTCGAAAAACTGGATTTCTGATTTCGCAGGAATGAGCATTTTGCGCCCATTTGGCTGAAATGTGACGACTTCTTCATCAAGGATTGAATATGGTGGATAGGAAGGTCGAGGAATTGGTGCGGCAGTTTCGGCAGCGAATAGAAACGACGCTTGGAGTCTCTGTGGAGGTGATTTTATATGGTTCCTATGCTCGGGGCCAGGCCGCAGAAGACTCGGACATCGACCTTCTGGTCATTCTGCCCTACCGAAATATCCAGGTGGAAAACCTTCTAGATGAGGCGGCCTGGGAAATTGGTTTTCAGGCAGGAAAAGTACTTTCTGTGATCCCGGTAGGTCAAGAGGAATTGCACCTGCTTCGGGCTTCGCCTTTCTTCCAGAATCTCCAGAGAGAGGGAATTCTGATATGAAGGGGGAGCACGAGGCCCTGATTCGGTATCGGCTGGAAATGGCCGAGGCGGTCCTGGCAGACGCCCAGCTTCTTTTCCGCCAAGGTGGAAGCGACTGGAGCATCATTAACCGAGCGTACTAATGCCATGTTCTATGCAACGGCTGCCTTGCTACTTTCGATCGATCAAGACTCAGCCAAACATTCCGGAGTCATCGCTTTGTTCGATCGGTGCTTTGTCAAATCCGGCCAATTTCCTGTGGAAATGAGTCAGTGGCTCCACAAGGCCTTCGAATTACGGCAACGGAGCGACTATCGAGATATGTATCCGATTGACCAAGACCAAGCAAAACACTTGTCCAGTGGGCAGAACAAATTGTCATGCGGATTAAAGAACTTCTGGATGTGTCTCTTGCTTAAGCGTCTAAAGCATTCTCCTCTGTTCCTTCGATAGGTTTGGGTGAGGGAGTAGGGTGATCCATCAGTTACCCGTCTGGCTGGGCGGTGTTGTCCCATTGGAGGCCGATTTTGTGGATCGCATAGCCTACCTCTTGGAGATAATCCCCATAGACCATCACCCAATGGGAATCACGGGCTTCGGGGATGAGGCGTTGCCAGCCGCCATGGATTTCCACGTCTTGTTGAGTCCGGCAAATGGCAAAGTTGGGATTGTCGCGGACCACAGCCCGGACGCCTACCCAACGGGGCTTGGTATATTCCGGGCTAATGGCGCAGACCAGTTGTCCGATCGGCATCTCGACCTTCGGCGCCGCCCCGAAATCTGATTCATAATGGGTCATCACCCGAACAGGTTCATATCGCCGACCGTCCATGCGCCGAGGGGCGGTGCAATGAGCGCAGGTAACCATCGCCCGATGCGGGAAAGTCGAATTGTGCAAAAACACCGGTTTGCCCGAAATGTAATGCAGCAAAATCCCCGCCGGAATCGCCACAAAGTCCGATTCGCAGAAGGCCAGGTAGCCCTCGTCGTTTAGCCAACTGAGCGGCATACAGGCCGTCGTATTCGAGACCCCCAGAATGGTACCCATGCAGGCATTGATCGTAATGGCATGTGCTTGATGCTCGGCCAACCATTCCCAAAACACCTCATAAAGGGCAAAGGCCCGTTCCAGGAACGCCCGATCGGTCTCTAACCGGGTCTGCGGGATGGCCAGATACCGGTCGGTCCATGCCTTGTGTCGGGCTTGGGCCTTTGGGTCGGCCAGGAGGGTTTTGAGTCGATCGGCCAACTGCTGGTACGAAACGTCGATGATCTGGAGTTGGTATCGGTCTCGTGCTATCTGCGGGGCCGCTGGATCGTATTTTCCGCCCGCCCCGCCTAAAGCGACAATCCGCTGGCCAATAAAATTGTTCAGTCCATAAAGGGCCCGAAGCCGCCAAAGCACCTCTTCATAATCATCGACCACCACATCGTCCAAGGTTACACCGCCGTGATTATCTGCCGAGTTCTGCCGCCATCGTTCCGGGCTGCCGGGCGGGAAAAACCGAACCCCCAGGCATTCATACCCGTAATACGTGGGACCGGATTTATGCCGAACGAAAACAATCGTGTCCCGCTTCGGATCCGCCGCACAACAAGCTCGAAACAAACCGCCGTTGGAAGCTGCATAAAGCAGGACAACATCGAACTGGCCTTTCTGGACGTTGGCCGCCTCTTCTAGAGTGGTTACCTTCACCGGCGCCAGTATTTTTAGCGGAAAATCTGCTTTCGCCTGCACCTGCTGGAGTTCCTGCTGGATTCGCTGAAGTTCTTCCGCAGCGGCCGGCTCATTGATGATTTCACTCCAGGACCGCCAGGAAGTTTTTTCCCTTCGGTGCAGGATGGCATGGGCCAAGACCGGTTGGACGCGCAACGGCCGTCCTGTACAAATTGGCGGCCGATCCGGGTCCCAGACCACCTCCGCCTGTTTTCCTGATGGAACGTTGCCGCCGCCCTTTTGATCAGTGCTTTTGGGCGGCACCGGACCGGCCCAACTAGCAGCCAATCCCCATGCGCCGCCTGCCAACCCCGCCCCGGCCATCACTTGAAACTCCCGGCGATTCATGCAATGGGTACACATCGTTTGGCTCCTCCGGCGTCTTTCGGAAACGCAAAGATTTTAGTACGATTGTAACCGTTGGCCGGGGATATGGCTACTCGCTGAAGCAAAAAAATCCACTTTTTCTGCTCCGGCCGTAGAAAAGTAGAAAAAGGGAAAACGGTAACACTTCAGCCGAATGGTGTACGTTGTCATTCCTGCATTCCTGCGAAAGCAGAAATCCCATTTTATTCGATGGATTTCTGCTCTCTAGATTCCCGCTTCCGCGGGAATGACAAGCGGGGACGTTCTCACTAAAAAACAGAAACCTACTTCACTCGGCTGAAGTATTACGAAAAGAGCAAGAAAAGAAATGGCGGCGGATAGGAAAATGATGTCGAAAACAAAGCGGCGTTGATTCGTCATTTTTCATTTCCAGGAGTCAGAGCGATGCTTTGGATTGGTGCGGTGGGGCTGACGATTTCGGCGGGAGTGCAACTGGTGTTTGCCGGGGCGGTGTTGACGGCTGTGTTGGTCTGGGGTAAAGCGCCGCCGGTGCTTTCGGTCGTACTTTCGGGGGAGCAGGTGGCGGGATTAGACCCGGCTGTTTTGGCAGCCACTCGGACGCTGGCCATCTATTTTCAGAGCACCTTGGCCAGCCTAGCCCTTTTGAAACTGGCGGTCATTTGGGCGGCGCTGGTTCGAGAACAGACCTGGGCCTTATGGGCCTTGGGTGGTGCCATTCTGGTAGCTCAAACAGGAGCGTTCTTTGCTGATGCGGCCATCGGCCACCGCAGCCTACCGCTCAATATTCTTCTGGCTGTGCTCCAAGCAGTGATGTGGGCTTTGGCCGCCTGTGGAATCTACCTGCCCGCAAAACCCTAGGACTAGAAACCCGATAACCTTTCAGCCGACTGACGTAGGTTCTTGTTTTGTAGGGAGAAGGCCCCCTTTGTGTCATTCCCGTGGAAGCGGGATCTAGAGACCAGGAGTCCATCCTCAAAACGGCACTGCTGCTTTCGCATTTGTGACAGGTTGCCTCATTCAGCAGCAATATTCCGAAAAGTGGCTGTGGGCGGGGCCTTTCCGGACAGACCCTGACAAGCTACGACTTGGGCAATTCGGGAGGCTTGGGGAGGATTTCGGCGGGGGCAGCTTCCGGAGGCAACACCTTTTCACGCAGTGGATTGGGAGTCTTTTCCTTGGGGGCTTTTTCCGAAGGGGCCTTTTCCGAACCGGACTTTTCTGATTCGGGCGATAGGGTTTCGGGGAGAGGTGAGGTTTCCGAACGGGGCGTTTCAGCCAGCACCATACCGGCCCCGCCTTCCCAACCGCCGCCCAATGCCTTGTAGATAGTTACCAAATTGGTAGCCACTTTGCCTCGGGATTCGGCCAAAGCGTCTTGTTGCTGCACCAAGCCCCGCTGAGAATCCAAAACCCGTTGGAAGTCGATCACCCCTTGTTGATACTGCAGGAGGGCCAGTTGGACCGCTTTTTCCACGGCTTCGGTGGCTCGGGTTAAGGCTCGGACTCGTGCCTGTTCTTGCAAGAAAGCGGTTATGGCATCTTCTGCCTCTTCGCAGGCCCGAATGACTGCTTCTTGATAGCCTAGCAGGGCTTGCCAGAATCGGGCGTCTTCTACTCGAATGGCATTGCGAAGGCGCCCATAATGTAGAATATTCCACCTAATGCTAGGACTAATACCCCCGGCAAAGCTCCGGCCATCAAACAGATAGGAGAACTCTTCGGCTTGGAAGGCCAATTGGCCGATGATGGCAATATGCGGATACAGCTCCGATTCCGCAATCCCGATCCGGGCGCACTGGGCGGCAGCCAATCGTTCGGCCCGGCGCACATCAGGCCGACGCCGCACCAAATCCGCTGGAATCCCTACGACCACCTCCGGCGGCACCTGGGGAATCTTCCCCGGTGGGCCAACCATCTCGGAAATGTTCTGCGGCGGCATCCCCAAAAGCGTACAGAGCCGGTTCTCCGACACCCGCCGAAGCGTCTTGAGCATCGGGATCATCGATTCGGTATTGGCCAAGGCTGCCTGGGCCTGCTGCACGTCCAATTCACTGACAATGCCTTGTTCAAACCGAGCTCGGGCAATCCGAAGCGTATCCTGCTGAAGCTGGACATTTTTTTCCGCCAATGCCAACCGTTCATCCACCATCCGAAGTTGCAGATAGGTAGTAGCTGTTTCCGCTTGCAGAAGGATCAGAGCAGCCCGGCACGCCTCCTGTTCTGCCTGCAGATTAGCTTCGGCCGACTCGATCATCCGCCGGAATCGCCCCCAAAAGTCCAACTCCCAGGCCAACTGCCCGCCAATCAGCCATTCGTCAAACGTCATCGGCACAAGTCCCGTATGAGCAAATCGAGAAAATGGTAAAGCCGTTTTGCTCATAGTGCTCCGTTTAAAGCTACCGGCCAGCATTTGCTCTTGAGGACCCAGATACCCCCGGACCACCCCTAACTGATACCTGGCTTCCAAGACCCGGAGGGCGGCGATCCGAAACGGTAAGTTCTCCCGTTGGGCCGATTCCACCAATTCCACTAATACCGGATCCCCAAAAACTCTCCACCATTGATGCAATTCTGGTTCATCGGTCCGAATCCCTGGTTCCTGAGAGTCCCGCCACTGTTCAGAAACTTCCACCACAGGGAGAGAATAATCCGGCCCGACCTTAAACCCTTGGGCTATCCATTGGCGGAGCGTAGTCCGGCAGCCACCTGTAGCAGCCAATAACAGAAGAATCCCCATCCCCATCCCCAAATAGCCAATATGAGGAGGATTAAATACTACTTTTGGAGGATAAGAGCAGTTTTTATGCCGATTTTTTCCCATTTTATCCCCTCCTTGGAGTGGTATAATAATGCCCTGTTGGTGTTAGAGGAAGAGAGAGCGGTATCATTTTAGGACAGTTAAAGGAACCAGTGCCCTGAGTTCTGCAGGTAGGAAAACTCCTTGGCCGGGAGTACCTGAAAAATCGGTATAAGGAGAACCTCTTGCCTCTTCGGCAAACTTTGACGGGCTACTTGACATTAAGACCAAAAAGTCATAAAATTGACCAATAAGTCATTAAAATGCCTAGATTGTTTCGATAATGGATTGAGGGTCATTGCTCCCTCGCGCAGGGTTTCGTTTAGGACATCAGAACCCGATTAGCACCTGCAGTTCCGAGTGACTTTGCTTTGATATGGGGAAGCCTTCGCATTTTACCTATTTTCGCCAAATTAAAGAGGGTACAGATGAGCAATTTGGCAGAGCGATGTCGGGAACTGGCTGCCTCAGCCATGAAAGATGGGATCGCTGCCGCTGCCTTGGAGGTATTGCGGCAGTACGGCTACGCGGGGATGACCATCGAACGGGTGGCCGAGCAGGCTGGTATCTCCAAAGGAAGTGTCTATAACTACTTCGGGAATAAAGAGGAGCTGATCAGTTTCGTCTTTGAACGGATCGTCGAGCCAGCAGTCCAGGAAGCGGAGCGGATCGTCGCCCAAACCACCGGGGCGGTCGAAAAACTCGAAGCGATGATCCGAATGATGTTGGAGCATTTCAGCGAGCAGCGGAGTTTGTTTGATTTTCTGTTTCATGATCCGGCGGTGCGCGAAATCTGCATGAGTTCCCGCCGGACCAAACACGATTTGGCGGCCCAACGGTTTGAAACCATACTCCACCAGGGAATTGAGGAGGGGATCTTTCGGCCCCACGACGTCCGAACTGCTGCGGAAATGCTCTTCGGGGCAGTGATCTTTCTGATCGAACGCCAATTGGAACTAGGAGAACTTCGATCCACCGATCAGATGGTCCGTCAGGTGTTGGATGTGTTTTTGCATGGCATAGCACAAAAGTACTCTTGACAGGAGAGCTTGCATTGCTCTTGACAGGACAGCTTCGATGACCGGTAGAGCGATACGAAATCTTGCGGCGTGGATGGTTTTGGTGATTGTGGCTATTGCCTTGGCCATAGGAGCCATCAGCTGGGGCTGGAATGGCAACTGGCCCCTTGCGGACAAACAGGAGGATTCCTCGGAGGCGGGTTCTCCGGCAGGCAGTGGGGAGGAACGGCCTCCGGTGCCGGTCATGCTAACCCCCGCTCCGCGACGAACCTTCGAAGAGAAGTTGAAGATTTCTGGCACGGTGCTGGCCAAACGGTTTGCCCTGGTCTCGGCTCGTATTCCAGGCACGCTGGATCAGATCTTTGTCGATGCAGGGGATGTGGTTGAAGCGGGCAAGACGAAACTTTTCCAAACGGACGCTCTCAAACTGGAACAAGCTGTCGCCATTGCCCAACAGCAGGTAGCAGTGGCTGAATGTGCACTTCAAGAAAAATTCGCCCTTTTGGAGAAAACCCGGGTGGCCCGAGATCAGGCGTTTGCCGACTTGGCCCGTTATCGTCAATTGCGACAACAGAACGCCATCGCCCAGCAGCTGGTGGAACATCAGGAGGCCCAGTGTCGGCAATTGGAGGCGGACATTCGGCATATTGAGACCTTGATCGACCTAGCAAAAGCCCAGTTGGAGCAGGCCCGATTGAATCTACGGATTGCCGAGAAAGATTTGGCCGACTCGCTGGTCGTAGCGCCGATTAGCGGCCGGGTGTCGCTTCGGCTCAAAGAGCCTGGCGAAATGGCCGGCGTCGGCACGCCGGTGCTCCGAATCGAAGATAGTTCCTTAGTGGAAATCAGCGTGTTTGTGCCTGCCGAATACTACGACCGAGTCGAAGAAGGCAAAACGAAGCTCCGAGTCCGGGTGGGGCAAACTGCTTTGAAAGATTTACCTGTTACGTATAAAAGTCCAACCGTCGAGCCTCGGCTTCGCACGTTTCAAGTAAAAGGGTTGGTCTCAGCCCCGCCGCCGGAGGTGGTGCCGGGTGCTTTGGCCCAGGTGGAGGTCATCTTCCAAGTCCGCAGCGGGATCGCCGTGCCAGCCCAAGCAGTCGTTCCACGCTCGGGAACCGATGTTGTCTTTACCGTCCAGGAAGATCGGGCGCGGGCATTGCCGGTGCAACTGGGATTGGAGATGGACGGCTGGCGGGAAATACTTTCCGGCGTGGATGAAGGCGTTCCGATCGTCTCCATCGGCCAAAGCATGTTGGACGACGGCGTTCGAGTCCGTCTGCTGGAACAGAGAAAGGAGTAACGGTTCGGTCGAGTAAAGAAAGCCGCCTCTCTCCGCCGGGGGAGAGGCCGGCCAACCGGTAGGTTGGCCGGGTGAGGGGGCCTCCGGAGCGCGGACGGCCCGTGCGCATTTGCTCGGCCTCACCAGGCGAGTTTTGCTCCCCCGGCCTCTCCCATGGCGGGCAGAGAAAACCGGTTCGGGGTTTTCGCTGGGATCACAAGGAAGGCTTCCTTTTCCATTCCGAGGGGAAAATTTTTATATATCTGAACAGTCCTGAGGGCAAACCACCATGTTGCTTTCCGATTTTGCGGTACGTCGGCCGGTAGCCACTAGTTGTTTGATCATTGGGCTAACCATTCTGGGCGTGAATGCCTACCGGAAGATAGGTCTGGAGATGATGCCCCAAGTGGATATTCCGTATATCACGGTGGTTACCGTGTATCCGGGGGCTTCGCCGGAAGAATTGGAGCTGGACGTGGCCAAGCGGATTGAAGACGCTGTTTCGTCCATTGAAGGGCTCAAACATGTTTCTTCCGTGTGCATGGAGAACGTTTGCCAGACGCTTTTGGAGTTTGAGTTGACGGTGGACGTAGATATAGCGGCTACGGATGTACGGGAGAAGATCGACCTGATCCGGTCTGAGTTGCCGGAAGATGTAGAAGACCCGATTATTCAGAAGTTTGACATCAACGCTCGGCCTATTGCCACGTTGGCTCTGACCGGCACGGTGCCGATCGACGAGCTTTATGATTATGCGGACAATCAACTTCGGGATCGGCTTAGCGTGGTGGAGGGGGTGGCCAATGTGGATCTGATCGGCGGGGCCAAGCGGCAGGTGCAGATTCTGTTAGACCGGGAGAAATTGGCGGCTCGGGGGCTTTCCACGATGCAGGTGGTCGAGGCGATCAAAGCGGGCCTGCGCACGATTCCTTCCGGCCGGGTCCGAGAAGGCGGCATTGAATACTCTGTCAAATTCGACGCTGAATATGACGACCTGCGGCAACTAGCCAGTTTGGAGATCGCCAATCAGGAGGGCCGACGCTGTTACTTGCGTGATGTTGGCCAGGTGGTCCTGGGCACGGAAGAGGTTCGTCAGGCGGCCCGATTGGACGGCAAGCCGGGCATCGCCATTCGGGTCGTCAAAAAGGCCGAGGCCAACGCCGTTCAGGTGGTCCGAAATCTCCGCGGAGTTGTCGAAAGGATCCGGCGAGAGTTGCCCGCTTCCATGCAACTAGTTTGGCTGCGGGACGACGGCACATTCATCGAAGCAATGAACCAAGACGCCTGGTGGAACGTGGCTGTAGGGATCGCCCTTACCGCAGGCATTTTGTTCCTATTCCTTTATGAATTGCGATCCCTGCTGATTGTCAGCATCACCATGCCGCTGACGATTGTGATTAGTCTGTTTTTTATCTATGCGATCGGCTATACGCTGAACACCTCCACGCTGATTGCCATTGGGCTTTCGGTGGGCATTTTGGTTACCAACTCCATCGTGGTGTTGGAGGCGATTATCAGCAGGTTTCAGCGAACGGGCGATCCGAAAGAGTCGGCTCGGCTTGGCGCCTCCGAAGTATTTACCGCAGTATTAGCTAGCGCTCTGACGAATGTAGTAGTTTTATTTCCATTGGGGGCTATGCGTACACGAGTAGGTATGTTCATGGGCCCCCTGGCTTGGACTATGGTCATCATGACCGTCGTTTCGCTGGGGATTTCTTTTACCCTGACGCCGATGCTCTGTTCGCTAGTGCTTCGGCCGCGTCGGCCAGACAGTCAGTCGCCCCTTCGTTGGCTGGAGCGGGGATTCACTCGTCTTTTACAAACCCAGGTGGAACTCTATCGGCGAATTTTGACCTTTATGGAGCGGCGCCGGTGGGCGGCGGTTGGATTGGTCTTGGCCGTGCTGGCGATGATGGGCCATGCCGTCTGGCTTGGAGGCCGACTCGGTACCGGCTTTTTCACCGAAACCGATCGAGGGGACCTATACGTTCGGATGGAATTTCCCACCCGGTATGATCTTAAAGCCACTCTGGAGCGAGTCCTGGAAGCCGAACGACGGCTCAAGGACCTTCCCGAACTCAAGCACATGCTCACCTTTGTAGGCCGCGCCGAGGCCATCCTAGGCCAAACCAGCGAAGGCGTCTATCTGGCCCAAATCCAGATGATGTTCTCTCAGCGGACCGAACGAAAGCTTACCATCTATGACCTAATGGACGAAGTTACTCGTCGGATCATCCCGTTTCCCGACGCCAATGTGCTGGTGAGCATTCCGTCGATCATGGGCGGCCAGTCGAACCCTGTGGATATGGAGATCGTGGGCGTGGATCTGAAAGAGTTGGACCGGTTGGCCCTGGCCAGCCTGGAGACGGCCAAAAAGATTCCCGGCATCCTGACGCCGGATACGTCGGTTCGGCCGCCGAAACCGGAGCTGCGAATTCGGCCCCGCCGAGAAATCCTGGCCGACCTCCAAACCCCGGCTGTCGGTGTGGGGCTAACTTTGCGTGGCAATTTGGAAGGCCTGAAGGCCGGTACGTTCAAATCCCGCCAAACCGCCCGGAATTATGATATTGTGGTCAAATTCATCGAACAGGAAGGCAAAGACCAGGTAGCCAGTTTCGCTTTTCCCGGTGCCGAAGGACATGCCCTGGTCTTGGCTACCCTGGGGCAAGTGTCCGAAGGGTCGGCCCCCATTCAGATCATCCGCAAAGACAAAGAACGAGTAACCAAGTTGACCGCTCAGTTGGCGCCTGAGCTGCCCCTGGGAAAAGCCGTCCAGATCCTCAGCGAGCAGTTGAACACCCAAGTCCCCTTCCCCCCCGGCTACCGATACCAATTTACCGGCATGTACGAGGTGATGAGCGAAGGCCTGGGTGGCCTGCTGGAAGCGGGGCTGATCTCAGTGCTTTTGGTGTTTCTGAGTTTGGCCGCCATCATCGAATCCTTCCGCCGCACTTTTCTAGTCCTGGTAACCGTACCGCTGGCCCTGATTGGCACAACCTGGGCGTTGGGCCTGGCGGGCATCAGCTTTGAAATTTTCGTCGTCGCCAGCATTGTCATGATGACCGGCATCGTCGTGAATAACGCCATCTTGATCATCGACCGATTTCAAGTGTTAGTCGAACAAGGAACGCCCCGGCACCAGGCGATGATCCAGGCCGCCTGCGACGAGTTCCGACCGGTCGTCATGATCACACTAGCGGCTGTGTTGGGCATGGCGCCGCTGGCGTTGGGGCGGGGCATTGGGGCGGAAACCCGGGTAGGCGTGGGCGTGGCCACCATCGGCGGCATCCTCGTGTCCGGCGTGCTGACCCAATTTCTGCTGCCGGTCCTCTACGACCTGCTCACCCGCCGAGGCACCGAGCATCATCCGACGCCTCCGACAAACTCTTCTGCCAACCCTCCCGAAACAGTATCATAAAAGAATCCGGAGTTCTTAGCAGCACTCTTGTTGCTATTGAATAGGAAGCGGATGAATGGGGCTTGTCCGGGGTGAATCTCCCATGATCCTGGTGGCTGCGCTTTTCAGGCGATTGCCTTCAGAATGGATCGGCATTCGCCGGCGCCGAGAGAAGCTTCCCCGCTCAAAGAATGGGGGACTATTCCTGTTTACCGAGATGGTGTTCCTTTGGTTTTTGGCAAACCTGGTGGGGGCAGCCGATCCAGCCGATCCGTCGCCTTCCGGTTATTTCGGCATTCGAGTCATAGACGCCCAAACCGGCCGAGGTGTTCCCCTGGTTGAACTCCGCACCGTACACGAAGTCTCCTACTGGACCGATAGCGCCGGCTGGGCCGCCATCGACGATCCCGAGCTGATGAACCGCCAGGTCTTTTTTCACGTCCGAAGCCACGGATACAGCTTACCGGCCGATGGATTTGGGTTTCGGGGAGTTCGGCTTTGGGTTCGGCCTGGTGGGCGGGCAACCATCCGCCTGGAGCGGCAGAATATCGCAGAACGAATGTATCGTATCACCGGGGCTGGCATTTATCGGGACAGCAGCCTTTTGGGTCAGCCTTTACCCCCCAATATCCCGCTGGTGCGGGCCGAGGTGGCTGGTCAGGATTCTGTTCAGGCAGCCGTCTATCAGGGAAAAATCTATTGGTTTTGGGGGGACACCACTCGGCTCAGCTATCCGCTGGGCAATTTCCGAACCACCGGGGCCGTCTCGCCTCTGCCCGGACAGGCCGGGTTTGATCCGAATGTTAGTGTGCCGTTAGAATACTTTACCGGCTCAGACGGCCGATGTAAAAATCTCTGCCCGTTTGAACCGAAAGAAGGCATGATCTGGATCGACGGCCTGGTGGTCGTGCCTGAGCCCAACGGAGGCGAAAAACTTGTTGCCCATTACGCCCGGATGAAATCGCTGGGAGAAATGCTCGAGCACGGCCTGGCCCTCTGGGACGAGCAGAGACAAGAGTTTCAGATTTGGGTTCGGTTTCCGAAGGCCTCGGCTGGGCGGACGCTTATGGGACATCCGTTTCGGTATGGGGAAGCGGCTGAAACGGCGCGCTTGGTGGATTCCCCATCAGACCAAGGGACCGAAAAACCAGGCGTTTCCCAGGCCGATAGCGTTCAGTACATCTACTGTGGTTTGGCGTTTCCGAACATGCGGGTTCGGGCTAGCTTGGAGGCGTTGGCCGACCCGACCCAATATGAAACCTGGACCTGCCTGGCTGAGGAACCGCCGCCGGAACCATCGAAGAGTGCCTCTACCCCATCGGATTCCTTTCTCAAAAAAGGGGATTCATTTCCGATGGAGGAGATTTCTATTGGAGATTCCTGCCTGCGCGGCAATGACAAGGGGAAGTTGAATCTTTTTGATTCTCATCCCCGCGAAAGCGGGGTTCCCGAGACAACAAACAGGCAGGCTCACTGGCGCCCGGATTTCCCATTGCCCGGGAATGACACGGTAAGAGATTTCCGCTTGCGCCGCAATGACATGTGGGGGGCATGCTGCTTTCTCAGCAATGAAAAGTTAGGTCAAGCTACATTGGCCCAGGGGGCGCTGTTACCCCAGATCAAGCGGGACCCGGATGGTAAACCTTTCTGGCGATGGAGCCGGTCGGCCCCGCCGATACCTCCTGCTTTGGAACATCAGCTTCTGCGGGCAGGCCAGCTCCGCCCGGAAGATACCTACTTTTTGCCGGTGGATGTCCAGAGCGGCAAACCGGTGGAAATCCATTCCGGTTCGGTCCGCTGGAATCCCTGGCGGAAACGATGGATTCTGATTGGCGTTCAGCAAGGCGGCAGTTCTTCTTTTCTGGGGGAGGTCTGGTATGCTGAGGCGGATAGCCCGGTCGGCCCTTGGCGCCGGGCCGTCAAAATACTTACCCATGACCGTTATAGCTTCTATAACCCCGTGCATCATGATTTTCTGGACCAGCAGAGCGGCCGCATTATCTTCTTCGAGGGTACCTATAGCCACAGTTTCTCCGGCAATCCTACGCTGACGCCACGCTACGATTACAATCAGATCATGTATCGGCTTGACCTGGCCGACCCTCGGCTCCAAGCGGCCCAGAAATAACCCATTCGGAAGAGTCCGCCGATGGGGAGGAAGATCTGGCAGGCTTGGCGGCGATGGGTTCACCCCTGCATCGGCAGCCGATGGCACCTTCGAGCCATCGATTAGAATGCTTGCTGAATGCTCCGAGCCGTCGTGCCTTATTTTATTAGCGGAACGGTTCTCTCCGAGCTCCCAGCCGAACGGGCCTATCTGTCATCTCTAGGAAAAGCTCCCCTTCCAGCAATAACAAGGGGAAGAGACAAAGGAGCCTGGACTGCTGCTTACGTGGCAGGGAGACCCAAAGGCTTCCCTCGGATCCACCAGACAGCCTCTTCATTCAGCTGAAGTGTTACAAATATTGTGCAAAATGCTTGACAAGGCAGGAGGGGATAATCATACTTATGCGATGGGACGATGGGTGAATGCTTTTTCTCTAAAAACCGGTTCTGGTGATAATGGGTTTTTTTTGTTCCGATCTGGCCATCGTTTTGGGAAGGAGGGGTGTCATGAGATCGCTCCGAGATGCTCGCTGGGGTGTGGGAGAGTTTGTCGGGTTGGTGTTTGTACTTACTTGTGGTTGGTTTGGCTGGGCTGGTCCGGCTTGGGCGGGGATCACCTATGACCAGGTAATCCTGGGCGACAATCCGACGGCCTATTGGCGGTTTGAGGAATCGAGCACTAGCCAACCTGCCGCGGATTGGGCCACTGCCGACGGCGCCCAAAACGGCGTCTATACGGGCACGGCCTCCCTCGGCCCTGGCATTGTAGGCGGCGCGCTTTATGTTACGCCCGGCGGCACAGAGGGGGGCTACGTGCGGGCGGACAACGTCAACATCACCCGCGCCTTCACCTTCGAGGCCTGGGTACGTTCCGAAACGTCAAACTGGAACACTTGGGGCTGGATCGCCAGCGCCTGAGAACCAAACGGTTTGATCGTGCATCCCAGCCCTGGGGCTAAAACTTGGCAAGGTTACGCTGTAACCAACACGACAGGCTATTCCCAAATCGGCGGCCATACGCCTGGGGACATTCAAGGCTGGCATCACTATGCGATTAGTTACGATGGAAATACTCCTGGCCGCGGCCGTCTCTACTTCGATGGCATCCCGGTCGTAACGAACTTAAATTACACCAGCGCCCGGGACGCGGCCGACACAATTAGCCTCTACCTTGGGGTGGATTCCAGTCTGCGAACTCCCCCCAATAACCGCCAAGGCCATGGCGCCATTGACGAGCCGGCCCTTTTCCTTTCGGAGCTGACGCCGGAGCAAGTTCGCCGGCACTATTCGGCCGCTTACGGCGCCTATGTGTTCAATGGGCCTACCGCCCCGTCCTTAACCTTCCAGGGGCATTTCCTCTATGCGGTCGATGTGGGCAATACCACCTCCGGCACGATAGGCAAAATCGGCGACGCGGTCTTTACCGGACAAAATGTCCCCGGCGTCTCGCTCAGTTATCAGACG
>CALIRO010000043.1 GCA_938042245.1 uncultured Thermoguttaceae bacterium
TCGGCCTGATTCGGTAGGATGGCCACAGCCGTTTCCAGATCGTTCAGGGCCGACTTTCGGAAGCTGTCCCAGCCGGGAGTAAACGGCGTCTCCAAAATGGCCTTGGCCATCGCCGCCCCCCGCTGAATCAACGTGGAGGCCAACATCGTCTTGGCATATTCGGCACCCGCCTCGTCCAGGCCCTTCTCCAAGGCGCTTCGGCACAGACGAATCACTTCCTCCAAATCCGATAATTTTTTCGCTTTTAGCCGCAATTCGGTGGCTTTATCCAGGTCGGCCTGCCCAGCCGGCGGTTTCGCTTCCGCCGGAACTTCCGACGGTTTTTCGGAGGGCGATGGGGGTTTTTCCGCCGGGGATTTGGGGGGTTCTGTTGGGGGCGATTCGGCCCCTTGGTGGGCCGGTGGTTTTTCGCCAACCGGCGGGCTTTCCGCAAAGCCCCCTGCCCACTTCTCCAAAGCCAAAATCCCCGCCAACACACCAACGCCTACCATCCCTATGCGTTTTGTCCAACTCCACATGGAAACACTCCTTTTCCGTTTAACTAACAATTACATCTGCCAATCGAAACCTATCAAAAGGAACTCGTTTTCCAAGACACCGATGGGAAATCCTTTTCCTAGCATTATCATACTTCTGCCTGGGCGGGAAGAAAAGCAGGCAACGGGCTTTCGGGGCAGACGGAAGCTGTTTGCCCTCAGAAAGAACAAACCCAGACGCTGGGGCAAATCGCCGTACCAAAACGGGCTCGGATTTCTACGGCGGCCACTTCGCTTGGAGCAAAACTAACTAGGGGTTCGGCGGGGGCAGCGGAGAGGTGGTGATTTGCACCAATCGCTGAAATAGTTTTTGTGCCACGGCAGCTACATCCTCCCGCCGAACCGAGCGAATCCGCTGGTCGAACTTCCGTTCGTAGTCATACCCCAGGCCAAACAGTTCATAGACGGCGGCCTGTTGGGCCTGTTCAGCGGGGGTGGTGTTTTCCTGGGCATGCAGGGCAATGATCATTTCGACAGCCCGTTGGAATTCCTCTTCAGGGATGTCGCCTCGGCGTGCGCGGTCCAAATGGGACCGTATCCGAGTTCGCACCTCCGGGATTTTATCTGGGGCCGTTTGGGCCACTACCACAAAATACCCCGGCGCCGGGCCGCTCATTAAAAAGGCATGCACCATATACACAAGTCCTGCTCCCCGAAGGTCCTCATGCAGCCAACCGCCCGGATAACTATAGCCCGAAAGGATCGCATCCAGCACGGTCAGCGCCGCATATTCCTTTTCTTCGAAGAGGCTCGGCCCCGGATAGGCCAGCAAGACCATGCCGGTCTGTTTGGCCGTCTGCTTGTGCCGGAAGATGTCCTGCTCCAACTGATTCGGACGGCGGAAGTCGATCTTGGGCGCCGGAGCAGCCGTCAATTGGCCGAAATGTTCTTGAACAATCTGCAACGCCTGATCCGGCTGGATGTCGCCGAAGACGGTAACCACCATATTGCCGGGCGTAAAATACCGGCTGTGGTAAGCCCGAAGGTCTTCCGGCCGGAGGCGCTGAACCGCTTCCAGCGTTCCGCCAGGCATGATATGGTAGGGTGTGGTGGGCGGCAGACTGGCATGAAAAAGTTCCATGAGTTCCTGCTGGGGGTTATCGGCTCGGCGGGCGATGTTGGCCAAAGCTAGTTTTTGCACCACCGCAAACTGATCCTCTGGAAACGTGGGCTGCAAGACGCACTCGGCAAAAACGGCGGCCGCTTCAGCAAAGTCCTCCCGTAGCACGCTTGCGCTGGCGATAATGGTGTTTCGGCCGCCAATGGCAGAAAACCGGCCGCCCATCCGGTCGAAGAACTCGGCGATCTGGGCGGCGTTCATCCGGGCAGTGCCTTTATTCAGCATGGCTGCGACCAAGGCGGATCGGCCTGCCGTTTCCGGCGTATCTTCCAACGAACCGCCCAACACCGCTGCCTGGATGTTAACCATCGGCTTATGCGGGTGGCGTTTCAGCAGCACGCGCAGGCCGTTGGGAAGCCGAACCATCTGAATCGGCGTTTCCGGAGCGGCTTTTGTCTGGTCAGCGGTTTTCGGGGCCAGTCCCGGCGGCATAATCATCACCCGATTGAGCCGATCCGGTGTGAAATACTTCTGGGCCGCCGCCTGCACCTCCGCAGAAGTTACCTTCTGAATACCAGCTACATAATGTTTATCAAAAAGCGGATCACCCGTAGCTAGGAACGATCGGCCCAGGCTGTCGGCAGCGTCCTGGACGGTCTGCTGATCCAGCACCAGTTCGGCGGCCTTTTGCTTTTTCGCCTTTTGCAGTTCGGCGGGACTGACTGGTTCCTCCCGCAGACGATAGACCTGGCGGAGGATTTCGTCGGCGGCCTCTTCCCAGTGTTCCGGCGGAGCCGTAGCAATCACGCCAAACCAACCCCGCACAAAATGCGGCGTGTAACTGGCCGTCCGGATCGAAAGCACCCAGCCCCGCTCATGCTTCAACAGCCGAACCAACCGAGAACTATCCCCCTCGCCCAAAACGGCGGCGGCCACATCCAGAGCAAAAAGGTCCGGATGCGTCAGTTCCACAGTCGGCCAGGCCAAGATCATTTCGACCATCGTGCCTTCCATTTGGCGGACCGCTTCTCGGGGCGTAATCTGCGGCGGCTCTTGGGGCATGGCCAGCACGGTCTCCGGCCCCCGGGCAGTACCCGACCAGTGCCGAACCACCGCTGCCAAAACCTCTTCCGTATCCACATCCCCCACCACCACAACGACCTGATTGTTCGGCACGTATCGGCTTCGATAAAAGTTCAGCAGGTCCTCTCGGCTCAGACGATTCAAAGCGTCCAAATAGCCGATCGTCGGATGCCGAACCGGATGCACTTGGTAGATCGTTTGCTCAAACAGCTCCCAGAGGACCCGACTGCGTTGCACTAGACCGTCGGCCAGCTCTTGGCGCACCACGGCGTGTTCCCGTTGGCATTCGGCTGGATCAAAGCGGGCGTGTTGCATCCAGTCGGCCAAAAGGTCGATGGCAGTCTGGACATCCTTAGCCGGGCAGTCGATGTAGTACATCGTCATCTCGGAGCTGGTCATGGCGTTGGTGGCACCGCCGAAGCGGTCGATCTTCTCGCGTATCTCGTTTTCGGTTCGGCGGGTGGTGCTGCCGCCGGAAACGATATGTTCCACCAGATGGCTAATGCCGCTGCCGAGATATTGCCCCTCGAAGGCACTACCGGTGTTTTTGACAAAACAGCGGACCGTGGCTACCGGAGCGACATGGTTTTCCTGAATAATGACGGTCAGCCCATTGGAAAGCGTCGCCAAGGTAACCGCATCCGGCAAGGGGCGGCGGTGGACCACTCGGAGCGGCTGCGGGGCCTCTGGACCTGATTTTTCGGCAACGGTAGGTGTTCCGGCGGCGGCTGGTGTTCCAGCAACAGTAGGTGTTCCGGCCGCGGTGGGTGTTCCAGCGGCGGTAGGTGTTCCAGCAACGGCTGGTTTGGCGTCGGCTGCAGGCGGCGTATGGGGAGCCGGGGACTCCGAAGATGCCGGTCCCGTCGGCGCCGTTGCGGCGGAGGTCGGCCAAACGGAAGCAAATGCCTTAGCCGGCGGACCGGCCTCGGATTGGGCAAACAACAGCCCGCCCACAGCGCCCCAAAACAGGGCAACCCCTTGAAAGAACAACATACGTGCGAGCATCGGCAACTTTTGGACTCCGACATCCCTAACCATCCAGGGAACTCCTTTTTATCAAGAGGGTGCGCCTCGTTAGAATAAACAAAAATCCACCTTCCGACTCCCAGAGAGGAAGTACAGCCCCGGGAACATAAAGGAGGAATCGTACACCAGCCCTTTTAAGCTTCTTTTTTCTTCGGCGTCTTGGGGGCGAGCAGTTTCAGGAAGGCGGGCATGAACTCCGGTAAGTCAGGCCAGCCACGGGAGGTCAGTAGATTGCCATCCACCACCACCGGGGCATCGACGAACTTAGCGCCAGCCAGTTCCAGGTCGGCCCGGATGCCGTGGTAACAGGTCATGGTCCGCCCTTTGACCGGTCGGGCTGCCCAAACCACCTGAGGCCCATGGCACATAGCGCCGACCGGCAAGTTTTTGTCCAGGAAGTAACCTACCACCTCGAGGGCTTCCTTGATCTGACGGATTTGTTCTGGGCCACGGCCGCCAGGGATAAGCAGCCCTGCGTACTCGGCCGGCTGAACCTGTTGATAGGTCAGTTGGGCTTCGATGCCGTAGCCTTTGTATTCCACATAGTTGGTATATTGGGGGTCGAAATCATGGACCACGAGCAGCAGCCGTTTGGCCGCCGGCCCGACAACGACCGGCTCGATGTGTTCTTCCATCAGCCGATACACCATGTAATAGGTCTCCAGACCCTCGCTGAACTCGCCGATGGCGACCAGGACCTTTTTCTTTGGTTTTTTGACGGGGGCAGTAGAAGGGGCTTCCTGCTCGGCAGCCTGGAGTGCGGCCAGTTTCCCGCCTACCGTCAACCCGCCAGCCGCCAACGCCCCAATCCACCCCCGACGGGTCCACAACCACTTGTCCTGTTTTCCCATAGCATTTCTCCTTTTAGTCCAATAGGTCTTCCGATGTTGCCGCCTCAAACTGTTCCGAGGCGGCTACGCCAGCCTTAATTTTATTTTTGGAAACCTTCCGCCAAATGATGCAACCTGTTACTGCTGGGAAAGGGGGGATCCCGTTTTTTTCCGATGGATTTTGCCCTCTGGATTCCCGTTTGTGCGAGAATGACACTCCGGGGATTCTCCTAAAAAATAGGCATCTACTTTACTCGGCTGAAATGTTACTATTTTTTCCGCACCATGCGGTAGGTACTCAAGCCGCCGGAGAGGTTGGCTACCTGGAAGCCGTGCTGCTGGAGGATTCGGGCGGCATAATAGCCTCGTTGGCCTACCGCGCAGTGGACCCAGATGGGCCGGTCCGCTGGCAACTGATCTAATCGGCTTCGCAGTTCCCCCAGCGGGATATGGATGCTGCCGGGCACCGCTTGTGCGGCTCGTTCGGTGGCCGTGCGTACATCCAGGATGACCGGCCCCTTCTGCTCCGGAAGGTGGGATAGGTCCTGGGATGCCGGTGGTGCGTATAGGGAACTGGAGGAGCGGTCGGCGTTCTGTTCCGGACGGGAGGACTGCTTTTGAGATGCCCACTGGTCCCAATGGACCACCGCTACATCCTGCCGGAGGATATTGGCGCCGATAAAGCCAGCCTGATTGATTGGGTCTTTAGCGCTGCCGAACTGTGGGGCATAGGCCAGCTCGGCTTCTTCCAGGTCGAACACACTGGCCTGTTTCTGGAGGGCAAAGGCCAAGACGTTAATTCGTTCGGCTACCCCCTGTTTACCGATTATCTGGGCGCCGAGAAGCCTTCCGGTATCCGGCGCAAAGAGCACTTTCATATGCAGCGGAGTTGCTCCAGGATAGTAGGTGGCATGGTGTGGGGGATGCAGATAAATCTTTTCATAAGGAATGCCGCATTGGCGGAGTTTGCGTTCATTGGCGCCTGTACAGGCCAAGACCCAGTCAAAGACTTGGACAATGGCTGTGCCTTGGCTACCACGATACCGGCTGGGCCTGCCGCAGATGCTATCGGCGGCGATGCGGCCTTGTCGGGCGGCTGGACCGGCCAAGGGGATAAGCGTCGATTGGCCGGTGATCCAATCCCGTACCTCCACCGCATCCCCAACAGCCCAGATATATGGGTCACTGGTGCGCATTTGGTCATCGACCTGGATGCCGCCGCAGGGGCCGATGGCCAAACCTGCCTCCTGCGCAAGCCGAACATCCGGCCGCACCCCCACCGCCAGGAAAACCACATCGGCCTCAATGCGTTCGCCCGGTTCTGTCCGCACAGCCAGCCGATGTGGGCCGCCCCGTTCAAAACCCCTCAAACCATACCCCAGCCGAACTTCTATCCCGCGCCGTTGGAGTTCCTCTTCCACCGGAATGACCATTTCTTCATCTAAAGCGGGCAGCACATGGGTCAGTTTTTCCACCAGCACAACCTCCATCTGTCGGTGCAGGAGATTTTCGGCCAGTTCCAGGCCGATATAGCCTGCGCCGACAACGACCGCCCGCCGAGGCTGATGCTCAGCCAGCCACTCAACGATCCGATCCGCATCCTCCAACGTGCGCAAGGTAAAAATACCTTCTAAATCCACGCCGGGCACCTCAGGGCGAATCGGCGCTGCCCCAGGCGATAAGACCAAGGCGTCGTACGATTCGACCGTCTTTTGGCCGGTCTGGACGTTGACCACTTCTATTTGCCGGTTTTCCCGGTCAATCCGACGAACCTCGCTCCGGGTGCGCACTTCAATCCGGTACCAGTCCCGGAAACGTTCCGGAGTGGCTACCAGAAGTTGCTGCCGCTGGGGAATCACCCCGCCCAAATAATACGGCAGGCCGCAATTGGCAAACGAGATCGCCGACCCCCGCTCGAAGAGGTAGATTTCCGCCTGTTCGTCCAATCGGCGGAGCCTGGCCGCACACGACGCCCCACCAGCCACCCCGCCCACAATCAATACCCGTTTAGAAGCCATACCCACAGATCCTCCTTTCGCGCAACATCCCATTTTATCAGAAAAGAGAAGCTAAAGAGAAGACAAACACTGCCTACCCCCTGAAACCGGTCAACCAAAAAGAGCGCTTTTTTCATCTATGACCGGGCAGATTCAATGCTCGCTGTACAGAGTCTGGAAGATGGGAACCGAGAGGAGCCTCTTCACCATCCTTGGTCAAACAAACCCGCTGCTGGTCTCCCTCGTACAAAAGCAGGCATTGAAACGGCCAGATTCCTGAAGAAGTTGTAGAGAGCCCGTTCCCTCTCCCCACCGCGGGAGAAGGTGGCCCGGGGCCAGCCGGGCCGGGTGAGGGGCGCCCCCGCCTCTCCCCTCTGTGGGAGAGGCCGGGGAGCGAAGCTCGCCGGGTGAGGGGGAAATTTCCCCCTCTTCCGTCCACGGGAGGGGGAAGCCGGGCGCAAGCCCGGCAGGGTGAGGGGGAAATCTGACGAACAGCACAGCCGGTTTTTGTCATTCCCGCGCACGCGGGAATCCAGAATCATTCTGCGGGCGGGACGTCCGCACTTCGGGCAATGACCAACAATTACCAATCCAGCGGCCGAAGCCAGGCCTGTTTGAGGCTCGCTAGGTCGCTCTGGACAACCGTCTGGTTCTGCCAGGTGATCTGCAGCAGCGGCTCGGCAATGACTTCTCCAAGCCGGGCAAAGGGCACTCCGGCCAGCACCGCCTCAAACTCCTTGGCAGTTTCCGGCGGAACTTCGCACAAAAATCGGCTGTTCGATTCGCTAAATAGCAGCACCACTGGTTCTTGGAGTGCTTCGGGCCGGGGTACCGTGTCCAGGGCCAATCGGGCGCCCAGATCGCCGGCAAAAGCCATTTCGGCGGCGGCTACGGCCAACCCGCCCTCGCTCAGGTCGTGGCAGGCCCGCACCAGACCCTTTTGCATGGCTTGATGGAGGCGATGAAAAATCTGGCGTGCCCGCTCCGGCTGGACCCGGGGAACCTGTCCGCCAGAAATCCCTTCGACCAGCGCCCAATGCGAGCCGCCCATCTCCTCCTCGGTCCAGCCGACTAGATACAAATAATTGCCCACCTCTTTCAGGTCCATGCTGACACAGCGGCGAACATCCTCCACCTGCCCCAGCGCGCTAATGAGCAGCGTAGGGGGAATGGAGATTGGCTGGCCCTGTTCGGGCCGGAATTCGTTGTTCAAACTGTCTTTGCCGCTGATAAAGGGCATTCCCAAGGCAGTGGCCACCTCGTAGCAGGCAATGGCCGCCCGCACCAGGGAACCGAGCGTTTCTGGCCGATCCGTATTGCCCCAGCAGAAATTGTCCAAAAGGGCGATGCGTCGTGGATCGGCCCCAACGGCCACGCAATTGCGCACCGCCTCATCGATGGCACTGGCGGCCATGTGATAGGTGTCTAGGTCCCCGTAGCGGGGATTCATGCCGCAGGCAATGACCACACCCCGATAGCTACTGAGCACGGGTCGGAGTACGGCCGCATCGCTCGGACCATCGTTCCACCGGCCCACTAATGGCTTGATCACGCTGCCGCCCTGCACCTCGTGATCGTATTGTCGGATGACCCAGTGTTTGCTGCAAACGTTGAGCGAACCGAGGATCTTCAGTAAGACTTCGGTAGGATGGGATTGCCGGTAGGCTTCTGGCGGGATCGGTTGCACAGGCGGCGGAAAATAGACGGCCTGGCGAGTCAGACGCGGTCGGCCTCGATGCAAAAACTCCATGTCCAAATCGGCCACCACATGCCCCTGGTAGCGGAGGACCAATCGCCCGGTGGGGACGAATTGGCCGATGACTGTGGCCTCTACGCCTTCGGATCGGCAAAGCTGCTCCAATTCATCCCACCGGTCCGGCGGCACACTAAGGACCATCCGCTCCTGCGCCTCGGAGATCCAGATTTCGGTGTAGGAAAGGCCTTCGTATTTGAGCGGCGCTCGTTCGAGCCAGACTTCGGCGCCGATGTGTCGGCCCATTTCGCCCACCGCACTGGAAAATCCGCCTGCCCCGCAATCGGTAATGGCATGATAGAGGCCCCGATCTCTCGCCTCCAGAAGGACATCCAGGAGCATTTTTTCGGTAATCGGGTTACCGATCTGCACCGCCCCGCCGGAAAGTACATCGCTCTGATGCGTAAGTTCTGCAGAGCTGAACGTTGCTCCGTGGATGCCGTCCCGACCGGTCCGACCGCCCACAGCTACGATCAGATCGCCTGGCTTGGGTTCTTTGTGGGCCTTGTCCCGGGGCAGAATGCCCACGGTGCCGCAGTAAACCAACGGATTGCCCAGATAGCGGCGGTCGAAGTAGATGGCGCCGTTGACCGTCGGGATGCCCATCCGATTGCCGTAGTCTCGAACGCCGGCCACTACCCCTTTAAACACTCGCCGAGGATGCAACACACCCCGGGGAATTTCTTCCATCGGCATATCCGGTGGGGCAAAGCAGAAGACATCTGTATTGCAGATCGGCTTAGCGCCCAGGCCGGTGCCCAACGGGTCCCGGATTACTCCGCCGATGCCCGTATTAGCCCCGCCATATGGCTCCAAGGCGGACGGATGATTATGTGTCTCCACTTTAAAGACCAGATGATATTGCTCGTCAAACTGCACCACCCCGGCGTTATCCTCAAAGACGCTCACACACCAATCCAGCGGCCCCAATTGGCGGCGCACCTCCTGGGTAGCTGCAAAAATGGTCTCCCGGAGCATGTTCTCAAACGTCCGTTGGCCTTCCGGATCCTGATAGATGATCCGCCCGGTCAGTGTCTTATGGCTACAATGTTCACTCCAGGTTTGGGCCAGGGTTTCCAGTTCGGCGTCGGTGGGGTCTCGGCCCAACTGCTGAAAATAGTCCCGGATGGCCTGCATTTCCGGCAGCGAGAGGAACAACTGTCCCTCTCGGCTCAGGCGCTCCAGTTGGGCGTCGTCCATCTGGCGGATCGGCACGGTAATCAGGCGGAATTGGTACGGCTGGCCGATCTCCAATCGCTCCAGTTGCAACGGCCCCAAGACGACCTGTTCGATGGCGTCGTTGGCCAACAGTTTGGTGCAAAGCAGCTCCAATTGGGCGTCGGTCAGTGGGCTAGTCCAGTATTTTTTCAACGTGCGGACCGCTTCCACCTGGATGTCTAACTGGCGGATAGCGGCCAAGGTGCTTTGGGCCACTGGGTCCATTACACCCGGTTTGGGTAGGACGTGAATGAGCCGGGCTTGGCGGCCCTCCCCCTCGCCCTGGCCTTCTCCCGCTGGGGGGAGAGGGGAGGTGGGAAGCCCTTCCGCCGACGCGCCTGGGGCTTGGCCGCCCTCTCCCGCACTGCGAAGAAGGGAGGCGGGCCGCACCCCATCGCTGCCTGGGAAGAGGCTCAGCTTGGGATCGCCTACTGGGGCGGCCACCCACCGCTCCACCACACTATCGGCTAATAGCTCCTGAGCAATCCGCTGGATCTGCTCTCGCTCTAGGGCGCCTTGGAGTAAGTAGCCCACAGCCGCCCGAATCGCCACACCTGGCAGACCTAGGTCTGCGGCATCGGCCGCCAAACGTCGTCCTACCAAGTCCGGCTGTCCCACCGCCGGATGAATATCCACTTCCCAAAGCATGGTTATTGCCTCTGTGTCTTTCTGCTTCCGCCCGGCAGACTCGTTCCGCTCAAGCCTCGGACGCCATGCGGAGCCTAATTGCCCAGCGCATCACGATTTCTTTTGCCCGTTTCGAGGATTCGTTGGATGGCCGGTGCGTCGGCCTGCTGAACAGCGGCGTGCAGCTCGGCCAAGTTCTGATGGAAACGTTCGAGGGCCTGTACCAGATTGGTGCGGTTTTGGAGGAAAATCTGGGTCCACAAGTTGGGGTCGCCGGCGGCGATTCGGGTGGTATCCAGCAGTCCGGCCCCCGAGAGCCGAAACAGCCGTTCCGGCACCATGGCCGCCAGCGCCGCTGCCACGGCATGGGGCAGATGGCTGGTAATGGCCAGGGCCTGATCGTGCTCTTCCGGCGACATCTGAACTACCACCGCGCCTAAGGCGTTCCAAAAGCCTTCCAAGGTGTCGAAATCTTCGGCCCGGGTGTTTTTGGTTGGGGTAAGGACGACGACCCGACCGTCAAACAGGTCCGCTCGGGCATGGGAGGGACCGGTCTTTTCGCCGCCGGCTAAAGGATGGCCGCCTAGGAATCGGCAATTTCTGGGCAATCCTTCGTCCAGAGCGGCTACAATTTCCGCCTTGGTGCTCCCGACATCGGTAATCAGGGTGCCGGGCGGGGCATGGGCCGCCGCCGTGCGCACATCCTCGACAATCCGGCCCACCGGCGTGCAGACGATCACCAGCTCCGCTTCGGCCACCCCCTTGGCCAGATCAATGGTGGTCGTAGTAACCGCTCCGGACTGTCGGGCAATACGCAAGCTGGATTGCCGACGCCCAATGCCCACCACACAGTCGGCTAACCCCCGCTGCCGAACCGCCAACCCCACCGACCCGCCAATCAGTCCCACCCCTACGATCGCAATGGTATTGAAGTGCTTCATAGCCTCCGGCTGCTTTCTAAGAAGAGCTCCATTTTTGAAAGCATTCTATACTAGTTCTCTGAAAACGACTAGCGGTCCAGCCGAACTCTCCGACCAGCTCACAATAGGGGGCTGAGCAGTTTAGCAAAGTGAACCTTTAACCCTTGGAACGAAGCCAGCTTCGGCCAATCGTCGGCACAGGCTGGTCGGGATTGCGCACAGTAATATTGCTGCAAGCGGTACAATTCCCCCACCGCCTCCGAACTATGCAAAAGTAGGTTCAACTCAAAGTTTAACTCGAACGAACGAATGTCGTAGTTGGCCGAGCCGAACATCGCCAGCCGATCGTCGATCGTAAGCGTCTTCGAATGCAAAAGACCGGGTTGGTAGAAAAAGACCTCTGCGCCGAAGCGATGGAGATATTCCAGATAGAACATGCCGGCGGCATCAACCATGGGATGATCGGTTCTGCGGGGCACGACCAGCAGGACCCGCACCCCGCCCTGGGCGGCCACCCGAAGGGCCAGCAGCATCCCCTCATCCGGCACGAAATAGGGACAAGTAATCACGATCCGTTTTTGTGCCATAAACAGCGTCCGGGCCACCAGATCCTGAAATTGCTTAGTGGGTAGGTCCGGGCCGGTCGGTACGACTTGGATCATCACATCGCCGGTCGTCTCTTGGTGCGGAAATAGCCCGGTGCTTTCCGGCAATTGGCCGGTCTCATGGAACCAATCTTCCAGAAAGACGGTTTGCAGTTGCCAGACCACCGGGCCGGTCAGCCGCGCCATGATGTCATGCCACGGCCCACCCCGGCGATGGCCATAGGTCGGCTCAATAATGTTTTGCGAACCGGTGTAGGCCACCCGACCGTCAATAATGGCCAGTTTCCGGTGGTTCCGAATATCCAGCCGGGCAAACGGCAGTCGCCACAACGTGGCCGGTAGCGCCGGATAAACCTCAACCCCTTCGCTTTGCAGCCAGCGGGCCAGACGGCGGAAAAACTTCCTGGAGCCAATGGCGTCGGCAAGCACACGGCAGATCACCCCCCGTTGGCGAGCCCGGATCAAGGCCTCGCCCACCTGTCGGCCCACCCAATCGTCGCCATAAATATAAAAGAGCAGATGGACATGATCCTGCGCCTGATCGATGTCGGCCACCAGGTGCTCAATGGCCCGATCCGCATCGATGAAAAATTGCACGGCGTTGCCTTGGGCCACGGGAAAGCTCCCCAGTTGCTGGCTTAATTCCAAGAGCATGGCTTCGGAGTCGGAGGTAGGCTGGCCAGAGACGGCTCCAGGTTCGATCTCCGGATATTCATTGCTAGCAAACTCCCCCCGCCGACGACGCCGAAGAGCCAACCGCCGCCGACCTAAACGAATCTCGCCTAACAACAAATACAACACCAACCCAATCCATGGTTCAAAAAAGATAATAGCTAACCAGGCGAGCGCCGTAGCCGGTTTCTCTTTCCGGATCACAATCACCGGCAACATCACCAGCCGAATCGCCCATTCGCTCACCACCAGCAGCTTCGTCCAAAACAGTAGGTCCATCACCCTGCTCGCTTCCTGCACGAAGAGTTTCGGTTAGCGTACGTGGTGGCCCGCCAAACTACCTGCCTCCTGTTTGGTCTGGAACTGCCCTGGAAACCCAGCCTACCCGGTTCTCCCCGCAAAGATCCCTATGGCCTTTTTCGTCATTGTAAACCTTGCCCTCCTTCTTTGAAACCCAATTCTGAGCCTATTTCCACGCCCGGCGGGTCTATTGGCGTAGGAATTGCCTTTCCTGTTTAGACAAAGCACGTTGGGCATTACGGACGTTCCCCGCCTTGGGTTATTGGCATAGAAATTGCTTTTCTATTTAGACAAAGGGCGTGCAACGCTCAGCAATTCCGGCAAAAAAACGGTCGGCTGGGCGCCGCCGCCCTGCAAAACCGTAGCGCTGCGGTTGGCAAAGGTGTGCAAAAATTGCAGGTCTCTTGGGCGGCAGGATGGCGGCCATCACCAGAGACTGCAATGCACAAAGGTGGATCCCTGTTTGATCCGCCCCCTGGTAGATTGATTTTCCTTTTTTATGAGGAGGTCCAAACGATGTATCACACAGAACGTTGGTGGATGGGGCTGGTGGTGATGATGGGACTGTTGGGATGGCTTTCACCCGGTTGGGCAGCGGAACCGGCTGACAAATCGAAAGCCCCCAACCCAGAACCACCCGGTTCGGTCGCTTCGGCAAACGCTCCGATCCCCTCGGCTCAAACAGTAGCCGAGCTTCGGGCCAAAATCCATACCGCTTTGTCCGCGCTGTGGCAAGAACAGGCCAAAGCTCAGCCTGATCAGGATAAGATCAGGCAATTGCAAAAACAGTTGGTCGAACTTCGGCTGCAACTGCAAACGGCCCTTCGGCAGACGAATGTTCAGCATGCCGGGCAGAATCCGCCCCCAGCAGGCGCCGGGCTTGGACCAGCACGGACTGCACCAGCCTGGGCAGGTCCTGGCGCCCGAGGGGTTGGACCGGTCGGCCCCGGCGCCGGTGCAGGTTTAGGCCCTAGGGCCGGTTTCGGTCCAGGACAAGCCGCCGGCTCGGGTCCCCAAGCAGGCATCGGCCCCGGTCCCCAAGCAGGCGTCGGACCCGGACCTCAGGCAGGGTTTGGTCCTGGTCCCCAGGCGGGTTTCGGTCCTGGTTTTGGACCAGGCCCTGGCCGAGGATTGGGCCGGGGTGCTGGTATCGGCTATGGCCCTGGCATGGGATACGGTAAAGGTCCTGGTCCTAGCCGAGGATGGGGCGTTGCTCCTGGGGCTGGCCAGGGAGGGCCTGCTGGGCCAGGCGGTGGCCAAGGCCGAGGTTTGGGCCCCGGCATGGGCGCTGGCCGCGGCGGCCCCTGGTTTATCGACCAAAACCAAAACGGCATCTGCGACCGATGGGAAGCCGTCCGCGGAAACCGATGATCCCATGATCGGTTAACCCGGGGCCTTCGTAGGACTGCCGGAACGCATTTCCTGAGGTACTCTTTGGGGAAACGGATAATCCCTTGATTGGGAATCAGCTCTGCTTCCCCCCTCGGAAGGGTAGAATTGTACCCCTTTGACCCCAATCGCCTCTGCCCAAGCTGGCAGAGGCGATTTTATTTCTGCTGGTTAAATCCATTGCGAATCTTTCAGAGGGAGCTTCTCTTGATGGGCGCCCTTGGCGCCGATTTTTAGCCTCCCTACTTTACTCCACTTCCAGGGCAAGGTAAATTAGAGATTTCTATTTTTTCCCATGGCCCTCAACAGGGGCCGAAACAGTTCCATAGTTCCATTGAGCTAAAGTTTTTTCAGAGGGAGAGAGGAACCGTTGATGAGTGTATCCGCGCAGCTTGAGTCGAAGAGGCATCCGTTGGACAGTATTTTTTCGCCCAAATCGGTGGCGGTGGTGGGCGTGACGGCAACGCCCGGCACCGTGCCCTATGATATTTTCTACAACATCCTAACCAGCGGATATCGAGGCACGCTGTATCCGGTAGCTCCTGGAAAACGGAGCATTTGTGCAGTCCGAGCTTATCGGTATGTGGTCGATATTGACGATCAGGTCGATTTGGCCGTCATTGTTTTTCCGGCTGAGGTGGTGGATCGGGCTTTAGAGCAGTGCGGCCAAAAGGGGATCAAGGCGGCCATTGTGATATCGGCCGGTTTCCGAGAGATCGGTCCCGAGGGCCTCAAGCGGGAAGAGCGCCTGAAGGCCATCTGCGCCGAATACGGCATTTCGCTTGTTGGACCGAATTGCCTGGGGGTAATCAATACGGATCCTGTGGTTCGGCTGAACGCCTCGTTTGCTCGGAAGATGCCGTTGGCTGGTCGAATTGCTTTTCTAAGCCAATCCGGAGCTTTGTGCACGGCCGTTTTGGACTACGCCCGGGAGAAGCAGATCGGGTTTTCCAAGTTTGTCAGTTTTGGCAACAAAGCCGGGGTAACCGAAACGGACTTATTCGAGTACCTCCACCAGGACCCCCAGACGGATGTGATTCTGCTGTATTTGGAGGAGCTGCGGGAAGGGCGGAAATTGGTGGAGGTAGCGCGGCGGATTACCCGGGGGCCGAATGCCAAACCCATTTTGGCGATTAAATCGGGTCGGACGCCGCAGGGGGCGGATGCGGCGGCCAGCCACACCGGCTCCCTGGCCGGCGAAGATCCCATCTGCGACGCCGTGTTCGAAGAGGCAGGTATTGTACGAGTTAATACGCTTGATGAATTGTTTAATGCTGCAACTATGTACGCTTATCAGCCGATGCCTCAGGGGAACCGGCTGGCCATTGTTACCAATGCGGGCGGTCCAGGGGTGATGGCTACCGACGCCGCCGTCAGCATGGGCTTGACTGTGCCCCGATTGAGCGAGACGACGCAACAGCGGCTCCGCGAATCCCTGCCTGCCACCGCCAACGTGAAAAACCCGGTCGATGTTATTGGCGACGCCCGAGCCGACCGCTATCAAGCCGCCCTTCGCCATGTCCTGGACGATCCCCAAATCGACCAAGTGCTGGTCATCCTCACACCGCAGTCGATGACCGATATCGAAGGGATTGCCCATGGCATTGTCCACATAGTGCGCAACGCTTCTAAGCCGGTGGCCTGCTCCTTTATGGGCGCCGAAGATGTAGGGCCCGGAATTCGGGTGTTGCAGGAGGCGCATATTCCGCATTACATCCTGCCGGAGTGGGCCTGTGCGGCCATGGCGGCCGTGCAGCGCATCCGGACCTGGCGGGCCTTGGAATTGGACGAGCCAGAAGAGCTTCCGGTCCACCGCCACGCAGCGGCGCAAATCCTCGACCAGGCGCCCAGCGGGTATCTAGAGGAACCGGAGGCCTTAGCGGTCTTGGCCGCCTACGGGTTGCCGGTGCCGGCGCATCGGCTTTGCAGCAGTCCGGAGGAGGCGGCCGAGTTTGCCGATCAAATCGGCTATCCGGTAGTCCTTCGAGTGGTAAGCCCTCAGGTGGTGCACAAATGGGATGTGGGCGGCGTAAAGCTCAATCTTCAGGACAGTTCGGCTGTTCGGACCGCCTTTACGCAGATGCTCCAGAGCGTGCGCCAGGCAGTGCCCAGTGCGGAAATCCGAGGGGCGGTGGTCCGTCGGATGATCCCCCCTGGCCATGAAGTCATCCTAGGGGCCAAACGGGACCCCTCTTTCGGACCTGTATTAATGTTTGGCTTGGGGGGACTCTATGTAGAACTGTTCAAAGATGTAACCTTCGGCTTGGCCCCCATCAGCCGACAAGGCGCCCAACGCATGCTTCGCCATGTGAAAGCCTTCAAACTGTTGGAAGGCCTCCGAGGCAGTCCCCCGGCGGATGTAGACAATATCCAGGAGTGCATCCAACGGCTCGGCCAACTGGTCGCCGACTTCCCACGGATCAGCGAACTAGACATTAACCCCTTGATCGTCGGCCCCAAAGAGCGTGGCAATACGGTTGCCGACGTGAGAATCCGATTGAGTTAGGCAGGCTGTAGGCTCTGCCTCCGCCAAACTCCCCAGGCAGCGTAGCCCCTGCTTCTGCCGGCAATTCGGCAGCGGCAGTGGTCGCATATTCCGGTACGCACGGCGCCCCGTCATCCGGCGGCGCCTCAGAATTGTCTAAACCGGTATTCAGACAACTCGGCAGGGAGATCGCCCCTGCCCTACCGTTTGTGGAAGGTTTCGTTTCTTCTGGGAGGTGCACGATGGATAAAAATGAAGTCTATCAACGGGTGGTCAAAGTAGTTTGTGAAGTCTTGGGCATTGAACCGGACATCGTCCAGCCGGAAAGCCATTTCGTCTTCGACCTGGGCGCCGAAAGCACCGATTCGATCCGCTTGGTGGAAGCGTTCGAAAGAGAGTTCCATATCGAGATGGACGAGGATGCGGCGCTGCGGGTAAAAACGGTTGGCGGAGCGGCCGATTTCATCGCAGAATATTTAAAGTAACTTCCTGCACCATTTCCTGCCTAGCCGAACTGGGCAGCCGGAACCTACCACAATGTGGATTTCCTGCCCATATACTGCCTTCCTTCACCGAGGGTGTTGATCTTTTTTTGGAAAGGACTTTCCGATGCAGGGAATGCGATCCCTAGCATTTAGGGCAAATGTACATCATCAAACGAACGCCCTTCGGGTCCAAATAGCCCCAATGTCTCTGCCGCCAAGACCCAGACGAAACAGCAAGAAAGTAAATATAGTTTGCCTCGGTCTAGTGGCAGCGGTCTTTTCTGCTCCTTCGACGGTTTCCGGGGTGGACTCCCCGTCGAATCCAACCGTTGCTCAACAATCAAGCCCAGGGGATCCGAAGTCTAAAAATCGGCTTCTTTTGGCCGAGGGCGGTAAATCGGCCTACACCATCGTGCTACCGGAAAAACCATCGCCGTCGGTCGAACATGCCGCCAAGGAACTTCAGCATTTTCTGGCGGAAATGACCGGGGCGAAATTGCCCATTGCCACCGATGCCCAGCCGCTGCCAGAGCAGGCCATCCTCCTGGGCCAAAACCGCCATCTGGACAGTTTGGGGCTCAAAATCGACTTTGCCGCCCTCGGCCTCGAAGGCTATCTGCTGCGCACCGTTGGGCCGCATCTGGTGATCGCCGGCAGTCCTGTCCGGGGAACCCTTTATGGCGTCTATGCCCTGCTGGACGACCATTTGGGTTGCCGGTGGTTTACCCCCCAGGTGAGCCGAATCCCAAAATACGCCCGTCTGGAGATCGGGCCGTTGGACGAGCAGTATGTGCCGCCGTTGGAGTACCGGGAGGTGTTTACCTATGAGTGTTTCGACGGGGATTGGGCGGCTCGGAACCGGGTGAATTCCAGTTCTGCTCGGCTGGGCCCGCAGCATGGGGGCAAAGTGCGGTTTGCCAGCGGCTTTTTTGTCCATACTTTTGAACGCCTTGTGCCGCCGGAAAAATACTTCGACGCCCATCCAGAATATTTTTCCCTGGTCAAAGGCAAGCGGCTCAAACAGCACTCCCAGCTTTGCTGCACCAATGAGGAAGTCATTCGGCTTTGCACGGAGGCGATTCGGTCGGCCATGCGGGCGCAGCCGGATGCCACGGTCTTTTCCGTCTCGCAAAACGATTGGTACAACTACTGCGAATGCGAGCGGTGCCAAGCGTTGGCGAAAGCCGAAGAGTCTCAAATGGGCCCGGTCTTGGCCCTGGTCAACCGAGTGGCCGAGGCCGTCGAAAAAGAGTTCCCCGATAAGCTAGTCGAAACCCTGGCCTACCAATGGACCCGCAAACCGCCGAAAACGCTTCGGCCCAGGCCGAACGTGGTCATTCGGCTTTGTTCGATTGAGTGTTGTTTTTCGCACCCGTTGGCCACCTGCGAGAGCCCGGCCAACGAGGCGTTCCGGCGGGACATCGAAGGCTGGTCGAAGATCTGCAATCGGCTTTGGGTGTGGGACTATGTAACCGATTTTCGGCATTATCTGTTGCCGTTCCCGAACCAGCGGGTGCGCCGGGCCAACATCCAGTTTTTTGTGGCTCATGGGGTAACCGGCATTTTTGAGCAGGACACCTATAATACGCCCCACAGCGAACTGGCCGCCTTGGGTGGGTATCTGACGGCCAAGTTCCTCTGGAACCCCCAATATGATGAACAAAAGGCACTTAGTGAGTTTTTAGAAGGTTATTACGGCAAGGCGGCCGAGCCGATTCGGGTCTATCTGGACTTGATCCACGATCATGTGGAAAAACGCCGCATTCATGTGAACATTTGGGCGCATACGGATAGCCCCCATCTGCCGGATGATCTGCTTGTGGAGGCCAATCGACTCTGGCAAAAGGCCGAAGAGCTTACCGCCGACCAGCCGGCCGTCCAGCAGCGGGTTCGGCTGGGCCGGATGAGCGTCGATTATGCGATTGTCGAGCGTGCCCGCATGCAGCAGAGAAAAGCGCCCGATAGTCCCGTCTGCCAACTGGCCCGCCAGCGGTTCCAGCCCTTCATGGAAACCCTGGAACAAAGCGGCCTGACCCATCTGCACGAACACACCCGGCTCAACCTCGCTGAATATCGCCAAGGCTTGGCCGCCGCCCTGGGCCTGCAGCCGTAGCCGCTGGCTTATCCCCGGCTAACCCGGTCTTGGCCATAAGGGCAATGGCCCTGGCCTTCCATCCATAACCGATGCATTTCTGCCAGGTGGTTTCCGCTGGAAGAGGATTTCCACCGGGGCGCCGAGGGATGGTGGTTTGAGGTGTCGCCTGCCGATGCTCTTTGGAAGCATACTAAGGGGCCAACTTGTCATTCCCGGTTAAGTGGGGATGACAAGAACCAGGCGTCTCGTCCGCTCAAATTCCCCCTCACCCGGCCCGGCTGGCGCCGGGCCACCCTCTCCCGCAGTGGGCAGAGGGGAAAATTCCCCTTGACCCTGACCCTCTCCCCCGGAGAGGAGAGGGAATGAGCGGTTTCCCCCCTGGCGGGAGAGGACGGCGGTGCCGAAGGCGACGCCGGGTGAGAGGGCATACTCTCTTCATTGCTCAAATGTTTATATTTGTCATTCCCGGTTGCGCGGTAGTAACGAATATTCAGCACCTTTGTGTTCTTTTTTGTGTTCTTTGTGCGAGGCGAGGCCTGCACTGCCGGTTCCAGAGGAATGCCCCTGGGGGGGCTTTCTGCCTAAAAAACAGGAAGCTGGTTTACTCCGCTGAGTCATCGTTTTTCCATAACTTCTTTTATTTCCGATAGTTACGTAGGAACATATATTCCTCCATATCATTTTCCCAGTCCAATGTCTATAACCAGTTAGGCGATACTCTCGGAGGGGCGGGTTCAAAAATGGCAAAAGTTAAGCTAAAAAAGCTTCAGAAGATCCCTAGCCGAGCACTGCGTTGGCACTGCTTGTTTCATCTAGCCGAAGAGTTCTAAAAACCGGTTTGGTTTGGCCCGTTGGAGGAAGGCAGTCAGGAATCTCCCCATGGTGAAACTAATGCAACATATCGAAACGCTCCGGTGGTGCGGCGGGCTGGACGGCTATTTGGAAATAGTGGATCAGACCTTGTTACCCACGGAGTTTCGGTATTTGGCCTGCCGCGACCTTCAGACGTTGTGCGAGGCGATTCGGCAGCTTCGGGTCCGCGGCGCCCCGGCCATCGGTATTGCCGCCGCCTATGGCGTGGTGCTGGGATTACAACAGCCCCCTGCCCGCCAGGAACATAAGACCCATGGCTGGCAGGAACAACAAACCCCTGCCCGGAAGGAAATGCAGGCCTGGACCCCGCAGAAAGCTCGTCTCACCAGCCCAAACCCTCCGGGTGAATCGGCCACTGTGGTATGGCAGGCCTTTTGGGCTCGGCTGGAAGAGGTGATCCAGGCGTTGGCCAGCACTCGGCCAACAGCGGTCAATCTGTTTTGGGCGCTGGAGCGGATGCGCCGTCGGGCGCTGGCAGTGCAAAACCAGCCAACAGCGGCCATCTTGCAAGCCCTTCTGGAAGAGGCCAAGGCGATTCACGAGGAAGATCGGCAGATGTGCCGGGCCATTGGGCGCCATGGACAGGAGCTTCTTCGGGACGGCCAATCGGTGCTCACGCATTGCAACGCTGGCGGATTGGCAACGGCGGATTACGGGACGGCTTTGGCCGTCATCTATGCCGCTGTCGAAGCGGGTAAACGCATCCATGTCTATGTGGATGAGACCCGTCCGTTGTGGCAGGGTGCGAGGTTAACGGCCTGGGAACTGCGACAGCGTGGCATCCCGGCCACGGTGCTATGCGACAATGCAGCAGCCAGTCTCATGCAACAGGGCCAGGTCCAGGCCGTTATCACCGGCGCGGACCGGATCGCCGCCAACGGCGACGTAGCCAATAAGATTGGCACGTACGGTTTGGCCGTGCTGGCGGCCGCCCATGAGATTCCATTCTACGTGGCCGCTCCGTCCAGCAGCTTTGATCAGGCGATTGCTGACGGAAGCCAAATTCCCATCGAACATCGTCCTGCTGGAGAAGTAACGCATCCGTTTGGTCGGCCGATCGCTCCGGAAGGTGTTCAGGTGTATAATCCTGCGTTTGATGTAACGCCTGCTCGGTTGATAACGGCCATCATCTGCGAACGAGGCGTGATTCAGCCGGTCTGCCAGGAGCAGATCACCGCCTGCCTGAGCAAATCTTAGAAGCTCGAACAAAATAAACCTCAAAAGGTTCAACTAGCCCTTCTGCAAGGACACCCTGCTAGTAAAGGCGGTGTTATGAGAGGTTCTTAAAACCTAGCCCCTTGGCACAGATACTGCCATTCCCAAAAGGGAAAATTCCATCCGAACAGAGGAATGAAACAGCTTCTTGTTTGTGGAACCATTCAGCCAAATGAAGCCACTTTCTTGTCATCCCTCCGAAAGCTCCAGAGCTAGCAAAACCAGCCTTTAGCTTCTGGAGTGTCGCTTGTGCGGAAATGCTATGGTGCAGCTTCTTACGAAAAAAGAGGAAACTCATTCTAAACGGCTGAAATGGTACAATTTTCGTAACATTTTAGCCAACGGCGTAACCTCTCATTCCTGGAGAAGCAGGAATCCAGTTTTTGAAGTGGTTTCTGTTGTGGGTTCCCGGTTCCGCGGGAATGTCCTTCTGGGGCGTTTTGCCTTAAAAAACAGGAACCTACTTTACTCGACGGAAGGGTTACGAATTTTCGGTCATGGAGGTTGGTTATTCAGAGGTTCTAAGGTATCATTTTATGGAGAGTTTATTGGGGGAACCTTTCTGGCCTAGGTTGCCTGTTCAAGTTCCGGAAGGAAAGGCGTGGGGAGAGAGGGCAAGGCTTGGCCCATAATCAAACGATGGATAAGCCGGAAAAATTTCCCGGCGTATCGATTGGAGACTGAGCATCTGAATCCTGCCAGATAGCCCCCTATCAGGAGGATCGAGGATGGCTTGGAGAATCCGACGTTACCCGAGGCGCTGCTCATACCGGGCAGTAGTGGGGGTATTGGCCTTGCTGTTGCCTTGGCAAGGGGTGGTAGGTCATGAGTGCTCTTGCGGTAGGGGTTCGGACCGAGCCGTCCTGACTGGGGGTTTTTCCACTTCCACCGATTCTGGCGAAGCAGCCACCTGTTGCAGCTTGCATTCGGGCGGAAAAAGCAGTCCGGGCCATGCGGCGGCCCCGAGTTGTTGCGGCGGAGCGAAGACGAAAGAAACCCCCTGGTTGCCCGGTGAGAAGGGGCTAGCCGATACGGGGCCCATGAATCTGGGCTGTGGGGGCCAGTTGCTGCAGGCGAAAGACCAGGCGCCTTTCTGTAGCTGTCGCTTGGTTTGCCAGTGTGGCCCAATCAAATCCACGCCGCAGTCGGCTCGGCATGGTTGGGAGAATCGGATCCGAACCGGTGCGGACGTGGTTTCTGCATGGGTAAGCTTCTGGGGGAACTTTGGCGGCGATCACCCGCTCGTGTTCTTTTGCTACGCACCCTCGAGTGGCCTTTCGGGTGCGGACCGCTGTATCTTGCTTTGCCGCCTTCTATGCTGATGGTTCCAGCTGAGTAGATGGAGGCTCTCCCAACGGAGTCCCTCCGCGCTTTCGAGGGCCCGGGAAATTGGCATTCTGTTCTGTGCCGGGGTGTTTCTGCGCGGACAGGCCGAACAGGCTCCTACCGGGAACTATCTAGAACAATCTGTTTGAAAGTCTGACAGCGGCCATGTTAGGCCGGAGCTTCCTACCGAGAGTTGGCTTTTTGGCGATCTCGGCCTTTGCATGGACCGTGGCATTGGGGCTGAGAGAAGGATCACTCTAGAAGGGAGCAGGCCATCTACCTTTTTGATAGAAGGAGACAGAAATGATGATGAACGAAAGAACTCGCTCTGGAATTCCAGACGCTCGGCCCACCCAGAGTCCGGAGCAAACCGGTCCGAAACCACTGGAAGCAATTCCGCCGGCGGCCAGTGGGACAACCAATCCGCAGGTCCGCCAGAAAGGATTCTTACCGTGGTGGGTTCGGTTAGTGGTTTGGCCTGTGGGGGTTTTGGCAGTAGGGTTACTGCTGGTCGTGGCCGTTGGAGTGGTGCAAAAACTGGGTGGGCTCCGTACCGAGGGCGGAAAAGCAAGCCAGCAGAGCCAACCATCATCGGCAGGAGAAGAGGGGGAAGGAAAAACCATGTATATTTGTCCCATGATGCATATTCCTCCCCAGCCGAAGCCGGGCCGGTGTCCTATCTGTGGGATGGAGTTGGTCCCCATGAAGTCCGAGGCCGCTCAACCCGATGCACGGGGGATTATGATTGAGCCGGTCGCGAGGCGTTTGGCAGGCATCCGAACGGTCCGAGTCCAGGCCAAACCGCTGGTGCGGAAGATCCGTGCAATTGGCCTACTGAGTTACAACGAGGAGATGGTCAAAACCATTGCCGCCTATGTGGACGGGCGTCTGGAACGGATGTACGCCAACTACACGGGCATGGTAGTGGCCAAGGGAGAGCCATTGGTCCGGCTGTATTCGCCTCAGTTGTACGCCGCTCAGGTGGAACTGCTGTTAGCCAGGCAACGCAAAGGGACCCCACTTTCCGGGAGCGGAGGCGAGATGGGAGGCGACCTGTATTCGGCGGCCAAAGTGCGCCTGACCGAATGGGGAATGACTCCAGCACAGATTGAGCAGATCGAGCAGGCAGGCGTGGCGACGGCGCGGATGGACATTGTGGCTCCCATGAGCGGCACCATCATCGAAAAACTTGCGGTGGAAGGTCAATATGTCAAAACTGGGGAGCCGATCTATCGGTTGGCCGACCTTTCGACTGTCTGGCTGATTTTGCAGCTATTTCCGGAAGAGGCCTCGCTGATTCGATATGGACACCAGGTGGAGGCTCAGGTTCAATCGCTGCCGGGCCAGCAGTGGAAGGGGCGGGTAGCCTTCGTGCAACCGACGGTGGATCCCCAGACTCGTACCGTGGCTGTTCGTGTGGTGATCGACAATAGCCAAGGCCGGTTGCGCGTGGGGGATTATGCGACCGCCACCATTACGGTGGAGTTAGACGCTTCAGGCCAACCGCTAGCAGAGGTCTATGATCCGGAATTGGCCGGTAAGTGGATCAGCCCTCGGCATCCTCAAGTGATCCAATCTTCGCCTGGGCAATGCTCTGTATGTGGAGTGGATTTAGTGCCAGCCCATCAATTCGGTTTTTCCAGCCAGCCTGTGCCCAGACAGCCCGGCTTGGTGGTTCCCCGGGATGCGGTCCTGATGGCCGGTCCGGATAGTGTGGTGTATGTGGAAACTCAGCCAGGCCGATTTGAGATGCGCCGGGTGGTGCTTGGACCGTCTATGGGCGAGGAAATTGCTATTCTGCAGGGGCTGCAAGAGGGCGAACTGGTGGCGGCTTCGGGGAACTTTCTGATCGACTCGCAGACGCAGTTGGCCGGCAGGCCCTCGCTGCTCGACCCTCGAAAGGCCCAACAAACCGCTCCTCCCCCAAGCCCTTCCCACCCACTGGACGAAGCCCTACGAGAACTTTCCCCGGAAGATCGCCTCTTGGCGGAACAACAGAAAATATGCCCAGTATCTGGACAACCCCTCGGCTCCATGGGGAAACCGATCCAACTAATGGTGAACAATAGTTCTATATTCCTCTGCTGCGAAGGCTGCCGGGATTCCTTCCTGGCCGACCCAGACAAATATCTTTCCCGCCTTAGCAAGGAGCATCGCCATGATCGGTAAAATTGTGGATTTTTGTCTTCGAGAGCGGATCGTTGTTTTGGCGGGTGCGGTGCTCCTCGTTGGCTATGGATGGTATGCGTTCCACTCAGTGCCCATCGACGCGATCCCCGACGTGAGCGAGAAACAGGTGATCGTGCTCACCGAGTGGCCGGGCCGATCTCCCAAAGATGTCGAAGACCAAATCACCTATCCCCTTTCGATTGCCTTACAAGCTACGCCTGGGGCCAAGAGTGTGCGCGGCAAAAGCATGTTTGGATATAGTTTCATCCAGGTAACCTTTGCCGACCACGTCGATCTGTATTGGGCCCGCTCTCGGGTGGCCGAAAAACTTCTGACCGTCTCGGCCATGCTTCCGGAAGGGGTGCGTCCTGCGCTCGGCCCGGACGCAACCGCCCTGGGCCAGATTTTCTACTATGTGCTCCAGCCGCCTGAAGGAATGGACCTGGCAGAAGTTCGTTCCATTCAAGATTTTCACATCAAGTACGCCCTCCAGAGCGTCGAAGGCGTGGCCGAAGTGGCTTCCATCGGCGGCTACCAACGCCAATACCAGATCGAAGTGGACCCGGACAAGCTGCGGTTCCATCAGATCCCACTCAGTCAGCTCCTCGAAGCCGTCCGGGCCTCCAACATCGACGTAGGCGCCAAAACCGTGGAAACCAGCGGCATGGAATACCTGGTGCGAGGCAAGGGGTTTATCGGTTCCGGCAAGACCCTGGCGCAGACCATCCAAGAGATCGAACAGACCGTCATCCTTACCCGCCACGGGGTTCCGGTCCGGGTCAAGGATGTTGCCCAGGTCCAAGTGGGCCCCGCTTTTCGAGATGGGGCGTTGGATTGGAACGGCCAAGAAGCCGTCGGCGGGGTGGTGGTGATGCGATTCGGTGAAAACCCCCGCCAAGTCATCCAGCGCGTAAAAGAAAAAATCGCCTCCTTGGAACCGGAACTGAAGGGGATCCGCATCCTCCCGGTGTACGATCGCACTCTATTGATCGATGAAACCGTGGCCACGCTGACCGACGCCCTCTGGAAAGAAACGGTCATTACGATTGCAGTGGTTGTTCTGGGATTGCTCCATCTGCGGGCCAGTCTTTCGATTGCCGTTACCCTGCCGATGGCGGTGCTGATGGCCTTTATCGCCATGAAACTGTTCGGGGTGGACGGCAACATCATGTCGCTGGCCGGCATTGCGATTGCCATTGGCACCATGGTGGACATGGGCATTATTGTGTTGGAAAACATTTACGCCCATCTAGCCGCGTGGGAATCCCAAGGTTCGCCCGGCGGAAACCAACGGCGATTGAAGCTGATTCACTCGGCCGCCGTGGAGGTGGCCCCGGCCGTCATTACCGCCATTAGCACCACGATTGTTAGCTTCCTGCCGGTATTTTTCCTCACCGGACGCGACCACAAGCTCTTCGCGCCCTTGGCCTGGACAAAGACCTTTGGCCTGGCCGCTAGTTTGATCGTGGCGGTAACGGTCGTGCCCGTGCTGAGTGCCCTATTTCTCCACTCGGGCCGCCGTCGGATGGCTACAAGTATTCTGGCCGGGGTGGCCGCTGCCAGCTTCAGCGCCGCCATATGGTACTATCTCTGGGCCAATCAGATTATTTATACGACGAGCCTGGACCCGACCATGGCCGCCGGCATTGCTGCGGGGATCGGCTTTTGGGCTGGCTGGTGGATCAGCCGGGAACGGCTTCGATCCCTTGAAGACAATCCGATCACCCGCTTGTTGCTGTGGTTCTATGGCGGCCGGTTGCGTCTGGCCTTGCACTATAAGGCGGCCATGTTGTCGTTGCCTCTGATGCTGCTGATCCTGGGCCTGGGGGCCTGGATTGGTTTACCCACGGTGCTTCGCCCGCTGGAAGCCTTCTGCCGATTCCTAGGGGCGGACTTGAACCAACTGCCCGGCTACGTCTCCGCCAAGCATCTGCTGCCCGGTTTGAAAACCGATGACTGGATCGCTCTGGACGAAGGCAGTTGGTTCTACATGCCCAGTATGTATCCGGCGGTCAGTTTCTCCCAGGCGATGCAGGTCCTGCAAACCCAAAACACTCTGATCAAACAGATTCCGGAAGTGGAAAATGTCCTGGGCAAGATTGGACGGGTGCAATCGGCCCTGGACCCAGCTCCGGTCGCTATGGTAGAAACTTATGTGATCCTCAAACCCCCTGACCAGTGGCGGCCAGGAATGACGATGCAAAAAATCTGGGATGAAATCAACAGCCTGGCTACCTTGGTGGGTGTGACTCCTGCCTCGGCCCTCCAACCGATCGAAGGCCGGGTGGTGATGCTTCAGGCCGGTATCCGGGCGCCCATGGCCGTCCGAATCTATGGCGACAGTCTAGAGGGGCTGGCCCACGCGGCTCTGGCCGTCGCCCATCAGCTCCGAAAGCACCCCTGGGTGGACCCCGCCACGGTCAACCCCGATATTGTTACGGGCAAACCGTACCTCGAATTCGAAGTCGATCGTCAGGAAGCCGCTCGATACGGTATGAGCACCATGATGGTCAATCAGATCATCTCCGCAGGATTGGGAGGTTTGGATGTAACCACCACCGTCGAAGGACGTCAGCGCTATCCGATTCAAATCCGCTACCAACGCAATCTTCGGGAGCAGTTGGAGCAACTGGGCCGAGTGCCGGTGGTTACCGAGACCGGCCAAGTGGTTCCGTTAGAACGCCTGGCCCGGATGAGCACCACCTGGGGGCCTCCGATGATCAACAGCGAGGACGCCCGACTAGTAGCCCACGTGCCCTTTGCCCCCTCCGGCGCCGCCGGCGATCTGGAGACGGTCGAAGCGGTCATGCACTCCCTCCAGACAGCCCGGCAAAACGGAGAACTAGTATTCCCACCAGGCCATTTCGAATTGGTTCCGGTCGGCTCGTTTCAGAATCAGATCGAAGCCAACCGCCGACTCCTCTGGATCATCCCTACCGTGATCGGCATCAATTTCTTTTTGCTCTATCTGCACTTCCGCAAGGTCGCGTTGGCGATGCTGGTGTTTTCCGGCATCCCTGTGGCGGCTGCAGGCGGCATGATTGCCCTAGCCATTGCGCAAGTGAAGATGAACACTGCGGTTTGGGTCGGATTTATTGCCCTGTTCGGCATTGCCGCCGACGATGGAGTCGTCATGGCCACCTATATCCAGCAACTGCTGTCCGGCCGCACCATCCGAACCGTGCCCGATATCCGTCAGGCCGTCTATGAGGCCGGGCTAAAACGGATTCGCCCCTGCGTGATGACCACCCTCACCACGCTGATCGCTCTGCTGCCCGTGCTCCTTTCCACAGGCCGAGGGGCCGATGTCGCCAGAGCTATGGCTATCCCGATCTTCGGGGGAATGCTGGTCGAACCGTTCACCACCTTTATCGTTCCCACCCTTTATTGCGCCTATTTGGAATTCAAAAAGCGAGCCGGCTTCACCGACCCATCCTGGTCTCCTCCGGAACAGAACCTCTCTCCGGACCAGCAACCCGATCCAGCCGCCACTTCCTCCCCCTTATAAATCCGCCTTGGCTGGTGAGGAGACTTTTCGGTAGCCCTTCCCGGAATGAGAGAAAATCCCCACGGAAGCCCGAAGGAACAGATCAGCACAATGCCCTCCAGAAACGGACAGGAATAACGAGGATGGGCAAGTGCCATCCAGGCGGTAGGGCTGTGTTTGTCTTCCTGTGAGGAGAGCCAATCGGTAGCGCGCCCCTTGTAGGGCAACCACAATGCTTGTGCGGGCATGACACCTGATAGCCCCTGTTAGATAAAAGCGGCGCCCTGCTTGGATCAACGGGGGGATGTTCCCTTGGCGGAAAAACCGGGAAGGGTTAATTGTGTTCCAGGGCGATTTCGGCCCAGTAGGCGGCTTCGTTTTGCCAGCCGGTCGGCTGGTTGACCAGCTCCAAAAGCACCTCTTTGCCGGCGTAGGCAGATAGATCCACTTCGACGGTGGTCCAGCCTTTGGTGGCCGTTTGCGGGCCGATGAGTTTTTCCAGAATGGATTTCCCATCGACTTGGACCACCAAGAGCCAATCCCCTTGGGGGTGGTGGCCCACCGTGAGCCGCAGCCGAGTCTTTTGGTCGGCCGGTAGATGAACCTTTCGCCATATCGTACAGCCGGTCTTCCGATCCAACGGATGAGTAACAAAGACCCGCTTCTTGCCGCCCCAACTGTCGTGCAAGCCGGGGTCCATCTGGTCGCCGCAATCTCGGATATTCCAACCGGGAGCAAAATCCCGCTGGAAAACCTTCTCCAAAGTCATGTCGATCTTTTCCATTTCTTCTGGGGTAAATCGGCTTCCGGCGATCGGCCCGGGATCCCAACTTAGCTCCAGTTTGCTGGGCGTCGGTGTTTTAACCGGGATGACAAACACTTCCTGGGCGCTGGAATCTCGTTCCATCCGTCCGCCTTCCCGCTGCACGATGTGCCGGGCCAATTTTTCGCAAACTTCCATCAAGGCCGGGAACGTGTACGGCGTATGAAGGAATTGGCGGGTTTCGTCCACGGCCCTGTACGGTTCGGGCAACTTGGAAAAGCCGATGCTCGTAAAAAGCACCCCGGCCGCACTGGAGGGATTGCAATCCGAATCCTGCCCGCACCGCATAGAAATGAGGATCGTCTTTTCAATATCCCGTTGGCCGTACAAAAGGCCCATCAACACATAGGCGCCGTTAATCTTACAGTCGATGCCGCCGTTGGAGGCCTTTTGGTATTCGGGGTCTTCGCGGTATTTTTTCTGACATTTTTGCCAGGTCTTTTCCCAATCGTCCGGGTTTTCCCGATACCAGGCCAGCATATCCCGAACCATTTCGGCATATTGGCTTTGGGCCGGGATGGCCTGGAGGGCCGTTTCAATGATCTTTTCGATGTTTTCGGTGAAAAATGCCTCGGCGTACATGGCGCCGATGAATTGCCCGGCATACATGCCATCGCCGTAGTTCATCAGGCGTCCAAACTTTTCACCCAAAGCGACCGCCCACTGAGGCATTCCCGGAGCAATCAGACCGGAATAATCCGCTTCGATCTGGTAGTCGATGTCGTTGGGGCATCGGTTGAACTTGGGATGGCTGCTGTCAGGCGGAGCAATACCCCGGCGGAGATTGTTCCGACCCGCCCGATTGGCGCACCAGAGCGGATACCTGGTATTGGCAAAGTCGATGCCCGCTTGCCGAATCGATACATCCAGACCGTATTGTTCTAGGGTGCGAAGGAAGGTCATTTCCACATAAAGGTCATCCTGGTTGAAGGCGTCGTTGACCATTTGCGGCCGCCATTTTGGAACGGCTTCCGGAGGGATGATCTGGTCACGGAAGCGGAACTCGGTTGGCGCCCCCCAGGCCACGCCAACCATCTGGCCCACCCAACCGGCCTTCATTTTGTCGCGGTACTCGGCTACGGAGAGCCGACGTTCTGCTTGCTCGGCTTCCGCCCCCCAGCCTGCACCGACCAAAAGATTCATGGCCATTGCTCCCCACCAGAATTTCCCCACAAAGGAAGAGTTCTGCATGGCAGTTTTCTCCCGAGGTAAGCTTCGCGAGATTTCCACCGATACCATCACCGCCGGTTAATAAAGACCGGCCCGAACCATGCGCTGGCTAGTCCTCTCAGCCCGATCCGAACAGACGGGTTTTGCCATCCGATGCCTTTAGTCTATCCCAGGGAGCGGCCCGATGGAAGCAGCTCCGAAAGGAGTCTTTAGTTTCTCAAAGAGAATACCCGCTTTTTATGATACTGGCCATAGGCAGCACTAGGACAGAAGCTGGGCCGAAGCGGGCCTGAGAGCGACGGCGGTTTCAAGACAACCGCCTATTTCTGGAATAGAAGCCCAGCGAAAAACAAGATGAGCAAAGGGGATCAGTTTTTCCGGGATGCAGAGGTAGGTTCCTGAGCAGAAGAGGCGGGGGGCCGTTCGGCGGTACGGACTGGGGGTTGGTTGGCAGAGGTGTTGGCTGGGTCCGAGGAAGTCGGTTGGGCCAGTTGCACCCGGCGCTCCACCGCATTGCCAAAATACCGGGTGGTGCCCTCACTGACCAAACGCACACTGGCTGACCGGCAATGCACTTCCGCCCGGAAGATATGATTACCGGCCCGTTCCGCCTTGGCTTTGACCTTCAGGACCTGGGTTTGGCCGGGGGCGATGGCGGCAATGGGATTAAAGACCACCTGGCCGGGTCCAATTCGGTGCAATGCCCCTTCCGCAGCAACGGGTTCGATTCCATGCGAGAAGTAGGCCACCACTTCCACCTGAGTGGCTGTCTTGGCGCCTCGATTGTGAATCCGGATTTCATAGAGGGCCTCTTCCCCCACCGGGACCGGCCCGGCAGGATCCACGACCGAGAGGGTTAAATCAGCCACCGCTTCCACCTGGGTGCTAATGGAATCGGTAGCCACTAGGTCCGTGTCGGCGGCAGCCTTGGCGGAGATGCGGGCCAATCCGGCGGCCCGATATTGACACCGGAAACTCAATTCCTGCGAGGCCCCCGCAGCAATTTCACTAAACTGCCATTCCAGTTTCCGACGGTCAAAGCTCAGTCGGCCTTCCGGCGTAGCAACGATCTGATCCAACCCCTCCGGCAGTTGCACCGTCAGTTGGACATTCTTGGCAGGGGCATTACCGGGATTGGTCACCTGCAGATGGTAAACGGCCGGGGCACCCACAAAATGCTCTGTGGGGCCGGTCAGTGTTAGGCGCAGCTCTGGTTTTCGGATCGTAATCGTCTCGCTGAGCCAGGCATAGGCGCTGCCGTCGCCTTGAAGTTGCACTTCCAAGCTCACTTGTCCGGGACTTCGTGGAATCAATTCCACTTCTAAGACTTTCTTTTCGCCTGGGGCAAGGGCGCCCAATTTATGGCTGGCGGAGACCTGTTCACCAGCCCCCTTGGAGGTCAAAGAGATCCTCACATTTTCGGCCGCCCCGTTGCCCGTGTTGGTCATGATCAGTTTGTAAATCTGCCGCTGCCCATGGACCACTTCGCGGGGACCTTCCAACTGAAGGCCTAGTTTGGGCTCTTGGACTTCGATTTCTGTTTGGGATCGCTGGGGAGTGAAACTCCAGCGGACCCCTAGTTCAAACGGTCGGCTTTCCCGGGGGACAATGCGCAAGATCAATTTTTCCTGAACCCTGGGCTCCAACCGGCCCACCCGCCAGAGAAACTGGCCTGCTTTGTCGGGTGGAGCGGGTGCTTGGGTAGAACCTATACTGGCCTCGGCCGAGAGCACTTCCGCCCACGGCGGGAGGTCAATCGTTACGACTAAATCATTGGCAGCCACAGTGCCCGAATTTTGGATCACGACCTCATAGGGGGCTTCTTTGCCGACGGTAATCCGGCGAGGCCCGTGGGTCTGAATACTGAGGATCGGACTCTGCGGCGCCATCAGGAGAGTTTCTCCGTCCGAGCCGAGCCTGGGGGGATTTTGGCTGGCAGGTGGTCGGCTTACCCGGGGCGCCGATTCCGAAACCGTCGAACCGGACAAAGAAGGATTGGCACCAACCCCACTGGCCCCTCCAGAACGCTCGGAACCTGTCCCTCCACTCCCCCTGGCTCCCTCAGCGGTTGCCGAACTGCTACTAGAAAGCGCCGAGGGGGTAGGAGAGCTAATGGGAGCGGAATGGCCCAAGGCTCCCCCGGAAATGCCACTGGTTCGGGGCGGGGCTAAGGTAGGTTCTTGTTTGGCTGAGGCGGCGGTCCCCACAGCAGATAGGCTTCTGTCCGAACTTGCCCCCGACTCCGAACTCCGAATGCTTCTGGTACCCCAAGGAGCGGGGAAACTCCCCTCGGTTCGGGATTCTGGTTCAGAACTAGGCACGGGTACAGTGGGCTCAGATCGGCCCACTCCAGCTCCTGCAAATCCAGATTCCCGAAACACCCGCAGGCGTTCGTGTAATGGTAGTCCCCAGGGAGAGCCTCCCGAACCGGAGACCCTGCCTTCGGGGCTGGTCCCCTCGGAGGGGGTGGAAGGATCTTGAGGTGTTTTCGATACCGCTGAGCGAATCTTGGGCGAAGAAAAGCCTGCGCGAAACTTTTCCTCCCCTATTTGAGTAGATTTTTCCCACTCTTCCTGGGATTCCACTGCTGCCGATGCCCCACCAGCACTCTCACCCCCAGAAGGATTGCGGTAGATATGCACAGCCGGATTCCTTAAGCCAGTACCACTACCCCCTACTGGAGGAGGGGTGGGCTCCGTTACCAGAGAACTTGTGTGAGGGCGGTGAGTCGTTCGCCGAGGTTCCCCCAACCCCGGCAAAGGCAGAATTCCAAACAGGTTTTTGCCTGCCGCTTCAATGCGGTCCAAAATCGGGGTGGGACTCCGTCCCGGAGAGGACCGGACAGGCTCTTGGGTAGCGCTTTGCTCCTGTTGTGCAAAGCTACTGACTCCCCAGGCCAAGACTATCCCCATCAGTCCCCATAGACCACATCGCCGGTACATTGCTACTGTTCGGTCCATAATTGTTGCATCCCTCAACAAGGAGGTTTGGGAACAAGCTCTCCACCCCGTCGATCAGCCAGGCAGACAAAACCCCTTCCCGCCCATGAGGCAAGCAAGCAGTCCGTGCGCAAAAAGCCTGTTTTCCTCCAGTCGTATCGACAGAAACGAATTTGGCAGTTTAGGAAACTTTTCCGGTTAAAGGGATTTTGCCTAGCAAAGAGATTGTTTTCGTCTCCGTCCTTTTGGCCCAGGTACTCCTTTAGACTGCAAAGCTACTCCAGAAGTTAGAGTACAATTCCCCCTAAAGTGGTGGTAAGTGCGCGGTATCTGATCCTCTGTGGGGAACAATTGACGGTAGTTTCTAAGAAGCATCGAAGCCCACCCGCCCCCGATCAGAAGGTTCTATCTCCAATAATTAGGGAGGCACGCTAACGCCGTCGGGGACTATTTCAAACCCCAATGCCTCGATCATTTGGAAATCTTCCATAGGATCCCTTCCGCGGGTGGTAAGATACCCCCCAACAAATAGAGAATTCGCCGCATAAAGACCCAACGGTTGAAGCGGCCCCAGATGAATCTCTCGGCCAGCCGCCATCCGTAATTCACCCTTCGGCGCCGCCAACCGAAACAGGCACAACACCTTCAAACAATATCGGGGGTTCAACCGCCACTGCCCCTCCAACGGCGTACCCGGAATAGGATTCAAAAAATTAATCGGAATGGCTTCTACCTCCAGCCGGGCTAACTCCAACGCCAACTCCACCACATCTTCATCCTCTTCCCCCATGCCGACTAGGGCGCCGGAACAGATTTCCAATCCAGCCGCCCGGATCGCTTCCAGGCTCTCCAGCCGATCTTGGTACGAATGGGTCGTACAAATCCGTGGATAAAACCTCGCACTCGTATTCAGATTGTGATTAATCCGATCCACACCCGCCTGTTTGAGCCGAACGGCTTGCGGACGGCTGAGCAGACCCGGCGACACGCAGATTCGCAAACAAAACCGGCTCTTCAGCTCAGCAACTGCCTCGGCCAGCAAACCCACTTCCCGATCTGTCGGGCGCCGACCAGAAATAGCGATACAATAGGTCTTGGCCCGATGGGCAACGGCTAGCTCCGCACCTTCTAGAATTTTCTGTTTACTGACCAACGGATATTTTTGGATAGGGGCTTTAGAAACGGCGGATTGAGAACAATAGGCGCAGTCTTCCCCACACAGCCCGCTTTTGGCGTTAATGAGGAAATTGACCTGCACTTGCCGCCCGTAGTAATGACGGCGCAGCCGATACGCTGCCGCCAAAACCTCCAATAGCTCTTCATCGGGGCTTCGGAGGATCTGGAGGCCTTCTTGTCGAGTGAGTCGATGCCCAGCCAAAACCCGATCGGCCAACTGCTGCCATGGACTTTGCCAATGCACACCTGCCAAGGAATCGGCGTTTAGAAGTTGTTCCTCCATCTTGCGAAGTCCTTTAAGGAGTCTAGATTGTTCCGAACCCATACGAATTGCCCCTCGGGGGCCAAGTCGGTGGGAAGTTTTGCGAAGTTCATGCTGCCAACAGCGCACGGATAGAGACCAGTTATAATTTAAGGTCCCAAGTAGGGTTGAAGTTCAACAAAGTTCAGGAGGATTTCCTGGCCTGCCGGGCCGCCGGGTTTTGGGGCCTCTGCCCAATCGGTGATGGTAAGCCGGGCGGTCGGCCCTTGTGCCCGAAACACCCGCCAGTGGTAGGTCATCCAGAAAGGTTTTTCCCGGCTGAACGGCCCGACCGGTTGTATGCTTCGGAAAGGCCAATCAAAGCGATTTTTTTCGCCCGGCTCCAGGTGTACTCCTTCCAGCAGGATGGATAGGCCGGTAGGTGTTCTTTGGCTTCGGCCGGCTACCAGGTCTTGATAATCGGCGGAGATCATTTTCAGGCAGTAGAGTCGGCCCGGCTGGAGGTTTTGGATCGGTTGGCTGATTCGATTTGGTCCTTTGCTGCTTCGGCGGAAGATGAGGAAGTTGTTGCCCACCGGTTCCGAGGGGGGCCATCGGCCTTCCAACGCACCCAATCCGCGGTACGAGCCGGTCCGAATGCCGCCCATTTCCGCCGCCTGCACCTCCCAGTGCTGCATCCCCTGGTCAAAATCGGGATTTCGCAGATGGGTTAGCTCATACGGATCACTGCCCAGCCGATCCCGCCGGCCTTCGATCCCGTAATGCCGAAGCAGTCGGCCCATCCACTGCAAGGTTTCCGGATCCGCATAGTTAGATCGATACGGTTGCACGCCATACAAGCCAAACAGGGCCGGATGCGTGGCCAAATGCTGCATCTGCATTTCTAGGTGCACCTTGAAATCCGCACTGGGCAAGGTGTTGGTCATGCAATACGGAAGCGACGAAAACATCGGGCAGACAATCGTCCGCCGCAGCAGGCCGGGCAGGTGTTTTTCCCACTGGCTCAATCGGCCTGCCATTCGGCGTTCGATTTCCGCTTGATCCAATGGGGCGGTCGGCTTTTCCGGCAGGTAGATTTCTACCGAAAACGGCCACCCAGCCTCTAGGACCGCCTCGAAAAAAGCCCTCCGGCCAGGTCGGTCTGGATCGACCGTTACAAACGGAATCCAAAGCCGACCTCGAAACTTTGGGTCCCCCGCCAATCGGCGCACCGCCTCGGCAAACAGGGCGTATTCGGCGTCGCTGTATCGACCAGTAAATTCGTCGATCTGCATTCCGTTGGCCAGCGGGTGGCTGTAGCCAGGCGACTGCCGCCAATGCTCCCAAAGCAGTTCTATGGTCCGGGGTTGGCCCTGGGGCGGCTCCGGCACGCCAACTGGCAGCACCCACTGTCGGCCCATCGCACGCCACCGGGCCGTCTCCTCCTCATAAATCCGATGGCCTTCGATCATGTTGCAGGCCGGCCAATACAGCTTTTCCAACAGGTCCCAAGTCTGTACCCCGAACGGCACAATCTGAGTGCCGGTCTGATATACGTTATAAAACAGCGCCGGCACTGCACGAACCACTAGTTCGCTCGGTTGGCCTTCGATCCGAAGCCGATGTCGGCCGGCCGGCAAAAACCGCATCGTCTCCACCGGCGTCTGCTCGGCTTGGCTTTCCAAAAGGGGCTGTTCTGCATCGTCCAACCGCACTTTGGCCTGCCCGGCCAATTGGAACCAGCACCAGCCATCCCGGGGATTCATGAAGGGGATCTCGGCCTGGCCGAGCATCTGGCGCCGGCGGGCGTTGGCCAATTCACTGACTAAATTGTTCAGCACCTCAATTTTGTATTGGTCTCCGGGCAGCACGGTAATCAATGCGGAAGTGGTGTAAACAGCTCGGCCTGTCTGGTCCTGCAACACCGCTCGAAGATCATAGGCGCCCCATGGAAACTCGTAGCCGATCTTCGCTAAATCCAACAGGGCCGACTGCGGACTGGACCAAACAACCGACCAAACCACCTGTCCTGTGCTCCGGGCCACTAGGGAAAGTTCTAAACGCATCTGGTGTAATTGGCGGGGTTTGGCCTCCATCCAAATCTGCACGGGGCGCAAACCGGCCCGCTCCTGCCGGGGTGTCGCCTGCCATGGATCATCTACCACAAGCCGAACCGGTGCACTGGGCGCCGTCGTCAACTCTTCCTGGACACGGGAAAGAATTTTCTCCAGGAGGGAAGGCGATTCAGCAGCCCCTGCCAAAACCGCCCCAAAACTCGCCGCCCCAACTACCAGGCCTACCCCATAGATCGTCCAACGGCTCCGTAGCATGTTTTTTTCTCCTTTGGAGGTACCTGGATTGCCGCTCCAACGGTAGTATAATGGAGAAGACCTTCCGTTAACAATTTCTCCCTCCTGAAGTTGGACTTCTGTAGGTGGTTGATGCTTTTGTTCCTCTTTCCACAAGGAGACCTGGAATGCGATGGCTGATGGGTGGCTTGGTGCTGACGGCTGTGAGTTGCGGTTTGTGGGCGGCTGAGCCGGCCAACGACAAAGAGCCTCCGACTGCCGTCAAGTTTGTCATGCACCGGGTGGGCAACTACAGAAGCGAAGCCTGTGCGGTGGGCGATTTCAATAACGACGGCAAATTGGACATCATCGCCGGCCCTTACCTCTACTTGGCCCCCGATTGGAAAGCCGTCAAAGTGCGCGAAATCTTCTCCGACGTCAACGACGAAGGCAAAGGCTATTGCCATGACTTCATGAACCTGGCCGTGGATGTCGATGGCGATGGCCGACTGGATGTGGTCTCGTGCAGTTGGCATGAAAAACGCTCCACCTGGTATCGAAACATCGGTACCGATGGCCAACTATGGCCGGAATCGGTCATCGAAGAAAACGGCAACTTTGAATGCGGCGACCTGTGGGACATCGACGGCGATGGCAAGCCCCTGGAAATCCTCCCCCATGTGCAGCGCACCGTTTGGTACGATCTGGTCAAGGGAGCGGACGGAAAGCAGGGGTATGTAGTTCGGCTTGTATCGGAGGAAAAGCTAAACTTCGGCGGCGGCGTAGGCGACATTAACGGCGATGGTCGGCCGGACATCATTCGGCCCGACGCCTGGTACGAAGCCCCCGCAGATCCTCGAAAGGGCGAGTGGAAAAAGCATCCCCTGGCCCTAGGCGGCCCGGACGGCAAAATCGAACACACTCCCCAAATCCTGGTCTATGACGTCAACCAGGATGGACTAAACGACATTATCACCAGTTCCGCCCACCGGTACGGCATCTTCTGGTACCAGCAGGTCCGAGAGGGCGACAACATCTCCTGGAAACAGCATACCATCGACAACACGTGGAGCCAGGCCCACAGCCTCGAACTGGCCGATCTGGACGGCGACGGCGACCTGGATCTAGTAACCGGTAAACGGTTCATGGCCCATAACGGCGGTGACCCCGGCGCCTTTGAACCGTTGGGCGTCTATTGGTACGAACTAAAACGCCAAAAGGGCAAAGAGCCGGTCTGGGTCCGGCACAGCATTTCCTATAACCAGGGGATCGGCTCTGGGATGAATATTCCTGTGGTAGATCTGGACGGCGACGGGGACCTGGACGTGGTGGTAACCGGCAAATGGGGCGGCCCGGTCTGGTTTGAAAATAAACTAAAATAACCCCCAGGCAGTGCCGGCGTCCCGCCAACATCGCCTCTCCCCTCCGCGGGAGAGGCCGGCCTGCGAAGCAGGCCGGGTGAGGGGACCCCCGCTGGCCCTCCTGTGCAAGCAGGGAAAAATCCCCACTGGCCCTTTGTGGGCGTGGGGAGGTGGGGCGTTAGCCCGGCTGATGGACGAGCCTCTTCGCTTCGTACCACTAGGAAAGTAAACTCCAACAAAATGCCCTCCTCCCCGCGCAGGAAAGGGTACATATGTTTTTCAGCCACCATAGAGCTTGTATCCTGTAGGTTCTGCCGATGCCGAACATCCTTCTTTTTTCAGGGTGCTTACTATGAAAGCCTACTGCTGGCGTAGGCAAGGTCGATTCGGTTTTCTAGCAGTGATCCTTGTCCAAGGGATTTGGGCGGTTTTAGGGGGCCTGGGCGCGGAGGGGCAACAGGAACCGGCGCCCCCTGGGCCCATAGCAAGACCTGCAGCTCCATCCGCCCCGGATCCTGCCGCCGGCCCTGCCCCCTCTCCAAAGCCGGAAACCCTCCTGTTTCACCACGCCAAGATCATCACCGTCGATCCGCAGTTTCGGATTGCCGAGGCGATGGCCATCCGGGGCGATCGGATCGTAGCGGTCGGCTCCTTGGAGGAGGTGCTGAAACAGGTCGGTCCGGAGGCTCGCAAAATCGATCTAGGAGGCCGGACCGTCATGCCCGGGCTGATCGACTCCCATAGCCATCCGCCCGGAGCAGCCGTCTATGAGTTCGACCATGAAATCCCCACCATGGACTCGATCGCCGATGTGTTGGAGTATGTTCGGAAGCGGGCTGCCGTGGTGCCGCCAGGACAGTGGATTTTGATAAATCAGGTCTTCATCACTCGGCTTCGGGAGCGGCGGTATCCGACCCGGCAGGAATTGGACCAGGCGGCGCCGAACCATCCGGTGGCATTCCGAACGGGGCCGGATGCCTCGCTCAACAGTCTGGCCTTGAAACTGTGCGGAATCGACCGGAATTTCCAGATCACCGACGGCAAACCCGGCTTTATCGAACGGGACCCGCAAACGGGGGAACCGACCGGCATTTTGCGCAGTTGCGGCCGGTTCATCAAAGCCACCAGTTCTCTGCGCCAGCCGACCGAGGAAGACCGATGCCAGTATCTCAAACGCCTTTTGGCCGCCTATAACGAGGTAGGCATTACCAGCGTTACCGACCGGGGCGTGGGCGAGGGGTCGATTCGGCTTTATCAACGGCTGCTCGATCAGGGGGAACTGACATGCCGAATCTTTTTGACCTATTACGTCGATGCCCAATTGCCGATTGAAAAGATCGCCGAAGCCGTCCGGCGTGCCACATCCCACCCATTACACCAATACAATCCCTGGCTCTGGCTCCGAGGGTTAAAGTTCTATTTGGACGGCGGCATGCTCACCGGAAGCGCCTACATGCGCCAGCCCTGGGGCGTAAGCCAGATCTATTCCATTACCGACCCGAATTACCGGGGCATGATCTTCCTGGAGCCGGAGAAACTCTACCAGATCGTCAAGCTGGCCATGGCCAACGGGTTGCAGCCGACGGCCCATTCGGTCGGCGACGGCGCGGTGCATGCCCTAGTGGAAGCCTACGCACGGGTGGATCGGGAGGACTTTCCGGTGCGGGAACATCGGCCTTGCATTTGCCACGCCAATTTCATGGCCGCCGATACGATTGAGCTGATGGCCCGGATTGGAGTGGTGGCCGACCTGCAACCGGTCTGGCTCTATATGGACGGAAGCACACTTCTAGCGCATTTTGGGCAGGATCGCCTCCGCTATTTCCAGCCGTACAAGACCCTGTTTGAAAAGGGGGTCATCGTGGGCGGCGGCTCGGACCATATGCAAAAGATCGGACGCCGCCGATCCATCAATTCCTATGATCCCTTCCTGGGCATGTGGACCGTGCTTCGGCGGCTACCCCGATGGACGAACCAGCCTCTGCATCCGGAAGAGTGCCTGGACCGCCAGCAAGCTATTCGTTTGTACACTATTCAAAATGCCTACCTCACCTTCGAAGAAAAACAAAAAGGCTCCCTCGAACCGGGCAAATTGGCCGACTGCATCGTCCTGGATCGGGACATCCTCACCTGCCCGGTCGATGACGTGGCCGACATCCAGGTCTTGCAAACCTGGGTGGGCGGCCGACCCGTCTATACCGCTCCCTCCTTTAAGTAGCCAGCACACAAATTTCACACTTTCCAAACCGCTCTAGGGAGACCTTCACACACAGGTCCCCAAAGAACCGGCCAAAGCACGGAGGTTGGATAGTGCGGAGGGGGCAGGTCAGAGTGGGGAAATTCAAAACAGGCAGTAGAAGGTGGGGGACTCCGAAGTTGGTAGGGCGTAAACACACAGCGCAGAAGACGGGGCACATCAGGCAGGGGGCAACGGGTAAAACTCCTATGGCAGACCTGTTCCCTCTAAGCTAGCTCCGATCAGCAAGCCCCCAATCCGGCATCAGCGGTCTGGGCTATGCAATCTGGGATCGGCGATAAATAATCAGCCAGAGCCGATCCGCACTTTGCGAATCTGCGCTGGCTGTTTTGGCGTCCCGCTCCGCTTCCCCGTCCAGCAGCGTCTGAACCGGTTTTACTCGAAAAGGTCTGGTTGTTCTGCTAGCGGCGGCAAGTGGGCGTCTTTTTCTGAAAGGATTGCCTCTTCCTGGCGGATGGGCCAAGCAATCCCTAGGGCTGGGTCCTGCCAAAAGATACCCCGTTCATGTTGGGGGCTGTAGTAGGCGCTGGTTTTATAATAGACCTGGGTATTCGGCTCCAGCACGGCAAACGCATGGGCAAAGCCTTCCGGCACAAAAAGCTGCTGGCCTTCTTCCGCAGAAAGCACCACTGCTACATGCCGCCCGAAGGTGGGCGAACGGCGCCGCAAATCCACCACCACATCGAAGATCCCTCCCTGCAGTACCCAAATCAGCTTCGCTTGCGCCATCGGCGGTATCTGATAATGAAATCCTCGGACTACTCCCCGGTGTCGGGATAGGGAACAATTGTCCTGTACAAACTCTACGGAGATACCTGCCTCGGCAAATCGCTGCTTATGATACAACTGGCAGAAAAAACCCCGAGCGTCCGTAAACCGCTGGGGTACGATCAGCTTCACCTCTGGTATGGCCGTCGAAAACACTTCCATGGCTTGCTCAGCACCTTTCCACGAAAGCTATTTCTCTTCCAGGAAGCAGGGCCAGTGATTACCGGTTCGGCTCGGTGGGGCCACGCAGCCCGAGCCGCTCTCGTCGGTATTTGCCGCTGCTGACCCGTTCGACCCACTGGCTGTTTTCCAGATACCATTGGACCGTGCGGCGCAAGCCGGTCGGGAAATCGATCCTCGGACGCCAACCCAATTCTTCTTGAATTTTCGTTGGGTCGATGGCATATCGGCGGTCGTGGCCGGGCCGGTCCATGACAAACGTAATGAGCGACTCGCATGGCCGATGGGGCAAATCAGGCCGGAGTTCATCCACAATCGCACAAATGCTCCGCACCACTTCCAGGTTGGTCCGTTCGCACCCCGCGCCGATGTTATAGGTCTGTCCGGGCCGACCCCCGGCCAGCACCATCCGAAGCGCCCGACAATGGTCTTCCACGTGAATCCAATCCCGCACCTGCTGGCCGTCCCCATAGACCGGCAGGCGTTTTCCCTCCACAGCATTCAGGATCATCAGCGGAATCAGCTTTTCGGGGAACTGGTAGGGCCCATAATTATTTGTACAGTGCGTTACCAGCACCGGCAGCCCAAACGTATGGTAGTAGGCTCGGACAAAATGATCGCCCGCCGCCTTCGAAGCCGCATAGGGAGACCGGGGAGCATAGGCGGTTTTTTCGGTAAAGCGGCCCGTCGGGCCTAGGGCCCCATACACCTCGTCGGTCGAAACGTGCAGGAAGCGAAACTCTGTCTGCCGATCCGCTGGCAGTTGCCGCCAATATTGATAAGCCGCCTCCAAAAGCCGAAACGTACCGACCACATTGGTCTGTACGAACTCCGCTGGCCCGTCGATCGACCGATCCACATGGGTTTCGGCGGCTAGGTTGACGATGGCGCGAACCTGATGCTCGGCTAGCAGCCGACTGACCAATCGGCTATCGCCAATATCACCCTGCACAAAATGATGCCGGGGATGCTCCAGCACCTCGGCCAAACTGTCTAGGTTGCCCGCATAGGTGAGCTTATCCAGGTTGACCAGATCATCTGATTCCTCGGCCAACCACTGGCGAACAAAATGACTGCCAATAAATCCCGCCCCACCGGTAACGAGGATAGCGCCCATTGTTTGATCCCCCTTGAAATCTTCATGGTATTCCTCGGACGATCCAGGGGCCGAGCAGTCGGCTGAGCCAGACGGGCAATCGCCGCCATAACCGAATGGCCAGGCTGAATCGGCCCGATTCCGGCCTCATTTGGCCAATACTACCACGCCGCAAATAATACTGCCAGACCGCCTCAGCCGGTTGTGCCCCCCATTGCTTTTTGAATCGGTACGTTGGGCTATTAATCGTGGATCGGCCAAAATCGAAACACGGTTGGCCCCGCTGGATCGCTCGGCTGAGCAAATGCCAATACATAATCATATTAGCACAGGTGTAATTATATTTCCGAAGGGAGCTGGCGCTAGGCACTTCGGTCATCCCGGGGCCATGTACCAAAAGCGCCCCGGCGACTGCTTTGTCGCCCATGCGCACCACGCACAATTCCGCCTGGTTAGGAAACTCTTCCAAAATGGCCTGGAAAAGCCGACGGGGAAACACCGGCGTGCCCAGGTCCCGCATATTGTGGGCAAACACCCGGTAGAAATCCCTCAGCAACTCCAGCCTGCCCCAATGCACCGTTAGCTCCATCCGCTCCGCTTTGCGGACCTGGTTTCGCACTTTCGGATCGAATCGTTTCCAAAGCTCGTCGGCAGTGGACGGCAAGGCCAGACGCATATGTACCTTGCTAGTCAGTCGTTCGGTAAGCCGAGGATGTTCCACTGGGGTTTCATGCCGAAGTTCCAGGTACCGAACGTTGAGCCGATCGGCCAACTGAGCCGCCTCTTCCACCAATGCCTGAGCGACCTCATTGCTATCGGCCAGCACACCGCCGACATTCAAATAGGGCAACCCGACCAAAAACCGTCCGAAAAGCAAGCTCCGCACATAGGCCAACGGCAAAAGGCCGACCAGTCGGCTGGGCCGCTCAAGCGTTTCTATTCTTTCGGCAGCAAGAGAACGCTCGGTTCTTTTGGCGGCAGGGGACCTATTGGCGCCGGTAGCTGATAATGGGAGTTCTGTTGACGGGCAGGGGGGGCTGGTCAGTGGTGTCGGTTGGCCGAGGGCTTCCAGGCAGTAGGGCCGATGCCCCATCGACCGCTGCAATACTCGAAGCCAGCCCGGCCATCGACTAGGCGACCGCTCCCCCCGCTGCTGCACATAGCCGTTCCAGACCGGGAGCCGATCGGCCAACTGAACCGCCTCCACCAGATGAACGCTGAACATTGACTTTCCTTCGCCCATCGGTTGCTCCGATTGAGAATCGGCCGGCCTCATAGCTCTATCGATCCAGACCACCTCCAACGCCTCTCCCGCCTGGGCAGAGGGGATTTATTTGCCTCTCCCCACCGCAAAAAATCGCCTCTCCCCACCGTGGGAGAGGCCGGCTTGGCCAAAGGCCAAGCCGGGTGAGGGGGCGCCCAGCACCGCCAACCTCCCGCCCCCAACTACTCAGACAGCGGAGGTCCTGTGCACCCAATTTCCCCCTCAGTCGTCCTGCTTCGCAGGCCACCCTCTCCCGCCAGGGGAGAGGGGAGTTCGTCCCCTCATTCTAACCCCCTCCCACAGTGGGCAGAGGGGGGATATTTGTTTCGGCTCAACAGTTCATCGTACACGGCGGCGACTTTGGCCATTCGGGCCTGGAAGCTGTACCGGGTTTCGACGGTTTTTCGGCCTGCCAGGGCCAATCGGCCTCGGAGCTCCGGATCGGCCAGCATCCGGCGCATGGCCGCCGTCAAACCGGCCTGATCGCCCGGTTCGATCAAAAGGCCGTTCTGCTCCGGTTCGATCAAACGGGTTACCCCGGCAATCCGGGTGGCCAGCACCGGCACCTCCAAGGCCATCGCTTCCAAAAGCACATTGGGCAATCCCTCCCGGATGCTATTGGAGACAAATAGGTCCATTGCTTCGTACCAGGGGCGGGGATCGGTCTGATAACCGACCAGATGCACCCGGTCAGTAATGCCTCGCTGGTTGGCCAGGTGGTGGAGCTGCTGCCGCTGCGGCCCATCACCTACCAGGAGCAATTCTACCGGCACTGCTTCCTGGTGAAGTTGGGCGATTGCTTCTATCAGCTTGGCCAGCCCCTTTTCTGGCGAAAGCCGACCCACATTGCCGACAACCAAAGCAGACGGCTCCAGCCCCAATCGCCGTTTGGCCTCTTCCGGGGGCAATCGGCGCTGGTATTCCGATAGATCCACGGCGTTTTCAATCACCACAGACCGCTCCGGCCGAACGCCCCACCGGATGCATTCCGCCCTAAGGTCCTCGGAAACACAAATGACCCGTTCGTAAAACCGAAGCCAAAGTCGATCCAGCCGATAGTAGAGGCGAATCCGTCGGCCTTCTACTGTCCACCCATGCACCATACTGACCAGCCGGACCGGCCAGACCCGGCTCACCAGCAACCCCAGAAAATTCGTCTTATAATCATGGCCTTGCCAGATGGCCGGGCGCAGGCGTCGGCACACCCGGTACCCCGCCCCCAACACCCGGAAGTCCCAGGGCCCCCGATCCGGGATGCCGACCAGGGGAGCGTCCAACAGGGCTGCCTTTTGCCGAAGTTCCAAAAAGCCGGCGTCTCCCGGCGGATGCAAATACACACAAACCCCCCGATATCCATAGGGCTGGAGTCCCCGGGGCGAGCGTAAGATGGTCTTTTCCGGCCCACCGCCCGGACCAGCCATCACCCGTACATGCAGGACAATCGGCTTTTCATGTCTGGAAAAATGGGAGAACATGAGGCGGAGGTTAGTCTGTCTAGACTGACTTTCCCTCTGGAGAGAAGGCGTTCCAGTGGGCGTTGGGAACAGACGGGGTTACAATCCTTCCTCTGCTTGAGGCCAGAGGCCTTCGAATATCCACTGTTCAAACAGGCGTGCTTTTGTATCCCAGGTTTCGGCTTCCAGGCGGCGACGGGCCTGGATCTGCTGGGGCGGCAGGCCCTCGGCCAATCGCCGCTGCACGGCCGACACAAAATCTTCCGCCGTTTCCGCCTCGTCTAGAGCGTCGGCCCAAGCCCCAGTGGCAGGCAAGCGCCGCACTACTACCGGTTTGCCGGTGGCCAGATATTCCAGCAGTTTCAACGGCTGCATGGCCCGGGTTACCGGCAAATCGGCATAGGGCATGATCAGCACATCGGCCAGTTGGGCCAATCGGGGCAGGCGCTGATAATCTACCGGCCCTGGCAAACGCAGCTTTGGCAGCTCCAGCAACCGGGGGTCTGGATCATCCGTCGGGCCAACCAGCAGGATGGTTCCCTGAAGCAAGCCGGCGGCCAAACAGCTCAACCAATCCACATCCATGCGCCGATCCACCAGGCCCCAAAACACAATCCAAGGCCGTTCCAACCGGGCTAAACCCGGTAAGATCGCTTCGGGATCGATCCAGGCGGCGGCAGGCCCTTCGGAAGCCGACCGCTCGAACTCCTTTCCTCCCGCCACGGACTTCGGCAGCACCACTTCTCCGGGCCGCCAATGGTCCAGGTCCACCCCATGGGTCAAAAGCTTGGCCGATCGGCCAAACGAGGCCAGATGATCCTGCAAGGTCCGGCTGGCCGCTATCACAAGGTCTGCCCGCCGGATGACTTCCTGTTCCATTGGTTCAATGGCCCGATGATCCAGGCCTGGCCACTTGCTGAAATCATCCACACAATAATAGACCCAGCGTGCCACCGGGAGCAGGCCCATCAGATCAGCCACCAGGGGCAAGGTGGTAACCGCCACCACTGGCCCCGGAGCCTGGCGCACCATCGGTTCTAATGCTCGCAAAAGCAGTGCCCGATTGATTCGGCGGTGGCACGGTCGGCTAAACCAGGGCCACATCCAGGGATTAAGCACTACCGGATTGCCGGAACCTGGCCGAAAACCCACTTGCCCGGCCTTCTGTGCACTAGCAGGGGCGACTACCTTCCAGCCGAACCAGCTTTGCAGTTTCTCCCAGGCCCGTTTGCAGGTGGGCCAGTCCAACTGGGGCCGACGCATTCCGATGGTATTGACCCACCAGACCGGATATCGGCCCAGGAGCCGACGGACCAAATGTTGACAACTGGACGGATGTCGAGCCCAGTCGTCGGAAAAGACCAGAAGCCCCGGCCGACCGGCAAACCGCCGATCAGCCAAGCATTTCATCGAAGCACTCGACATATTGCTGATGCATAAGGCGTTGGGAAAACATCTCTTCTGCGCGGCGTCGGCCCGCCCGGCCCAATTGGCGTCGAAGCGGACTGTCGTGGGCTAACCGGAGCAGGCAGTCGGCCAAGTCGGCGTCATCGCCTGCCGGGCTTAAAAAGCCAGTCTGCCCGTGCAGGACCACCTCCGGCACGCCGCCCACCTTGGTCGCTACGACCGGTAACTCGGCAGCCATCGCCTCGATCAGGGTAACCGGAATCCCCTCGCTGATGCTCGTCAGCAGGCAGACATCGGCGGCCCAGAGCAACTCCGGCACATCCTCCCGCTCGCCCAACAGGCGGACTGCCCCTTCCAGACGTTGGGCCTTGATCTCCGCTTCAATCACCTCTCGTTTTGGCCCATCGCCAACCAACAGCAGTTTGGCCTCCGGCACCTGGTGAACCAGTCGGGCCATCGTCCGAATCGCCGTGATATGATCCTTCAGGTAATCCAGCCGGGCTACCTGCACGATCACAACGTCCAGCTCGCTCAAGCCCAACGATTGCCGAACCGGCAGCCGGCGCTCCGGCCTGGGCGCAAAACGCTGGAGATCAACTCCATTGTAGATCACACGGATGCGATGGCGAGGCAGCCCTTCATTTCGCACTAGCGCCTCCCGGACCGCTTGGCCTACGGCGGTTACCCGATCCCGGCCCCGAAACGCCAATCGATTAAATACCATCCGCCGCCGCCGAGGATAATCCGGATACCACCGGCCA
>CALIRO010000044.1 GCA_938042245.1 uncultured Thermoguttaceae bacterium
AATAATTCAAAGGAGATATTTTTGCACTATTCCGGAACCTCCGTCAATAGCCCCAACATATAGTAGCACTGCCAACATTAGACTCAATATATAGTGTCCAACAATGAGAACCAATAGGCAAAGGAATGTATCAAATGTTCATAAAGTTCATGTGATGTTCAGGATTTTGCAGAGCTTCCTTTATATAATTTCCAAACGCCGATGTTTCCAACGGATTAAGGGAATGCCTCTTGGATGCCGGCTCAACATTGGCAAAACTGGGGCCAACTGTGGATCGCCCGAGAAGCGGAGTTGAGGGGGACGGGGGATCTGAGATTACTCCTCCTCTGGTGGGGTTAGGAGCTTTTTCAGGAGATCTTCCAACTTCCGGGTATAGTGATCCATTTGAAGATACCAAACGGACTCCTCTCCCAGAGTCCACAGAGAGCCTTCTGGAGGTAAGCAGTCTAACACAGCTTGGGCAATGGCCTGATTGAGATCCGGGTTGGGGCTAATCGGCTGGAGCGGCGTTTCAAACGCTTTTCGGAGGCCCAGGAGGGTCAAATTCCATGCCTGCTGATGGGTGGCTGGGCAGGCCTGGGGGGAAAAATCGGCTGCAAAATCCTGGACTCGACAAGTGTCGAAGGCAAAGGGGGTTGGCGGGACCAGATCGGCCAGGGTGGCCAAGAGCAGGTCGGTCCATCGTTCTACCTGGCTTCGCAATTGATTGAGGCAGACTGCTTCGGGAACTAAATGTTCATCAAGCTGAAGCAGAAGGTTTAGCAGACGGCTTCGCACCTCCAGATGTCCCTGGAAGATGCTTTGGGCCGGGGGGCTCGCCTGCTGGCTGCCGTGATGTTGGTCATAGGCTGTCAGCAGGGCAGCCCAAACCCGGCTGAGCAGTTCACTTAAGAGGATTTCTTCCAGGCTGGCTATCAGACGCCAATGGATGCGGATGGCCTTCCAGGTGCCCCAAACGTTGGCAGATTGCTCTATATCGTTGGTGGGGGTGTCCGTGGCGGCGAAGCTTCGGGAGGCATCCACGACCGGCGCTAGGGGCTGACGGAGAACTTCTATCCATCGCTGGATTCGGCATCTGGAGGCCGCCCAATACTGTTGAAGGGCCGACTCGGGTAAAGCGGAGTCGCACTGGATTAGCTCCTGTGCATGGGCGGCCGCCCAACCGGCTAACTGGACCAATTGCCTGGCATGCATCCCCAACTATCCTCTAAAAATCCCTGGAGACTCCCGATTTAGCCACCCCCTTGGAAAACCACAAAGGGGATACCCCTTTTCTGGGCCAGAGCTCGAAGAAAACCTTCTCTAGCAACTGTTTTGTGGAAGATTTCCGCCAAATAGCGCAAGCTGGCATTCTTGCGCAAGCAGCGATCCAGGCACTCCGGCTTTAACCGGAAGAAAGAGAACATCCTAGGAGACGGTTCCAGGCTGCCCGGACTGCCGCTTCCGCGGGAAGGACAACATAGGGAGTTTCTTCGCATAAAGCAGCCGTCTTTTTCATTTAGCTGAACTGTTACCTTCTTTTAAAGAGCAAACCCAGTACCAGCCCAACGCTTCGCCGCAGGAAGATGTGCGCAAATATTTGAGAAAAAAGCAGTTATGGCAAAAAGGATGCGAAGCCCTTCTCGAGGCTGAAGAAGAGCTGTTGCTAGGGGACAACGGCCTGGATCAGCTTGTTCTGCTTGGGCAACAAGCAGCGGGGGAAGGGCGCTGACTACCGGCGCTCAACTTTTGCCCCTTTGGATGGCTCCTTTTATTTCCGAGACTTAGGCAGAAAACGCCATGGGTTACTCTAATTGGCCACTTCACTGTTTGAGAGGGTCGGAGAGAGGGTCGTTTTGGGGCATCCTCAGAATGGGCAAAAGACCAGTTCACGTAACTAGTAATTCTTTACCGGGGCTTCGGAGCAAGGTTTCCCCCTCGGGCAACAGACCGTAGGCATAGGCCAGAAGTTTGATCGGATGCAAGGTAGGTTTGGTGGTGCCCTGTTCCATTTGGATTTTGCAGGCGCTGCATTCGGTAACACCGGCTTGGATTTCTGGGTCTCGGAGTCGGCTGATCAGGCCCCAGCCCATGCGGAGACTAGTGCGATAATGTTCTCTTTTTAGGCCGAAGGTACCTCCCATGCCGGAACAGCCTTCTTCCAATCGGTGGACGACCAAGCCTGGAATTAGCCGAAGCAGATTTTCCCCCGGAGCGCCTACTTCTAAGGCCCGGAGTCGGCAAGGCAGGTGGTAGGCGAGGGTGGCCCGAATCGGCTGGAGACGAAGGTCTAACTGCCCACTGGTGTGCAGGCGCCATAGGTAGGTAGTGGCTTCACTGGTATTGGCCGCCACTAGTCTGGCCTCTTCATCCTCCACCACCCAGGGGTATTCATGGATCAGGCACAAAGCGGCTGCTGGTTCTGGGGTGATAATGTGGTACCCCTGACGGACCGCTTCGGCCAGCAAGGCGGTGTTATGCTCTGCCAGGCGTCGGAACCGTTCCCGTTGGCCAAGGGCCAAGGCGGGGATGCCGGCTGGCTTCTGCTCGGCAGGTACATAGACCTGGATTCCATGCCGATGCAGAATGCCCACCAAGGCTTTGGCCAACTGGGGATCGAAATAATTGGCATACAGATCCACAAACAGGACTACTTTGGGACCTTCGGCTCGCACGGGTCGAGTCCAACGGTGTCGGCTAGCGAGTCGGAGAAATGGCTGAGCTGCCACCGGCGGCAATTTTCGCCCCTGAGCAATCCCCAACAGCTTTTCCATCAACCACCGGAACCATCGGGAACCTAACAGCGGATTCACCATCGGGGCCAATAAGCTTCCGAAAGCAGCCAGCTTGTCCAGATGCACCATCATCCAATCCGACAACGTCAGTCCTCGGGCTGCCACATAGGCTCCTTTGGCCTCGCAGACCAACCGAGCGATATCCACCCCTGCGGGACACTCCAGTCGGCAACTATGGCAATGGAAACATAAATCCATAACCTTTTTGAGCTCATCCTGGGTTAAACTGGCCAACGGAAGCCGCCCCGAAAGCACTCCGCGAAGCACATTGGCTTTTGCCCGAGGAGAGGCTTCTTCAGCCGGGAAAATCCGGAAAAATGGACACATCCGTTCTGGCAGCGATTGCGTCCGGCATCGGCCGCAGCCGAAACATTGCTCCGCAATTTCCGCCACCTGCTGGGGATGCCAGTCCAATTGCAGTTCTGTTAAATCGCGCAGCCCGGTAGCATTGGCCGTCTCCACCAAACCAGGTTCTGTGGAGGATGGGACGGAAACTACCGACGAATGGTTCCGAGAATTTAGGTTTCCAACCGGTCTTCGCAGATTGCGGATCAGTTGTTCCCGATCGCCGCTTAGCAGTTTGCCGGGGTTCAGAATTCCTTCCGGATCCCAGAGCTGTTTGATCTGTTGCATCAGCGGATAGAGGGCCTTTTCCAGTTGAGGCAGATAGGGTGCTCGGCTCCAGCCCCAGCCGCGCTCCAGCCCCAAACTGCCTCCAAATGCATAAACTTGTTCATATACCTCATCGGCTAGGCGGCGCAGTGCCGCTCGGTGAGCCGGATTGTGAAGGTCTAAAAACGGCTCGAAGTGGACTAGCCCCTGGCCGGCATGGCAGTACATCGCAGCGGTTATCCGATACTGTTGAAAAATATTTTGCACTCGGAGGAAAAAGGGGGCCAAAACAGAAGGGGGCACGGCCAGATCTTCCAAGACCGGTACTGGTCGCTCCGGGCTGCGAATGCGATATAATCCAGGCCGGGCCATCCGAGCTAAACTGAGCAAAAGATCCCGGTCGTCTGGCTCGTAAGCTACATGGATCCACACATCGTGTTTGTGGCTCATCTGGCTTACCAGGCGTGCCATCCGCTCCTGCAGGGAGAGCGGCTCTTCGTCGTCCAGTTCCAGGAGCACGGCGGCCTCCAAGTCCCGGGGCAACAGTACCTCTAGCCGCACCTCATGCTCCCTTGCAAGCCGTAAATGCCTCCGATCCATCAGATCGCATAACGAGGGCCGAAAGCTTAGAAGCTGTTCCACCGCCCGAGCCGCCCCCTCTAGACTAGCAAATCCGAACACAGCGACGGCCCTGGCCCGAGGAACCGGCTGGGTAGCCAAAACCACTTCCGTCACAAGGGCCAACGTCCCCTCTGAACCAGCAATAAGCCGGGGTACATCCACAACCAACTCCCCATGCAGCTGCCTGCGAAGTACCCCAGCTAGGTTATAGCCTCGTCGAAAAGGCCAATCGGCAAGGTGCTGCTGGGAGATAAGCTCAGCATGTTGCTCCAGCAACTTGGCTAAATGGAATAAAAGCCGGTGTTTGACCGCCAGCGGGGCGGGAGCGTCCGAGGGAGCAGAGGAAGGAAGAAGTTCTTGTGAACATCGGATTATCTGTCCGTCCGCCAACACCAATTCTACTTCTCGCAAATGATCGCTGGGCCGACCATACCGCAGCCAACGGTTGCCGGCACCATCCCGGGCAATCATCCCTCCTAGGGTGGTAATAGACCCGATACCAGGATTGGGCCCAAAATGCCGACCAGTCTTTTGCAGCAAATGGAGGTTGAGCTTTTCATAGACGATGCCCGGCTGACAACGGACCCAATCGGGACCGGTTTCTAAGACTCGGCGGAGATATTTCGAAAAATCCACCACAATGCCGGAACCTAAAGCACCGCCCGCTGTACCTGAACCAGCCCCCCGAGCATGAACGGGCAGTTTCGTCTCCGCCGCATACCGCAGGCAAGCCGACACATCCTCCCGGCTGCGAGGCCGAACCACACAAAGAGGCCGAATTTCGTAGATGCTGCCATCGCTCGCAAAAAGATGAACAAAAATATCCCCAACCTCCACGTCCCCCGCCACTACCCCCCGGAGGTCCTCCTGTATCCGCTGGCTTTGCACCGCAAACGTCTGCATAAGCCGGAATCATCTCCTCCAGCTGGCTTTCGCTTCTGGCAGGCAGGCCCTCTGCCCCAGCCGTTGGCCTATGAAAGCCGCTTTTGGACTGGCCAAAACATGCTCCGAAGGTGCCTAGCCCCTAAGCACTTGCCTGCCAGCTTCGCCCCCTGGGCCCATTACCGCCGCTCTCCATAAATAAGTGTCATTACCTCGGCCCGACTAGAAGGATTGGTCCGAAAGATCCCCTTCATCGCCGAAGTTACACAGACCGAACCCGGTTTCCGAACCCCCCGAATGATCATGCAGGTATGAATCGCCTCTACCACCACCGCCACTCCCTTGACCTGGAGCTGTTGGATCAATAGATCCGCTATCTGTTCGGTCATCCGTTCTTGCACTTGGGGCCGATGGGCCACTGATTCGACCACCCGCGCCAATTTGCTTAAGCCGACCACCCGACCGTCCGGAATATAACCGATATGGGCATTGCCCATAAACGGCAACAAGTGATGCTCACAAAGACTATGGAAACTAATGTTCCGTACAAGCACTATTTCGTCGTATTTTTCTGGGAAAAACTTTTCCAGATGCTTGCGGGGATCTTCCCGAAGGCCGCTGAAAAGTTCCGCATACATCCGGGCCACCCGGCCAGGAGTGTCCCGAAGCCCTTCCCGATCGGGATCTTCGCCTACGGCAAGTAAAATCTCCCGGACGGCTCGTTCAATCCGGGGTATATCTATTGTCTGCCCCGAAGTTCCTTCCGGCTGGACCGAGGCCGATTCCTCTCCAGGTTGACTACCCAAAGTACCCACCTCCTGAGAGTTTTCTACTTCGTCTGCCAAAGAACCAAAAAAACTTTCTTTCGCTTCAAAAAACGCTCTATCTGCCATGGGGAAGCCCCACGGAAAAGGAACCCAGAAAAGAAATCACGGAACACTTCCGCCGAATGAAGAAGCTGCCCGGTTGATCCAAGCAAGACCTTGGACTATCCCTGCCGCGCAAGCGGCAGTCCAGAACAACTCCACTAGCACAAAAAACTGCCTTCTTGCTTTCGGAGGAATGCCTTGGTAGACCATTCGGCGGAAGTGTTCCGAAATCACATTCCTGCAAATCGGGCCTATGCGGTGTCCACAACCTCCCTTTATCCTAAGTCCCTTCCTGAACTGGGTCAAGGATTCCGTCCCAGCCCTTCCAGAGTGCGTGGGTTCCGTTTGGGAGGGCCTTTTCTTAAGAGGCATCTTCCCTTTCGGGGGTTGCTTGGAGGCTGGGGAGCCGGTTAGCCCAACTTCAACAGTGCCCAACGGATGGGCCCTAGTTCTTCCCCACCGGCCGGGAAAGAGGTCCCCCGGGGGGAGCTAAGCCCCAGAGTATCCGAAATCGGCCAAACGGGTTACAATAGAACTTCGTGGCAGTGCCTTTTTGTTGCTTATTCGGGTTCCACGAAACGGGGGGAATTCTACATCCTGCCCAGAGGATTTTTCGATGGCCAAAAAGCGTTCTAAACAGCCCTTGTTGCCAGGGATGGAGAAACAAAAACCCCAGACTACTCCGGCTTTGGACACCGACCGGGGGGGGGCGGAGACGGTGTTTGCCGGAGAGTCTGGGGCGATAAAGTCCGCAGAAGCCCAATCTCCTCCTGATTTACATGGCAAAACCGTATATTTGGTGGATGCTCATTCGCTGATCCATCAGGTCTTTCATGCCTTGCCGGAAATGACCAGTCCTACAGGTCTTCCTGTGAGTGCGGTGTATGGGTTTGTGCGGGACATATTGTTTTTGTTGGAGGAAAAGCGCCCAGATTACCTATTTTGTGTATTTGATTCAATCGGTCCCACATTTCGACATCAGATTTATCCCGCCTATAAAGCCAACCGGCCTCCCATGCATGAAGACCTGATTCCTCAAATGCCAATTATTCATAACCTTATTGAAACATTTGGGTTAGGGCGATTAAGCCTTCCTGGCTACGAAGCCGACGACATTATGGCCACCGTGGCCAGACAGGTAGAAAACTTAGGCGGTCAGTGTTTCCTGGTTACCTCCGATAAAGACTCCCGCCAGTTGCTTTCCGACCATATCAAGATATTCAACATCCGAAAAAACGAGGTTTTTGACCGGGAACGTCTTCGGGAGGAATGGGGGATTACCCCAGAACAGGTGGTAGATTTCCAAGCATTGGTGGGGGACCCCATCGATAATGTGCCAGGAATCCCCCTGATCGGCCCAAAATTGGCCAGTCAACTACTGGTTAAACACCGAACCTTAGAAGGGGTTTTGGAGCACATAGAAGAAATTCCTGGTGAAAAACGCCGGGAAAACATCAAAAAGTTCTGGGACCAAGCCTCGCTAAGTCGGCAATTGGTGCAACTGCGCACCGATGTACCGATTCAGCTCGATTGGGAAACGGGTCGAACGGGCCGATTCGATCGGCAGAAGGCCTTGGAATTGCTTTCCGAATTGGGGTTTCGGAGTTTGGCCTCCAAGGTGGCCAGTTTGCCTAGCGCCCAGTCGGTTCGTACTGCTCGTTCCAAAGGAATCGAAATCCACTGCCAGATTGTGGACAACTCCCAGAAACTTCAGGAGCTGGTTGCCCTCCTAAGTCAACAGAAGGCGTTTTCCATCGACCTGGAAACCACGCATCTTTGGCCCCGTTGGGCGGAGATTGTTGGATATGCCCTGGCAACTGAAGATCAAAAGGTATGGTATATTCCGGTCCGATCTCCCCCTGAAGATGTAAAATTAAATCCCCAATTAGTATTAGAGCAACTGCGCCCTCTGTTGGAAGATCCTGGCATCGAGAAAATCGGCCAGAATATCAAATACGATATGGTGGTGTTGCGGTCGGCTGGGATCCAACTGGCCGGAGTCCGCTTCGATACCATGGTGGCCAGTTACCTTCTGGAACCGGGCAGCCGAAACCATAATCTGGATGAGCTTGCCCGCCGGTATTTAGGCCACTCCACCATCAAAATCTCTGAACTGATCGGCACAGGCCGACAGCAAAAACGGATGGATCAGGTACCGGTGGTCCGGGTGGCCGAATATGCCGGCGAAGATGCCCTATTGCCGGTGCTTTTACGGCCGATTCTTGCCCGTCGATTGGCCCAGGAGGGGTTAGATCGGCTTTTTACGGAGGTAGAAGTCCCCCTGATCGGTGTATTAGCGGATATGGAGTTTTGGGGGGTTAAGGTGGATGTGGATCGGCTTCGGGAGCTAGGCCAGCAGTACGGCCAGCGTATGGAGGCGTTGGAAAAAGAGATTTATGCCTTAGCAGGCCGACGGTTTAACATCAGCTCCCCGAAACAATTGCAGGAGGTGTTATTCGAACAGAGGGGGCTTCAACCCCTCAAAAGAACCAAAACCGGCTCCAGTACCGATGCCGAAGTCCTGGAAGAATTAGCTGCCCACGATCCCTTGCCTGCCAAAATCCTCCAATATCGACAATATGCAAAACTAAAAAGCACCTATGTGGATGCCCTGCCGGAAATGGTCCATCCGGTTACTGGCCGGATTCATGCCTCGTTTCATCAGGTAGTCGCAGCCACCGGTCGGCTCAGCTCCAGCGATCCGAATCTGCAGAATATTCCGATCCGTACGGAGGAAGGCCGGGAGATTCGATCGGCGTTTGTGCCCGGCCAGGGAGGCTGGCAGATGCTTTCAGCGGATTATTCGCAGATTGAACTTCGAATTTTGGCCCATTATTGTCGAGATGAACGTCTTTGCGAGGCTTTCAGCCGAGATGAGGACATTCATGCCCGAGTGGCAAGTCAAATTTTTGGGGTCCCCCTGGAACAGGTAACGCCCGAAATGCGCCGTCGGGCCAAGGCGGTCAATTTCGGGGTCATCTATGGCCAGAGCGCCTATGGCCTTTCCAAACAATTAGGGATTACCCCAGAGGAGGCAGGCCAATTTATTGATAGCTATTTTGGGGGGTATCCACGAATTGAAGAATTTTTACGCCGCACTCTAGCCGAATGCCATCAAACAGGGTATGTTAAAACTATTCTCGGCCGGCGGCGTGCTATAGAGGGTGTCCGACCTGAGGCAGGCCGCCAACGCAATCTAGCCGAACGCACTGCCATTAACACGGTCATCCAAGGCTCGGCAGCCGACCTTATTAAATTAGCCATGTTAGGGGTGTGGCGTCGGCTCCAGGAGGATGGCCTGAAAAGCAGGATGCTCCTTCAGATTCATGACGAATTGGTATTCGAAGGACCGGAGGAGGAAATCCCCCAATTGGCTAAATTAGTAGTAACCGAAATGGGGGGAGTTTGGCCCTTACAGGTACCTTTAAAAGTGGATGTAACTGTTGGCCCCAATTGGGCCGATTTACATCCTCTGGAGAGCCAAGGCCGATGAGGATCATTGGGCTGCTGGGCGGGGTGGCCAGCGGCAAAACCCTGGTGGCCCAGGAATTGGCCCGCCTAGGGGCCGGCCTCCTGGACGCCGACCAGGCCGGCCATCAGGTCCTTCGAATGCCCCATATCCAACAGGCCATTCGGGCTCGCTGGGGACCGGATGTCTTTGGGCCGGACGGCCAAGTGGATCGAAGCCGATTGGCTCAACGGGTCTTCGGCCCCTCCCCGCAGGCAGAAGCAGATCGTCTCTATTTGCAGGAAATCACCCATCCGGAGATCGGCCAATTGCTTCGCCAGCAAGCCCAGCAGTTGGCTGAACAGGGGTGTCCAGCTGCAGTGTTAGACGCGCCGCTTTTGCTGGAAGTGGGCTGGGATCGATGGTGTGATAAGTTGGTTTTTGTGGATGCGCCGTTGGAGGTGCGGCAGGCTCGGGCAGTTCAACGGGGCTGGTCGGCCGACGATTTTACCGCCCGAGAAGCCGCCCAGTGGCCCCTAGACAAAAAACGCCTCCGGGCGGATATAATTATTGATAATTCTGGTTCCCTGGAATATACTCGCAGGCAAGTCCTCCAATTTTGGCAATCCCTCATCCCAGGACCTCCTTATCCGTAGGGATCTTTTTAACCCATACATAAATCCCCTTCCCAGGTGCTTTGCGCCGGGGTCCTGCCTTGGATACCTCTCCTCTGGGAGGAGTTGATCTATTATGGTTGAGCCAAAAAATTCCCCGTTAGGAAATCGACTTCGGCGAAACGGTACGAAGACTCGTTCCTCAAAATCCGACGCTCCTCAAGAGCCTAGCCAACCAAATCCCGCCTGGGGGGAAAATATAGATGTACAGAACCTCGGCAGTTCCGATTCTCCGGGCAAGCCCTCCCCAGAACGAATGGCTGGATTGCCAGACCCTTCCGGGCAGGAAAATCGACGTTCCGATGCTGTGGACAGCCCCGCCTCAGAACCAATTGCCCCGGAGGGGAATTCTGTGGCTGGAGATTGCTCGGCGGATTCTTCCGGCGCGGAGGGCCTGGCCGTTTCTGCAGCGCCAGGCCGCACTCGTTCCCGACGGGCCGGTTCCGGCACCAAAAATTCGGGCGGAAAGAATGCCAGTCTAAATAGTGCTAGCTCTCCCGAAGAAAGTGCTGCGGTTTCCGAAGCCTCTGAGGCGAATAAACTCCCTAAAGCCGACTTACCTCCTGAGCTCTGCTCGGACGAGCAAAGCCAGCGGCAGGTTACGGGAGAATCTTTCAAGATGCGTGGTGAGGAAGCAAAGGACGGCCTGGCAAGGAGCCGTCCTGCTACGGAACCGTTCCGATTGGCTCAGGAAGAAAGCCCGTCTGGTTGGACTCAGGAAGAAGGAAATCAAGGGACCTCATCTGGGGATCTCCCTGCATCTAGGGATATGGGAGTTTCTCAGCAACCCTTTGGGCGCTCGGCTTCGGAGGCCTACCGGGAACCCAACCCCTATGACGAAGAAGAAGAGCCGCTGTCGATCGCCGAAGAACTCATGGAAAAAGGCTATCTGGAGGAACAGACCGATGAACGCTTTGAGGAGCTGAAACGTTCGGGGGACTCGTTGCTGGCGCAGTTGCAAAAAATGTCCATGGCCGAGCTGATCGAAGAAGCCCGCAAAGAAAACCTTACCGAGTACATGGGGATGAAACGGCAGGATTTGATTTTCATGATTCTGAAGGAGCGGCTGAAAAGCAGCGGGCTGATGTACGGGGAAGGGACGTTGGAAATCCTGCCGGATGGGTTTGGGTTTTTGCGAAGCCCGGAGTATCACTATCTGGCCTGTCCGGATGATATTTATGTGTCGCCCAGTCAGATTCGTCGGTTTGGCCTTCGCACGGGGGTAACGGTTTCTGGGCAGATTCGGCCTCCGAAAGAAAACGAACGCTACTTCGCTCTACTCCGCGTAGAGGCGATCAATTATCAAGATCCGAATCTGTTGGCCAAAAAGCCGCTCTTCGAAGAACTGACGCCTCTGCATCCGAATCGGCGGATTGTGTTGGAGACCAGGCCGGAGGAAATTAGCACTCGGGTGGTGGATTTAATTGTGCCGGTTGGGTTTGGTCAGCGGGGGCTGATTGTCAGTCCCCCTCGGGCTGGGAAAACCATCTTGATGCAGAAGATGGCGAAGGCGGCCTTGACTAACTATCCAGATTTATATGTGTTCATGCTTTTAATTGACGAACGTCCGGAAGAAGTTACCGACATGGAGCGGCAGGTCAAAGGTAAAAACTGCGAGGTCATCAGTTCCACCTTCGACGAGCCGCCCAGCCGACATGTCCAAGTGGCCGAAATGGTCCTGGAAAAAGCCAAACGGATGGTCGAATACGGCCATGACGTGCTCATCTTTCTGGATTCGATCACCCGGTTAGCCCGGGCCTGGAACCATGAATGTACGCCCTCGGGCAAGATTCTCTCTGGCGGTCTGGACGCCAATGCCCTGCAGAGACCGAAACGGTTTTTTGGTTCTGCCCGGCAGGTAGAAGAAGGCGGCTCCTTGACGATCATCGCCACCGCCTTGATCGATACCGGCAGTAAAATGGACGAAGTCATCTTCGAGGAGTTCAAAGGCACCGGCAACTTGGAAATTGTGCTGGATCGTCGCTTGGTAGATCGGCGGATCTGGCCTGCCATTGACATCAACCGCAGCGGGACCCGAAAAGAAGAAATGCTCATGGATCCGGAGGAATATCGCCGAGTGTGCATCCTCCGCCGGGTGCTGAATGAAATGAACCCGGTGGATGCCATGGAACTTTTGGTTACCCGTCTGCAAAAAACTCGCACCAACGCCGAGTTCTTGATGAGCTTGAACGTGAAATAAAACCCTCTGGCAAAACCATCTCTCCGGGCTATGGATCCGTAGGAGATAGGCTAGGGAAACCTGTAGGCTCCTGGGTGCTTAGCCCTATCCGTCAGGGGCTGGCTCATGCATGCGGTGAGACCATAGGATGGTCAGAACAGTTTGGGTTTTCGAGCCGATAGGAAGCAGTCTTTCCGTGAAGGCAACACATGGTTAGTAAAGAGGCATCGGACGATGAAAGTCTTCCAAGGCAATCCTCAGGCGCCGGAAGGCCGATTTGCCATCGTAGTATCTCGTTACAACGAATCGATTACCCGGGCACTTTTGGACGGAGCGGTCCGCACCCTGTTGGAGCATGGGGTACCGGAGGAGCAGATTGAGGTGGCCTGGGTGCCGGGGGCGTTTGAGATTCCTACGGTAGCAGCTCGGTTAGCGGCCAGCGGCCGATATGCCGCCATTCTTTGCCTGGGGGCCGTCATCCGGGGCGAAACCACTCATGACCAACATATCAACCGGGCTGTCAGTCTCAGTTTGGCCCAATTAGGCGCCCAGTATCGGTTGCCGGTCCTTTTCGGGGTGTTAACCTGTAACACGTTGGAGCAGGCGATTGCCCGGTCCGGCGGCCAGGTGCCTACCCAGGGCAAAGATCAGCCTACTAGCCGGATCGGCAATAAAGGCATCGAATGCGCCTTGGCTGCGCTGGAAATGGTCAATTTGCTCCGGCAATTGCCGCCCGAACAGCCCAACCCAACTGTCCCACCTCCATCGGGACAAAAGCAGTAGCTCGCTGTTCACCAGCAGGAGCGAGTGGGGGTTAGACTTTGCTCAGGGCACCGGAACAATTTTCTTCGAGGAAAGGAAATGGCTATTTTTTAAAGTAATAAAGTGACTATTTTTAAAGGAAAAGCAGCTATTGGATAGCCGCAGAGCTATCATTGGGATGCCTGCCCAAGGAGGAATCCAGAAAAGCCAAAACCGGAAGGATTCCGGCTTGCGGCTTTCGTAAGGATGAGCCCGCCTGAATGGGTGTTTTGGCGGGGATGAGAGGCTTGAGGATGGTACGAACCGATGGCGAAACGGTCTGTCAGTGAAGAATTAGCCGTTCAGGTCCTCCGGCGTCGGGCCAGAGAAGTGGCCTTCCAAGTACTGTATCAAGAGGATCTGAATGCGGGGCTTTCGCTGGCAGTGGGGGAAGAGTTTATCCGTGGGCAACTCAGCGCTCAGGCCATCCTTCAATTTGCCCAGGAAGAACTGGAAGAATTCTTGCGGGAGGGGTTTCGGGATCATCCGTTGGCTGGTCAGGCATGCCTGATTCGGGCGGAATTGGAGCGATTTGTGCGGGAGGGGTTTTCCCAGTGGCGGCCTGAGGAGATGCTGAATTTGGCTCGGCGGTTGGTGGAAGGGGTTCGGCAACATCGGGCGGAGATTGATGCCGCTTTGGCTCGAGCTGCCGAACATTGGACCCTGCAGCGCATGGCGCCAACGGATCGGAATGTGCTTCGGCTAGGGGCGTATGAATTGCTTTATGAATCCACGCCGGATCCGGTGGTGCTGGACGAGGCGATTGAATTAGCCCGACGCTTTGGCGGCGTCAAATCCCCCGCTTTTGTCAACGGGATTTTAGATCGCCTTCGGCGAGAATATGCCTCCGATGCTACTGCATCCCCATCTACCGACTCCCTGAGCACGGAAGAAAAGTCATCTACCAAGGACCCTTCCTCGGCCCATGCCGAAACGAGCAACTCGCTTCCCACCTAGGAGGTGGATATGGGTTGGTTTGATAAGATCAAACAGGGGTTGAAAAAAACGGTTCAGCTTCTTCGGACCGATATCCGGGATATCTTTAAAACCGAAGGCCGATTGGTGGACGAAGGCTTTCTGGAAGAGCTGTTTGCCATGTTGGTCAAAACGGATATGGGGGTTCAGGCGGCTCGGCAAATCGTCGAAGAAGTGCGCAATGGCTTCTGGTCCCGGAAAATTACCATGCAAGAAGTGCTGGCAGAAATCAAAAACAAGCTCAAAGAGTTACTCCGCCAGCCGGACGAACCTATCCGAATGGCCTCTCAAGGGCCGACGGTGATTATGGTCTGCGGGGTGAATGGGTGTGGCAAGACGACCACCATTGCCAAACTAGCCCGGATGTTTCAGGATCAGGGGCGAACGGTGATTCTGGGAGCAGCCGACACGTTCCGGGCAGCCGCCGTCGAACAACTGACCATCTGGGCCCAGCGTCTGGGCTGCGCAATTGTTACTGGCCAGCAGGGGAGTGACCCGGCCAGTGTAGCCCATCGGGCTGTAAGCCAGGCCCTCCAAACCGGAGCCGATGTCTGCATCGTGGATACAGCAGGCCGGTTGCAGACCCAGTATAACCTCATGCAAGAGTTGGCCAAGATCCACCGGGTCCTGGGTAAACAAATTCCCGAAGCCCCCCATGAGGTCCTGTTGGTGCTGGATGCCACCACCGGCCAAAATGGTATTAGCCAGGCCAAGCATTTTACCGATGCGGTCCGATGTACCGGGATTGTCTTAGCCAAATTGGATGGCACTGCTAAAGGAGGGGTCGTGGTAGCGATCCGCCAGCAGGTCGGGTTGCCGGTCAAATTCGTCGGCGTCGGCCAACAGCCTGAAGACCTAGCCCCCTTTGACGCCGATAGCTTCGTGGAAGCTCTCTTGGAACCAGAATCCGCGTAGAAGTTCGGTGGGCTTTCTGGCAGAACACCATTCTTGTATGTAGCACCGTCTGTCAGAGGGCAGGGATCTGGCTCCATGGGCTGGAACCTCACTCGAACAGACGAAGTTCCAACAACTTGGTAGGGTTACCCCACTTGGCTTGAGGCCTGGCTGGTCTCTCCTCCCAGCAGGGAGACGAATAGCCCCTCTCTCCTTGCCGGAGAGGGTTAGAGTGGCGGATTCCCCTTTGTCATCCTTGCACAAGCAGGGAACTAGCCTTCCCTCTCCCCCGGCAGCTGAGGGATCGCATACGCTGTCTTAGCCTGTTACACTGTAATAGTTCAGCCGCATGAAGAAGCTGCCTAGTTGCTCCGCGGAAAGAGGTTGGGGCTCACTGCCGCGCAAGCGCCAACCCAGCCCTGTCCCCGTATTAGCGGGAAACTAGGAACCCCACAGGAGAAAAAAACCTGTGATTCCTGCTTTCGCAGGAATTACCAGGTTATGCCATTCGGGTGAAATGGTATATTTTTGCGGAGATTTCTTTGGCCACTTACCTCGGAGAATCCTTTTGGAGAGGATGTTCAACCTATGTTCATTGACACGAATGCGTACCTGGGGCGATGGCCGTTTCGGCGCACCCCGTGCGATGAACTGGAGGGGCTTTTAGCGGTGTACAAAAGATACAACATTTCCGAGGCATGGGTGGGAAGCCTCGAAGGCCTGTTCCACCGAGACATCGGTGGGGTGAACCATCGGCTCCACCAGACCTGCCAGATGGTGAAACAGGTTCGCCTTGTGCCGTTCGGATCGGTGAATCCCCGTTTGCCGGATTGGAAGGAAGACCTCCGGCGCTGCGCGGAAGAGTATAAAATGCCGGGCATCCGGGTGCATCCGAACTACCACCGATACCGGTTGGACGAGCCGCTGTTTGCAGAGCTATTGGACCTGGCCGGGCAGTACCAGCTTTTGGTACAACTGGTGGTTCGGATGGAAGATGTCCGGGTCCAGGATGAACGGTTCTCCGTGCCGGATGTGGATTTAAAGCCGTTGGCCGAGCTGCTGGAGCCCCGACCGGCCATGAAGATAATGATTTTAAATGGATTTTTCCCTTCCACGCGAGCTGTATTGCCCGGGCTGGTCAAAACGGGCCGGATATGGCTGGACATAGCTACGTTGGAAGGGCTGGGCGGCCTGGAACAAGTCCTGCGGGGCATACCTGCCGAGCGGATCATGTTCGGCTCGCATCTGCCCCTGTTCTACCTGGAATCGGCCCTGCTAAAGCTGGAAGAATCTGATCTAGCAGCCGAGGTACGTCAGGCCATCTGCTGGGAAAACGCTCGACAACTGCTACGCCAATCCCCATAGGAGAGGGTTTTGCTGCTGGGATGATTATCGAGCTTTGAGCCTCTATGTTAGAGCCCCTTCCCCAAACAAGATTGCCCCTGTCTCCAACCCCTTAGTTTTCTGGGCTTGGCTGAAGGATCAAGATTCTTAGATTCTTTAGGATCGGCTCTGAGTTGTTTCGACCACGGGCGGCAGGCCCAATCGGCGCCGGCATTCCTCGAGGATATGAGCTGTCTGACTGGCGCCGACACGGGTTACGCCAATGGCTCGGACCGCCAAAAGAGCGTCCAGGTCCCGGATGCCGCCGGCTGCTTTCACCTGCACATGCGGCGGGCTATGCTCCCGCATCAGCCGAAGGTCCTCCAGGGTGGCCCCCCCAGAACCGTAGCCGGTCGATGTTTTCACCCAGTCGGCCCCCACTTGCCCACAAATCTCACAAAGCCGAATCTTATGCTTCTCCTCTAGGTAACAGTTTTCAAAAATCACCTTCACCTTGGCCCCCTGGCTATGGGCCAGATCGACGACGGCCCGGATTTCCTCCCCCACATAGTCCCAATCTTCGCTAAGCACCTTGCTGAGGTTGACCACCGTGTCTAGTTCGACGGCCCCGTCTTGGATAGCTTGGCGAGCTTCGGCTAGTTTGATAGCCGTCGTATGCGCGCCATGGGGAAAGCCCACCGTTGTGGTGGTTAGCACTCCGGAGTCGGCCAGCCGCTCCGACGCCCGCCCCACATAATAGGGCAAAATACACACACTGGCCACCTGGTACCGTCGGGCTAGTTCCAGCCCCTGCTCCAGCTCCTGGACGGTCAAGGTGGGCCGCAGCAAACTGTGGTCGATCATCTTGGCTATCTGCTCATACGTGTAATCTACCATGGCCTTCCTCCTATCCTAGACCTCTTACGCCGATGCCTCTTTCCGAAAATCTCCTCCTCAGCAGCCCATCGGGGCTCTCCGAGAAAAAAATTTTGCAACATTTCCGCTGAATGGTGTACCAAGCCATTCCTCTAAAAGCAGGAAAACCGTTTTTGTGCGAGTGGATTTGGTCTGGACTGCCGGTTCCGCGGCAGGGACACCCAAAAGCTTTCTTCGGATCAACCAGGCAGTTTCTTCATTCGGCGGAAGTGTTACAAAACATTATTTCCGCTCGAGGGACAACCTGGCCTCCCCGCAAAACAGCCCGTATCGGTGATCATTCCTTCGGAGGGCTTTGACAATTCAAGTCCACCAAGAAGAGGCAGGACGTTATTATCCCCTCCTGGTGATCCTTTGGCCGAAAGCCTTTTCGCCCAGAAGTTTTCCTCCCTGCCCCTCCGAGGTTGGCCAACTGGAGCTTCACCCAGGGAAAGATTGGGTCGTACTCTTTCCAACGGGCTTGAAATCTCATCTACGAGCGGGGTTGGAAAGGCCCTTCTCCCTCAGATAACCGGGCATGAGCTGAGGCCGGAGGAACCAAAAGTGTGCCTCCTTGGATGTACCAGCGTCTGTTAGGAGGTAGGTAGTGTCAGTCACCAGGCGGTCAAACTCAATGCAACAGACTAAGTTACGGGGATGCGGAGCCGGCTTTGCCTTCGGTGCCAGGCCGTCCTCTCCTGCCAAGCCAGGGGCAAAACAGCCGGCTGCCAAGCCCTTTCCAAACACGCTCTAACAGAAGTTGTTCCAGTGCCTCGTTAGTCCCTCGGAGGGCTATTTAAGGGGTCAGTTTTGCTTCTCGATGGCTTCGATCCGGATCAGTAGGTTCGGTTGGCGTTGGGTTGGAACTGGCCAGAGGATCTGTGGTGTTTCCTCCAGCCGCAGTCTCCGACAAAAGCCGCATGGACGACCTGAGATCGGTTGGTGGGGGCCTGAGCGTCTCCGGGAGCGATTCTAACATAGGGGGAGCAGACAAAGGAGAGTTCGACATCGGGACTTCAGAAAGTTTTAAGACCGGAGCAAAACCGGGAAGCTCCTCGGTTGCCAGCACCACGGGTCGACGCCGTAGCTGAGCTGCCAAACGACGGAAACCTATTTGGGCGTCTAACACCAGGCTGAAAAGCAGAGGGACCACCAAGAGGGTGAAAATGGTCGAGCAGGCAAGACCTCCGACGACCACCGCACCCAAGCCCCGGTACAGCTCACTGCCCGGTCCCGGAGCTACCACCAGGGGTGTCATTCCAAACACGGTTGTTGTAGCCGTCATGAAGATGGGGCGAATTCGCGTGCGAACGGACTGCCGGATGGCTTCCCGTGGCGGGAGGGGGTGGTGGAGATCTTCCTGGCCCTCGCTTCGGCCTCGCATAAAGTTCAATGCCTGATGCACCAGCAGAATGGCATTATTGACCACGATGCCGATCAGGATGATGAAGCCGAGCATGGTAATCGTATCCATTTGTTGCGTAGGGTCCACCAGGCGGACCAAGCGGAGGCCGGCAAAGCCGCCCACCATAGCCAACGGTACACTGAACATAATGACAAACGGATACACAAAACTTTCCAATAGGGCTGCCATCAAAAGATAGGTGATTACCAGGGCGAGAAGCATTCGGCTCAGGCCGATGCTTACTAGGGAGTCCCAATTCCAGCCGGTCCATTGGCCCAAAAGGGCCCGGCGCACTTGGGTCAGTTTATCGGCGTTGCCGGCCATCCGGATCTGCACATCGGAGCTAATGCCGCCTTCGCTGCGGGCCTGAGCCACCAACTCAGCAATCAAGGCTTCGGCCTCTTGGAGGGCCATCTCAGGGGGCGGCTGGACGGTGAAGGTGATGGCCCGGTGTTGCTCGACGCGCCGGATCGACTGCGAGGCCTCGGCCGGTTTGCACTGCACTAGTTGGCCTAATGGCACACATACCACCCGCCCCGTCTCCTCCCGAACCGCCAAGGGCAGATCATCCCATTGGTCGGGTGTAAGCGGCAGGTCGGGATCCCGGATGATCAGCAGGTCGATATTCTCTCCCTCAAAGTTGAACTCACCTGCTTTAACGCCGTCGATCATGCTGCGGGCAGCTACGGCCAACGACTGCACGTCCAGTCCCAACTCTTTGGCTCGGATTTGGTCAATGGAGATTTGCCGTTCCGGCCCGGCTTCGTGGAACGTCAACGGATCGCTTCGTACAGCAAACCGGGAAAACGCCCGAAAAAGTTTCTGTTGCAGATAGGCGGCGCTTGCTTTCAGCCGGTCCAGGTCCACACCAACCACTTCGACTTGGACCGAATTAGCGGCCCCGACATTTCGGCCAAAAATCGACCGCTGGCTGGCCATCCCATAGGTGCCTGGGATTTTGTTCATAGCATTAGCCAGCAGCGCCTTCAATGGTCGCACATTGTTCGGATCCTTGCTGGTAGCGATCATGAAAAGCCGACCCCTCGCCACTACAAAAAAGTACTCGTCAATCGGCGGGACACGGGAAATCAGTTGGCCGGTTTGGGGATCGATCACCGGACCAAGGGCAGCGGTCTCTTCACTGCTGCGGGCCTCCCAATAAGGCCGAAGTTCCTTTTCCAACCGCTGCCCAATCAACTTGTTCTGCTCCACCGAATAACTGGGCGGATTGAACATCATGCCGAAGATAAAATTTTTGTTTCCTTCCGGCAAATAGCTGGCCGGAAGCATCCACATCCAAGCCAAGGCCAAAGAACCGACGGTAAACAGTACGATGATTAGTATCCGAAGCCAAGCACCTGTCCAACTGGGCCAACACAAAAAATAAATCAACCGAGCAAACCCGTTGACAGCCGCCTGTAAAATCGGCCCTAGCCCAAATAGGTTCCGGAACATCTGCCTCAGGAGTCCTGGCTGGTGGTTGGGACGAATCCATTTGGCCGCCGCCGGTGGAATCACAGTAATAGAAACCACCAGCGAAAGCAACACCGCCGCTGTAATGGCCAAGGCCAGGTCATAGAACAATTGTCCCGTCTCTTCTCGGATGGTGAGCACCGGACCGAAGACGGCCACCGTGGTAAGCGTCGAAGCCAGAATCGCTCCCCAGACTTCCTTGGTTCCCCGATAAGCGGCCACCGGAGCGGACTCGTGCATCGCCATGTGCCGGTCAATGTTCTCCAGCACCACGATGGCGTTATCCACGACCATGCCGGCGGCGAAGGCTAATCCGGCAAGAGAGATAATGTTCAGATTCCGCCCTGCCCCCGCCACCACCACAAACGTGCCAACCACTGAAATTGGAATCGCCAACACAATAATTGCCGTAGGCCGAAAACTCCGCAAAAATAACCACAGCACGCCTATGGCCAACAAACTGCCCAAAAGCAAATTGTCCCGCACCAACCCCAGGGCTTGATAGATATAATAGGTATCGTCGCTTACCAAGCGGAGGCGGATTTTGTACCGGTCGTGTTTGAACTGCTGCAAGGGCCCGCTCGGCCCATTAAGCTCCTCCAGAGTGCGTCGAACCTGTTTCATCAGCTCCAGCACGTTGGCCCCGATTTCCCGTTTGATAAATAGGCTCATCGAAGGCCGACCTTTGCACTGGTTGAAATAAACCCGTTTCTCCAACACCAGGGTAACTGAGGATACGAACGAACCTCCTGAATCTGGTTGCTGACGTCCTGAAGGGCCCGGGAAATGTCATGGCCGACTTGAAACTCCAGCGTAATCATTGCCCGGCCTAGCTCCGCCGTGGAATACATCTTGTACAAACCCTGGACGCTTTTGAGCTTCTCCTCCTGCTCCACCAGGATCGACTGCTCAATCTCTTCTGGACTGCGGCCCGGCCAGACAGTAGATACCGTAATGATAGGCCGTTCTACATCCGGCGTCAGTTGCACCGGAGTCGCTACCAAGGCCAACCCGCCAAATAGCAGTGTCAAGATTACCCCCACCGTAACCTTGACCGGGTTCTGAATCGAAAACCGAATGATGTCCATGGTAACCGGTTTCCTTCTGGGCGGGAGCCCCTAGGGGGCAATCTGGACCTTCTGGCCGGGCGTAAGCCGTTCACCTCCTTCAATGACCACTTGTGCTCCTGGTTTCAACAGGGCGGCGTCTTGCGACGCCTGGGGGATGACCGCATACTCCGTGGGTAGACGGATGTCGATCCTAACTAGCACCGGGTGGACCAACCCCACCCGAGCGTCTGGAGGCAGGGTTGCCGGGGAAGGTTCCAAGGCCTGTCCAGGGAGTTGGGCCGACGCCTCCCCCTCGGTCGCCGATTCCGGCATGACCACCCAGACAAAAGCCTCATCCGGTTTTTCCAAGACGGCGTCTTTGGGCACCACCAGAGCTGGCTTTTCCGGTCCGGTAGGGATTCGGGCCGTTATACTCATACCCACTTTGAGCCGACCAGTCGGGTCGTCGATCCGTACCCGAACCGGAAAGGTGCGGGAGGCGGTCGGGCCAAATGGTGTAATGGAAACTACCTTCCCCTGCACCTGTTCGCCTAACGGGTCAACGAAGATGGAAAGAGTCTGGTCCAGCTGAAGGCGGTTGATGGCCGATTCGGGCACCATCAATTGGGCGTCGATCTGGCCTCGGGAAATAATTTCCACCAGCGGCGAGCCTGGCTGCACATATTGGCCCAGTTCTGCATGTTTGGCCACCACGATCCCATCAAATGGGGCGTACACCACGGAACGTTTTTGCCGTTCCTGTTCCTGGGCCATGGCAGCTTGCAGCTCTTGAAGTCGAGCTTCCCATTGGGCGATTTGAGTGCGTTTTTGATGGAGCTCGCTTTCGGTAACCGCAGCGGCTTTAAACAGTTCTTCCAGACGCCGGAGTTCCCCTTTTTCAAATTCGAGTTGGGCAGCAGTGGCAAGCCATTGGGCTTGCTGTTGCTCCAGGGCCAGCCTGGCCCAGATGTCGTCGATACGGGCCAGGACGGTCTTGCCTGCTTCGACCAGGTTGCCTTCCTCCAGGGGTAAGTGGACGATTTTACCGGTTACTTCGCTACAGGCCACTACCCGGCGTACCTCGACCAATCGGCCGACCAGTGTCCGATTGGGCTGAACCATCTTTTGCACCGCCCGGCCCACCCGCACCAAAGCGGGCTTAGTTTGTCTTGGCTCAGAGGGCGGTTCCAGCACTTTTAACCGGTGCCGTAAAAATTCCACTCCAGCTTTTCCGAAAAGGTACGAAAGATCACACCTCCCCCGGCCAGCGCCCCCAATAAAAGTGCCGTCATACCGACCGAAAGCACGAGCATCACGTGTCTCTGGCGGGAGGGAGTTTCCATAGGAAAACCGGAATGCTTCGCCGCGAAGGCCGCCTGGCCAAGCCTTCGGGCAAGGTAAGCTATCTATGGCAGGCTAGAGAGGAAAACCATCGAACCTCTTCCGCTTCCTCCATCCAGAGGCGTTCCTTGCAGAAAGGAAACAGCATTACCAACCCAGGACCTTCACCGCCTTGGACGGTTCTGCTGGCCCAAGCCGGTAAAAACCAATCTGCTGTTTGGGCCACCTGCGAAGGAATCACCCCGGTAGCTGGAATCCCAGCTCCCCCCCGTTTCTCCTTTCCGATGGCAGCGTTGTGTTATGTTTTTTATTGTATTCCAAAAAGAACCCTTGTAAAGGCGAGTTGTGCTAACCCCTAAACAGACTCCAATTTTTCTGCCCCAACCCATGGGGCCTAGCAGGCTCTGCCCTTGACCAGTTGGAGGGAGCTGGACCACAATAAGGGGAAGGTGCGGGTGGCAGAAAGGAACAATTTCCGGTGCAGCGTTGGGGGAGCATGTTAGTTGGCCAACCCGAAGCAGCCTCCTGGGAGCGGAGAAGAACGAGATGAATAAAGAAGCTTCCGTGTTTTACCAACGTGCTCCTGCCCGGAGTAAGGTTTTTATTGATTTTTGATTGTAGGAATTTCGATGAGTGTTCGATTACGGGATGTGCCGGACAAGCGGGGCCGGTTTGGTCCATTTGGAGGGCGGTTTGTGCCCGAAACGCTGATTCACGCCTTGGAGGAGCTGACCGAGGCTTACGAGGCGGCCGTCCAGGACCCCTCCTTCCAAGCCGAGCTGGAGGGACTCCTGCGCCAATATGTGGGTCGGCCTTCGCCGCTTTATTTTGCGGAGCGGCTTAGCCGTCGCTGTGGTGGGGCGCAAATCTGGCTCAAACGCGAAGACCTCAATCACACCGGCGCCCATAAGATCAACAACACCCTAGGCCAGGCGCTGCTGACGGTTCGGATGGGTAAACGTCGAGTCATTGCCGAGACCGGCGCTGGCCAACACGGCGTCGCCACTGCCACCGCCTGCGCTCGGTTCGGCTTGGAGTGTGTGGTGTATATGGGCGAAGAGGATATGCGTCGGCAACGGCCCAATGTGCTGAACATGCAGCTATTAGGGGCGGAAGTTCGGCCGGTGCGCAGTGGAGCTCGGACGCTTCGGGACGCTATTAACGAAGCCCTCCGAGATTGGATGACCTCCTGCCCCACCACACATTACTGCCTGGGTTCGGTGGTTGGGCCACATCCGTTCCCCAAAATGGTGCGGGATTTTCAGTCGGTCATTGGCCGGGAAACACGAGCTCAATGCCTGGAGCTGTTTGGCCGATTGCCGGACCTCATTGTTGCCTGTGTGGGCGGCGGCAGCAATTCGGCTGGCATGTTCTATCCATTTATCGAAGACCAGCAAGTGGCTTTGGTTGGCGTGGAGGCGGGCGGCAGGTCCTATCGGCCCGGCGATCATGCAGCCACCTTGTGTTTTGGTCGGCCCGGTATCTTGCACGGGGCCTTCAGTTATGTGCTCCAAGACGACGACGGCCAGACGCTGCCGGTGCATTCGGTCTCGGCGGGCCTGGATTATCCGGGTACTGGGCCGGAACATAGCTACTGGAAAGAAATCGGGCGCGTCCGGTATACAGCCGTTTCCGACCAGGAAGCTCTGGAGGCCTTCCAGACGTTGGCTCGGGATGAGGGGATTTTGCCGGCGTTGGAAAGCGCCCATGCCTTGGCCGAGGCCATGCGACTGGCTGCCCAGCGGCCATCGGAGCAAATCATTGTGGTATGTCTTTCCGGCCGAGGTGATAAAGACGCGGCGGAAGTCGCCCGGCTACTTCGATTGGAAATCCCATAACGGTTTCGCCCGATGGCATCGCCTGGCCTCCTCTGGAGACCTAACGACCTGTGTTTTCAGGCCTTCCCGGAAAAGTAGAAGATCCAGAAAACCACGACCGCCCCTATGTTGAAGTATTACAGCCAGAACGTTGTTATGCCTGTGGGACTGGCGTGGACCGATACCGAGGGCGTCAGATTGTCAGGTGGTGGTGGAACGGGAGATGGAGGCTTCTACAGCCAAACGGTTCACGACTTTGCTTCCCCAAAAAGATTCCTGAGAGTGCACGGTGAACTATGAGTGCTATTGATGGGGTGTTTGCCCAACTTCGCCGAGAAGGCCAAAAGACAATAGTTCCTTTCCTTGTGGCCGGCGATCCGGATTTGGAGTTTACGGCGGAGCTTATGCGCCGATTGCCGGAGGTGGGCATTCGGCTTTGCGAGATAGGCATCCCCTATAGCGATCCGATCGCCGATGGGCCGGTCATCCAGGCTGCATACACCCGAACGCTGGAGCGTGGAATTACCGTGCGAGCCATCTTGGAGGCGATTCGTCCGGTGGCAGAACAAACGCCGATCACTCCGATCACGATGGTCAGTTATGCCATCGTCTATCGGCACGGTTTGCAACAGTATGTTCAGGAGGCAAAACGGGCGGGGGTAGCCGGCCTGATTGTGCCCGATTTGCCGCTGGAAGAATCTCCGCCATTAGCGCAGCTTTGCCAACAGGAACAGATCAGCTTGATCCAACTGATCACGCCTACCACGCCGAAAGAGCGGGCCAAACGCATTGCCGACCAAACTACCGGGTTCATTTATTACGTCTCGGTGGTGGGCATTACCGGAGAACGAAACCAATTGCCGCCGGAACTGGTAGATAATGTGGCCTGGCTGCGGGAGCAAACCAATTTGCCCATTTGTATCGGGTTTGGCATTAGCCAGCCGGAACATGTACGGATGTTGGCACCGGTGGCCGACGGCCTTATTGTCGGCAGCGCCCTGGTCCGCCGAATTGCCGAGGCAAAGGATCAACCACGCCCGAAAGCCATCCAAACCGCCCTGGAGTTTCTCCGGCAACTTACCGCTGCTCTGAAACCCAACAAATAGCCCCACCCGCTCTTGACCAGATAGATAGAATTCTTACAACCCCGGAGGGATAAGAGACCATCGGTTTCGTTAGCTGGAAAGCTAGGAAAAGGAGGTTTTAACCCCTCTGGACAACCAGAACATGTATAGTGCTGGAGGGGTCAAAGCAGGACAACTACTTTTTTGGATTTTCAGGAGTACCCACGATGCTCAGCGCAAAAATGCAACAGGCTCTGAATGAACAGATCAATGCGGAGTTGTATTCGTCGTATTTGTATCTAGCGATGGCGGCCCATAGTGAATCGGCCAATTTGCAGGGATTTGGCCATTGGCTGCGGATCCAAGCCCGAGAGGAAAATGGCCATGCGATGAAGATTTTCGATTTTGTGTTGGATCGCAGCGGCCGGGTGGAACTCAAACCGATCCAGGGGCCGCCTACCTCCTGGGAATCGCCGCTAGCGATGTTTGAGGCGGTGTTGGCCCATGAGCAGCATGTAACCCGGCTCATCCATCAATTGGTGTCCCAAGCCCGCTCGGAAAACGATTACGCCACGGAGGTCTTTTTGCAGTGGTTTGTAGATGAGCAAGTGGAGGAGGAAAAACAGGCTGACCTGATCGTGCAGAAACTCCGACAAGTTGGAAACGTCCCGGGCGGCATCTACTGGATCGACCAAGAACTGGCCCGCCGCCAAGCCGACTGAGCCGCTCGAAAACGGTGGTTAGTACCACTTTGTCAAGCCGTTGTGGGAAAGTCTAGCATCTCTCCCAAATCGGTCCCTATGGACTGAACGGTAGTTCTTTTCCCCAAGAAGGACCGCTTGCGATTAGACGGAAGCAACATCTCAGCCGAATGGCGTAACCTCTCCCTGCTGCGCAAGCAGAAACCCAGGTTGTATTGCTTGAGTATTCTGGTTTCCCGCGGATGCAGGAAAAAGTTTCTAGATTCCCGCTTACGCGGGGATGACATTCGGGAGTAAGCCATTTAAAAACATTCGGGAGTAGGCTACTTACAAAACTGCCGTCTAGTTCTCTCGGCTGAGATGGGAGGGATTGCCGAGTCTCTGTTCAGAAGGCCACCTGGAAGCGGAGGCCTGCTACCAAAGAGTCCCGATAGACGCCCGAGGGACTCGAAATATACTGAAGGACCGGTTGCAGCGTCATCCAGGGGGTCAATTGGGCTTTGTAGAAAAGCTCGGTGGCTGTTTCTCGGCCTGTGCCGCCAAGGTTGTGTCGAATGTAGAAGACGGCCAGACCAATGCGGTCGTCATCCCGGCGTGGCAACAGCCCCCGATATACAATCCCAGCAGCGAAATACTCCTTGACTTCGTTTTCGGGGCGCGGGAAGTCCGTTTGGAATCGGAAGAAACATCCCAGACCTTGTTCATCTTTCTCGTCGTCGGGGTTTTCCCGATAGACCATCTGTTCGATGTCGAAGTAAAGGGTATACTGTTCGGGGCTTTCCTCGTCGGGCAGATTGATGGCGGATCGGTAGGAGAAGCCAAAATCGATCACGCCCGGTAGGCGCTCCGCGAATTGATGGGTCCGCTCTAATTCCACCATGGTGAAGGTAATTCCCGTGTTGGAAAACCCCCAGGTGGCGCCATTCGGATAGCCGTCCCAAACGCCTGCTTTGGCTGTTAGCGATTCCGAAAGTTTTAAGAGCAAAACTGCTGCGATGCTATTGTCCGGATAGGTCGGCCCCGCCAAGGTGGCCGGAATCCCGGCGGCCGAATGAACGAAATCCGTGGCCAGCTCCACCAACTGGAATTCTCTGTTGACGTCTTGTTTACCCAGGCGAATCGTCAACAACTCGTCGCCCAGCGTGGTTTCCCACCAGTATTCGGATACTTGAGTGATATTGCCGAATGAGTCGATGGTGCTTAACATCTGCGCGTCGCCGACGAAATCCAGACTCAATCCCCGTCCATGCGTATGCTGAAACAATAGATACACTCGGCCGGGCAGCCGAGGGCGTATTTTTTGCAGGTCCAAGTCCATCGAAAGGTCTAGCAAACCTTCATATCGGGTGCCATGCCGGGTGCGGAGGCCGCCGCGGGTATTGCTTAACACTTCTCCGGTATAGACGTATTCAAAACTTACCGGCCCCCGACCGTGCAGACGGTCGCCAAGGAGCCGGGGAGGTTTTTCTTCTTCCTCTTCATCGGACTCGTCTTCATCGGCTTGTGGCTCCTCGCCATTTTCGGACGATGCTTGTTCCCCGACGAGGGAAGCATGCTCTCCGGGGGCCTGTGGACTGTGGGGCTGACGCTCCATTGCAGGCTCTTTGGCCGACTGGACGATAGGACGTTGCCAGGTCCAATAGCTACTGGCTAAGGAAGCGTCTTGCAGGGACGAAAGACGCTGCTCGGCTGAAGCTGCCGAAGACCGGGCAAGCACATCTTGCCCGTAGAGACAGGTCCCGTAGATATAGCTGTAGATATAGATAGTGCTTGCCAACCCGATCAGAAGAAGATGCACAACGCATCGTTGACGAATGTAGGGCATGAAGCAGTTCTCTAAAAGGTTGGTACTGGGTAAAGTGGAACGGTTATGGAAGAAATTTGGAGCTTTTGGATACGAAAGCACTGTTTACCCTTTCCGTGGTCCCCTAGAAGGATCGAAAGTCAAAGCTTCTTTTCTTTAGGAAAACAATACAATGTATTACTCTTGATCAGCAAGTGCCACCCGCCTCCCTCACCCACACACTTGAACAGGCTCTCCGAATACGCCAGCGCTAACTCGTCTCCGAGAGTTAAGTCCGATAAAACGGGCGGCAAGAAAGAGGTAGCCCCAGAAACCAATTGTCCTTCCCAGTTTAGCATCGGCCAGCACTTAGAGCTGTTCAGCTAACTGCCCCGTGACTTTGATGTTTAGACGGCGGGGTAGGATTATCACATCTTTAACGGCATGCCAGTCCTCCCCTTCAACCTCCGTATCTTTTATTTTTGGACGTTAGGTGGGAGGGGCATGGCTTCCCCCGCGGTTATCGGTATTTTAGCTGTCGGGAGGAGAAGAAGGGGAAGCCGCCAGGGCATTTAATTGATTTCGTAGGGCTTCACAAGCGGTTTGAAAGTCGCTCGAATCGGCATGGAGAGGGTCGGGCGTCGGGGGGAGGGATGGTATATCCTGCTCTTGGCCGACGAAGCCACAGTCTTCGTTCAACGGATGGACCGGGGCGTAAGGTATTGGTTCTTCTTCGGTCTGGAGAGGCAAGGATTCTTCGTTCGGCAAGGACTGGCAAAACTCTGGGGCAGGGAAAGGCCGGTCTGGCGGGCTGCAAAAGGGGATGGGTCGGCAAGTCTGGCCGTCGTGGTAAAAGCCGCAGTCTCGGCCGGCTCGTTTGGCTGCATAGAGGGCCTGGTCGGCACGCCGAAGCAAGAGCAATGGATGATCCCCAGGTCGAACTGCGGTCAATCCCAAACTGATCGTCATTTTGGCGGTTTGGCCAGGGGCAACTTCAAAGCGGCAGTCTGCCACGGCGGCTCGAACCCGCTGGGCCACCCGTATTCCATCGGGCAAATTCGTGCTGGGCAATAGGACGGCAAACTCTTCCCCGCCGATTCGGGCCGCCAGGTCCATTTCTCGCAGCACGGTCAGCAGCACCTCGGCCAACTGGCGAAGCAGGTGATCGCCTGTCGGATGCCCATATCGGTCGTTGAGCTCTTTGAAATGGTCGATATCGACCAGTAACAGGCAGAACAGGGCGCCTTTGCGTTTCCATTCGGCCAGTCGGCGTACCAGTTCGTCGTCGAAGGCCCGACGGTTTGGCAGACCGGTCAGTGGATCGGTACGCGCCTCGGCCATGTGATTTTGAATTTGCTCGGCTTGTTGGTGAAGTTTTTCCTCGGCTTGTTGGAGCCGATGTTGGAGGCGTTCATTGACCCGAACAATTTCGGCGACGGTTTGCAAAACCACCGTTGCCCAGGCCGAAGGCGAACCTTCCGTCTGGCCGGGGACATCCGTAGTCAGCGAACGGAGACCTTCGTTGGCCTGTTTGATCTGGGTTTGATGGTGATCAACATCCTGGGCCACCGAATGGACTAGACCAGAGAGGGCCTGAGCCAGTTGGGCCAGTTGCCAGGCTTCGGCTAAGGGCGCAGCTGATGGCCGCTGTGGGCGGCTTGCCCGTCGGCCCAGCCAAAAACCTACCCCCACCAGCCCGGCCATACTCAGCCCCACACCCGTCCCCACTACCATCCAAATCCACAGAGCCATTCTTGCCAGGCCTTCCACCAACAGTTCTTTCCCGAGTGCTAAGTTTACCGGTTGCCTAGAATGTATCAAAGGTACCGAAGATCCCAAAAAGGAAGGGTCGTATTAGGAGGATTCCGATTCGGAAATCTTTAACATCTCCTTGAAACTCTAGATCATGGAAATCGATTAGGACAGTACCGTGTAAAGCGTTTTGTAACATTTCAGCTGAGTGAAGTAGGCGGCTGTTTTTTAGGGAAAACACCTTACCTTGTCATTCCTCGCGTAAGGGGGAATCCAGAGAGTAGAAATCCATCGTAAAAACGGGTTTCCGGCTTTCGCAGCAGTGCCAGGTGGCTTCTTTGGGGTGAAGTATGACAGACTGTTAAGAACTCTACGAGCCCCGTTATGGAAGAGCGTTGTTCGGTTTGGAAACCGGCTGTAGGCTCGAGTTTTGCTGATGCGGCGGGCTTCCCTCCGGAGAAAATTTCTTAACCTGATGGAAACATTGGAGTTAGGAAGTTATATGAACAAATATGGTTTTCTCCATACGTGCCGGAACCAAAAGAAGTGGTGGAAAATAGCTAAAGTCGAGCTCAGAATGCCCGCCAAGGCCGGTTAGGTGGTTGCTAGGGGCAGCCACAGATGAGCGATATTGAAGTAGATGACAATTCCGGTGACATCCACGAAGGTAGCCACAAACGGGCTGGAGGCAAACCCGGGATCGAAGCCTAGGCGTTTGAAAATCAGCGGCAACATTGATCCGACCAGTGTTCCCCAGAGGCAGATGGCGGCCACACTTTGGGCGATGACAAAAGCCAAGACCCAGTGGTTGACGGTGCCGAGCACGCTTTGGGGTGTGGCGGCGGCCCGCAAAAAGCCGATCGCCCCCAATGTGCATCCCAAAGCAATCCCCATCAGAAGTTCGTGTCGGAGGACCCGCCACCAATCCCGGGTCTGTACTTGTCCGACCGCGAGGGCTCGGGTAACCAAGGTGGCCGCCTGGGAGCCGGAGTTGCCGCCGGTCGAAATACATAGGGGGACAAAAAGAGCCAGGGCCACCACCGCTTGAATGGCTGCCTCAAAATGAGCTAGGGCGGTAAAGGTAAACAGTTCCGCCAGAAAGAGCATACAAAGCCAACCGGCCCGTTTCCGCCAAACCGTCAGAAAAGGCATTTCCAGGAAGTTATCGATCATCGGGGTAATACCGGCCATGCGGTGGGCGTCTTCGGTAGCCTCTTCCAGGAAGGTATCGATCACGTCGTCGTGGGTGATGATGCCCAGCAGATGCCGTTCTTCGTCAACGACCGGAATGGCCAGGAGGTCGAAATCCGCCACTTTGCGGGCCACCTCCTCCTGGTCTTCGGTTACCAGCACGGTGATCAGTTCGGTTTCCATAATTTCTCGGATTGGTAGATCGGGTTTGGCCAGGGCGGAGAGCAAAGCCCGGGCAGAAACGACGCCCACCAGATGCTCCTGTTCATCGACCACGTAAATATAGTAGATCGTTTCCAGCCGTTCCGCTTGTCGGATAATTTCGTCCAGGGCTTGGCGTACGGAGACCGATTCGAGGAGTTTCGCATAGTTAGTGGTCATTCGTGCGCCTGCCGTATTTTCTGGATAAGCTATCAGGCGCAAAATGTCTCGGCGATGTTCCGGGGCAACCAGGGGCAACAGTTCGGCCATGACGGCCGGGTCCACTTGTTTGAGGATGTCGGCCCGATCGTCAGGGGGCAGCAGACCGATCAGTTCGGCCGCCTCTTTCCGGTCGATCGTCTCGATAATGGTTTTCTGTTTATCTCGATCAAAATAGCTAAAGATTTCCATGCGCCGATAAGGATCGGTATGTTGCAGAATCGCCCAAGATTCCTGCGGCTCTAGACCTTCCATGAATTCGGCGGTCCGAGCCGGGTGCAAGGCCGTGCAAAACTCCTCCATCTCGGCCACATTATTTTCCGCCAACATCTGTCGCAATTCCGGCAGATACAAGGTGTTGATCATAGGAAAACTCTCCCTAGAATTCCGCTGCTTCTGAAAAATAGCCGGAGCAAAACAAATCCACCAAACACACTCAGATAAGCAACCTTAGTCCGGTCCGAAAGAAGCGGAAAGCTGTAATTAGTACACTATCAGAATTAGTATACCATTGGAGCCTATCAGCCCAGTGGCAAACTCCCGAAACCACCAGGACCTACCCGGCCCCTCAGATTACCCTTTGCGAATCAGGCCGAAACTCTAACTGCCAGGCGATGTTCGGGCTTGGTCCAAAATTTTGGGGCGGATGCCGCCTTCCGCATGTACAATTTGCCAGGAAGCTTTTTGGTCCGGTTCCAGCAAATATCGCTTCATTTCCAGGCCGACAAAAAAGGTGGTGCGTTGGCCCTGATGAGGAAAACTGACCGCATAGACCAAAAGGAGCTCTTCGGTGCTATCCTGACGGCGTTGGGCTTCGGTACCTACATAATGGATTTCGGCCTTGTCGGCCAAGGCCAAAAGAGTCCGGACCAGGTTAGGACCTTTCGGTTGGAAGGGACGCGGGGGGGCATTGCCGATATATTCCCATAAAAGGGCATGTTGCCGGGGGTTCTTCCGATAGTATTCCACCAGAGCCTGGTCGTTATCGAACGGATGGCGGGATTTAGGATGAACGGTAAGCTGATAGGCTTTATGAGGTTGGCCTCGGCGCAACAGGTCAAACCAAACCTCAGCCACCTGACGGGCTTCCTGACGGAGCAGATGACGCATGGTGAGCCAATGGATGGGGGCGGCAGCTATCCAAAACCAACTTAACAGCAACCCTCCCAAGGCCGCCTTGTACCCCAAGAGGTTTTCGCCTTTGCCCAAGCGATAGAGTCCAATTATACTGCATCCTAGTCCTAGCACCGGCAATCCATAAAGCCACGGTTCAAACACCGCTGCAAAAGAGAACAACGCCAACAGCAGACCGGCAATGGCCCACGGGCAAGGCCGGCGATATTGCACTAATGCTGCCTCTTGGGCGTCGCTGCCCAAAGGCACAAACTCTGCTTGAGTTACTTTCATCGGCTTGTCCGTTCGGAGGAAGCAGATTAGCTAGATCCGACATCCGATTCCATTACCCGATCCATGGGGACGAGCCGTCCCCACTCCCAGGGTTATCGTGGCACTACGTCCGACTCCATCACCCGAGGGGTTCCATATTGCTGGAGGTATTCTTCGACCCAGCGGCGTCGGGCCGCATATTTGGGCACAAAATCCCCCTGCCGATCGAAAACCGCCAAATGCTTTTCCGATTCTTCTGCTGCCGGGCCATACTGGGATAGCTCCTCGTCGGTCAACGTCCGACAGAAAGGTCCTAGGGACATTTTCTGGACAAACCCGGCCCACTGGAGATCCGGAGCAAGGAAGAAGAAGTTGTTTTCTCCTGGCTGGAAGCCACCGCCCATAAACCGCTCCGCCAACGGCGCCGTATGCAGGGTAAACATCGTAAAACAGACCATCACATAACCTACCCACAGAGACAAAAAAGCGCTGCCGATCCGATCCACGATTTTACGGAATCGGAGCTTCACCCGGGAGATAAAATCGGTCAAAAGCCGAAATATCACCAAAAATACGCAGAAAAGCCCCCAGAGGCACAAAAAGTCCCAGAAGAAGGTGAACGTAGGTTCCATTTGTTCGGCCCACCGGGCCAACGGTTCCCAAAAGTTGACAGCCAACAGCGCAGCAAAGATCACATTGACCAGCCGGACCGCATTACTCCAAAGACCTTCCGGATACAGGGTGCCCGCACAGGCAGCGATAATCCCTAGCATCAAAAGGGGCAATAAAACTGCATAACCGCTCTTTTCCCCAGGTCCCGGCGAAGCGGGGATGATCTTCGAGGCGCCGTTGGCGGCCCATAAGATGGGCGCCGATTGGGCCTGGACGGAAAGGCCCCCAACGAACATCACCAATCCCACTATTCCCATTGCTGCTGCGGAACGTACCCGTTGCATAAGAGTGGATTCCCCGATGGTGAAAGCCTGCAGTCTGAATGCTTGGTTTGCCTGGTTATGGCCGTTTTGGCCGCCAAAATCACTTACAGTTTCATCACCCGAGTCAATTCTTGTAAGGAGGTAACTCCTTTGGCCACCAAAAGGAGTCCTTCTTCCTGCATGGTTCGCATGCCGGCTTTTAGGGCGGCTTTGCGCAGGAGTTCCAACTTGGGGGTATTGGCCAAGACGTTCCGAATTCCTTCCTCCATGGTCCACCATTCAAACAGACCGGTGATTCCGTAATAGCCAATCCCCCCGCATTGCTCACAAGGTTCGATGGTGGGCTGTTCGGGCGTCGGCTGCGGCGGCCGATAAAACGTCAGCGCCTTACCCGCTGGAAAGCCAAGCTGCTGGAGCATCTGAGGGGTGGGTTGATACGGCTGTTTACATTTATCGCAAAGTTTTCGAATCAGCCGCTGGTTCAATACTCCTGTAACACAGGCGGCAAAGTCGGCCGGTGGAACTTTCAGCGCTAAGACCCGCAATAGCGCCTCGGCACAATCCTTGGCCCGAATCGTACTGAGTACGACTAAGTGGTCTTCTTTTTGAATCTGCTCACAGATCATTTCTACTGTACGTCCATCGACCAGATCCCGAACCACCAAAACATTCGGGTACATGCGAAATGCTTTCATCAGGATGGTGGCTGGCGTTTCTCCTTTCGAGGAGTCATAGGTATCCACTGGGATGTTTTCGATTTCCTCATACCGATGTTGCACATCTTCCACCGCGCGGAATTCCCGGAGAAAGCGGTCCTGATTCCTCAGCAGCACATCGGTGGTGGTGCGAAGGCCGCCATTCGGTATGGCAGACAGAAGCACAAATCCTTTGGGCCGCTTCATCACCTCCTGGATGGCTTCCTGGATTTTGTCGCGCATGCCTAGGTCGGCCAAGGTGTTAAAGCGGATGGTTTTCGCTTCCAGTTGCAGTAGCACCCGTTCGCCAGTAGGGGTGCCCTGGCTGAGGAAACTCCCAGGATAGAGCTGTTCTTTGTATCGGGCTTGGAATTGCCCTTCTTGTTTGTTTTGCCGATCCGCTGGATTTAGTCCACAAAGGATTTTCAGGGCTTCCAGGGCAGGATCGCCGTCTTCGCGAGTGAGCGGCTCTACCGAGTGCCAAACCGTGTCGATCTGATATTTGACCGCCACGCCCTGCTGCGTGTAATCCAGTAGCAGTGCCGTAGCCCGCCGATCCAGAGCTTCGGCCAAAATCCGACGAGCAATATTAAAGCCGGGTTTCTGCCGGGCCGCTATCAAGCGGGCTTGAATCTGCGACGTAGGCCCTCCCCGAGCCTCTAGCAAAAGCGGCGGCCCCTTCTCATAGGCCGGCTTCTTCTCCACCTCCATCTTCACCCCCAAAATCCTCAACCAGCGGGCAAGGCAGTACCGTAAATGCTGCGCCGTCAGCACCCGCTCATCGATCGGCACCCGGGCATTCCGATGCAGGATATAGGCGGTAAGCGGCCCTACATAGGCGACCAATAGCAACCCAAACGCCAACCAAAAGTAGGGAATCCCTAACCACACCAGCACCATCGCCCCAAAAAACGGCCCAAACACCATCGGATTCCAAAGAAAATAGTCTAATTTCTTTTCCTGGACATCCCGATTGACCCAATCGGTTGTGGCCACCCAACAAAGAAACAGGAGCCAACAGGCGACCAGTTTCGGCAAACTCAGATAATACCCCGGCCCGGACCAACCCGGTTTAAACGTATATTCCGGCATCGCGGACTGGGCGCAGATAGGTTCTGCCCATCCCAACAATAAAACCACTATCAACCACCCGATCCAGCCTCTTAACTTCTTGTGCATCAGCAGTCTCTCACCGAATCATCCGAGGGATAGTACTTATTGACGTGCCTCAGCCTGGGGCGTACTTAATCATCTGCCGATTTCACCGGAAAATCGGCCCTTCGGAGAAAACTCCTTATAGATGAGCCCGTCTGACAGAGGGTAAGCAGTTTGTGCCCCAACGTACCCAACCCAATCTAACAAGCTTGCTTACAACCCGAAACGTTTTGGTTTGCCTTTAGCAAACACCAGCCACAAAAATGAAACTTGCTTCCCCCGTTCGCAGAGGCAACGCCTTGCCAACGGGGCGAATAGATTATTGTATCCGGCCTGGGGATGCTAAGGGAGCGGGGAGGAAGAGCCTACATTACAAAATCCCTCGCTCTTGCACTTGAATCCCTTTCAGCGCCATCTTGAGCGCCTCGGGGTTCGGCGCCACTTCAATGGCCACCTCCCGATCCACCAATTCCTTCTCCACCAGTTCCTTCAGACTCATGGTAAAATCCTGCATCCCTTCTTTAGCGCCCAGGCGGATGGCATCGGCTAGTTTGTCATCTTGGCCCTCCAGGACCAATTTGCGCACAATCGGGTTAAAGATCATGATTTCGACCGCCGGCACCCGCTGCACGCCGGGTTTAATCGAAGGTAGGAGTTTCTGAGCGATAATGGCTTTCATGTTGAAAGCCAATGCGCTTCGGATCGACGAATGCATCGCTTCGGGAAACAGGTCCAAGATTCGTCCGATGGTGCTCGGGGCGGTGGAGGCGTGGATGGTGCCGAAGACCAGGTGGCCCGTTTCGGCGGCCTGAATAGCTGTCTCAAACGTCTCCCGGTCTCGCATTTCGCCCACCAGCATCACATCCGGGTCTTCCCGCACCGCATGTTTCATGCCGACCATAAAGTCTTTGACGTCCTGGCCGATCTCCCGCTGGTTAATGATACATTTATCTTCGGTAAATGTATATTCAATGGGATCCTCCAGCGTCAGAATGTGGCCGCGATAGTGGTGGTTGATCCAGTTGAGCATGGCAGCAATGGTGGTGCTTTTGCCCGATCCAGTAACCCCGGCCAGCAGGATCATCCCTTGTTCATATTTACAGAGTTCCTCCAAGATCGGGGGCAAATGCAAACTGGCAAAATCGGGAATAAAGTTTTTCACCAACCGTGCCACCAGCCCTACCTGTCCCATCTGCTGAAACACATTCACGCGGAACCGCCATCGCTGGCCGTCCATCTCAATGGTGTGGGCAAAGTCCACCCCGCCATCCTCGTTGAAAATCCGCCATCGCCGCTCCCGAAGCCGAGGATCTACGTCCAACAGCGGAAAGACCAACCGCTGCATCTCCACCTCATCGATCGGCCCCCGATTTAACGGCCGAAGCGTTCCGGCTATGCGTACATGCGGCGGTCGGCCTACCTTCAGATGCAAATCGCTCCCCTCCAGCTTCACCACCGCCCGAAACAACTTATCGATCTCCAATTCCTTCGGCTTGCCAAACGCATACGCCTGCTGAGTCTTTTCCTCTTCTAAGTTCGTAGCCATGGCCTTATCCTCCCTCCTTCTCCTCTAAGGTTGTTCGGTTGATGAGGCAATGGGCAGCCCGGAATGGTTCTGTGGGTTCTTTTCCCCAACCAAGGAACCAGGATGTACTCTCTAGCAGTTCAGGAAGAAGTTTTGCTACTGCCTCTCATCGAGGCGTGCGAGAAGACCGGCTGGGCCTTGGTCATCCCGAAGCCCAAGGAGATTTCCTCCAATAGCCCCCATTCATGTGATAGATATTTATCCATTTTGCCAGTTATAGCCGGACCGGAATCCCCCGGCGGTGCAAATACTGCTTCACCTCCCGGATGGTATAGAGACAGAAATGGAACATGCTGGCGGCCAACACCGCATCGGCGCCAGCCTCCAAGATGGCCTGAGCCATATGTTCGGGTTGGCCTGCCCCGCCGCTGGCAATGACCGGAATCCGGACCGCCTGTCGAACAGCCTGGATCATCTCTAAATCATATCCATTTTGCGTGCCGTCGGCATCTATGCTGGTCAAGAGGATTTCGCCCGCCCCAAGCCGTTCCACCTCCCGTGCCCAGGCCACCGCCTCCAGACCGGTCGGTACCCGCCCCCCGTGAATATGCACCTCCCAGATCTGGGTGCCGTTTCGCCTGACCCGCTTGGGATCGATGGCCACCGCAATACATTGGCTGCCAAATCGCCGGGCCGCCTGGCGTATAAACTCCGGATTCTTGCAGGCTGCCGAATTGATCGACACCTTATCGGCACCGGCCTGAAGCAGCTCCCGAATATCCTCCAAACTGCGTATCCCACCTCCCACCGTAAGCGGCATAAAACAGACTTCCGCTGTCCGGCGCACCACATCCAGCAAGATATCCCGACCCTGATGGCTGGCCGTTATATCCAAAAAAACTAGTTCATCCGCTCCCTCGGCCTCGTAACGGGCTGCCACCTCCACCGGATCGCCCGCATCCCGAAGATCCACAAACCGAGTGCCTTTTACGACCCGGCCCTGATCCACATCTAAACACACAATGATCCGCTTAGCCAACATTCCCCAACGCCCTAACCCCTTATCCCGAACAACTTTTCTTCACCCCACCTAAATGGAAATACCCAAATTGGAAAGCCGGACCGGCTAATCAGTCCTCTGCGATCGCCCAACAACCGCTCAATTTTCTACTGTAATGCCTCCCAAGCAGCCGGTCAACCGTTCCGGCCTGGTTCGGAAAGCCGAGATTCTACCGCTGGTTCCCGAACCGTCCCAGCCTGCCCTGGTCTTCCGGAAATCCCAGATTTTACGCATTGGAATAAGAATCTGCCACAGCCCCTTTCGAGGACTCTTTGACGCCTGGGGTTCAGCTCTGCTCGGGCTCCGCAGAGCCCTCTTGAAGTTCAATACTTTCTAAAATCAACTCTTGCCCGCCTTGCAACTGAATCTCTGGACTCCCACAGACCGGGCAGACCACTTCCAACTGTTCCACTGGCGTCTGTCGGCCACAGGCACCACATACGCACAGACCAGCTACCTGCTCAATCTCTAACTGGGCCTCCGCCAGAAGAGTGCCCGGCTTGGCAAGCTCAAAGGCAAATCGCAATGCCTCAATGGATACGCCAGAAAACCGGCCGATCCGAAGTCCCAATCTCACCACCGGGCCTCGGCAACCTGCCGCCTCGATTTGCTTCTGTACCTCTTCGAGCAAACTTTCCACGATGGACAATTCATGCATGGAGGGTTTAGCTCCGAAAGTTACTCCCCGCCCAACCTACTCTCCCCATAACCGCCCCACCGGCTTATCGTTCCGAAGGCCCCCAATCGCCTGGTTTGCCATTTTGAGGCCGACCCAAATAGGCAAAACTCTTTCCGACGCCTAACCAATTCCCAATTCCGAAAGTTTTGCCAACACCGCGCTGACCGCTTTGGGGATGGCCTGAGCTACGGCCGGAGTGCATTGGTCTGAGAAATCAAGCACGTTTTCCGCTTCGATGCCTAAAATCCAGATGCCTTCATCGGGGGGGAGTCGGGCCCCCGCATGTCGGCCCACCGCCAAAGCCGTGGCCAAGTTCACATCGTGCGACGAAGCCGTGTGCTGGGTCGGAAGGGCCTCTACCGTCAACCACCGCAGGCTGCCCGGCGCCAAGCCGGTAACCATCGCATCGATTAAAATCACCCGATCATAGCCGATCATCCGCTCCATCAGACGTAAACCACCCCAATATTCTTCCCCGACCTCGATGTCTAGCCGGTCAGCCAACTGCCGGGCCAATTCCGCCGCCACCCGCAATCCCACACTATCATCCCCCACCAACGGGTTACCCAACCCTAAAATCAGCGTCTTCATCGAACCTCCCAAACACCGTTCATCTCTTTCTTTCCCTTTATCCTACCACCTAGGCCGCTCCTTCCAACCCCCAGCTTTTGGGAAAAAGTATCGGCACCTCTGAATAATTTAAAGGATATATTTTTACACTATTTCAGAACCTCCCTCAATAGCCCCAACATATAGTGGCACTACCAGCATTAGACTCAATATATAGTCCCAAGCATGGGAACTGATAGCAAAGCAACGAATCAAATGTTTCTAAAGTTCACGCGATGTTCCTGATTTTGCAGAGCTTCCTATCGGTTCCAGGCCCTGGTGGGTTCCCCCCTTGGGTGGTTCTCCAAATATCTTAGTTTTGGCAAACCTCCGATTAGCTGCTCGATTCTGTGTACGGCTCAGGTTGGCCAGGTTCTCCAATGCCTTGGTTTTGGAAAACCCCACCGACGGGGGGTTATGCTGACTCCATGAGCCGTTCGGAGTATTTTCGTTTGATTTTGGAAGCCAATAACCCCCCTACCTCAGGGGGATATGGCCGGTTGATAAGCCATTCGAAGTAATTTTAACCCCCCATTTATACGACCGAGACACCCAAAAATGTTTTTCAATACCCAGCTTTATGATAAGTTATAAAGTGCTTTCCTGGGGTAAGGGAAAAGGGGGTTCTGGGTAGCCAAAGGGAGATTGCTTGTCCAAAAAGGGGGCTCTTGGAATCCCTGAGCCTTCCGGAAGCCTAGGTAGGACGCTGCCATGTCCGTTTCGGTGGCCGTGGGGATAACGGTGGGCTTCGTGCTGGTGGCAGGGATATTTTCCTGGGCGGAGCATGTCCTGCGCAGCGCCTCCCGAAGTCGGCTGACGGAATGGGCCGAGGGGGGCCGTTTGGCCGCTAAAAAGGCCCTGGAACTGACCCATCCGAAAAGTCCCTCGGGGAGCATCCTGCGATGGACGATTGGTGCTTTGGGGCTTATCGCTGCTAGCCTCGCCACAGCTACCCTCTGGCAGCCTCTGGCAGCAGCCATGGAAAATATCCCCTGGGCTTGGCCGGTAGGATGGACTTCTACGATGGCCTTGGTTTTGCTGGTGGTAGGGTTGGCTGTTGCCTGGGCAGTGCTGGTGGAGACGATCCCCCCGCGATTGGCTGCTGGCCTTCCGAATCAGGCCGCGGTGTGGCTTGCTCCAGTTGTAGAAGTGTGGGTTTGGCTTCTTCGGCCCGTACAATGGCTGATCGAGCTTCTGGCCAAGCCGCTCCTCTTCCTCCTGCAGGGCCGACGTACCCCTTCGACAGAGCTTTCCCTCCAGGAAATTGAACATTGGCTTCAGATGGGTGCCACGGCCGGTCTGATCGCCCCTGCCGAAGAACAAGTGGCTCAGCGTGCCTTACGCTTCGGCGACCGAACGGTCCGGGATATCATGCGCCCACGGATCGAAATCGACGCCATCGACGTGGATACCCCGCCCGAGAAGGTCATCGGGATTGTGGCCATGGCCGGTTTTTCTCGTCTGCCCGTCTATGAGGGCGACATCGACCACATTATCGGCTTTGTCTATACGAAGGATCTGTTACGGCAGCAACATCTGGGCTGGCCCATCGAACTGCGCAAACTGCTTCGGCCTGCGCTGATGGTCCCCGGTTCGCTGGGGATTGATCGACTTTTGGAGATGTTTCGCCAAAAGCGGGTTCAGATGGCCATTGTGCTGGATGAATACGGCGGCACCGAAGGACTGGTTACCCTGGAGGATGTGTTGGAAGAATTAGTCGGCGAAATCCACGACGAACACCGTCCCGACGCCCAAGCCCAAATGATCCAGCAAGATCAGCGCACTTGGTTGGTGGACGGCCGAATGAATCTGGAAGATTTTTTCACTCAGCTTGGACGGGACGATTTACGCACGCCGGAAACTCATAGCTTTCATACCGTGGCCGGTTTGGTTTTGGCTTTGTTAGATCGGATTCCTGCCGTGGGCGACCGGCTCCAGTGGCAGGACTTGCATCTGGAAGTGGTGCAGATGAACGGAATGCGGATCGACCGGGTCCTGGTAAAACTGTCCGAAAACGCGTAAAGAAGCTCCCGGCAGCACGGCCGTCTGGTCCGCATGGCCCCCACTCTCTAACCCTCTCCCGCCAGGGGAGAGGGAATTGAGTTAAGCAGCTCCCCCTTCTGGGAGAGGATGGCCAACCGGTAGCTTAGCCGGATGAACCGGTAAGTTGGCCAAGGGAAGGGCCTCTGGCCGGGGGAACCTGCCGTTTGCCCATCCTGGCAATGCGAACGTCCCGTCGGCATCCATTGGGAAAACGGAGATCTCGTTCACCCTTCTCTTCTGGACCAGAGGCCTTCGCTAGGGGGGAGTCGTTTTGATCGGCTGAGATGTTTCCTTTGGGAGATGGGATTTAAAACACCTCCAAGGGGAGTTCCTTTTCTCGCATGAACTGTTCGGCTTCTGGACCGGTGAACACACTATCGGTTGTAGTGATGGAGCGGACACAGCTTGCCCCCAGAGCGCTTCCCCAGCGGAGGCAACCGGCCGGGTCTTCGCCAGCAAGCATCCCAGCAATAAACCCAGCGTCAAAAGCATCGCCGGAACCGGCCCCGCCCACAAATTCCACCGGATACACCCCCGCCCGAACCCGAAGCCCATCCGTAACCAATAGACTCCCCCTGGACCCCATCGTAATGACCACCGTCTTTGCCCCCGCATCGCGGAACCGGTTGGCCTGATCCAAGGGGTCTTTCAGCCCGGTGATGACCGCTCCCTCGTGGTCGTTGGGCACAAACACGTCGATTTCAGGCAGCAGCGGCGCCAACCGATCCCAGTAGTTCTCCGGACCGAACAGCACCACATCGACCACCGTTTTCACTCCGGCTGCCCGCACACGCCGAAACAGTTCCACCGTCTCTTCGGTTTCCAATTTCGGAAGCATGAAATAGCCACCCACATAGATCACTTTAGCCTGCTGGAGCCACTCACCGGGCACATGGTCCACCGCAAACAACGTATTGGCTCCCGGCGTGCTGATAAACCGCCGGTCCTGGCCTTGGACATTAATGATCATGGTGCAGGCAGACGGCTTGCCCGGAATCGTATGTACCCCCCGAGTATCTACGCCTCCTTTTTCCAGCGCTTCGACAATGACCCGGCCAAACGCGTCCTCCCCCACGCAGCCGGAAACCCCCACCCGAACCCCTAGCTTCACTAAATCCAAAGCCGTATTGGACGCACATCCGCCCAGGGCCAGTTGAATCTGCTCCACCACAATCAATTCCCCCTCATTGGGTACCCGAGGAATCGGGGTGCAGGTCACGTCGGCAAATAAAATTCCCATACATAGACAGTCGATCTCCATCGGCGCACTCCTTCGGTAAAAAGCACTGCTGCAAAAAGCGATTCCCTCCCCTCTAATGAACCGGTCCGAAACGACTAAGTTGGAGCCACCGGAGGGAAAATCTCTCTTGGAAGATGTTCGCCTCGCCTACTGTAATACCAATCCCGCCCGCCTTTTTCCAGCCCCCCGGCGCAGAGACTTTCTGTCTGCCTGGCTTGAGGAATGCCTGGCCGATTCGCAGTCATAAGTCCCCCGGGTTTGCAGGAGGTTCCGCCAGGAGTATGATACAGGGGTGGGTAGAAAGGACTCCTTCAAAGAAAATCGCCTAGGATGACTGCTCCGAGTGTTCCAACTGTCCAAGAGAAGGCTGGTCCCAATCTACCAGCCCCCTTGCCGTCGGAAATAACCAGTGTACAGCCGGGCGGCGGCTGGTGTGTGCAGATCGAAATGGCCTGGGGCCGGCTGCGCCGATGGTATTTAAAGCGGTTTCGGCCTGGGTATGTACGCCGGATGGCCGAGCTTCGCCGGGGCAGCACCGACGGCGCCCCTCATGAAATCCTGGACCCCCGGGATTTAAAGTATTGCCGAAACCTGGTCCAGTGCGATTGGGCCCCGGAGGACGATCCGTTCCGTTGGCGGGAGCGAGTGCCTTTTGCCCGCTGGGGCTTGGCCGAGCTGGTACTGATGGGCGGACCGCTGGCACTGCTAACGGCCCTCGGGGTGTTTTTGGCGTTGTGGCAGTCGGCCTGGTGGTGGCTGGCGGTTGTGGGGACCGGCTCGCCGTTGGCCCTGCTGGTATGGTTTTTCCGGGACCCGCCCCGGCGGGTGCCGCAAGAACCGGGCCTTTGGGTTTCGCCGGCCGACGGCAAAGTAGTGGAAATAGCCCGACTGGAGCATGATCCGTTTCTGGGCGGCCCGGCAGTTCGGGTCAGTATTTTCCTCTCGATCTTCAATGTCCATGTGAATCGGGCGCCTTGTGCTGCTCGACCGGTGGTGTTTCGCTATCAGCGGGGCGATTTCCTTAATGCCATGCGTCCGGAAAGCGCCCAGCGGAACGAAAACCTTTGGATCGGTCTGGAAGCTACGGAGCCACCCTATGGCCGATTGGCCCTTCGAGTCATTGCCGGCGCCATTGCCCGAAGGATCGTCTGTGTGCTTCGGCCCGGGGAAGAGCTTTGCCGGGGTCAAAAGTTCGGCATGATCAAACTGGGTTCCCGCACCGAACTGATCCTGCCAGACCGTGAAGACTTGGAGCTGCTGGTACAGGTCGGCTCCAAGGTGCGTGCCGGCAGCAGTCCGATTGCCCGTTGGCAGTTGAAAGGCGAAGGCCTATGAAGCGCCGACTGAAAACGATTGCCATCTTGCCCACCCTGTTTACCTTGGGCAATTTGGTCTGCGGGTTTTTTGCCATTGTGGTGGCCGCCCGGGTGGGCAAACCTGAATTTTTACCCGAAAGCCTCAAGGAGTTACCTCCTGGGGACATTTACAATTTGATGTTGGCGGCCTGGCTGATTTTTTTGGCGATGGTGTTTGATGCGTTGGACGGGCATATAGCGCGGCTGTCGGGGGCCACGACGGATTTTGGCGCGGAACTGGACAGTCTGTGTGATCTAGTAACCTTTGGGGTGGCGCCGGCCATTTTGATGGTAAAACTATGTCCACGTTTTACCTTTCTCCATCGGGAGGCCATTTGGGTCATTGCGGCGGCCTATGTGGCCTGTGCGGCGCTGCGTCTAGCCCGATTCAACGTGGAAACCGCCGAGGAGGGCGATCATCTACATTTTACTGGGTTGCCCTCGCCGGCGGCGGCCGCCTCGATCGCCGGGTTTGCCATCTTCTTTTACACGCTTTATTCCAAGGAGCCACCACTCGCCTATGCTGAGCAAATATACACATTCGCGCAATCTGCCCTCCCCTTTTTCGGCGCCCTAGTCGCTCTCCTGATGGTCTCCCGAATACCTTATCCGCATATTGTCAATCAGATTTTCCACGGCCAGCGAAGTTTTGGCCATCTGGTGGCCGTAATCTTCGCCTTGGTGGCCATCATGATCATCCGAGGTTACTCGGTCCCAATTATTTGTATGGTATTTGTGCTAAGCGGCCCGGTGCGGTTTGCCTGGGCGAAACTGGTGGAAAAACGCCTCCAGGAGGAAGAAGTCTTTTAGACGCCTTGCCAGCGCGGGTTTCCCGCCCGCATACGCCTCTCCCACCAGGGGAGAGGGAAAAATTGCCTCTCCCGCCGGGGGGAGCCGGGATTATTGGATCCCCGCCGTGATTCCCAGCACGGCTGGGCAAGCCCGCTGTGCCACCCCCAGTTGTAAATCCCAGAAATCCGTAGGATGAGCACTATGTTTTCCGGAATTGTCGAAGCATTAGGAACTGTGGTGGAAGTCTGTCCGGAACCGCCCGGCTGTAAACTCTGGGTCCAAGAGCCACGCATTGTGCCTGAAGTCCGAGTGGCCGACAGTGTGGCTGTCAACGGCTGTTGTCTGACCGTAGTGGAGGTGGAGGGCGACCGGATGGCCTTCGACGTAGGGCCGGAAACCCTGCGCCGGACTAATCTCGGACGATTAACGCCCGGAAGCCGGGTCAATTTGGAGCGGTCTTTGCGAGTAGGCGATCGGCTGGGCGGCCACTTTGTAACCGGCCATATCGACGACGTAGGAACGCTCCTCCAGCGAACCGATCAAGGCGATTGGTCCTTTTGCTGGTTTCAGGTCCCCCGACGCTTGAGCCGACAAATGGCCCCCAAAGCCTGCATCGCCGTCGATGGGGTAAGTCTGACGATCGTTGATAGCGAGCCGGACCGCTTCAGCGTGGCCCTGATCCCCTACACCTTGGCCGTTACCACCCTGGGCCTGCTGAAAGTAGGCGACCCAGTCAATCTGGAAACCGACCTGTTGGCCAAATATGTCCAACGCCTTATCGAGTCCCAAGATTGGGAGCCGCCAGGTCCTGTAAACCCGTAAACGACTAGGCCGCATAAACGAAATGCACTCGGTCGGGAAAAGGCAAAAATTGCCTCTGCCCACTGCGGGAGAAGGGAAAATTCCCCCTTAGCCTAACCTCCCGGTTGTGCCAATAATCAGCTAGCTTCGGGGGAGAGGCGATTTTTTTGCGGCGGGCAGAGGCGGACAAGTCCCCTCTCCCCTGGCGGTGAGAGGCGATGAACATGGAACCAGCACAAAGTAGACTGGGTCCCTGCTTGCGCGGGAATGACAATATCAACGCTTGTGTGGGAATGATCATAGGCGGACGGGCACGTCTCCTATCCCAGAGGACCACCTTCTGTGTTTATCCAGGTGAAGTAAGAGCGTTTACCAGGCTTTAGTCACGCCGGGGGTTGCGCAGGGGTAGCTGCCGTCGGGAAGCGGCTTGGCAGGCGGCGGAGCCTCCCAACTGTAGGCCGGCGGCGAGAGGTCTAACTGGGACTGGACCGCATCGTCCCAGCGGACTACCTGACCGCTGTAGGTGGCCATTCGGCCCAGGATGGCGGTCATAGTGGCGTTGGCGGCCCAATCGGCTTCGTTGTATTCTCGGCCGGCGGCCAGGGCGGCAAACAGATCGTCCATTTCCACCTGATGACCGTCTTTATCCCGCTGCCACTGGTGTACTTTTTTACCATCGATCCAAAGTTGGGCGGTGCCGTGGCCTTCGATGGAGGCAAAACCTTTTGTGCCGTGGGCGTGTTCGGAAAAGCTCATCCAGGTGCCGGGCTGATGGCGGCAGAAACTAAACATTTTTACCCCATCCGGGTAGGTAAACTCCACCGCATGGTGGTCGAAGATTTCGCCCACCGCACTTCGGCCCATGCCTTGGGACTCGGCCCATTCTGGGGTACGAACCTGCCGGCCCCCCATTCCCTGGGCTTCCACCGGATGAGCCTCCTGCATGATCCAATTCATCACGTCCAGGTCATGCACATGCTGCTCGACGATATGGTCGCCGGAAAGCCAGACAAAATAGTACCAATTGCTTACCTGAAATTGCATTTCGGTTTGGTCTTTTTTGCGAGGCCGGAACCAGACGCCGCCGGAATTGAAATAGGCCCGTAGATACTGAATCTGGCCGATCGCCCCGTCATGAATGCGTTTAATGATCTGCTGGTGTTTCGTTTCGTGGCGTAGGTGATGGCCGACGGCGACGGCCAGTTTTTTCTCTTTGGCGAGGGCGTTGGCGGCCACGATGCGGCGGTAGCCTGGGGCATCGACGGCGACCGGCTTTTCCATGAACACATGTTTTCCTGCTTTCACCGCCGCCTCAAACTGCATGGGCCGAAACCCAGGAGGAGAACATAAAAGCACCATATCCACCTCACAGGCCAACAGCTTCTCATAGGCGTCCAGACCGACAAACTGCCGATCCGGCGGCACATCCACCTTCTGCGGACAATGGGTTTGGATGGCTTGGAGGCTTCGCTGCAAGGGTTCGGCGAAGGCGTCGGCCATGGCGACCAGTTTTACCTCCGGATAGGCGGCGTTTTGCAAGGCGTTGATGGCTGCCCCGGTTCCCCGGCCGCCGGCGCCGACCAATCCAATCCGGACAGTGCCACTTCCGGCGGCATGAACCATCCGGCTCAAGGCCAACGGACTGGCAATTGCTGTCCCAGCCGACGTCAGCGCCGCCTGCTTGATAAACTGCCGGCGGGTTGCCGGGGCGGCATGGTGTGCGTCTTTTGCCCCTTCCTGTAGTCCAACAGGGAAATAGAAAATCGAACTTTTTCCACTCATCCGACCAACTCCTGTCAGGTAGCAGAACTTAGACCTCTCACCAACAAAAAAACTCCAAAAGGTTCAAACCAGCCCGTTTCCTAGCTACAGAGGATTAGGAAAGTTTGTTTTGTTCAAGGCTCTTAAACGGCTAACCGTTCAGCCGAACGGGTTACCAAGCCATTCCCGCGAAAGGAGGAATCCACTTTTTTGGCTAGTCTGGAGTGGCACTTGCGCGGCAGGAACACCGAAAAGCTTTCCTCAGATGCACCAGGCAGCTTCGGGATTCGGCTGATGTGTTACACAAAACCTTATTGTAGTTGAGCCGACAGGAAAAGCAATCGACCGCAGAAACACCGGGCCTCCGCAGGAGGGAAGCCGGAAGATTTTTTCCGCCGTTGCCGGCTTGAGGATGCAGAAGCAATTGGGATTCAGCCAGATGCTTATGAGGGAAGATGCTGAAGGCTGGAGCGGATTTCCTGCTGGACTTGGGGCGTACCTTCGGAAGCGAGGGCCTTTTGAAGCAGAAGGCGGGCCGTCGGATCGGGGTAGTGTCGTAAGGCCCAGGCAGCGGCGGCTCGGACCATCGGTTGGCGGTCTTGCAGAGACTGGCCGAGGGCGTCCAGGGCACTGACCGTCGGCCGGTTGCCCAGCACCAAGGCGGCATTCCGGACCAGGCCCGCTCGCCCAGCACGCCAAAGTGCCCTGTGCCGGAATCGCTGCCGAAATTGTTCTTCTGTTAACGAAAGGATTTCAAGGGCATCGGCGGGGTTGGTACCCGGGGGGGGTTGAAAGGCCGGTTCTGCCGAAATCACCCCTCGGCGATTCCAGGGACAGACCTCTTGGCAGCAATCGCAGCCGAATAGCCACGGACCCATTTTCGGTCGAAGTTCTTCCGGCGGCATCTGGCGCAGTTCAATGGTCAAGTAGCTAATGCATCGACGGGCGTCCAGCACATACGGGGCCACCAACGCTCCGGTAGGACAAGCATCCAAGCAGGCCTGGCATCGGCCGCAGTGCTGCCGATCAAAAGGCGCATCGTAGGACAACTCCAGATTGGTCAGTAAAGCGGCCAAAAAAAGATAGCTGCCTAACCTGGGGTGGATTAGGAGGGTATTTTTACCAATCCATCCCAGGCCTGCCTGTTGGGCAAACGAGCGTTCTAAAAGCGGGGCGGTATCTACCACACCTCGCACCAAAGCCTCTGGGACCTGTCCCCGCAACCACTGGGCTAACCGACGCAGACGAGGCCGGATCAGCTCATGGTAATCCGCGCCCCAGGCGTATCGGGCAATACGTGCCTGTCCGGGGGCAGGGTGTCTGGGCTGGTGGGTGCGATAGTTCATGCCCAGCATCACCAAACTGCGAACTCCTTCCAGGACTGCCCTGGGATGTTCGTAAGCAGCAGCCCGACGGTGGAAATAGTGCATTTGGCCTGCATAGCCGGCCTGAAGCCAACGGCAGAAGGCTTCCCAATGGGGCGGCCTCTGTGCTGGACAAACTCCCACCAAATCAAAACCCAACTGCTGAGCCCGCGCCTTCAGCGCTTCCGTCAACCTGCTAGGGTCCATCTGCAGCTCAATCTGTAAGGACTACTGGCCTGTTGGCTTCTTCCAAGCTCCCAGCCCATGGGGGCTTGCTCGGACAAGCTTTTTTCCTTATATTGTTTTCCTTAGGGGAATAATTGCCAAGGTGGATTTTCTTGTTTGGCAAACATTCTAGCCGGGAGAAAGCGAACTAGGAGGAGTATTCCGCATCGCTAAAAGCCTCTCGCCGAAGCAGCTTTCCTCGCCAGGTGCCCCTAATACCGGAAGATTTGGCGAAACTGTTGGGTTTGTTTTTTGTTGGAGCTTCTCCATCAGCCAACTTTTGCGGAGAGTAGGTAGGTGCTATGGGTGGTAGTAGGTGGGCGAAATGGAGTGAAAAAATTGCTAGTTTCTGGTGGGACGGATGGTGGGCTGCAATGGCGGCGGTGCTAGCAGGAAATCTGCTGAGCGGTTGTGAACGCCCCTCTCTGCCGCCCGATCCAGGACAGATCGTCTTTGAAATTCCAAAAGTCGAAGGCACAGAACAGCCCTACCCATTGGACCCTCTGGGTCCACCTTCGCAAGAGGCTCTGGAACAACTTCGCCTCCCGTAGCACAGTAGCGCCGGTTGCCCCCATGATGGATCCCCGCCCTAAGGAAAAGTGCTTCGGACCTCGAAGGTTTGAAAAATCGGCGCCCGCCAACCTACCTACAGTTTCGGAACCGTTTGTGCTGCATCCTCTTTGAAAAATCTGTTGAGGTAAGGGCTTGTATTCCTTCGCCGGGTAATTACTCTACTAAAAAGAGAAGGTAATCGCTTAGCCGAACGAAGAAGCCTGCCTGGTGGATCGGAGAAAACCCTTTGAGTCTCCTGCCGCCGCAAGCGGTAGTCAAGAATGGGGAGGCTGGTTTTCCGGCATTGGGCGCTTTTGCCGGGATGACAACAAAGAGAATCCGTTCGGTGGAATGGGTAGGGGAGTATTCGTGTCTGGAGAAGCGGCTTATGGGGATCTATCGACGAACAACCTGGGCGATGATCTTTTGTAAAAAGATTGGTTTTGGCAGAGCGGGCGTTTTGGGATGGGCTTTGGCTTCGGCGGCGATGGCCGTCGGGCCTTTGCTAACCGATGCTCCGCAAGCCTTCGCATGGCATCCGGAACCAGGCTCCTGCGACGTGGCAGCGGTGGTTTGGACCAATTGGGCCCGGAGTGTGTACTGTCGGGAGCATGTGCCCTATTTTGCCCTGCATCCGCCGGTCTATTACACCCAGCCGGTGGGCCGACCATATGGGTGGAGTCCGTTTGCCTATCCGGCCTGGGTGCCCACGCCGCTTCTGGAGCCGCCCCGCCCTATGGTGATTCAGAATCCGTATGTGGTCGGCTTCGGCTTCAGGGCCAAGGCATCGTTCATCGGTGATCCCGGAACCGGAATGCCAGAACCAGGCGCCGGCGCTGCTGGAGCCCCCCAACCGATTCGGATTACAAATCCTTATATCGGCTCCGGTACCTCCGAAGGCAGCCGGTCAGCCTCTGCGAAGGCTCCCGATGGCTTTCCAAAGCCTTCCAATAGTACAGAGGAACCTATTTCCAGCACGGCATCGGTCCAGCCTCGCCGAATCCGAAATCCTCACCTTCCCGAATAAACGAGGCGGCGCCCCCAGATCGCCTCGAACGGGCCATATACCCCCGAATCCGAAATCTCCGCCTTCCCGAATACCCCGAGCCGGAACTTTTGCACGATCCTAGGCAGGCAAAATCGTGGCACCCGCCCTATCGGTATTCCGGTCTCAACAGGATGTTTTTCAGATCCCCCAGTTCTAACGGAGAAAAGGTTATGGATGTTAAAAATTGCCCTCCTTGGTTGTTGTCAGTTTTTGTAGCGATAGGAGTAACCGGTATGATCTATTCGGGATGGAGCGATGCGGCGGAGAGGGGTGAGGCGGTCGGCTCGGCTGGGGAGCAACCGGCAGCCCAAACACCAGACCGCCTTTGGGTCTATCTAGGTACCTATACTCGCAAAACAAGCCAAGGAATTTACTGGGCAGAGTTAGACTTGCAGGCGGGTCGATTAGAGTTAAAAGGCCTGGCCGCTCCACTGGCCAATCCCTCGTTCTTGGCCATCCATCCGAATGGTCAGTGGATGTATGCGGTGGGTGAAATGGGCGATTTCCAGGGCAAAAAGCAAGGGGCCGTCAGTGCCCTGGCCATCCAGCCGGACGGCACGTTGAAACTTCTCAACCAGCAACCCTCTGGCGGCCCCGGTCCGTGCCATCTGACGGTCGATTCCACAGGCCGGTATGTGGTAGTGGCCAACTACGGCGGCGGCAGCGTGGCCAGTTTGCCCATCCAGCAAGACGGCCGATTGCAGGCGCCGGTGTCGGTGATCCAACATACCGGCTCCAGTGTGCATCCCCAGCGCCAGCAGGGACCGCACGCCCATTCGGTCAATTTCGATCCGACCGGCAAATTGGTCATCGCGGCCGATCTAGGCCTGGACAAACTGCTGGTATATCGGTTGGAGCCAACCACCGGCACACTCTCCCCGCATGATCCGCCCTGGGTGCAAGTGGATCCTGGGGCAGGTCCTCGGCATTTTGCCTTTCATCCAAGCGGACGGTTTGCCTATGTGATCAACGAGCTGGCCTCCACCATCACCGCCTTTACTTACCAGCCCGACAAAGGCCTCTTCCAACCACTGCAAACCATCTCCACCTTGCCGGAAGGGTTTACCGGCACGAACACGACCGCCGAGGTGCAGGTGCATCCGTCGGGGCGGTTTCTCTACGGTTCTAACCGGGGCCATGACAGCCTGGCCATTTTTACCATCGACCCGGCCACCGGCAAACTTGCCCTGAAAGGTCATGTTTCCACTCAGGGGAAAACACCGCGCAATTTCGGCATCGACCCGACCGGCCAGTATCTTGTAGCCGCCAACCAGGATTCGGACAATGTGGTGCTTTTCCGGATCGACACCCAGACTGGTCAATTAATGTCCACCTGTAGGCAAATTCAGGTCAGTATGCCCGTTTGTGTCAAATTCGTCTCGCCCCGCCGATAGAGAAAGGGGCCTCCATCCCCTCTCCCCTCTGGGGGAGAGGCGTTCAAATCCCCTCTCCCCTGGCGGGAGAGGGTTAGGGTGAGGGGGCCTTTTTGGCGGAGGGGCGGTTCGCTCTCCGACCAGTGGCGGGCGGGAGGCTTGTGCTGGCAAGGAGAGCCTCTTACGCCCAGGGTTTCCCGTCTTTTTTCGTCCCACACAGAAAGACGCGGATACCCAGGGCGTCGGCCATGGCTGCTCGGGCCAAAAGCGCCCGGTCCGCACTTCGCGAATCGGTGGCATAGACCACTTGGATATGGTTGGCTTTGTGGCGGGCCATGAATTGGTCCCGGTTTACGCCGTAAAGAACGGCGTGCATGATCGGCCACTGGGGCGTAGTGGCCTGCCAGCGCCGTTGGGTTTCTTCTTCTGGAAGTTGGACGACGCCGCCTCGGCCAATATCCATGTGGAGCCGACCGTCCTGCACGTAAATCCTGGACCAGATGATTTCGCCGGGTTTGGAGACGCCTTTGAGCGTGCCGCCGCCCAGGCGGAAGTACATTGGCGGCTGGCGCTCGCTTACCGCTCCAAGCCAACCGTCGATAAAGTGGGCCGGTGGGGCGCCGCCGCTAATCATAAACACCCATACATATTCCGACACCGTTCCCGACCGATCCACATCGCCCCAACGCACATCGTGCAAGGTGGTTTCCACCGGCTGACCCATGGCCCGATGCACCCGATGGATCAACAGGGCATCCAGACCCGCCCCTTCATCCACTTCGTTAAAGTGCACCAGCGGCTGGCCGGGATACAGCTCCCGGCTTCCGTCCCGGCTGCGAACCGGCGGCCGCTCCGTATTGTTCAGTGTCCCTTCGACTAAGTCGCTTGCTGGCAGGAGGTCTTTCAGCCCCTGTTGATATTGGATGCCGATTAGGTCGCAGCCAAAATCGTCCGCGATCCGCATCGCAGCGATGTACATTTTACACTGAAGCAAGATTTGTTCCTCGGTCAGGTCGGTTTCTGGGTTCGGGCCGGTGATGAAGCGTAGTCCAGCCTGATCATACCACTGCCGAACCGCCTGAGCCTCGGCATCGGGCGTTTGCATGGTTTCGTAGTAGAGGGCCGACTGGCTAAGCCGCTCTTTAAAAACCCCCATCGGCGCCAACAGCTCATCAGGCAAAATGGCGTTGTACATGCCCATGCAGCCCTCGTCAAAAACTCCCATGATCGCTTTCTGCCGACGGAGCTGTTCGGCCAACGCTTCGCCCAGACGCCGTTCGGCAGCCGGCAGTTTCAGCTTCCGGAGCGGCGTAACATGGCTTGTATCATGGCGGACGGTTCCTTTTTCCAGCCAGCGCTGCAAGTTTCTGCGGAAAGTCGGGTCTTGGAAATCTTCCGCCCAAAGAGTGGAATAAGGCACACCGGCTTTGGTCAGGCAGCCGTTCAGGTTCAACATGCCCACCAAGCCCGGCCATTGGCCCGACCAATTGGCCACCGTCAGGATCGGTCCCTTATGATGCATCAGGCCACCCAGCACATGATGCGAATACTGCCAGACGGCCTCGGCCACAATGAGCCGGGCCGTCGGATCCAACCGGCTAAAAACCTCCATCCCCTCCCGTTGGGAACTGATAAAACCGTGGCCTTTGTCGGGTTTATAGGGATGGGCGCGCAGCAGCTCGTAGCCGCAGGCAGCCACCGCCTCGCTCAAAGCCGCCTCCATGGCCTGCTGGGCCTCCCAACAGACCCGATTGGCCGATTCTCGCAGATCGCCACTAGCCACCAAATAGACCTGCTTTTTGCCCACCTTGGGCAACTTCGGAAGTTTCGGAATGGCATAGCCCATCATCGTTTCCTCCTCAAAACTCCTAGAATTGGCCACACTGCAGCCGCCTAATGAGAGAAGCCCACCCTTCTTATCCGGTGCCATTACCCTCCCCCCTTTCGGGGAGGGGTGGCCTGCGAAGCAGACCAGGGGACCTCTGCCCTCCCAGGAAGCCAAAATTTTCTAACCCCCTCTTGTCAGCCAAATGAGAGCAATTATAATAAAATCAATTCAATGCTCCAGGAGGCAGGGGGCCTCTTTGCGCCGAGTGCGCCTGCCGATGGTGTTGGACCGGGGCAGGCTGCCCCAGAGGGCAAACTGCCCTTTGCCTTTCTGGACACTGACAATGTGGTAGCTCGCTGGTATCCGTAGCGGCACTGCCAGCCTCGAAAAGAGCACTCCGTCTTGGACCGCTTGGCCTGAAATACCAGGCCCGGTCTGGGGCGGAGTGTTTTTATTTATGGCCTCCCGAGGGTCTCAGACGGCCTCTCCCGCCGGGCCAGAGGCAAATCCACGGAGATCTCCTCCTCAAATCCCCTCTCCCTTGGCGGGAGAGGGTTAGGGGGAGGGGGACTAAAATATCAGTCCCGCGAAACCAGGCATCCAGAAACACCAAAGGGGCAGACTCACAGCAGCCTGGATTCCCGCTTGGGCGGCAATGACATGAAGGGTGGAGGCGCAACGTAGGTTGGCTTCCCGCTACGGGGGAATGACAACCGAGCCAGCCAAGCCTTCTGTTTGGTTGTCGGAACTGATTCCCGTGGTTTGGTGCATGGTTAGCAGTGGTTTGGCAGAGTAGTATAAGTTTCTCCTATTTTTCGAGAGGGTCCAGACACGATGGAAGCGTACGAATTAGTTCCCCGTCAGGTTCCCCGGGTAGAAACTCGGCATCGGCGGATTGTCACGGCTATTCCCGTTCCGGAATCGATTCCTATTTTAGAAAAGTTACGGCGGAACGAGCCTCGTTCCATGAGCGGCCAGCCGCCTGTGGTCTGGGATCGCGCCGAGGGGGTCTATGTCTATGACCGTTGGGGCAATCAATGGCTGGATTGGTCCTCGGGTGTGCTGGTAGCCAATGCCGGGCACAATCATCCGAAAATCCAAAAGGCGATTCTGGAACAGGTGCAGCATGGGCTGGTACACAACTATTGTTTTCCTTCGGAGATTCGTGCCCGATGTGTGGAGGCGTTGGCCCGGGTGGCCCCGGAACCTCTGAAAAAGGTCTTTCTATTGACGACTGGGGCGGAAACGTTGGAATGTGCGATTAAACTCTGCCGCACTTGGGGCCAACACATCGGCGGCAAACGCAAGATCGGCATCGTCTCCTTCCACAACGCCTTCCACGGCCGAACGTTAGGCGCGCAGATGATCGGCGGTATCCCGGCTCTGAAAAGCTGGATCGTCCATCTCGATCCCGACATGATTCAGGTGCCCTTTCCGGATGGCTTCCGAGGCGTCGATACCAGCTTTGAAGGCTTCTTGAAGGCCCTGGAAGCTCAGGGATACAGCCCCGACCGGGTAGCCGGCGTCATTACCGAAACCTACCAAGGCGGTAATGCCAGCTTTGCCCCAACGGAATATATGCAGCGGCTTCGGGCCTGGTGCAATGAGCATCAGGTGCTTTTGGTCATGGACGAGGTTCAGGCGGGGTTTGGCCGAACCGGCACCTACTGGGGATTTGAACACTATGGCATTGTGCCGGATCTGATCTGCTGTGGCAAAGGGATTTCGAGCGGGCTGCCGATTTCGGCCGTCATTGGTCGGCCCGAGGTGATGGACCTGTATCCGCCTGGTTCGATGACCTCCACTCATACGGGCAATCCAGTCTGTTGTGCGGCCGTGCTGGCCAATTTGCAGGTCATCGAAGAAGAAAAGCTGGTGGACCGAGCTCGCAGTCTGGGCGAAATCCTCCAGCCGGAGCTCCGTCGGATCCGACTTCGGTTTTTTGATTATATCGGTATGGTGCACGGCCGGGGCTTAGTGGCCTCCTTACACATGGTAAAACCCGGTACCATTGAACCTTGGCCAGAACTTGCCAGCCGGGTGGTCCTCCGATGCGTGGAAAAAGGGCTGATGCTTTTTGCGCCGGTGGGCTATGCAGGGGCGTCGGTCAAAATTGCCCCTCCGCTAGTCATCTCCGAAGAGGCCCTCCGGGAAGGCATTGCCAGCTTGGAAGAAGCCATCCAGGAAGTTGTCCAAGAGATTTCGTAGAAATGGGCTATAGTGGGAATGATCTCGTTGCCTACCAGGGAGATATGCTATGGACTCTGATGACGGAAAATTGGAAGTGGTGATAGTTGGGGGTGGAATGATTACGCATGATCAGATTTTGCCTTCTTTGTATCATTTACAGCGTCTTGGTCGGATAGGCACGATTCGGATTTCGGCGCTCAATTCGGGGCCGCTTGTGGCCCTAGCGCGCTCGGAGCGTCTGGCCGAGGCGTTTCCCCGGCAAAGTTTTGAGCCGTTTCCATCTCTGGCGGAGCCGCCCGATCGGATGTTTCCGGATCTATTCCGGCACGTGATTGCCCAGTTGCCCCCTGGCAACCTGGTGGTGGTGGCTGTGCCAGACCATCTGCATGATATGGTCATCCGCACCGCCCTGGAACATGATCAGCATGTGCTGTGTGTCAAGCCGTTGGTGCCCACGTATCAGCAAGCGGCCCAGATCGAACAGATTGCCAAGCAAAAGGGCCTCTTGGTGGCCGTGGAATACCACAAGCGGTTTGACCGCCGTGCGTTGGAAGCCCGGGGGCAGTATCGGAAAGGCCGATTCGGGCAATTCCGACTTGGCGAGGCTCGCCTGATCGAACCCTACTATTACCGCCATTCCAACTTCCAAAATTGGTTTACCAAGGAACATAGCGATCCGTTTACGTATGTGGGTTGCCATTACGTAGATTTAGTGTATTTTATTACAGGTCTCCGACCGGTGGAAGTTTCCGTCCGGGGCGTGGAAGGGCGATTCCCCAATGGGAATATCGGCTGGTTATGGTCTGCCGGGACCGTCGTCTGGGAAAACGGCGCCACGATGACGCTGCTCAACGGCCTGGGTTATCCCGACGCCGGCGCCGGAACCAACGACCAGGGACTTACCCTCTACTGCGAAGGCCCCGACTGCGGCGCCATCCTCCACCACGACGACCAATACCGAGGCGTAAGCCACGGCTATATCGACATGCAGTCCGGAGCCATGTTTCGGTACGTCAGCCCGGACTATATGCGGCTTGTGCCGTGGGAAGGCGAAGGACTTCGGCCAGTGGGGTACGGCTACGATTCGATCGAGGCAATTGTGGAGGCAGCCCGGAGGGTCAATGCGGCTGCGGCCGGCCTGGAAGGTCAAGCCGCCTTGGAAGCCCGCCAAATGGTCCTCCGCGAAATTGACCAACGTGGCATCCTAGCAACCCCCGCCAACAGCTTCATCAACGAACTGGTTACCGAGGCGGCCCGGATGTCGATTGCCGCCAACGGCCGCTGGGTCCAAATCCTCTACCACCCTCAGCCCCACGTCCGCTGGAAAGAAGGATAACCTTTAATCCTGGGGCAACGCACGAACTACTCAGCCGAGCAAAATGACCCACAGCTCGAAACGCCCTCCCACAGCATTAACCGGATAGAGAGTCATTTGTTCCCTATTCGGCTCTTCAACGGCTGGTTGGGCTTTCCCTTGGGGAGAGATTTATAACCGTTCCGCTAAGCGAAGTAGGAGCCTGTTTTTTAGGGGAATGCCCCCAGAGTGTCATTCCCGCGGAAGCGGGAATTCAGAGAGCAAAAAACCATCGAAACAACTGGATTCCTGCTTGCGCTGCAGTAAAAGCTGCATCATTCGGCTGAAATAGTACCCAAAACAAAGCTCAATCATCCCGCACTGGCAGGACAATTCGGGGAGAGGAACCAGAGGCGATGTTGGGGGATGGGGTTTTAGTGCATTTCCGTTTTTACTTCGCCCAGGCCGTGACGGTAGTAGTTGAACTGCACGTTGGGGTGGTCGGCCAGCAGGGACATCGGCACACTGGTATCGACGATCCGTTTGGAAATCATTAGCGCGGTCAGCCGCTGGCCAAACGGGTTGTCGTGGTTGCCGGCCTGCCAGATGGAGACCTTTTCAGCTTTCCAGGTTTCGAAGGGTCCGACGGTGGCGGCTTTGGTGGGCACCAAGGCCACCTGACCGCCGCCAGAAGTGCGGGCGTTTTGGATGATCGTCATCGGATGCAGATCGGTAACCCGGGTTTTCAGTTTCCGATATTCTTCCGGCGGCGGCGGTTCGTCTTTATATTTCCCACGACGCCGAGGCGGATCGTTAAAGGCCCAGTGTTTTACCTCCCCTTGGCCGCCCTGCATCACCACGCAGCGGATCTGGTCGTAGGTCTTGGAATAAGCAGCCAAATCGCCGGTCGGAAAGTGCAGATGTTCTTTGGGCATTCGGAGTTTGGGGTTGATTCGGCTAAAGCAGAGTTCCCAATCGGCTCGGGCGAATGAAAGCGGATGGTCGGTAGGCACTGGCTGGCCGTTTTCATCCACCCATTCGTCCATCCCCCAAAAATGGGCGCTTCGGATGTCCAGTTCCAGCTCGTTGACCAGCCGGGCCACCAGCGGCAACTGTTCAGTCGGCCCGATCGGGCCGCAGATGCCGGCCGGGTTGTCCTCGGTCGATTGACGCCAAGCGTTGATATACTCCAGGGCCTCGGCCAAATAGAACTCTTCTAAGGTGTCGTAGATGACCACCTTAAAGCCGGGCCGGGAAAGCTGCTGCAGGTCTTTGACGGTCAGTTTGGCGGCATCGGCCAAAATCTCTGGGTCCAAGGTGGTGTAGTCCCACCAATCCGGCGCAACTTTACTCAACGGTCGGGCCATCGAAAGTCTCCTTTCCTAAAAACCGAAATTCATCTTGTTGGATCGAATCCGCATAACACTTCTGCCCAATAGTGTACCAAGGCATTTCTGCGCAAACAGGAATCCGAAGTCCTCGTAGCGGGGGCGTCCCGGCTTCCTATTGCCATTTCTGCGTACCTAGGAATCCAGGCTCCTTCGTCCAGGTCTTCTGTCTGACTCCCAAGCAAAGGCTCCCATCGGCAATCAACTCGTTATCCAGTGGTGTGCTCCTTAGTACAGGTCTTCTGTGTCATTCCCGGGCAAAGGGGAAGTGGGAATAATGATCCGGACAAGAGGTCGGTGCATCGGACGGAGGCCCCGTCAGCGTGGGTTCGCCTTCGGCTCATCGGCCCTCTCCCGCAGACGGACGGGGGGTGATTTGCGCCCGGGACGTCCACGCTCCAGGAATGCGGGCGGGAGGCCCAGGGGCTTAGGTTATGAAATATACGGCTCCTGAAATCCTTCTGGAAGTGCCTGGACGACGGCTTTTCCGAACAGTTGATGGAGGAGGTCTTCTTTTGGGTAGCCGTGGCCTCGGTGCTGCAGGAAGGCTTCGGCGGCCGGTACGCCGATTTGTCGGCCTCGCAGGGCAGCGTGCCGACGCATCATCTCTAAATATTCATCCGTCCCATGATGCGCCCGAAGCCACTCTCGCTGGCTGGCATGGCAAGCCAACATCTGACTCTTCCGCTCCAATTGCTGGGTAATATCCACCCAGGTGGTCGGTAGAACCACTCGGCCTAAGGGATCCGTGGCTTCCACCGGATCGCAATAATAGAGATATGGTACGGTGGATTCCGGGTGCCGGGGACATTCCGAACAATTCGGCGCTGGATAAAGGAAACTGGCTGCCCGGGCCAATAGGCTGGCCTGCTCATGGTCCATCATGTAATCCTTCGGCGCATGGGTAAAGACCAGCGAGGGCGTTACCCGTCGAAACAGATCATAGGCCTTCTGAAGAGTCGGCTTGTCATATACGACCAGGCCGTCCCGCTCGTCCAGGCAGTGATATTTAGCCCCGATCAAGGCGGCGGCCTGTTGGGCTTCGCCAGTACGTCGGCCAGCAATCGCCCATTTCGTTTCGCTCATCGTGCCACAATCGCCCGGCGCACAGGTGGCAATATGAATCTCCCAGCCCAAATCCGCCAACCGGATCAATGTCCCCGCACACAAAAACTCCGCATCATCCGGATGCGCCATAAAGGCCAATGCCACACGCCGACTCGGTATGCTCATCAATTCACTCCTTTCCGATTCTCCGCCAGAATCTCTGGAGCAGTGCCGCCAATCGCACTCATGCCCCCTGCCTATCGGCCAAAAGGTGGTGCTGCTCGGCTTTGGTAGTTTCTCTGTAGGTTGTCCATCGGCTGCCCCGTATCGTCTTCCGCCAAAGGACCCTACAGCTGCTCGGCTTTCGCAGAGTTCCACTAGCCGGAAATCTCTTCCGCTAGTCGGTTCACCTATGGAGGCGCCATTAGGCGGAAATGTTCCGCTTTACCAAACGACTCGCTGCCAAAAATGCCCTTCTGCTTCAAACGGTCTATGCCCATCGTACAGAGAAAAAGCTCTTTCGTCTAGCAGTGGGGGCTGGCTGGGGAGAGAAGAATGTGCTCGGAGGCAATTACTCCCAGATGCTGGCAAACCGAACGACCTTCAGGCAACCCGGCCGGCCAACCTGGCTCGAACGGAATAACTCCCAGAGGTCTGCAAAAAGGCAGAACCGAATCTAGGGGGACTGTCTCTACTTGGGCGAAGACTTCGAAGAGGAACGCAGGTCCGAAACATACCGGAGCTGGCCATCGGCGGTTTTAGCGATGACCACAATCCGTTCGATGTCCCCCTGGAAGCGGGCGCCGGAAGGGCTAAGGCATTGATCCAAAAGCACCGGTTTTTTCCGGCCTCGCGGCACCTCCCCCAGTTGATAGCGATAGCCTCCTTCGTCGTCGGCTGGATCAGGGTTAATGCGCAGTTCAGCCTCTTGCCAACTCCGATCCACATTTTCAATATAGAGAATCCCTCGGCGAAGGTCGTAGCTAACAAGCATCAAGGGACCTTTGGGAGGGGCTAGGGCAGCTTTTTCAGAGGGTTTACCGATATTTTCGGCTGCCGGTCGGCCTCCATAGCCTAACATCACTATGATGATCACCGCCACAATCATCAAGGAAAAGCCCATGATCAATAGTCCTTCGGCGCTGAGGAGGATCGGTCGGGACCGAGGACGGGGCAGCTCCTGAGCCCCCCGAGCAGGAGCCTGAGGGTAAGGGGATACTTGCACCGGCGGGCCAGGCATAGAGACCGGGTACCCAGGCATCCCGGATAATCCTGCTACCGGGGGGATTGGTGTTGCCACAGGAGCAGCTCCGGGAGGGAGTGGTTGGGGCATTGGGATGGCTGGGGGGCTTGGCATCCCCCCTGTAGATGTACCTATAGGACCCCAACTTGTTGTAGTCCCAGATCCTGTTCCTAATGGGGTACCCGTACTTGGGGGGCCTACTGGCCCAAGAGGGGATGTGGCAGGAGGAGTTTCCCCCCCCCTGGGGGATACGATGCTGATTTCCCCTGGGCTAGGGCCTACGCTACTTACGGGGGGCAAAGATATACCTTTTGGCGGGACTGTGGGTTGGGTACTCCGGCGGCCAAGGGCCTCCGCCTGATTACCGGCCGCTGCCGTTCCGCCTGCTCCAGCCGACTCGGTTGGCTTTGGAGATGCTCCTTGCTCCGCTTCTGGTTGGACGGCCCCTGCCAAAATCGCCTGGCTCATCACAAACTGCTTCTGGCAATGCGGGCATAATACCGACGCCCCTACCGGAATCCCGTCTCCGACCATCCACCCCCGGCAATTGGGACATGACACGTACATGAATGTGATTCCTCCAAACGGGCTAACAGCTCCCAGTTGGCCGGTTCTTTCGTGTTTGGAACGGCCTTGGCAGACGGCAGTTTCACCTCGGCTCTGCTGGGAGAGGCCAGGTGAGTATACGGTGTTGGAGCTTCCTCTGTTAGACGGAGCTTACGGTTAGTTAAGCGAGCATGCCTACCCTCTGAGAACCGTGCTCCATTCAAGGTACTCTGCTGCTGGGTTGTCCGTTCCTCTGGCCTCCGCGGTCGGGCATCTCAAAGAGGCCTCTTCTCATTACCCTACCAAGGGTTGGGCCAGTCTGCAATGGGAGTGGTCTCGGCAAAAGGCAGGAAAACTATTTCCTGCGGAATGTTCAGACACACCGTTGACAAAACACTCAATTCAGTTCAAATTAAACAATTTCATTTTCTTTTCGAGTTGTGGGAGATTCCTGATAGGTATTGTACTAGAGGAGGCATGTTTTTCTGGGGTTTTTTTCTACAGGGAGACACCAGGCTATGGAAATCGTCATTACCGAGTCGTATGAGGAGATGAGTAAGCGGGCTGCTCAGGAAGTGGCCAATTTGCTCAATACCAAACCAAACGCGGTGCTAGGCCTGGCTACTGGCAGCACCCCGCTAGGCCTGTACCGGGAACTCATCCGGATGCACAAAGAGGAGGGGCTGGATTTTTCCCAGGTGATTACCTTCAACCTGGATGAGTATGTGGGACTGCCGAAAGAACACCCACAAAGTTATCATTATTTTATGAATGAAAATTTATTCAAACATATCAACATCCCGCCGCAAAACATTCATATTCCTTCCGGCACCACTAGCAATTACAAAGCCTTCTGTCAATGGTACGAAGACCGGATTCGCCAATGCGGCGGCATTGACTTGCAGATCCTGGGCATCGGGGCCGACGGCCATATTGCCTTCAACGAACCGACTAGTTCCCTAGGGTCCCGAACCCGGATTAAGACCTTGGCCCAGCAGACGATCAAAGACAACGCCCGGTTTTTCGATCGACCGGAAGATGTGCCCCGGTACGCCATTACCATGGGCGTGGGCACCATCTTGGAAGCCCGCAAAATCATTTTGTTAGCCAATGGCAAGGGGAAGTCCGACGCAGTGGCCGCCGCCATCGAAGGTCCGGTTACTAGCATGTGCACGGCCAGTGCGCTGCAATTGCACCCGAATGTCATGTTCATCCTGGATCGGGAAGCGGCCAGTAAACTGAAAATGATCGAATACTACGAGTGGATTCAAGCCAACCTACCCGGAGCGCCAAAATCGTAACCTTTGGGTTTAACGGAATCCAAGTGGATCATAACCCTCAGGGAACAAAACCGCTTCTATCCAAACAGGCAGCTTTTCCCAAAAAGAATCCTAAATAGCCTATCCGTTTGCGGCCTATTTCAAGCGGGGAAGACTAGCCTGTGCCTTTGGGGTTGGAAGCAGGGGGGAAGATCGGTTTCGGTTTCCTTTCGTGGAGAGTTTTCGCCATGCGTCTGATTCTGTTCGATTTACCTGGTCCGGATCGAGTGCGTTTTTACCCGTTGGCGTTGAGTCGGCCGATTTGGGAACTTCGGTGCGGCATTACCAATTTGGCCGAAAAGCTCGTGGCCAAACTGCGTCCGCAGAGTGTGGCCTGTTTTGTGCCGCCTTACATGGCCGAGGCTTACCGGGAACAGACCTCTTGGCCGGTAAACGACCCTGGGCAACTGGCCGGCGAGGAACTGCTTTTGGTGCATCCGAGGGTGCGGGCGGAAGATTTTACTGCGGATTGGATTCCGCCTGGCCATGCCGTGGTTTCCGAAGAGGGCACCCTTTTGGCCGCCCGGATTAGCCCGGCAGAGTACGCCCGGATGTCCACGGATTCGATAGAGGCTCTGGTGGAATCGGCCAAAGGGCTCCCTCGGGCCAACGTCCAACTGAAACTATGGAATTACATCTGGGAGCTGGTGCTGGAAAGCCCCCATCAGATTACCAAAGATTTTGCCGACCTAGGCCGATCCGGCATTGAGGGCACGGTGGAACAGCCTTCGGCCATCCGCGGAAGCCGATCCGAGCTTTTCATTGCTCCCGGCGTTTTGATCCATCCGATGGTGGTTTTGGATGCGGCCAACGGCCCGATCTATATCGACGAGGATGCGGAAATCCATCCGTTTACCCGGATTGAAGGTCCCTGCTACATCGGCAAAAAGTCGATCCTGTTAGGCTGCAAGTGCCGGGAGGGCAATTCCATTGGTCCGGTGTGCCGCGTGGGCGGCGAGGTGGAAGAATCGATCATCCACGGCTACTCGAACAAGTACCACGACGGCTTCCTGGGCCATGCGTATGTGGGCGAGTGGGTCAATCTGGGGGCGCTGACGACGAACAGCGACTTGAAGAATGACTACACAAATGTATCCGTTATCCTGGACGGCCGTCGGCCCATCGACACCGGTTCGACCAAAGTCGGCTCGCTCATCGGCGACCATACGAAGACCTCCATCGGCACCCTGCTGAATACCGGTGCGTATGTAGGGGCCATGTGCATCTTGGCTGCCACCGGCAAGCCGCTGCCCAAATACATCCCCTCGTTCGCCTGGTTCATCGACGGGGTGGTCACCAAGGGGTTCGGCAAGCAGGCGCTTTATGACACGGCCCGAGTGGCCATGGGACGCCGCAAACGAGAGTTTACCGCCGCCCAGCAGGCCATGTGGGACGCCATCTACGAGCTGACCGCCCCCCAGCGGGAAGAGGCCATCCGCAAGGGCCGACGCCTGCTGGCCACCGGCCGAACCGCGTAAGTCCCGCCTCCAACCGCTCCAACACCGGTATGCTGGCACGGGTTCCCCGGCACACGGTCTGGGCAGGTAGGCACATTGGCGCCCGCAGACGCCCGTTGTTTAATCTTGCCTGGGGAGCTTTCCAAGTAACTACTCCTGGAGCTGGTTTATTTGTTCGTCCGTTTGGCAAAGGTCCTGGAGAAACTCTGGAAAGTTTCTGCGCCGCTCATAGTGGGGAATCTTTTTTAACTGCGCGGCTGACGGGGGGAGCCCATAATCTTTCGGGGCGATTCCAGAGGCCTGAGCCCGGTTGGAAAGCAATTCTTCTAATCTTGGACAGATGATTATCAGCCAACGGTTCGACGTTCCCCGCCGGAGTAAAACCAGATCTCCCTTTTGTTGAATCTGTTGGTAATTGCCGAGTTCTAAAGGCTGGTGAGATTGCGGATCCTCCTCCACCAGGCCGAGGCCCTCCTGGTGCTCCCGTAGTCGGTTCAGCACATTGCCTTTGCCGCCAACATGGCGAAGCTCTCTGCTCGGCACGCCCAAAGTCCGAACCAACACTTCATCCGGGTAGCACTCCAGGTAGAGCATCAGTCGGCCTCCAGCACCGCATTCAAGCCCAAAAACGGATCGGCATCCAAAAGCCGACCGACCTGCTCCTCGGTCAAAGCCGTTGCCTTAGTTTGATAATCCTTATACTGAACGGCGAACAGAGCCACTTCCTCCCGATCGGCCTTTTCCAGGACCGCCGTCAACAGATACGGATTATGCGTGGCAATGAAGTATTGATTCGACGAATCAAGGGCAATTTGTTCACTAAGATACTTTGTATAGTATGGAAACGCATGGGCCTCCGGCTCCTCAAATACCAACACCGCCTCCCGATTGGAAGCCACCGCTACATAGTAAAACACACTCCGCTGCAAAGTCTCCGAACAAGCCGCAAACGGATAACTAATGACTACCCCGTCCTGCAATTTCTGCAATTCAATCATCTGTTCATGGGGTTTCAGCACCACCGAAAGACCATATGGCCGAAAAAGATTATTCGTCCACTCTCGGAGGGCTTTGGTACCGTAGATGGCCCAAAACAAGTTTGGTCCATCCGGAGGAATTAATCCACCCGGTTCAGCAGAGGCGAATTTCTCCTGGGGCCGAAAACGATATTTACGGATACTAGAAAGCTCCACTTGACGAGAAACTGTGCCCCCATCATAGGAAAGAGTTGCAACCTCCTGGTTCCTGAAGTAGCAGGGAAATCGGCCTTTTTCCATTTTCAACACAAAGGCCCCTGCTGGTTTCCCCTGCAATTCGATCTGAATCGGTTCGTCGGTAAATCCGTCGTAAAAAAGATAGTGGGTTTTCTGGAACCGTACAAACGAGGAGATCGCCCCACCGACGCCGCACCAGGAGAGTATGCCCAGGGCTTCCAGGATATTAGATTTGCCCGTGTTTGGTTCGCCGATAAATAGATTTACCCGTCGGCACGGCAGTTCCAAATAGCGGATGGACTTCAATCGTTCGATTTTTAAGGAAGTGAGCATAACAGCATCTCCGGTCGCACTGTGGACAGTTTTTTTCGAGATAACGGAACCCTTTGAAACAGGTTGGGATTCCTTCCGAGGCGGGCGCTCCGAAAAGTCATTATCCCCGAAAGCAACAGGCCAGGATCGGAAGGGGCTATTTCCGTGCTGCCCTTTTAGGAAACAGACAGGAACTCTCCCCTGCTGGCCTGGATTCCTGCTTCCCTCAGAATGACAGGGTAAGGCCATTCAGCTGAAAAGGCGCATCGTTTTTTGGCTGCGATCTGAGGCGCACCGCCCCTTTAGCTGCTATTTTATCCCCCTATGCTGCCAAGCCGTAGGGGGATCGCTCCTGGCGAACGAAGGCGCCTCTGATCTTGCCGGGGGCTATTTGAAGAGATTACGGGGGGCCAGAGGGGATTGGTACAGGGGGGTTATCGGGGGCGTTCCAGGCCGCGGCGCGGAGGGCAAGGGGGCCTTGCCGGGTAGCTGCGGGGTCGGGCACTGGGCCAGCCGGGGCAACCCGAAGCCGAACCCAAAGCCGTCGGCTCTCTCCCGGCGCCAACCAGAAGTAGCCGTCCTCCGCCACCACCGGGGTGAGGTCCGTAGTTTGTAGGTTGACCATCACAGCGGGCCGATCGCCGGTGTTGTGCACCTCTACCTCCCATCGCAGTCGGCCAAACTCTTCCTTTTCCGCCCGGAGCAGTTGAAGAGCCAGTTTGGTAGGCAGTTTTTCCAACTGCGGACGGAGCCAAGGGCCTTGATCTAAGATGAAAGCCTGGCTTGGTTTGGCCCGATAATCTTTGCGGAACGGTTCCTCTTCCAACTGCGGCGGACAGCGGAACGGATAGACATTTCTAGCAAGCAACCGGCCGCTGGCATCCTCCAATTCGAGCACCGCAAAGAAGAAGGCCCGCTTGGCGTCCTGAGGGACTTGGAACCGGAGGATTGGCCCTTGGATTGGCCGGGGCGAACCGGGTAGATCAACCGTCGGCCACTGGTTCCACTCCTGCCGCTGGGTGAGGTCCGGCCCAATCAGTTGGGCTTTTACCCGCACTGCCTTCAGCTCCGGACGACGGGCTTCGCTGAGAATCCAGATAGGCATTTCCACTTCTTCGCCCGGCGCATAGGTTAAATGCGGCGGCGCCAGGCAAATCCAAGGCGACCGAAACGCTCGTTTCACCTCATAATAGACGGCCAACGGATGGCCGAACCCGTCGCAAATCTGGATGCCCACGATCGGCCAAGGCCGTTTCCAGACCCAGAAAAGGAGTCCGCCGTTTTGCGGAAAGGCCGACCGGGCCGCCTCCGCAGAAATCTTGTAAAATTCCCCCGAACCGACAGCCACCGCCTCGCTAAACCGGCCCAACCGGACTTCGGCCAAATGGTCAAACGCGGACCCCCGGGCCAACATCTGCGGCAGTCGGGCTGGATTAAATTCTACCCAATGATAGGTAATTTCCGGAAATCGTTCCTGCATGAGCTTTTCGTCCATCTGGAGCAAGGTGGGGCCGATCACGGCATCCGCCTCTTCCGACCGGACGATCTGCCGGTAGGTAGCCGACGAGGGCATTGCGTGAGAACCCCATTCGCTGACAAACGGCCCATGGACCAATTGCGACCGCCACGCCCAGGACGCCTCCCACTGGGGATAGTTGTGGATGTCGTCCTCTTCGGGCGATGCGCCCATAAAAGGCCGAGTACCATCCAAAAGTTCTACATATCGGCGGAGCATGAGGATCAGGTCCGCGTTGGCCGGAGCATAGGGATCGAATTCATTTCCCCCGCACCAAAAAGCCAAGCTAGGATGGTTTCGCAGTCGGCAGATATTCCAGATGACCGTATTTTCCCATATGTGTCTCGGTAGGGCCTTGGCCTGCCAACCCACATTGAGCGGAAAATCCTGCCACACCAAAATGCCCCATCGGTCGCAAAGCTGGTAGAAGATTTCTGGTTCCAGGATGCCGCCGCCCCAAACCCGGATCATCTGTATCCCAGCATCCCGGGCCATTTGCAGGTGCCAATGGTAATCTTCTTCGCTCAGGTCGGCCAGCACATCAATGGGCATCCAATTGGTCCCCTTGACGAAGAATTCCTGCCCGTTAATTCGGAAGACCCATGGGCCGGTGCGGTAGGACTGCCAGGGTCGGCCGCCTCGGCAGCGCTGGATCGTCCGAATGCCGAACGGCACAACCAGCCGATCCAACACCCGGCCCTCCCGTTCCAGGCGAATTTCGGCTTCATACATCGGCTGATCGCCCAGACCGTTGGGCCACCAAAGCCGAGGTTCCGGCACGACCAGGTCCAGTTCGGCCAACACCATGTGCGGCTTGGGTTGGACGCCGGTTAGCCGACCTTCCACCGGCGGCGACTCGAAACCCTGGCCTCGAATGGTAACAGCTAGCTGACAGGTCGGCTCTTTTGGTTCCACCGAGCAAACTTCTACGGAAACCCGGAGCCTGGCCTCTTTGTCCGTCACATGGATGGTCCGGACAAAGGGCCGTTCCAAGCACGGCCAGCCGTTCCGTACTAAACGAACCGATTGCCAAATGCCGATCGTATTGAAATCCCTAGCGCCAATCGGCCAACCACTCCATAGCTCCGATTTGAGCAAAGAGGCTTTGGCGGCCCCGCCCGCTCGGCCTGTCTGATAGCCGCCGCATTCCAGCCGAACCACAAGCTCGTTCTCCTTGCCGTAGCGAAGCACCTGGCCCACCGGCAGGCTCACCCCACCGAAGGCCCCCTCCGATCGGCCCAAATAGTTCCCATTAAGCCAATAGTGGGCATAGTAATCCACTCCGTCGAACACAAGCCGAACATACGGCGCCCGAAACTCCTCCGGCACAACAAACCGCCGCCGAAACCACCAAACCTTCTCCTCCACCCATCGCATCCCCGTAGCATTCCGACCTACATAGGGAGGCCCCGCTTTACCCGCCCGATACAGCGCCCAGTGGACCTCCGTCGGAACCCGGGCCTCAAACCACTCCAGTTGATCGAGGTTATCCGGCAAACTCGGCGGTGTAGGAGAAGGTGCAGAGGCAGGACCGTTCTGGGGTTTGGGTTGACCTGGGCCAGCCGAAGGCAAACGCTCCGGAGAAGCAGGCTTTAGCGATTTTTCTGAGACCTGAGAGGACGATGTTGGCGAAGTGTCCGTTTCGCGGTCGGTCCACGCCAACTGCCACAGCCCATCCAGCAACATCTGATCCTGCCTGGGCCAAGCGTACTTCGGACTGCTCCGGAGGGTGGGGTCTTCCGCCTTTGGCCCTGCCGCTTCGACGCTAAAGACCACTCCTATGACAAGAGCCAGAAAACCCATTCCCATATCACGGACGCGCACTTGCGAATGCATGGCGTCGGACTCCTTTTCGGATCAAAGGAAAAAGAACATGAAAATGTGGGGCTGCGGGGAGGGGGTTTTTTTGCTACGGCCAGCAGCGGCGATTGTGGTGGAAGGATGGACAGAGATAGGTTTTAGGGTAAAGGGTACTTGGGCTGATTCCCCGCCATCCACGGCGGCCAGCGGCCGTCCTGACAGCGGCCGGTCACAACGCCCGCCGTATATTAAGAGATATTAGGGTAATTGAACAGGTTCTTGGCCGTCCACGGTGGCCAGGCCTTTATACACATCTATGGCGATATTTTCGGAGATGAAATGCACGCTGGCATCGGTCATGAGGAAATTGCAACCGCCGGGATGGTAACTGCCCATGGGCAGATGATTGAACGGCACACCGCCGGTCTCCCGCTCCACCCGGGCGTTGATCGGATAATGAATGACTTTCAGGGTATAACAACCTTTTTGAGTGTCTTCCGAAGCGCCCAGGACCCAGGCCCGGATGTTTCCTTGTACATTATTATACATAGTGCCGGTGTGGTCCCGGTGGACAAATTCGCCCATGGCTAGCGTGTTGCTTGTGCCGTCGGTGACCTCGTTGAGCCGACGCACCTTTTCCCACTGGAACATGCCGTTAGTGGGCAGATTGCCGTGGCCAGCGGAAACATACGGTTGTCCCGAAATTAACACGCCGCCATTGCCCTGATAGACACACAGGGCCCCGTCGTGCCAATCGCTCGGATTGGAGGGGTTCTGGCGAACCACAGCCGGGCCTGGGTAGCTAGGGCACATATAGACCGGCACTACGGTATAACGTTGAGGGTCCCGAAAGGTATTGCCGCCCAGGTTGCACTGGTCGTAGATGTTTTTAGCTTCCAGGTAGGGAAGGAGAAAGGTGAACAAACCATGCCGCGCTGTGCCCGGACTACCGGGGGGAAAATACTCCCGATTGGCGTCCATGTAGTTATGGCAGGCCAGGCCCATCTGTTTGAGGTTATTAGTACACTGGGCCCGGCGGGCCGCCTCCCGCGCCGCCTGCACCGCCGGTAGTAGCAACGCAATCAAAATCCCAATAATCGCAATCACCACCAGAAGTTCCACTAGGGTAAACCCATAGAACGCCGGGCGGCGCTGTCTATCTTGTCCGTTGCACGATGAGCGCCCCATCCCCCCATCGGGGAAACTAGGGGGACCGGGTGGAAACACCGACCCTTTTTCCGAAAACCGACGCTGAGCCAAAGGAACTAAGCGGGCTTTTTTCTCGTGATCGCCATGGATCCCCATCCTGACAACCTCCTTCTTCCATTTCTGGCAAGATTCCTGCCGAATAGACACGCACGCTCTTGTTGGCCCGGCCTCTGCCCAATAAGCCCCAAACACAAACGGCGTTCCGGCCTGTCAAGCAGAAACAGGTTCCCCGGTTGCCGGAAGATCGATCTACTTGAGTCCAATGTATCTGACGCGGGGGCAGGAAGGCAAATTGAAAAAACTGAAAAATTTGAAAGAAAAACAATACTTTTTCTCTCGCACTGCGTCCAAGGCCCCACCCCCGCTCTCCTAGGAAACCAAAAAAAACTTACACCGGCATTTCCGCCCACAGAAAGGACGCCTTTCCCTTCGGGGCGGGGAAAGGCAACACCACATCCCTTGGTGGCGTTTGTGTTCGGCTGTGGAAGCGATCTGGGAAACCGTTGTCGGCGTTTCCCGGTCGGTTGTTGGAAGAGTTGGATTAGACAGTCTGCGATTAGAAATCGCCGGTGGGGATCACCTCGCCGCCGTCCGGCGTGCCCAGGTACTGCCAGGTCAAAAGGGCGATGTTTTCGGAAATGAACCGCACGCTGCCGTCGCACAAGCAGGTGTTCACTCCGCCCGGATGGTAGCTGCGCGAGGTGTGCAGGACCATGTTCTGTTTGGAGATCTGAATGCAGGGCGCCCGCTGAGACACTTTGTCCTGGTTGCTGCACCAGCGCAGCTGATCCGGAGTGCGGTCGTTCGGGGAGTAGTCGTGCATATACAGCGGGCCTTCGTCGTAGGTGTGGACGCCGCGGATGGTACAGCCGACGCCCACGATCAACTCGCTCATTAGCAGCGTATTGGAGGTGCCGTCGGTAATATCCTGGAACCGGGCACCCCAGTTGTAGCTCAAGACACCTCGGATCCTTTGATCGGGAGTGCGGGTGGTCAGATTGCTGGCGGAGACGATCGGTCCCTCTTGCGGCCCGATGCCGAAGTTACCGCCGTAGGACATCCGACCGTATTTCCAGTTCGGGTCCGACGAATAGCAACTGCCGTCGTCATTCCAAGGTCTTGGAGTGCCGGGATCGGAGGGGCATAGGAAGGTGGCAATTTGTGCGCTGGCAATATGCCGATAGTCCGGATGCGGATGGCCAGCGTAATTGATATGCCAGGGGATGTTTTGGGCCAGGGCCGTCTGTTCCATATAGGGCCAGAGTCGCAGAGGCCAGGCCCATTCACCGCCCCCGCAGCCGGGCGGTTGGGCTTGCCCGGAACCATACGGCACTACCATCGGCCCATAGCCCAACGGAAACGTATTAAAGGCGCTATGGTAATTATGGAAGGCCAGGCCGATCTGTTTGAGGTTGTTGCTGCACTGCATTCTGCGGGCTGCTTCCCGGGCTGCCTGTACCGCCGGCAAAAGCAAAGCAATCAGGATGCCGATAATGGCGATGACCACTAAAAGCTCCACTAAGGTGAAGGCCTGGATCACCGGAAAGCGGCGATATGTTCGGCCCGGTTGGCCCACTATGCGCAGCCGCCCATTGCTCTCCCCCCAGGAGAAATCCTGCGCCAACTGCCGGTTGGGCCGCCTATATTTTGCCATCCCAAACCCTCCTACTAGCTTCATTGAAATCCTCCTTGGAAACAGAGAAGAAAACGGCCGAAAAAAGAAACGTCGTTTCCTCCGCCAGCGGCCAATTATTTCCCACTCGGACTTTACCAAATTGATTCTGAAGTCTTGGCGGATCGAATCCCCCGGATTAGCCGATCCATATCCTTAAACTATCCCTCCAAAATCACTGGGGTGAAGTACTGGTCAGTTGGAACTCGAAATGGGCCTTTTTACCTGGCTCAACCGTGGCTTTCAAACTGCCGGCTTCTCGGAACCGGATGGGGGCCAGTTCTGGCACTTTGCCTTTTTGTTCGTCATTGAGCATTCGGCCGGTCTGTTGCATGCCGATGATGGTAACCTGGTACTGGCCCGGCAGCAGTCCTTGGTCGGCGGGGATGGAGAATCGGCCGTTCTCAATCGCCGCCCCCGCACTGGGAGCTTTCAGGCCTGGGGCCGGCTGGAAATTGATCGAGCCGCTGGCCAGCGGTTTGCCGTCCACGGTAACTAGCCCTGTTACCGCCTGCCGACCGCTAGAAGAACCGCAACCGCCGCAGGCAACTGCCAAAAGCCCAACCACCCATAGCCTCATCCGGACTTTGCCGAATCCAGACATCAGTTCTTCCTCCTTGGATGCCACCCAAGTTGGCGGGCAAAAAGGTTCTTGGGGTTGAGTTAGCCCAAGCGGCACATCGGCGGCGAAAAAACCGGCAAGTTCGATGGTAAACAAGCTTCTTCCTGGTGTATTAGCCGCCACAATACCCGCCACAACGCCATCGCCGCCACAGGACCAAGCTCACGCCCATCCCGACAGCCATTAGCAGCCAACTGCTCGGCTCCGGAACCGCCGTGATCTCAATAAAAGCTAGTTTCACCGATTGCCCGTCGATTCCGAGGTCCCGGAGGGTCAATCGGCCATCGCTAACGGCCACCACGCCCATAAACAGGTCCCATTCGCCTCCTTTATTGGGATCGGGATCATAGAACCGGACGTTTTCGATCCAGAGGTTGTTATTGGCCACACCTCCTCCCGTGGCGAGCGGTTCGCCGAACATGGCCAGCACAAAGTAATTGCCGTTCGGAAGTTCGATCTCCCAGTTGTAGTGCTGGCTGCCGCCGTTCCAAAGGTGGTTGAACGTGTCATAACGTTCATCGGGCGAAAGGGAGCTATTTCGGTTTCGGCCGTTGGTTTGGTTGCTCAAGGGATTGCCAGTGGCAGGATCGACCCAGCCGTACTTATAGCCGTTGCCTCGGTCGCCGAAGGCGGCGCCGTCGTCGATCAGGTAGTGGGGAGGCAAAGGATTATTATGGGCGTTGCCGCCAGTGCCCTCGAAGTTGATGGCAATCTGGGGCTGAATGACCGAAGCGGCTTGCATAAAACAGATTTTGGCCCCGGCTTCCGGCTACGGCGTGATGGTCAGCCGACCGTCGGTAACAGTAAACACGCCGAAGTATTCATCCCAGTCGTTGCTCAGGGCTGGGTCCGGATCGGTAAAGAGCTGGTTTTGGATGTAGATATTGTTGGTAGAAGTGCCGCCGGTGGATTCGCCGAAGACCGCCCGCACCCAGTAAGTACCGTTAGGCAAGGCTAGTTGCCAAGTGAACGGCTGATAAGGAGATTGGCCTGAGTTATACATATGGATCAACGTATCAAAGCGCTCATCTGGAGAACTGGCGGCGTTGCGGTTTCGCCCCCAACTGGACACATCCCGATCCCAGTAGGACCAGATTCCATCCCCATGGTAAGTGCCTACGGCGCCGGCATCCACGGAATACCCGGGCGGCAACGGCTGGTTGTGGGCGTTAGCGCCTACGCCTTCGAAATTGATATTCACCAAAAGGGGGCGGGTGGGATCGGGTTGCAGGGTATATTTTTGGCGGAAGTATTCGGCCAGTCCCTGCCGCTCCGTCTGGCTTAAAGCCCGATTGTAAACCACCACCTCCACTAGATCACCGTTGAGCCGATGATCGCCGCCCGCATTACAGGCGCCCATGATCAGAGCCGCCGTCGTATCCGGAATACTGCTGGCTGCCTGAGCGGCTGTGCCGGCATAAATCTCCTGGAAGGCATTCGGGCCAGCCATCGGGATCATATATCCGGCGGTGCTCGTACCGGGGGTCCATGTGCCGATAACTATATTCCATTGGTTGGCGATCGGATCGGCCGACGGAGGGAAAGTTAGTTCATGGGTAGATTGGTAGGTATCGGGGTTACTTTGAGCGGCCCACCAGTCGATGCCCATTCGCCAAGCCCGCCCACCCGTAGTATATTGGAACTTGGAAAGGATATTACCGGGGGTAATGCCGCTGGGGTTGACCGTTTGGGGCCGGACCACGCCGATGATGGTCAGACCGGCAGCGTTATCGTGAAGTTCATAATCCCCGGAAAAAAGTCGGTCGTCCACCCCATCGAACCGAACCACCGGAAAGCCGAAGGCGGTGTCTCGGATGAGGGTGGGCCGATTGGCGCTAGTGCCCTGGGACATATTTCGACCCAGACCGGAGCTATCGGCCCAGGCGGAAACCTCCGTGCCGCTTGTGCCAGCCAGGGTCAGCCCCGCATCGACCCGGTACCAGGCTTGCAGGCCGGGGATTTCGTTGGGGGCAATTGGCCCAGCCAAGGTGGCCGGTGCCCCGCCTGCCCCGCTCAACACCCCCATCACAAGCCCCCCAATCACCCTGGAAGCGCCTTTACCAAACCACCCAACGCATCGGTCTTTCATAGCAGTTGCTCCTTTAGCTAAAAAGATAGAATCATTTCCCCCGGATTGCCTGAAAAGAACCCCTTTTTGGAGCATTCTCATGGATTGGCCGTTTACTTCCCACTAACCTTGTAATCTCCTGCATGTTATAGTAATTGGGCGAGGAGGCAAGGTCAAGCAACTTGAGGGAAGAAGTCCCTAAAAGTGGCCCACCCGATAGAAGGCTGCTGCCCCCGGGTTGCCAGGTGCTGCAACATTTCAGCCCAACGAGGCAACCTGTATTCTTACGAAAGCAAGAATCCTGTTTTTATTGTTTAGCTATTCTGGTTTTCCGGCTGAAGCGGAAACATGTTTCTGGATTCCCGCTTCCGCGGGAAGTACAGGGGGAGGGAGTCAGGGCAGCTTGGGTCGGGAGCTTGCGCGGCGATGACACTCGGAGGCATTCTCCCGAAAAAACAGGCGCCTCCTTCGCTCGGCTGAAATGTTCCGGGGGCCGATTAAAGTGGATTTTGAGGCAGTTCTGAGGGCAGGTGTTGTGGCCGATCGGCTGCGAAAATGTTACCAAGAGCCGATTCCGGCGGGGTTTTGAGGAGACGGTGGATGAAGGTGCTGGTTACTGGCGGGGCCGGGTACATTGGCTCCCATGCAGTCAAACAATTGATCGAAGCGGGCCATCCGGTGGTCGTCATCGACAATCTGGTTCGGGGCCATCGGCAGGCGGTGCATCCGAAAGCCCGGTTTTACCAGATGGATCTGGCCGACACCCAGGCCTTGGCCGATCTGCTGCGCCGTACCGGCATCGAATGTGTGATGCATTTTGCGGCTTTGGCCTATGTGGGCGAATCCGTCCAGCAGCCGTTGGCTTATTATCGGAATAACACGGCCGGGGCGGTCAGCCTGCTGGAGGCCATGCAGCGGGCAGGCGTTAAACGCCTGGTCTTTAGTTCTACCTGCGCCACCTACGGCGAACCGGAACAAATGCCCGTCACCGAAACGACTCCCCAACGGCCTGTGAACCCCTACGGCTGGTCCAAGTGGTGCGTCGAACAGGTCCTTCGGGACTATGCGGCGGCGGACCGAGAGTTTGCATTTGCCTCGCTTCGGTATTTTAATGTGGCCGGGGCAGCCTCGGACGGCTCGTTGGGCGAAGACCATCGGCCGGAAACCCACCTGATTCCGTCGCTGCTTCTGGCGGCTTTGGGCCGACGCGAAACGTTCACCCTGTTCGGTGTGGACTACCCTACCCCGGATGGGACCTGCATCCGGGACTACATCCATGTGGAAGACCTCTGCCAGGCGCATCTTCAGGTGATGGAGGCGCTTCGGCCCGGCGACCAACGTTATTACAATCTGGGCATTGGCCGGGGCTACTCGGTTCGGGAGGTGTATGAGGCGGCTTGCCGGGTAAGCGGTGTGCGGATCCGGCTGGAGTATGGGCCGCGTCGGCCGGGCGATCCGCCGGTGCTCTATGCCGATGCGAGCAAGATTCAGCGAGAACTGGGCTGGCAGCCCCGGTACAGGGAATTAGAACCGATGATTGCCACGGCGTGGCGATGGTTTCAGGCTCACCCGGACGGGTACCCCGAATAGGGGGACATTTCAGAACATTGTTCCCATCTCGAGAAAGAAATGGCAAATGCCTCCTCAGCCACGCAAAAAACAAGGGCCATTAGGAAAGCACTGGGCCTTCGGAACCCACTCTTTTCATCGAGGCCCAGGAACTTTATACTACAAAAGGCGTCACCGTTCAGCCAATTGGTCCACCCTGCCATCTCTGCTTGGGCAGGAATAAGAGGCTGCATCTTTCGGCGGAAACGGTACGTTCATTCTACTTTTTCGTCTCCAACAATGCGGAAAGTAACCCGATCATGAGCGATTCATCCAGTCAGGATCATTGGAAACGGTTGGCCTTAGAGTTAGGCGTAGCGGTTCCGGAGGGTTCGATGCCGAAGGAGCAACCCAGCGAACCTGTTGCTTCGTCGGCTCAGCCAGAACCCATTTCCATCCCCCACCAGAGTTTCGCTCCAGAAACAGAAAAGCAGACCCAGGCAGCCTCCGAAGGCAAAGGGGCTTCGTTACCGGCTCCGGAAACAGCCAAAGGGCAACCAAAAGATCAGACGGATACCGGGCTCAGCGGTGCGAGCCAAGCCGGAAGCACTGGTTCCGGACCGACCAAACCAACTGAGCATCCAGCCGAGTCGGCCCCAACCAATCATTGGCTCCAATTGGCTCAGCAGTTGGGGGTGGAACTGCCGCCGGAAATGCTCGCTCCCCCGGTCCGCCCAGCGGAAAGTGCCGCGCTGCCTAGTGGACCAAAACCCTCTGCGATTTCCGGCCCTTTGCCGCCACCGAGAGTTCCCCCAACTGCTCCTTCCGGAAGGGCCGGGCAGGATTTTCTCGGGTCGCCTGCGAAAGGCAAACGCCCGGGCCGAGAGCCCAAACCCACAGAACATCGACCTCCGTTGGCAGAGGCCAAACCGGATGCCTCCTCCCGACACGCTCGGTCTGAGCGGCGGCGGACCAAACGTCGTCGAACAAAACGTCGGGAAAAGTTGCCTAAACAGCCTCGCCGGCCCCAGGCCGATTTCACCCCCCTGGAGCCGACTTGCTCCACCTCAGCACCCCCGCCCGAACACCCCCCGCAAAGGCCTCCTGAACCATCCCAACACACCAAACCAGCCGCCCAGCTCGCGCAAAGCGTTTCCGCACCAGCACTGCCCCAAAACGCACCCGTCAGCCCAACCACCGTTCCGATGCCAGACGAGGCCCCGGAAACAGGACTTGGGTTAAGCTGGGAATTGGCTCGGCCAGCAGAATTAAATATTTTTTCCCCTCAACCGGCACCTCCTCCAGCCGCCCAACCCGCTAAGAGTGGACCGGAAACGTACTCCATTGCTCCGGCGGAATCCTCGGCAACGCAACTCCCTCCCAGCTCTCCTCTGGCAGAAACGGAAGGAGGGTTGGAAACACCGGCCGAACAAGCTCTTGGGCAGCCCAAACAAGCCGAACCTGGCCTCTTATCCCCCTTGGCAGAATCGATGGCGGAACCGTTCGGCGCCCAAGCAGAACCTTCTGAGGCCAGACAAGTACCAGCAGCCGGTTCAACCCTCCCGGTTCTACTGTCGGGAGGGGTCCAGGCAGGTCCGTCTGCGGCCGGAGAAGGACCCGGAGCGGGTTTTGGCGAACCGATGCCTCAGTCCCTGCCGACGGCGGAAATACCTTCGGCCAGTTTGGAGTTTTTACCACCAACCACCCCCGCCTTTTTGGAACCAGAAGAACTGCTGGAACCGGAAGATCTCTTCGAGTCGGCCGAGTTAGAAGAAGAGGAAACAGAAGAACCGGAAGCAACAGCATCGGGCACTGCCGAAGCGCAGACACCAGCCCGCGCCAGCTCGGATCAGCAACCTCCTATCCATCGAGCAGTGCCGACCTGGAAAGAGGTGATCGATCTAATCATTTCGGCCAATCTGCAAGGGCGAGTTCGGCGAAGCGATCGACCGCCCCACGGCCGCTCCAGCCCGCCCCGCCCCAGCCACTGAGCCCCCTGCCCAAACCCAGGTGCCCTTAGCAGAGGACCACTCCTCTTGCACCCGCCGCATATGTGGACAGATAGGGTAATATCGACTTTTGCCAATTTGGAAGCTACCCAGAGAGACATTCTCCTAACCCATTGTCATCGTTGGGGTTAGAAATTGTATGAAAAAAATGGATCTTTCTGCCTGCTGGTTCCAAATGAAAGAACCGCTAAAAATAAGTAGAAGTCAAGCTAAGAACCTCTGGAGTCAGATTGCCGCCGAAGGATGCCGCCTCTTCCTGCACAAACAGGAATCCTGGTTCTGGGATGGATTTGGGCACTGGGAACAGCCGCTTCCGCAGCAGGCACACTCCGGGGGATTCTCCCTAACAACCAGGAACCTACTTCACTCGACGGAAATGTTCCAAAAATGGCAGAAGTCGAGCTAAGCCCCTTTGGAGGATTTTCTCCGAAAGATTCCCAGCCCTCCTTTCTGGGACCATCCCCAATACAGCCCTGCGAACAGGCTGGCTGCCAGCAGAAGCCCCAGGCTTTTTGGTTCCGGGACACTTTGCAGCGGCTGGAGGCCATCGGCCGCCGAAGCTACCATCCACGGCACCAGATTTCCGCCTTCTGGCCCGGAAGTGAGGATTAACTCTGAAAACGGCTGCCCGCTGTTTGCCGACGGATCAAGCCCGATTTCGGCTAAGGCCGCCTCGGCAAGCTCCCCTGAGTCCGAAAAGATTGCCAACGGATCCGCTAAACCCAGCGCATCTACCACATCGGCCGAATCCTCTGCTACATCGGCTGAATCCATGGAGCCAGCCGGCTCGGCCCCGTCGAACGCCGAGGTTTCCTCCGAAGCGGCTCCTGGTTCAAACAAGGCCCCTGCGAAGACCGGTTCCTGAGTGGCAAGCACAACCGATTCCTGACTCTCTAGAGCCGCCGAGGCCAACGGGCTTGGCGTCAAAATCCCGGCCAGGGTATTGTCCGAAGGGCCGGTAGGGCTACTTTCCTGCTTGGCCACCGGCGTGCCTGTGTTCGGGGCTGCCATCGGTTCGGCTAAGGCCTGGCCCATCGGCGGCCCCTCGGGAAGATCCGGCCTCACAACGACCGCATACCCGTAGCCGTTCAACGTGCCCATGGTGCTCGTAAAGGAGATGTACGGATCCACATAATTCAGATCGACTGGTGCGATTCGCTCCCAGCCGCTGGCTTGTTGGTACCGCCACACCGAGAAGATGGATTCACCTACGTCGCCTATCCGGAACGAGAGATAGGCCGGGTCGTTCAGGCCAACATTGCCCATGGTCGTGAACAACCAGCCGCCGTAGAGAACTTCGTCATCGTCCAGTTTGTTTTCCAGAGCGGTCCGAACGTCTCCGCTAATGGCTGTGGCGGTTACCGTCAGGGGCTTCGGAGTGGCCGAAGCCAGAAAACTGGCTCCCAACTGCCAGTTATTGACCGGATCAGTTATCAGCACTCGTTGTCGTTGGGCCAAATCGATCTGCACCGGGACGCCCGAGGTGCCGGTTTGGACATCAGAAACCGTAAACTGATGAGTACTGGGATCCCAGGTGCCGCCGACCGCCTGGTACTGGCCAATGCCGATCCAACTGCCTGCGGCAATGGGAACGTATTGGGGGGCACCTGCCGAGGGGGCAGCCCCAGCCAGAATCCGCACCGTGCCGTTATTGGTGAGCGTTCCGCTCCCGTCGCCCAGGCTGAGTAAACTCCCATGCCCTACGTCGATCGAGAGGATGGAGCGGTAGTTGACGCCCACCGAAGCGGCCAGCACTTGCCCGCCGGTGCGGATGGCCAGGGTGCCCGCCCCATATCGGCCCACATCCAGATTGCCCGTATTGGTCCAGACCGAACCGGCCCCTCGAACCACCGCTACCCCGTCAGCGGTGGATAAATAGCCGATGTACCCCGCGGCATTGAACACCTTGCCTCCCCCTTCCACAATCATCTGCCCCTTACCAGCTCGGCCCACAAAAAGATTGTGAGTATTTGTCCATGTAGATGCCGAACCGCTCAGGGAACCAATCACCCGTACGGTCCCCCGGGTATTTGGATCGTGCGCTATAGCCCCATACCGGCTGGTTACCTGGCCACCAGCTCCAATCGTGAGGCTGCCGTTACCAGAATAGCCGACCGTCAGATCGCTCCGGTTGGTCCACTTGCTCCCCGTAGTTACCAGAGCCGAACCTTGCGAACCGCTCCAATAGCCAATATAGCCGGCAAAGTTCGATACCTCCGCCCCATCCTGGATTGTAAGGCTGCCGGTGCCCGTACGGCCTACATACACACTAGCCGAATTGGTCCACTTCGTGCCCGAGCCGGCTAGGCCAACGGAACCTTGGGCCTCCGCGGTAGCATACCCTATATAGCCGTAACCGCTTGTTATCTGGGCACCGCTTTGTGCCCAAAGCGTGCCCTTGCCCCGAAACCCGATGTAAAGATCCCCCGTATTGGTCCAGGTGCCGCCGGTCTCCAAAAAGACCCAGCCACGGGAACCGGCCAAGTAACCGATATAGGCGCCCTTGTTGGATACCTGCGCCCCCTGCTGGATGAGCATGTCGCCTTGGCCCGCCCGACCCACAAAGAAATTGCCCGAATGAGACCAACTGCTCCCGCTGCCTTGCACCAGCACCGTCGCCTGGGTGCCAGCATCATGGGCCACCGCCCCATATCGGTTGGTAACCTGAGCACCGTCCTTGATCGTAAGACTCCCATTACCGGAATAGCCGACCGTCAGATCGCTCCGGTTGGTCCACTTGCTGCCCGAACCGCTTACCACAGCCGAACCTTGCGAACCGCTCCAATAGCCAATATAGCCGGCAAAGTTCGATACCTCCGCCCCATCCTGGATTGTAAGGCTGCCGGTGCCCGTACGGCCTACATACAGACTAGCCGAATTGGTCCACTTCGTGCCCGAGCTGGTTAGAATCACCTCCCCTTGGGCCCCGGAAACCGCATAACCAATATAGCCGTAAGAATTGGTTACCTGAGACCCCGACTTCACACTCAGCACCCCCCCGCCCCGATAGCCAATGTAAAGATCCCCCGTACTATTCCAGCGGGCGCCGCCTTGAACTTCGGCTGTCCCAGTGCCTGTGTCTAAATAGCCCAGATAGGCACTGGCGTTCGTAACCCGAGCGTTCTGCTGGATCCGCAGCGTGCCTTGGCCCGCCCGACCTACCAAGAGATTTCCCGTATTGGTCCAGAGCGAATTGGCCCCGCTGAGGACCACCGTCCCTTGGGAACCCGCATCATGCCCCATGGCCCCTACCCGGTTAGACACCTGGGCACCGTCGGTAATGTTCAACGTGCCCGTCCCCTTATAGCCCACGGTCAAATCCCGGGAATTGTTCCACTGAGTCCCGCTGCCGCTTACCGTAGTCGATCCTTGGGCACTGGCAAAATACCCAAGATACCCATCCCCACAGCGTACCGCAGCCCCATTGGTAATGGAGAGCGTTCCTACCCCTTTGTAGCCAACCCCTAAGGAGCCCGTGCCATTCAGATTCAGTTCCAACGTTCCCCCGGAGCCAAACGGAATGCTCTGCGAAGAACCGGGAGTATCAAACACCAACTGGCCATCCGTCATAATCCCGTTGGCCCGAATCGTCCCATTGCCAGAAAGATTGCTCCAGGAGCTGAGGAAAATCGTCCTTGCCTCCACCAGTCCCCCATTCGAGACCGTCAGCGTGCCGGTCCCGTTGTAGCCGACATAAAGATCTGTATTGGTCCACTTGGACCCGCTGCCTGTAACCGAAACAGTCCCTTGGGAGCCAGAGTAATACCCTATATAAGCCAGGCCGTTGCTTACTTGCCCCCCCTGGCTGATGTTCAGAGTTCCACGCCCGTAATAGCCCACGTACACCGCCCCCGAGTTGGTCCACGTCGATCCAGACCCGGTTACGGTAGCCGTGCCTTGGGCAGTACCAGACCCGTATCCCACATATCCTCCAGAACTTAAGACCAGCCCCCCTTGTTGGATGCTCATGGTTCCCGGGCTGTTGTATCCTACGTACAGAGCCCCCGTATTGCGCCACTGAGACCCACTGCCGCTTACCGTGGCCGTTCCTTGGGCTCCCGCATATCGGCCAACATACGCCACCGTATTGGCGACTTGGCCCCCTTGTTCTACCTTCAACGTGCCGGTGCCATAAAATCCTACGGATAACTCTCCTGTGTTGGTCCACCGGGAGCCAGTGCCCGTCACCGTAACCGTGCCTTGGGAACCGGACCAATGTCCTAGATATCCCCCCGCACTAGAGATCTGCCCCGCCTGCTCCACGGTGACCTGCGCCTTCCCATACACTCCCACGGAGAGCTCCTCCGTATTGATCCATTTGGCCCCACTGCCACTGACGGTAACCGTGGAAGAAGAAAAAAAAGAAGACTTATTTGCTACCCAACCCGATCGGCTGAAGACCTGAGCACCGTCTTGAATAGTAAGCGTACCAGACTCATCCTTCCCTACATACAGTCTACCAGAATTCATCCATGTGGAGTTCGTATCCCGGATGGTAACCGACCCCCTCCCGTAAGAATAGCCGATATACCCGTCCGAATTGGAGACCTGGCCACCCTGCTCAATAAGAAGCTTTCCATAGCCCTTATAGCCTACATAGAGATTCCCGGCATTCGTCCACTTGGAACCCGTTCCTCGAACAGTAGCTTCCCCGTTGCCACCCCACAGACCTGCATATCCTATATATCCTATCTGATTGGATACCTCCCCACCGTTCTCGATGATTAACCGACCGCTAGCGTCATAGCCTTGGTACCCCAGGAAAAGATTCCCTGAATTAGTCCATTTGGAGCCAAGACCGCTCACAATGATTGTAGCTGAGGAAAAGTTATATGTTCCGAGATATGCATTGGCATTGGAGACCTGGGCACCCTGTTCGATGCGAAGGGTTCCAGTACCATAGGCACCCCCTAAGGAAAGATCCCCACTTATCGTCCAACTCGACCCGCTTCCCCGGACAAAAGCCGTCCCTTGGGCGTAGGAGTCATAACCGAGATACCCTGTGGCCGAAGAGACCGTAGCTCCTTGTTCAATGGTAAGCGTGCCAGTACCATTGTAACCCACGTAGAGTTGTTGGGTTACGTTCCATTTCGAGCCGGCGCCCGAGATGGTAGCATTGCCTTCTGAACCTCCATAATAACCCAAGTAACCTACCGTAGAAGGCACGACTTTGCCATCGGTAATCGTAAGCTGGCCAACTCCCTTGTAGCCGACTCCTAAAACCCCCGTTCCATTAATATCCAGTCCTACACTCCCACCGGAGCCAAAAGGAACACTTTGCTGAAGTCCATGCGTAGCGTCAAACCGGAGGTTGGTATCTACCACACCCCCTTTGGTCCGAATCAGGCCGTTGCCCGCAAGATTAGAAAAAGAGGCGAAGAGATTTTTTGTCTCCACCACTCCTCCATCGGATACCGTCAGATTGCCCGTACCTTCAAAGCCTACGTAAAGATCACCGCTATTGACCCACTTGGAGCCAGAACCAGTAACCGTAGCCGATCCTTGGGAACCGGAGTTATATCCAAGCCAACCTGTGGCGGTAGAGACTTGACCTCCCTGTTGGATGGAAAGACTCCCGCTGCCGGAGTAACCTACGTAAAGCGAAGTGTTTGCCCACTTGGAGCCGCTGCCGCTAATAGTAACGGTGGCCTGAGCCCCGGAGTTATAAGCGAGATAAGCATCTTGGTTGGAAACTTCGGCCCCCTGTTGGATTTGGAGAGTTCCGGTACCCGCCCCCCCACCATAGGGGTCGCCTCCCATATAAAGAGTCCCGCTAATTGTCCACTTCGAGCTGCTATCTTTCACGATCACTGTCCCTTGGCTACCAGTGTTATACCCGATATACCCGGTGCGAGAAGATACTTGGCCCCCCTGTTGGATGGTAAGCATGCCAGTTCCAGAGTAGCCTACAAAAAGGCGACCCAGCCCCCATGAGCCAGAGCCAACAGTCCACTTGGAGCCTGGGCCGATAATGGTGGCAGTACCGGTAACCCCAGAATTATAACCGAGAAACCCACTGCCACACGCAAGCTGGCTACCGCCATCGACCTGGGCGGACCCATTTGCCGTCTTGCCGATGTACCCGTCCGTGGAGGAGTTCCAGTTCGAGGGGTTGGGAGGTTCCACATTCCCGGTAAAGATAATGGCCGATTGAGCGATCGGCAATTCCAGCGTCAACGCCACCAACAGGATCGCCAGGATGCTCGAAGTTCTAATTGCTTTTTGGCCTCGCCGATCGAGCACTTTCATCTTCTAGCCCTCCTCGAAGAGAAGTCCCCAGGACACCTTTGGGAAAAACCACTCTGTTCACGTAATTCACAATAGTTTAATCAGCAATAACGGAATGTCAACCCCCTTTGCTGATCAAATTAACCACCTAGGAGAGAGACAATACCCCCCTCCGATGGGGCCCCCTTTTGGGGTTGTGGATCCATCTTTTAGGGGGATAAGAACCGGGAAAATTATTCTAACGGTGCTTTTGTGGGGTTCAAATTCGCCTGAGGGGTGAGGTAGCGAAAAAATACGGTGTCGGGGGAGCCGATGTATTGGCGAAGGAAAAAGTCGTTGCCCACATCGTGCCGGATGGAGGCGTTTAGCTCCCATAACGATTGCACCTGGGAGACTTCAGGGATGTTTCCCCATCGGCCTTGG
>CALIRO010000045.1 GCA_938042245.1 uncultured Thermoguttaceae bacterium
ATCACGCAGGGCCAGAAGACAATATCGAAGGCGGCCGCCACATCGAGGATCTTTTCATTGATGGCCAAGACGGCAATCTCGCAACCGCCGCAGGAAGCCGCCCAGTAGAGGGCCAACTTCGGCTTGCTAGGCGGGGGAGAACTTTCCGGATTTGCCGATTCAGGATGGTTTCCTACAGCCGACATGGTAGATTCTCCCAAGCAAGGCAATAGAATGTGCACAAATGTCTATTCTGATAGAAAGCGATCATTTTTCGAGGACTTCCAAAGCGGACTCGTGTTCCTGGACGATGGCCTGCAGGGCCTGCTGGCGTTGGCCATTTTCCTGCCAATTTTGCGACCAACTGAGCGGGCCTAGCTGGCGGACTTCTTCGACGAACTGGTTGATGGCCTGGGCCAGTTGGGGACCTTCGGAGGCCGAGGCCCACACCAGCCGAAGCCGATTCTCCTCGATGCCAACCTGGCGTAACATGCGGCGTAGGAAGAGGTATCGGCGGAGAGTTTTGTAATTTTGTTCAATATAATGGCAATCGCCCGGATGGCAGCCGGCGATCATCACGCCGTCGGCCCCTAGGGCAAATGCCTTCAAAATAAAGGTTGGATCGACCCGACCGCTGCACATGACGCGAATCATCCGGACCTGGGGAGCATATTTGATCCGGGATGTGCCAGCCAGGTCGGATGCACTGTAACTGCACCAATTGCACAAAAAGGCCACAATTCGCGGGGAGAAACTCTTTTCGCTCGTTTCAGACATAGCTTAGGATCCCTTCCAATTCCTGGTCGAGTTGTTCGTAGCTGAATAGATACTGTTTGGCGGCGCCGGATGGGCAGGCGGCCACACAGGTGCCGCAGCCTTTGCACAAGGCCGGATCGACCACGGCGATGTTGCGCTCTTCGTCGGGCCGAATCGCCTGATAGGGACAAACCGAGATACAGGTTCGGCAGCCGGAGCACATGGTTTCGTCGATCCAGGCGATGTTGGGTTCCAGTTCGATGTGGCCAGCGTCGATCAGGGCCAGTGCGGCGGCAGCGGCGGCGCTGGCCTGAGCCACCGTATCAGGAATGTCTTTGGGTCCTTGGCAGGCACCGGCAAGGAATACGCCGTCGTTGGCTGTCTGCACCGGCGCTAGTTTTGAATGCTTTTCCAAGAAGAAGCCTTCGGTGGAGCAGGAGATACCAAAAAGCCTGCGCACTTCATCGGCGTCGGGCTGGGGTTCTAGGGCAATGGCCAGGATGACCATATCCAGCGGGATTTCTCGCACTTCGCCCAGCAGGGTGTCTTCCACCCGGACGACCAGCGGTTCAATGGGAGCGGCCGAAGGTTTTTGGGCCGGTTGGGCTTCCGGGCTCGTTGCCGGGGTGGCGGTTTGGACGGCTTCGGTGGCAGTGGGAGGATCGGACTGGCCGTTGCCGCCGCCAGCCACTTCGGCCGAAGCCGCCACCAGAGAAGCGGGCCGGATGTCGGCCACTTTGCCCCGGATAAAGCGGACGCCTTCGTTTTCCACCCGATTATAGAACTCTTCGAAGCCCTTGCCTGGGGCACGAATGTCGATGTAGAAGTTATAGACCTCTGCGCCGGTGTGTTCTTTTACTAGGTGGGCCAGTTTCAGGGCGTACATGCAACAGACGCGGGAGCAATAGGGATGATAGTTTTTATCTCGGCTTCCGACACAATGGATAATGCCGACTCGTTTTGGCGTGCGTCCGTCCCTAAGCACCAACTCTCCGGAGGTGGGGCCGCCGGCGTTGAGGAGGCGTTCGACTTCGAGGGCAGTATATACATTTGGATATTTGCCGTACCCATAGTAGCGAATCGGCGTGGGATCAAACGCCTTAAAGCCGGTTGCTACGATGATAGCGCCCACCTCGTATTCCTCGATCGTTTCGGTCTGATCGAAGCGAATGGCATTTCGTTCACCGCAGGCTTGCACACAGGTTTGGGTGCATTTACCGCGGCTTAAGTAGAGACAGGTCTTTGGATCGATCACCGGAACCGGCGGCACTGCCTGGGCAAACGGCACATAGACCGGCTTTCGATAGCCAAGGCCCTGGTCAAACTCGTTGGGGAATCTGGGCCGGGTGAACACGCACGCTTCGATGCATTGCATACAGCCCACGCAGGCCTCTTCGTCGATGTAGCGGGGTCGGCGGCGGATACGCGCTGTATATCGGCCCACCGAACCTTCCACCGAAACGACATCGGAATAAGTCAATAGTTTAATATTCGGATGCTCTTTGACGGCGGTCATTTTGGGCGTGAGGATGCAGGCCGCACAGTCAAGGGTGGGGAAGGTTTTGTCGAACATGGCCATGTGGCCGCCAATGGAAGGCTGCCGTTCGACCAGGATAACTTCCCGCCCGGCATCGGCAAGGGTCAGGGCTGCCTGGATACCGGCAATGCCGCCGCCGACAACCAACACCCGGGGCGTAATCCGCACGTATTGGCGCTCGAGCGCTTCGTGCATGGCCACCCGGCGGACCGCAGCGGCAATATGAGAGCGGGCTTTGGCCATGCCTTCCTCTCGATCCGTCGCTACCCAGGAGACCTGTTCCCGGATGTTAGCAATCTGGACCAGGAAGCGGTTCATCCCGGCGGCTTCGGCCGCATTGCGGAAGGTGGTCTCATGCAGGTTCGGCGAACAGGCCGCCACCACCACCCGATTCAGTCGATATTCCTGAATATCCTGTTTGATTAGCTCCTGCCCGGGATCCGAACACATGTATTTGTAGTCCCGGGCCACCACCACGCCGGGCAAACCGCGTGCAAAGGCGGCCAGCTCCGCCACATCCAAAAACCCGGCAATATTCGTCCCACAATGGCATACATACACCCCAATCCGAACCGGATTTTCTGTACTGTTCATAGGAACCTCGCTTTTTCGGCACTCGAAGGGGAAATGCAACACACTGCCGTTTTATTTCCGCTAACGGAATAAATGATTCCGTCATTCCCGCGAAAGCGCAAATCCAACCGTATCCCCTCTCCTGCGGAGGGCAGAGGCGAGAAGGTCCCCTCACCCGGCTTCGCCTTCGGTTCAGCCGGCCTCTCCCGCGGAAGGGAGAGGCAAACAAGTCCCCTCTCCCCACTGTGGGAGAGGATGGCCCGGCGCCAGGCGGGCCGGGTGAGAGGGACTTCGCCCCTCGGCCCTTTTGTGGGAGAGGCTTCCCCTAATCCCCTCTCCCCTGGCGGGAGAGGGTTAGGGTGAGGGGGAATTTGGGCGGGCGGGACGCCCGCGCTCGGGGCTGCCTAGTTCTCCCACAGAACAAGGTGTTTTCATGTTATGTTGGCGGAGGGTTTTCCTCCGGGGTTACCGCTTGCAACACCAGTTGGGATATGTCCATGATTTTCAGCCGGGCTTCTGCGCCGGTGGTTTTCACGGCGTCTTGGAACATGACCAGGTCTTTGGGGCAGGCGACCACCAACACCTGGACGCCGGGTAGTTGCAAGGCTTCGTGGATGCGTTTTTCTGCGGGGCGGACTTGAATGCCCGGCATGTCTTTCATCCAGATCCGTCCGCCGCCGGCGCCGCAGCAGAAGCTGTTTTCTCGCGAGCGGGGCATTTCCAGTAGCCGAACGCCCAGGGCAGCCAGCACCCGGCGAGGCGGATCGTAAATGCCGTTATATCGGCCCAGGTAGCAGGGGTCGTGGTAGGTAACTGTCAGGTCCTCCAGCCGACGCCGGATCGGCAATCGGCCCTCGGCAATCCATCGGTCCAGGAGTTCTACGGCATGGAAGATGGGTTTGCCGGCCAAGGGCGACTGCTCCTCCGAAGTTTCTTTGGTCTGGGCGGTGGGAGCGGTGTCTGAGGGAGAACCATTGCCTTCGGCTTCTCCGTTGCCGCCATAGGGATATTCATTTTTCAAGGTGTTATAGGAGTGGGGGTCGGTGGTAACGATGGCTTGGAAACGGGCGGTAGCTAGAGCCTGCAAATTTTTATCCCGGAGCATTTCGAACAGGCCCTCTTCGCCCACCCGGCGCACGTCGTTGCCGGCGTTTTGTTCTTTGTCCATGAGAAAGCCGACCGACACCCCGGCCAAGCTGAACAGCCGGGCCATCGCCTGGGTGGCCTCCAGCACGCGGGGATCGTAGGCGGCATAGTCGCCCAGAAACCAGAGGAACTCTACCTCCTCTTTTCGGGCATCCTTGACCGGCAGCCCTGCCTTCTGGAGGCCTTCCGTGCGTTTGCGGGGCGACTGTCCGAAGGAATTGCCGTACCGCTGTAAGTTCATCAGGGCCTCTTGGAGGTTTTCATCCACTTGGCCTTGATCGACTAGATGCCGGCGCATATCGACGATGGCCCGAGGATGTTCGATGCCGACCGGGCAGATGTCTTCACAGGCCCGGCAGGTGCAGCAGGACCAGAGCACGTCGGCAGGGATGGTTTGACCGTGGAGCTTCGGAAGGATTTTGGCGGCGGGAGCGGCCTGGCTGGCAGAGTGAGGAAAACCAGGAGCACCTGCATCGGTTGCCGAACCATCGCGGCCAGCTGAACCTGTTTGCTCGGCGGTGCTTGCAAGGGCGCCAGCGGCCGAAGCAGAAGCCCGAGCCGAACCAGTTCCTGCCGGGCCATGGTTGTCTTCTGCCTCCGTGGAGCTAGCCCGTCGAACCGGTGTGCGCAGCAAAAGGCCATCCACTGCATGAACAAAATCCCTGGGCGAGAGGGGGAAATGGCACTGATGCCCAGGGCAGACCTCCTGGCATCGGCCGCACCAGGTGCAGGAGTCGATCTGCATGAGTTGTTGCCAGGTGAAATCTCGAAGCTGAGCGACTCCAGCGGGTGCGGCCACCGGCAACCGGCCCACCGGCCTGGAAGCCCGCAGGAACAAATTCACCGGCGAAGAAATCAGATGGAACGCCTTGGTCCAAGGGATGGCAATCAGAAACACAAAGGCCAACAAGGCATGGGTCCACCACAGGAGCCGATGCCAGGTCTGCAAGGCCTCGAAGGAGGCGTTTTGGAAGAGTTTGCCTACTAGCCAGCCGACCGGCGCCCATCCGGCGGCGGGAAAGACCGGGCCGCCCCCGGCAATCCGGGCCATTTCTGCCTGTTGATGTTCCTCATGGAGATGCCCACCGGCCATGGCTTCCCATCGAGTTCGCCAAATCGGCTTATCGGTAGGCTGGTCCGATGGAGTAGGTGAGTGGCTGCTTTTTGCTAGGGGGATTTGTTCTGCAGGGGATTGAGCCGGCCGGGGCGATGCGCCCTGATCCTTCTGGGCGGTTTGGGTTTGGCGGACCAGGGCTTCCAGCTGGAAGCCCTGAGCCAATCGAAGCCCTTCGACCAAAAATCCGGTAATCGCTATCAGGGCCAAAAGCTGAAGGAACGGGAAACTGTCCCAAAACGAAACCGGCCTGCTGGGTGCTGCCAATCGGGCCGGGCGCTGTACAACCCGACGATACCCCGCCAGGGCCAACCCGACGAGCAACACTACGCCGAAAAGGTCCAAGGCCAGTTCAAACACCTGATACAGCCCGCCCCGGAGAATCTGCCAGCCGAAAATTAAATGAGCAATGTCCTGGTCGATGGTGGCGGCGGCGGTGCCCAGGAACAAGACGACCATGCCCCAGAAGATGGCCAGATGCATTGTCAGGGCGAAGGGATCTCGGCTGAGCCGGCCTTGGAATAAAGCAGTCCGGATCCACTCACCGAGGCGGCCCGTTCGCAAAAGCCGAGCTACATATCCGCCCAGGCTGCCGAGGCCTGGTTCCGGCTGGCCAATGCTCCATTTGCGCACCCGCCAGACAATACCCCAGACGATCAGCACTAGCACCACCGGGATCATCAAATACAGGATCAGCTCGGCGGCTGGGGGCACATTCCACATCAGCGGCCTAGCAAAGGGCACTGCTCGGCCTCCCAAGGGTTCACAGGTTGTTACTGGTTGCCAAGGGGAAACGTCCTCCTGGAGCAGAAGCCGAATCCCCAAATCTCCGTCTGTTTTGGATAGACCTCTGCAGAGAATCGGGAGAAGGATCGTTCACAAGGGGGCTGACCCATCCCCCTATCCTCTGCGTCGGTCGATTATGTAGTCTTTTTGGCCTGGATGGCCTGGGTGAGCGGTTCAACCAAGTCCATCAGGTCCATTTGCACGCCATAATCGGCCACATCGAAAATCGGGGCTTTTGGGTCTGTGTTGACGGCGATAATCAAATCGGAGCCCGACATGCCTTCCACATGTTCCGGCGCCCCGGAAATGCCCAGGGCCAAGTACAATTTGGGTTTTACGGTCATCCCGGATTTGCCCACCTGGCGGGTGGTGGGCAGCCAACCTTGATCGACAATCGGCCGGGAAGCGCAGACCGCGCCGCCCAGGAGGTCGGCCAATTGCTGGATCGGTTCGAGGTTTTCTTTTTGTTGGATGCCCCGGCCCACCGCTACCAGAACAGTTTGGGCGGTAATATCGACATCGCCGGGCGGCGGCAGGATCCATTGACGAAAAGCCACCCTGGCGCCGTCCGGAGCGGGCAGATCCGCAGGCGGACTGACCGGTTCCACTTGGGCTTTGCCTGTGCTGGTAGCCGGGGTGAAACTGCCCGGCAAAATCATCAGGATAGCCGGCGCCTCTTGGATCCGGACATTGGCCAGCATTTTGCCGCCGCACAGGCTACAGGTGGCCCGAACCTGACCGTCTTCGATGCTAGCCTGCTGACAACCCAGGACCAGTGGGGCGTTCAACCGGGCGGCCAGCAGCGGCGCCACATCCCAGCCGATCGACGTACTGCCCACCAGCACCGCCCGAGGCGTTTCCGCCTGGATAACCGCTTGCAAGGCGGCCAGGAACAGTTCCGGGGAATATTCCGCTAAACTGGGATGATTCACCACTAGGATACGGTCAGCGGCCTGCAGGCCGGAGACAAACGGTGATCCATCGGCACTGAGCACGGCAGCCAGGACGTGGCCGCCGGTTGCATCGGCCAAACGTCGGGCTGCCCCCAATAGCTCGGCAACAATCCCAGAAAGAACTCCCCTGGGCGTCTCTGCCAGCACCAAAATATCCGAAGCACTCATCGGAGCAGTCCTTTCTCTTCGAGGAGGGCAGCAATTCGGTTAGCAACTTGTTCCGGAGAGCCGGTGAGCATTTCGGCCCGTTCTGCTGGGGCGGGCGGATAAAGCTGATCTACTTCCACCCGAGCCGCCTCCGCAGGCACGGCCGCCTCTTGCTCGGCAATTTGAGTACTTTTCATCGCAGCCCGAATTCGACTGACCGGCACATACCGGGGCGGCTGCTCCGCCCCCAAAATCCCCAACACCGCTGGAAGCCGAACCTCGTACTGCGCCATGACCGCTCCGGGAAATTCTTTGCACACCAGCAGGCTCTGGCCGTCGGCCGCCTGCACCCCCCGAACCACCCCGACATACGGCCAACCCAGACAAACGGCCAGTTCTGCCGAAAGCACGCCGTCTAGCTCGTCCGGGGCCTGCACACCCACTAGGACCAAATCCGGCCCTTGGGAACGGAGCACCTCGGCATACATACGGGCGGCTTGCTGAGGCGACGGACTGCGGTTCGGATCGTCCCAGAGGAGTTTGAGGATCTGGTCAGCCCCTTTGGCTGCCGCCGCATACAGCGAATTATCCACATCCCCAAAATCTATACTCAAAACAGTTACACTGCCGCCATGTTTCTCTTTGAGCAGCAAAGCCTGCTCCAAAGCATGGTCATCCGATTCATTAAGCACAAAAGCAGCCGAACTCAAATCGAACGCCTTGCCCGTAGAATCTACTTCCAGCGGTTCGATTAGGTCCGGCACATGCCGAATCACCACCGCAATCTTCATAGGCTCTCCTTTTTATTTTTAGAAGGTCAACGCCTCCGCAGAGGCGATCCAGCCGAACGGAGGCGGCTTGACCGCCAGCAGATCGGTGATCGCCAGATTTACCAGGCCAACTCCTCTCCAGACGATCCAGGCGGACCAGCTGTTTCCTCCCAGTCGGCAACCTGTCTTCTCCGAGAAAGAGGCTCCCTGCTCGAAGTTCCCTGCCCGGCAACCTCCCTTCACCCGGTCTCCTTTTCCGCCAGGTCCATGGCCTCGGCCAACAGTTCGATGATGTCCCGGACTTGGATTTTTCCTTCCAGGCCGGTAACTTTGGCGGCATCTTCAAATCGAGAAAGCTCAAACGGACAAGACACAGCAAGGATTTGGGCGCCGGTGCGGGCGGCCATTTTGATCCGCTCATTCGAGAGCCGATACCCACCATGCGCCTCAATATGAGCGTCCAGCCACATGCCTCCTGCTCCTCCGCCGCAGCAGAGCGCATCGTCCCGGTTCCGCTCCATCTCCACCAGCTTCAGGCCCGGAATGGCCTCCAGCAGCGCCCTAGGAGGCTCAAAACACCGGCACCGCCTAGCCACACAACAGTTGTCATGATAGGTTACCACGGCCTCGAGCGATCGAACGATCCGTCCTTTTAGTTCCGAAAGCCGATCGGCTAAAAAAGTAACATAATGCTCCGCAGGCTTCCGAATCCCATATCGAGGATAGTAATGTTGAAAGGCCTGCAGATCATGGGGATCGGAAAATACGATCTTTTCAAACTGCTGAGATTGGAGTACCTGCCGATTCTTTTCCACCAACGTCTCAAATAAACCCTCTTCCCCGAACATGCGACATTCGCCCATGGCCGATTCTTTGGCGCCCAAAACCCCCCAGCGCACACCCAAAACGGTGAGAATCCTGGCAAGTGCGCGAGCTACCCGCTGATTGCGCGGATAATAGGAGGGATAATCGCCCACGATCCAAAGCACTTCGACCGGCTGGGGCTGCTTGGATAGGTCTAGCACCGGAACATCCAGACCCTCCGCCCATTGCAGCCGTTGCCGAGGCGACTTGCCAAGAACATTGCCGTATTTGAGAAGGTTCCGTAATGCCTCTTGCAATTCGCTCGGCGGTTGGATACCGGCCTGCATGGCTCGGTCCCGAAGCGCTGGCCAAAGGCCGTCGGTCAGTTCAATCCCTCGTGGGCATCGGAACGAACACAAATAGCAGCCTACACACATCCACACGCTGGGGCTTTTCAGAAGCAGATCTATGTGGCCGGCAGCCGCCCGCAGCAAAATCTTTCGCGGCGGATATTCCATCGCATGGCCCAACGGACAACTGGCCACACACAAACCACATTGCATACACCCCAACGGCGATTCGCCTTCTACGGTACTGGCCAGTTGTTCCAAAAAATCGAAACCGGACTGGGTTTGCTGGATCATCGGAAGCCTCCTGGCAGCATTGGCAAAGGACTGGTATGGTTCAGGTCGGCCCTTGAATGCATTGATGAATTGCCTTTTTGAACTTTGGCCGGGTCCATGGACGGGATTGAGATTGGGAAAAAGTTTTGCCTTGAAGTCCGTAAACCGAGACTGGAAGGGGTTAGTATATCGCAAAAATGATTCTTTGCAAGATACAGGATTCAAAAAATATATGTATCAAATAAATCTCTTGCAAGAGGGGGCGCAAAGAAAATTTTTTTATGTAAAGGAAGGTAGATCTTCCGGTAGGAGATCCAAAAAAGAAAGCGGCTTACAGGGAACTAAGACCTTACTGAGGAGAGGTGGGGAAAAGGAAGGGCCTTTTTTGCCTATCCTTACCACCAGAGCCACCAAAAACTAGCAATTTCGTGCTCCGGAATACCAAAGCCGGAACATAAGGCACATTAAGGAGTTGCACCGGGGCACAGCGGAATGTCTCTCTTTAATACATAATGTATCTTCTAAAGATACTAAAGATACAATCAAAGGAGTCCTCCCACCATCTAGAAAATCCGTTTCCTCGGAGAGAGTTCCGAAAAGCGATTCCTTCCCGTCACCGCCTAGTGCCCCTGGGCCATCTGGGGCTGCGGTTGCCAGTAGAAGCTGTCCCAGTAGGCCCGATCCACCTTATAGCAGTCGATCGGCTCATCGGGCCGAAGCTGTTTGGGCAAAAAGCCGAACCGCTGCATCTCCCGAATATAATGCTCGTTGGGCCGAAATCCGGGCATATCAAACCGTTTGCCCTCCATCAGCCGACGTTGGGCGTCCTGCACAGCCGCCAAAATCTGCCGATACAGCGGATCGTCTTTGGATCGGAAGGTTGGCTCTTCGCAAAGCTCCAGGCCCCCGGCCGAGCGGGCCAACGGCCCCAGCAATAGGTAGGATTTCTCCGGCCGGGAAAGATTCATCAGCGGCTCCAAGTGTCGGCCCCAGGCATCGTTGATCACCAAAGTAGTGAGCTTTTTCCCTTTTCGGTCTTTCACCTCGGCGGTATGGCAACTGCCGCACCGCTGGCGCATCGGCTCCATGGGCAGATGCACCGGATAATAGCCACACCCCAACGCCGCATAGGTCCCCGGATAGCAGGCGCTGGTTTCAATCCACAACCGAACCGTCTTTCGTTCCAGCTCCGACGGCTTTGCTCCGTAGTGGCTGCCGTCCATCAGTTTCAGTAGTCGGCTGGTGGCGGAGCCGTAGCTATACGGCGGACGATTGCCGAACGGCTGGTTCCGGCCATCGACCACGAGGTTCCGCGTCTGCATGGTCCAATAGCTGATGGTGTACATGGCGGTTTTGTCGCCGGTAAGATCCACCCCGCCTTCCCGCCGATCCGGATTGTGGCAACCGACGCAATGACGGTCCAAGATCGGCTGGATGTCCCGAGGAAAATCTAGCACGGAGGGCACATCGGGAATCGGCCGCACCGCCGAAGGCGCCCGACGCAGCGCCATGATGTCTTGCCGGATCGGCTTCAGCGTGGTTTCCCGCCGCTCGTGGCAGCCGACGCATCCGGTGGTTTCCCCCGGCTGTAAGGTGACAAAGCTGTGCATCCGTTTGACGCACAAATCGTTTTCGTCCAAAGCCACGAAGAAAAGCGATCGCAGCGCGGGCAGCTCCATGTAGGCCGATCCGTCCGGTTCGACTGGCACTTCGCCGACGATCTCGGCCAACGTGAATGAACCGCCAATGGTGAGCGGTTCCATGCCGCCGGAGAAATTGACCGGCTTGGGCAATTGCTGCAAGACCAGAAGTTTTTTAATGGCCCCTCGGGGCACGCCTTCCATTTTTCGGCCGTGATAAATGTCTTCCAGAATCAGCCGACCGGTAGCTTTGGTCAGATCGACTCGGTCCGGGATGATGCGTTCTCTGGGTCGGGGCGTCAGCGGACGGGGTTCATGGCACTGAAACTTTGTTCGCTCTTCCGGCGGCAGTTGATAGATCAGTTCATAATTCCCCTGCCCGTCCATCACATAAAGCCCCTGCCGGTCTGCTACCAGAAAGCAATCTTCGGTAATCGCATAAGGGTCTTTCCATCGCACTTCCGGGGCGACAATATGCACCGGTTCCTGGGCGTCCGGCCCCAAGCTGGGATCCACCACCGCCACCTGCCCAATATGCTCTGGCAGTCCATGCCCCGGCGACCAGGAGGCGACCACCTTTCGGCTGCCAGGAATTGGTTTGGCGTCCAGCATGGCCACCCCGCCGTGCATGTTGCCGAACCAGACCATCTGGTTCGTGCCATCCGGGTTCATGGTCCAGAGGTGATGGAAATGGACCTGGCTTCGATCGACATATTCCCACCGCATATACAGGATCCGGCCGTCCGGCATGGTCCAGGGCGTATTGTCGTGGTCGTTGTTGCTGGAAAGCATCCGGATGTTGCCGCCGTCGGCGTCGCAGCGATACAGGGTGGCCACCCGAGTGTACCAGCAGTTGACAAACCGCCGGCACCGAGAGGAGCAGAACACAATGCTCCCGTCGGGACAATAGGTCGGTTCGATGTCGTCATCGGGGCCGTCGGTGAGTTGCCGCAGGCCGCTGCCGTCGATCTGGATTTCGTAAAGATGATACGGATGGGTCCCCCCCCCGGCGATAGGAGAAGAGGATTTTCTGGCCGTCGTAGTGGACCTGGGGGTCCCGGAGGCCGCCCCGGGGATCGTCCAAAAGAACCTTCAGCGCCCCGGTCCGAAGGTTCAATCGGCACAATCGGCCGCCTTCGCCGTAGCCCCAATAGACGCCGTCTTCAAACTTGAAACCCAACTGCTTCGCCGGATGCTCGGAATGGTCCGAATAATTGCCGAAGGTTACGTACCAATGGTCCCTGCCCGGCACGCGCACCGCAAAGACAATCTCCTCGATCTCCTTCATAGGACCTTCGAGGAATTTTTGGAGCAGTCCCGGCGTCGGTTTACCGGCCCAAACTGGCGACGACGTCCACACAGCGCCAGCAAGGCATCCCCAAACCATCAGCACTGTTACCCCGGGCATCCTTGGCCGGCGTGAAAGAAACCCAGCCATGATCGCAACCTCCTTTTTGGTAGGATACCGTTCTGGTGAGCTTTTTTACGAGGCATCTAGTGAGCTTTTTTATGAGGCAGGCTTAAGGATATTCGTAGGCGAGCTAAAGGATATTCGTAGGCGAGCTAACAGCATGGTGGGAGATTAGTTTTTATTATAAAATGCCCCATTAGAAAGGGAAGAGCAATCGCATGGATTTTTGCACCGCTCGGAGGCCTGAGTACTGTCCGCCTATCTACCCGCTGGGATTGAGTCCGCCTTTCAATCCGTTGGAACACTTCTTCCATTTTTAGATTCCGATTTCCTTGCTTTTGGGAAGGTGAAGCAATGCCAGAACATGTAAAGAAGTTTCTTATTTCGAGGAATCGGGTATTCTCGACCAGCGGCCAACGAACCGTTCCATCCCAACGCCGGGGAATTTCCCGAAGAAGTTTTTTAGAAGCTTTAGTCGCTTCGGGCGCCGGTATGGCAAGCTTTTCGGCGGTTGTCCGGGCAGCCTCTGGAGCGAAGCTCACTGACGAAGAACTCTGGGCCGGGGCGGAAGAGCGGATTCGACGCCATCGGAAAGGGGAAGCGATCGTCGAGGTACTCCGGGATGGTCGGCCTGTGCCAGGGGCGACGGTCCAGATCGAGCAAACCCGGCATCGGTTTTTGTTCGGCTGCAATATTTACCTGTGGCGGCCCCTGGAGGCCGATCGGCCCGGCGATCCCAAACCAACGCCGCCGAGCAGCTCCCGCCGGCCTGCCCAAATGGAAACAGAATTACAGATAGCCTATCGGCAGCGGTTTGCCGACTTGTTTAACTACGCCACCTTGGCCTTTTATTGGTGGGCCTATGAACCCCAGCCAGGGCAGCCTGGGCATGAATATACCGAGCTGGTAGCCCGCTGGTGTCAACAGCATGGCATCACTGCTAAGGGCCATCCATTGGCTTGGAACTGGAGCGAACCGCGCTGGCTTCCTGATAACGCCGAGGAAGTCCGCCGTCTCCAACTGGGGCGGATTGAAGATTGTGTAAAGCGGTTTGCCGGGCTGATCGACTATTGGGACGTAGTCAACGAGGCGGTGCAGTTTGACCGACCGGAGTGCAAGCAGCGTGCGCCTCGGCTGACCGACCTGTGGGCCAAGCTGGGCCGGGCGGAGTTTACCAAACAGTGCCTCCAGCGAGCACGGGCCGCCTCCCAGAAAGCCTTCCTTTTGGTCAACGACTATATCGTCGATCCCCCGTATGAAAAGCTCCTGGAGGAGCTGAAGGATGCGGACGGTCGGTTACCGATGAACGCCATCGGCATCCAGAGCCATCAGCACGGCGGCACTTGGTCCAACCGAAAGATTTGGGATGTTTGCGAGCGGTTTAGCCGATTCGGCCTGCCCCTGCATTTCACCGAAACGACCATTCTTTCCGGCCAGCAGGGCTGGCAGTTGCCGCCGGAAAAGTGGGCCTCTACGCCGGAAGGCGAAAAGCGGCAGGCCGAGGAGGTGGTCCGCTTCTATACGATGCTGTTTTCCCATCCGGCGGTAGAAGCGATTACCTGGTGGAATCTGAGCGATCTGGCGGCATGGAAGGGAGCGCCGGCAGGACTGGTACGAAAAGACATGTCGCCCAAACCGGCCTACGAGCAACTGATGCGCCTGATTAAGGGACAGTGGTGGACCCGAACGGAGGGAAAAACCGACCAGGCCGGCAGGTTGGCTTGGAACGGTTTCTTCGGCGAATATACAATTCATGCCTCTGCCGGCGGACAACAAGTCCAAAAGAGCGTAGAACTGGCGCCCGGCGGCAAAAACCGCTTCCTGGTGGAAGTACCTGCTTCCTAATCCTGCAACGGCAGGGGCCACTCGGATCGCCGACGTCCCACCCGCCTACTGTCATTCCCGCACAACCGGTCATGGAGTCATTGCCGCGAAAGCGAGAATCCAGGCTACTTAGGCTGCTCCATGGTTCATCGCCTCTCCCCTCTCCCACCAGCGGAGAGGGGATTTTTCTGGAGTCCCCCTCACCCTAACCCTCTCCCGCCAGGGGGAGAGGGGAGTTGTTTGCCTTTCCCCTGCTGGGAGAGGCTCAATATGGCATTCCCACGCAACCAGGAATCCAGATGGGGAAACTACTTTTTCTGAATCGGAGGCTTTCGCGGGGGTGAGAAAAAAGACGCTCCATTCGGCTGAATTGTTACGCAAAAAGATTTCTTTTGGGCATTTTCCTTCGAAGACAGAATTCCCTTCCAGAAAATATCCTTGAGATTGCCGAGCGGAGATAGTAAGTAGGAATGAATGGATTTTAGTTTTCTTGGGCCATTGGGGCGGCCTTAGGTGTCCAAAAGCCCAAGTGGCCTAAAACCAGCAATTAGGTAACATTTCAGCCGAGTGAAGTAGGTCCCAGTTTAGGGAGAATGCCTCCGAGTGTCATGCGCGGGCAAGCGGGAATCCACAGAGCAAAATCCATCGGGAAAAAAATCGGATTCCTGCTTTCGCAGCACCGACAGGTTGCCTCATTGGGCTGAAATGTTGCGCAATTATCTAGAGGCGTATAAGGCACGTAGCATCGTTTGCGGCATAGTAAAGTACTCAGTCGGGACAGACTAAGCTCCGTAAGGATGTCTGTCAGACGGCGAGGGGAACCTGGTCGGTTAGACGGCGTTGGATTCTGTCTGGACAGACTCAAACAATGGACGGGCCGGGCAGAGCATGAAAGAAAAAAACACCTTTTACTATATAATAGGCTATGTTGTTGAGTTTGCGGTCTTCTATCCATGGGGAGTAGGTCTCATGAAAAAGTTCATTTGGGTAGGGTCAGCGGGGGTGATGGCTGGGTTCATTTGGAGCGTAGGGGCGGGCTGGAGCCAGGCCGCCTTAATCAACGTGGCTTTGGGGAAACCGGCTAGCCAATCGACCACGCTGGGCGGTTTTGTCGCGGGCAACGCGGTGGATGGAAATTTGAACAATTTTACCCATACGGTGGGCAACGCCAACGATGCGAATCCCTGGTGGCAAGTCAACCTGGGCGGCAGTTATCTCATCCAGGGCATCACTGTGGAAAACCGTCGGGATGTTGCGCAATTACGGTTACAGGATACGCGGGTGCAGATTCTCGGAGCGGATGGTTCGACGGTGGTTTGGGATTCCGGGATTTTGTATCCTGGGCCGATTTATAACAATAACGATATCCCCTTGACGACTACGTTGAATCTAATGGCCCTGACTGGTGGGCCGGTGCGCGGCAGTTATGTCAAAGTGAGCCGAACCGGCGGCAATCCGCCCACAGGAACCGATCACGATAAGTACGCCCTCTCGTTGGCCGAGATGGTCGTCAGCGCTCTTATTCCCACCGGCGGCACGGCGCCGGGCGGGTTTAGCCAGCTAGGGCCAAATTCCGAACTGCTTTATCACCTGGATGCGGGCCAAGACGTGCAGCTTTCCGGTTCCCAGGTAACCCAGTGGAACGACCAAAGCGGTAGGAACAATCATTTCAGCCAGTCCGATTCCAACCGCCAGCCGTTGTATCAATCCAGCGGCTTCGGCGGCAATAACAAGCCCGCCATCCGCTTCGACGGGGATAACAGCGATCCGGATGGGGCGGGGCCGTTATTGCCCGGCGCCTATTCCGATACCCTGTTACTGAATACCTCTACTACGCCTCGGACCGTTTTCCTAGTGAACACCACCCTTGCTTATCGAAGCCTAGATGGCATCTGGGGAGCGAATAATTCGGACACTGGCATCCGCCGGGCTAGTGCTTCTGCATGGGCGCATCCGGGCAACGCCAACGATTTTACCAATCAGGGCAGTATGTACGTCAACGGAGCGCCCGGCGGCGCTGTGGGACTGAATACGCCCCATATCCTCGTAGGAGTAACCAGTCAGGGCTTTACCTTCGGGAGCACGAATATTGGGAATTATTTTTACTACGGCCATCCGGCAGGTTCTCGGGCTTGGAATGGCGAGCTGGCCGAGGTGCTGGTGTTTAACCGGCCGTTGAACCTGGCGGAAATCCGGGTGGTCGAAAACCACTTGAGCGCCAAATATGGCATCGAGTTGGCTTCAGCGGCCGATTTTTACGCCGGCGATGAATCGGCCAACGGAGACTACGACCTGGATGTGTTTGGTGTAGGCCGGGTCGATGCCAACAATAAACTGCTGGAGGCCGGTAGCGCCGGCTTCGGTTTCCAAGCGGTCGATGCCACGCTGGGCGATGGGGAATTTTTGCTAGCCGGGCATAAAAAGACCACCAATGCTTGGGTTACTACGGATCTGCCGGTCGGCAGTGGGATTCGGCTCCGCTGGGACCGGGTGTGGTACGTGGATATGACCGGCACAATAGATGCCCTGTTTGCCTTCGGCTTTACCGACGGCGGCCTCGCACCGCAACTGCTCCAACCGGCCGAGTATTACGCCCTCCTCTATAGCCCCACCAATGCGTTTCAGTTTAGCGTGCTGGCGGCAGGCCAGTGGAACGGGCCAGACCAGATCATCTTTTCGCTGCTGGGCAACCAGATTCAGGACGGCTACTACACGTTGGGCATTGCCGTTCCGGAACCGGCCAGCCTCGTGCTTTTGCTGTTTGGCGTGGCCGGCCTGTGGTTGGTTCGACGACGTTGGGCGTAGCCCACCCGTTTGCGTGATTCCGCTTTGATAAAGCTCTTGGCCAAGCTACTGGCTTAAAGGGGTATCTGTGGGGTAGACCTGGCAGGACGTCTTTGGGCTGGTCTGCACCTGCTTGGAGGCAGGAGCATGCGATTGGACTTGGCTGGCCGACTGCCAGGCCGATCTGCTAAAATGCCATCGAGGCGTTCTGTTGAGTAGTGGCGGAAGGGGATTTGCCTGTGGTGTTTCAAAAGGAGCGGCAGCGGATGGCACGCTACCGGTGGGCCCGGTGGGGGGATGTAAATGCGTTTTTCGGCCTGATGCTGGACAACCTGACGGTGATGATTCTGCTAGCCGCCTTGATTACCAGCCCCCGGCCAGAGGAAGACAAAAAGTTCAGCCGGGATTTTGTCCTCACGCAGATGATTCCTGGCACGGCGTTGGGGGTAGTGGTAGGAGATCTGATTTACACCTGGATGGCGTTTCGGTTGGCTCGGCGCACCGGTCGGGACGATGTAACGGCTATGCCGCTGGGACTGGACACGCCTAGTACGTTTGCCGTCGGGCCGCTGGTGCTCCTGCCCGCCTTGCAGACGGGCTTGGTCCAACACCACCTATCGCACCAAGAGGCGATGGTGTTTGCCTGGCATGTCGGAGCGGTGCTTTTGGTCTGGGTGGGATTGTTTAAGACGGTAGTGGCGCCCTTGGGAGCGGCGGTGCGCCGGTGGGTGCCCAGGGCGGGGCTGCTCGGCTCCTTAGCCGCCATCGCCTTAGCACTGATTGCCTTTTTGCCGCTCTGGCAGCACATCGCCGCCATCCCCGTAGTCGGGATCGCCTCGTTGGTGGTGGTTTTCATAGCGCTGGTAGCCAGGCGGCGATTGCCCGGGGGTGTCCCTGGGGCCTTGGCGGCGGCTCTGGTGGGGGTGGGGATTTATTGGGCGGGCCAATGGTTGGGCGGCTGGTTCGGCGGGCCAATTGTCCCGCCGGCCGAAACGCCTCCGCCGGCCCCCTGGCGACTGCCTGAACCGTTGCCCCCCTTTGCCCAAAGTTGGGCCTGGTGGGAAGCCGTACTGAAGGAGGCTCTAAAATACCTGCCCATTATGCTCCCGTTTGCCTTGGCCACCATCGTCGGCGGCATCGACTGCACCGAAAGCGCAGCAGCCGCCGGAGACCCGTATAACACTCGCACCATCTTGCTTACCGAAGGCGTGGCTTCGGTCCTGGCCGGGCTGGCTGGAGGAGTAATTCAAAATACACCCTATATCGGCCATCCGGCCTACAAGGCGATGGGCGGTCGGGCTGCCTACTGCTTGGCTACGGCGGTGTTTGTGGGCTTGGCGGGGCTGTTCGGCTGGTTTGCCTGGATTTTCCAATGGTTGCCAGAGGCAGCGCTGTTTACGATTCTGGTCTTTATTGGGCTGGAGATAACGGCCCAGTCCTACCTGGCCACGCCCAGCCGACATATGCCCGCTTTGGCCTTGGCGGTGATGCCTGCTTTGGCGTATCTGGTGCTGGTTGGGGTCAAAGCATTGGGGGGCCAAGCGGCCGGAGTGCAACTCTCCCCGGCAGGCTTGGCACTGCGCAGCTTAGCCAATGGATTTATTATCACAAGCTTGCTGTGGGCCTCGGTTTTGGCCGCCCTCCTGGACGGCCGATTGGTTCGGGCTGCCCTATATATGCTGATCGCCGCGGGTTGCAGTTTGTTCGGAATCATCCATTCGCCGCTGGATCCGGCGGCCATCGCTTTGCCAGGACAAGTCTTATCGCAAATACCCTCAGAACCTGCCCTCCGATGCCAATCCCCCTACCACTGGACCGCTGCTTACCTGATCGGCGCTGGATTGCTTATGCTTCTTACGCTTTGGCCTTCTCAAACCCCCAAGCCAAACCAAATCGCCCCACCAGGCCCAGAAGAGCACGGGTAACCCCTTGCCTCGCAGGTTCAGCAGCGACCTCCCCAACAGCGGAAAACAACCAGAGCTCCTTTCCCCCATGGAGCAGTTCGTCCTCTTCCTGAACCTACCGGCTCGAACGGCCGCTAGAAGTTACTACCGGCCTACGATCCGCCCGCCCCAGCCCCATATCCTCAATCCCCATGAACCCGGTTTGATCCTCATCAATAAACCCCTGCCTCGTGAATGGTTTCGTACAACGCCAATATATTTTCGGTGGGCGTATTCGGCTGCAGATTATGGCAGGGGGCGCAGATCCACCGGGCCGACCGATAAATCTCAATGCTTTCTAGCACCTCCCGGCGCACATCGTCCGGTGTGCCAAAGGGCAACGTCTTCTGATTGTCAATGGAACCGTGGAAGATGATCCGCTGGCCAAAGTCCCGCACCAATCCTTCCCGATCCATCCCCGCCGCCCGCCACTGGATGGGGTTTAGGATTTCAATGCCCACGCGGTCGATCAGATCGGGCAGGAACGGCCGGATCGCCCCATCCGAATGGTACATCACATGCACCCCGTACTGCCGCGCCAGCTCAGCCATCTTGATCTGGTTGGGCAGTAGATACCGGCGGTACATCGCCAGGCTCATGAGCGGGCCGGTTTGCGACCCCAGGTCTTCGGCCACATAGGTCAGGTCAATCCGTCCCCGGCCTGCCTCAAAGATGCGACGGTGGTGCTCATAGTGGAAGTCGAACAGATGCCCCAGAATAGCGTCGGCAATTTCCGGCCGAACCGCCAAATCCTCAAACGCCCGCTCCAGGCCCCGCATGTAGCCGTAGAGTAAAAACGGCTCATAGCAGCCGGCATGAATGGGCCGAAATCCGTCGTCCTTCTCCACCGCCTCGGTAACCGGCGAGTAATCGAAGTCATCCGGGCTGGGCCAACGGAAGGCATGAACCTGGGCGGGTTCTTCGACGTCGGCCAAAGGATGATAACACGGTTCGTCATACACGCCGCCGCCGTAAGAAGCTTTCCGATAGCGCACGCCCCACATGTCAGCCTGGGGATCGTCCGGATGGTGCGGCAATCGCCATTTCGGCTCCACCAATCGCCGGGCGTCGATCCCCAGTTTCCGATACAAAGCCTCTTCGTCCCGGCAGCTAAGCTCCTGCAAAAGCCGTTGCGTCACTTCCGGCGTAGCCTGATAATCGGTCGGGATCCGATCCGGCCGACGGCCTTCCAACAGGGCCAACCAACGCTGACGAGGCGTCATTTCCATAGAAACCCTATGTCTGGAATCAAAAGCCGTTCAGGAAGATTCTACCATTTCGCCCAACGGCTTGGTCTGTCATTTCCGCGCAAGCGGCAGTCCAAGGCTGCGTTGTGCCGCTTCCGTGTTGTTCGTGGGTCCCCGCTTGCGCAGGGATGGCCTTTCAGAGGCATCAGCTACAATTGGCCTCCCTCTACTCGCTCGGAATAGGTCTGATTTCTTCTCTTTGCAATCTCGGGGATCTCTGTGGTGAATATCACAATTCTAGCGGCAGTTTCACGGGTCGGCCGTGCTGGGCAATGGATCGGTCGATAGCGATGCAGACCTCATGGGTTTTGTAGGCGTCGGCCACGTTGCAGTGGGATTCCTTGCCTTCCAAGATACATTCGACCAGATGGTTCATCTGAGCATCAAACGGATGATGTTCTACCGCCCCCGAATCGGGCAGGATGGTTTGCATAGTAGTCCAACTGGTCTGGCCTGGAAATAGCTTCTTCGACCAAATTCGGTTATCCCGGAGCGTGCCTTCCGTGCCAGCCAGGTCGATATTGAAGCAGTAGGGCATTTCCGCGTCGAAAAGCGCCGATGTTTTGCCGATCGTGCCGTCCTCAAACCGCAGGATAGCCACTACGTTGGCTGGGTACTCAAACTTGCCTTTTTTGTTGTTGGCGAAGGCGGCCACTTCGACGATCTCTTTGCCGGTGATATAGCGGATGGCATCCACGGCATGACAGCCGCCGGTCAGCATGGTGCTAGCGCCGCTGGCCAGCGTGCGGCCCCATTCCCAGCCGGGCCACCACTCGGCTAACCCATGCCAATAGTCGATCTCCACATAGAACAGCTCGCCGATGGCCCCCAGCGACAGCAGGTTCCGGAGATTCAGAATCAGCGGATTCCACCGGAGCACAAAACTCACCACGCTTCGCACACCTGCTCGAGCCACCGCATCTCGAAGGGCAGTATTCTCTTCCATCGAAATGCACATCGGCTTTTCGATCATGATATGTTTGCCGGCTTTGGCGGCGGCAATGCCCTGCTCGGCATGAACATGGTTGGGTCCGCTAATGTTCACAATATCTACTCTCGGATCCGCCAGCACCTGCTCGAAACTGTCGGCCACCTCGCAATCCAAGTGGAGCTTTTCAATCAGCCGTTGGGCGCTTTCCCGCCGTCGGCTCGAAACAGAAACAATCCGACAATGGGGATTCTTCTTCCAACTGGCCGCATGCGCATAAGCCACCTGACCCGCCCCATGAATCGCCACGCCCAATTTCCCCTCGATCATACATGAAGCTCCTTCACCGACGAGAAACACTTGCCCTCAAGCCACCAACTGCTCCTGCGATCTTAATACTGCTCATCAAATCCCCCCTGCGATCAATCCCCCATGGGATTCCTGTGAAAGCTCGCGAGCCAGGCTCCAAGGAACCCACTCCGGCAACCTCCCCGGGAAGTCCTTCTCATTATCCTGCCTGCGCAAGCAAAATTCCACTCCCCGCTCCCGTCCACGGGAGAGGACAGAGGCCCCCTCACCCGGCCAAGGACCCTTGCCCTTGCTGGCAAGGCTCTGGCCGCCCTCTCCCGCGGTGGGGAGAGGCGGTGTTTTGCGGAGGGGAGAGGCGGGGGCAGCCTCTCGCCCGGCGGGAAAGGTCTTATGTTCATTTGGCAAAAACTGTTCCCAACACGGTTACTTTACCTGGAGCCGGTGTTCGGAACGGGGTCCCTCGGCAGGCAGTTCGATCTCAAAGCTGCGCTCTACATCGCCCGCTTTCACCCGTACTGCGTATTTGCCCCGGAAGCCGCGGAAGGTTACCTTTCCGTTTTGATCCGAGGCGGCACTGAGGCGGGTTTTCCACTCGTGATGAATCAGCCGCTCCAGGGCTAAGTAAGACGGCTTCGGGTCCAAGTTTTTATCCACCAAACCGGCCAAGGCTTCGTTTTCCCCTTTGTAAGCGGTGCCGTCGGCTAAATTCCAATAGGTAATCCCGGCCATGCGGGGCACGCTAAACCAAAGTCGATATAAGTTCCGGAGTACTTCTGCCTGCACTTCCAGGCCGTCTTCGACGGTAGTGGGTATCGTAATTTCGGTTATATAAAGCGGCAATCCGAATTGGCAAAAAGATTCATAGACCTTCATCATGTGATCGGGGAGATATATTTTCCCGTCCAAATGTTCTTTTAGTACAGGGCCGGTGAAGAAGTGGAACTGAAAACCAATACCCTCTACTTGGACGCCTTGATCCAGCAGGCGCCGCACCTGGCGAAAATAGGCGTTTTTCTCACCTACACCCGCATGGCTTACCGACTGCACCTCGTTAATCATGAGTATATTTTCTGGCCGAAAAACTCGCTGCGCCTCTTGAAACGCCCAAGCTACATAGTCCCGTTCTGGACTATACAGAGGATATTCTTTTGTACATACTAAGGATTCATTCACCACATCCCAAATGAGAATTGAGTCGGCATACCGCTCGGCGATCTCCGAAAACCGCTTTTGATAAAGTTTTTTAAGTTCTTCCGGGTCTTTGGGAATCCAGGGAGGGTTCAGCGCATGCCAAAGCAATGGATGACCTTTCAGGGTAATGCCATAGTGTTTGGCAAACGGCAGGTACCTGTCCGGCGGTGGCCGACGCCAAATATCTCGGCATCCTTCCTGGTAGCGGAGTTCGCCCTGGGTCGGTTCGGTTGCTTCCCAATAGAACGGGACGGTGGCGAAGTTGAATAGTCGGGCAAACATCTGTTCGTACTTGGCGTTTTTCTCGCCCATCTGGCCCAGCACAAACGCATTGCAGCCGAACAAAAAGGCGTGGGTCTTCTGTTGGATTTCTACGGTGGCGTTGGGGATCGCTCGGCCTTGGCCGTCCAGAAGCTCAAGGTGGGCTTCTTGTTTCCGGTATTGTTCGATGCGGTTTTCGATGGCGGCTACCAGGGCCGGGTCCGACCAGGCTTTGCGGTAGGCTTCCGGGACAGCGGCTTGTGTGTTTGTCGGCGGGAGTAAAAGAACCGCTGTTGCCATTGCAAACCAAACCCTTTGGAAAAAAGACTTCGTTAGCATAAACATCATTCTCTACTCCTTTTGTTAACAGAAAAAACGTATGACTAGGTCCCTAACGCCTTTGTTGTTTTTTTATCGCAAGCTCAGGCCGCCGTCGATCACGATAGTCGCTCCGGTAATATAACGGGCCTCATCCGAGGCCAGAAAGACGACCATTTTAGAGACATCTTCCGGCAGGCCGATAAACCCGGCTGGTATTCGGCTGATCACTTTGGCCTCGTAGGCCGGGTCGGAAAGCACCTGGCGGTTGATGTCGGTGCGGATCGCGCCGGGGGCAACGTTGTTGATGGTAATTCCGAATTGGCTATATTCCAAGGCCAATTCCCGCATCATCAGGCGCATGCCGCCTTTGCTCATGCTATAGACGCAGCAAAAGCCGGTCGGTGTTATTTCATGCACCGAGGAAATGTTGATCACTCTTCCCCAACCTTTCGCTTTCATGGGTTCCAGGGCCCGTTGGGCGCAGAAAAAGGCGCCTTTCAGGTTCGTATTCATCACCTGATCGTAAAGGGTTTCGGTGATTTCGCGGATTGGTTTTCGGAATTCGACGCCGGCGTTATTGACCAGAATATCGACCGGTCCCCACTGCGATTCTACCTGGTCGAACATCCGGTCGATTTCTAGCTTTTGGGAGACATCGGCCTGGATGGTAATGGCCCGTCGGCCCAGAGATTGGATCGCTCGAAGTACTTCGGCAGCCTGGGCTTGGCTACGGGAGTAATTGATCACCACATCAGCGCCTGCTTTTGCCAGGTCCAGGGCAATGGCCGCTCCGATGCCTCGGCCAGCGCCGGTAACCAAAGCGATTTTTCCGTGAAGATCAGGCATGGCTCGGGTTCTTCTCTAATAGGTGTGTTTTAGTATAATCTCGGCGGAAGGTGGTCAGGGCGGCTAGCAAGACCAAAACGCCTGCTCCGGCGTGAACCACCGACAGCAGCGAAACAGCCCGGTCTAAACCTACCTGTTGGGCCAATTCCGCTAGCAGCACCGGCGCAAAGGCCCCGCCTAAAAATCCAAAACATAGGATAAATCCCAAAAGACTCGATCGGTAGGGCGCCGGCGTGACTTCAAATGGTCCGGCAAACAGATTGGAATCGTAAATCCCTCGAAACAGGCCGAACAGGGCAAGTCCTAAGCAGCACACCATTAAACGATCGGCCTGGCCCATCAGCCAGATAAACGGAGCGGCTCCCAAGAGGCCGACGTATTGGAAGGCCAGTCGGCTTCGGGGCCAACGTCGAGCCAACCGATCCGACCACTGGCCTCCGACCACCACCCCCAAAAAGGCACAGGCATGGTGATACAACAAGGCGTTCAGCCCGGCCCAAGTTACCGAAAGGCCGTGTTTTTCGTGTAGCAGCGTGGGCATCCAGGTGAGGTATCCAATTTGGCAGAAGACCATGCCGACAAAACCGAGCGTTAAAAGCCAGACCGTCGGTTTGCTAAACACATGATCCCATAGTTCTCTGCCTGAGACGCGTACTGGGTGGGCGGTTTCGGCCGGTCGGGGCTGGGGGGTGTCGTCCATGCGCCAGGCCAAAACGGCCGCCCATAGGATCCCCACGCCGCCGAACACATAAAACCCGCTCCGCCAACCGAAATTTTCCCCCAAAATCCCCACGGCAAAACTGGCCACAATTCCGGTGTACAGGGCGGTCTGGTGGAGCGACATGGCTAGGGCCCGGGTCTTCTCGTGCCATTGGGTTAGCAGCGAATTGGCCGACGGCGCATAAAAGGCCTCGCCAAACCCTGAGGCGATTCCCCGGAACAGGATCAGGCCCAAAAGGCCGGTGCTGAGGCCCGTCAGCAAGGTGCCCACGCTCCAGACCAAAAGCATCAGCACGATGATCCATTTTCGGCGCCATCGGTCGCCCACATAACCGCCTACCGGCACCATCAGGCCGTAAATCCAGGTAAACGTGGCAGTTACCAGGCCCAACGGGGTACGGGAAAGCTGGAGGTCTTTTTCGATGAGCGGCAGAAGGTTATTGTAAATCTGTCTATCTGCCTGATGCAAAAAGAAAGCGATCCATAGTAGCCCCAGCAATTCCCAACGGTAGGCCGACTTGGCCGACATCCGAGCAGCTCCTTCAGAACATGTTGATCTGGCGCCCCGTCTTTGGCGCACCAGGTAGGTTGTTATTCCTGGCAGGCTGGAATCCAGGCGTCCCTGAGGCTGCGGGACGGCTAAAAGCGCCCGTATTTGGCATAGACTTCCAGCGGGTCCATGCCGGCGGCCATGGCTGCCTGGCTCTTGGCTTCCGACTCAAACCACTGCTCGGCCAGTTCGAGCACTTTTAAGGTATATTCTTTCGGCACGATCACGACGCCGTCGTTGTCGCCGAAGATATAATCGCCCGGATGGACGAGCAACTGCCCGTCGATGCCGCGCACATAAATGGGGATTTGGTAATCGACGGCCATGAAGCGTCCGAACGCTTCGGCGGGGTTTCGGAATCGGCAGAAGGTGGGAAAGCCCATTTCAATAAGGTGCAAGCTGTCCCGGGTGCTGCCGTCAATCACGGCGCCAGCGCAGCCGGCGGCGCGGGCGGCGATGGCGCTAATGGCGCCGAATTGGCCGCAGTTTTGGTTGCCCTGGGTGTCTCGAATCTGAATGCACCCAGGCGTCATGCTGCGGAGCATGCCGAGGCGGATATTGTGCGTATATTCATCTCGGCTTGGCGTGGAGACGCAGTGGACGGTAAAGGCAGGTCCGGCCAGTTTCATCGTGGGCACGAGCGGATAGATACCGCCTTCCATCGCTCGCCCTTTCAGGCCGAAATGCTCGCAGGCGTCATACACCAAACCGCTGTAAAGTTTCAAATACCGCTCATTGACTTCCAGCACATCGTAATCCAACTGAAGCGGAGCGAATTTGTACTCTGGCCTCATCGAAAGCGCCTTTTTTAGGGGGATATACAAGCAAAGGGGTTACTCGAACAAAAACGCATTCTCTTGGCCGGCGGGAAACCTTAGGCTCTAGAGGTCTATTCTAGCTTCCAAGGCCGGCGATCCGGAGGCGGAAAGGACTATAAAATTTGCTAGAATTCCTATACTTTTTGCTAGCTGGATGGGGATAGCGTTCCTGAAAGGCTACAATGAAAAATAGAGCATGATATGGGAGAAAGGCGGTCGGATCATGCCTGTTCATCGCCGGGTGGCGCTGCTGATTGAGACCTCACGGGCCTATGCGCGCGGGTTGGTCCGTGGGGTGGCGCAGTATGTGCGCCAGCACGGCCACTGGACGATTGATTTTACGCCTCGTGGGTTATCGGACCCCCCGCCGTTGTGGCTCCGGGGTTGGCAAGGCGATGGGATACTGGCTCGGATCAACGACCATCGCATGGCCGAGGCAGTCCTCCGGACCGGAGCGCCAGTAGTGGATTTGCGCCGGGTACTGGTGGATTTGGGAGTGCCTACGGTGGGGCCGGATGATCGGGCGGTAGCCCAGTTGGCCTGGGAGCATTTCCGCGAACATGGTTTCCAGCATTTTGCTATCTGTGGGATGCCCCGGGGCTTGCAACCGCCCATGGATCGTCGGCAGGAGTATTTTCAGCAAATCGTGCAATCCGAGGGGTATCCGTGCGAGAGTTTTTGTCTTCGGCCGCGGCGGCACTCGTCCGAAGCGTGGGACCAGGAACAAGAGCGGTTGGCACAGTGGATTGGAGGGTTACCTAAGCCGGTGGCTATCTATGCCTGCAACGACGACTATGGGATGCGGGTTTTAGATGCATGTCGGCGGGCGGGGGTGTTGGTGCCGGAAGCGGCCGCCGTGCTGGGCGTAGGCAATGATGAATGTTTGTGCCATGTATCCAATCCGCCGCTATCGAGCGTGGATCTGGATGCGGAGCGGATCGGCTATCGGGCAGCCCAATTGCTGGAACACCTCATGGCGGGCGGTGCTGCGCCGAAGCGGCCTGTACTGATTCCGCCCAAGGGGGTGGTTGCCCGGGCTTCGACAAATGTACTGGCCATTGAAGACCAAGACGTCGTTCGGGCCGTTCGCTTCATCCGGGAACATGCCTGCGAAGGGATTCGGGCGGCCGATGTCCTGGAACATGTGGCCATGTCGCGGGCCGCCTTGGAACCCAGGATCAAAACTCTGTTGGGCCGCACCGTCGCCCAGGAAATCCGCCGTCGCCAACTCGAACGAGTCAAACAACTATTGCGGGAAACCGACATGCCGCTCAAACAGATCGCCGTCCAGACCGGCTTTCGCTACCCGGAATATCTGATCCGGGCCTTTCGACACGCGGTCGGCATGACCCCAAAACAATACCGAAAAATTGGCAGGGGATAGACGGTTCGTTTAGAAAACACCTTGAGAACACTGGATATCAAGACACGTGGAACGCCATCTGTCGAGACGGGAAATCAGGACATCTCCTTAAGAGACCTCGGTGGCGCCGGAAAGGAGAAGGTTCTTTTAAAAAGTATAGTTTTTTCTTCCAAATTGTTTAGTTTTTAAAAGTTGCGGTCTTCATGCCGGTCTAAGTAAATTGGAGGGGATGAGGGGTCTTTAACAGCGTATTTTTTAGTTCAGTTTTTTTTTAGAAAGGGGGAATCCTCATGAGCCACCGGCAATCTCACCAAACCCTTTGGAGGCGAGCTAAGCAACTGCGTTGGAGAAATACATTCACTAGGAGCCTGGCAGGCTGGCTAACAGGGATTGGGGTGTGCATGGCGGCGCAGGCGGCCTGGGCCGGCCTGCTCCTGTATGAGCCGTTCGCCTACCCGACAGGCCAGCAGATTTCGCTCACCGGCACAGGCGACCCTCTTGCCCTACCCAATCCTACCACCACCCAGTGGGACGGCGGGGTCGGCTTTGCTGCAAACAGCGAATGGGGCGTCGGACGAGGCGATACGGGCGTCAGTGTGGTCGGAGGAATCGCCCCGGCGCTTCGTTTTGACAACCTCTGGCCCGAAGGCGGAAGCCTGCAACTGCAACATACCGGCGGCAACTATGGCACTTTTTCCCGAGGCGTCGGCCTGTCCTATACATCCGGGACACTTTGGGGGAGTTATCTCTATCAGGCGATTTCTGTAAGGAACGAAACCGTCCAAGATGTCCGGTTTACGGAGGGTGCTGCCAATCAATTTGCCAGCGCCAATCGACGTTTCCGGAACCTAGGCGACGCTTCCGGCACCACCTCTCAAGGCGGTGTAGGCGGCGGCGATACCGCCTATGTAGCTACGGGGCCAAACTTAAATGATGGACGTGTGTATCTGCTCATCGCCAAATATACTAATGTTGGTCAATCGGGCACCGCCAGTTGGTGGGCCTTGACGCAGGAAAATTACGCCGCCGTTTTGGCCATGGGGCTTTCCGAAGCCGCGCTGGACGCCCACAGCGTGGATAAACTGGTGGTTACTGGCCAACCCTCGGCTACGATATCCGGGACTCCTTGGCTTCAGTGCCCAGTATATCAGGGCAATGCGGTGGTGGATCAAATCCGGTACGGCACAAGCTTGGCCGATGTGGCAGGGCCTGCGCCGGTCCGGTGGATGAACATCTATCGAGAAGAGTTCCCAAATACCACCGGCAACCAAAATCAGGCGATGAGTACCGTAGGCTGGCAGGCTTATGTAGGACCCAACGCCACAAATTACACAAATACCCTTCCCAGCTCAGGCACCCGAGTTGGAACAAGTTACCTGACAGGTTCCCCCACTGGGGCTGGCTTTGGGTTTGCCGTGCCCGAGGGCAGCGCGTTGCCATTCCTAGTCTTTACCGATGAATTCTCCCCGGTCAATCCGGCGGACTACGAGCAGCTTTGGTTCTCCTGGCGGCACCATAGCAGCGATGGGTTCGAGCCTGAATTTCGGCTCGTGGTGGGTATCCAGGATGGCCAGGAGATTCGTTGGTTTGCAAGCGACGTTGTTTTCAGCACTACTCCGGTGGTGCAACGTGGGGGGTATACGGACTTCCCCCTCGAAGCGGTGGTCCGAGGGATGTCGTTTTCGCGGGACGGTTCGCTGTGGCGGGATTTGACGTTTGTGCCTGGGCAGACGCTGAGTCTTGCCTTGTCGGCCCGCACCGACCCGCTGCCGCTAGGACAGATCGTTCGGGCGGGGTTGTACTTATATGGGCCGGCGGGCATCACCATGCGGTTCGACACATTTGAAATCTACGGCATGGTGGTCCCGGAGCCGAGCGCCTGGCTGCTATTGGCCGGGGGTGGGCTGTTGGTGATGGGGTGGTTTGCCCGCCGCCGCTCCACAATCGGCTCCGAAGAGGTTTGAGGCCATCTATCCGATCGTGCTTATGGTACTGCGCTGGGGGGAAGTCTGCCGCCTGGCAACGCAGATAAGAAGGCCCTTCTCTAGCTTCCGATGGTTTCCTGGGTCTATCGGAAAAGCCCCCCTTTCGCACTCTGAAGATGGTAGGCGGAGGCTCTGTCTGCTTCTTGGCAAAGCCAAGGAGCTGAAGGTGTCCGGGAATGGAACACCATGCAAAGCCTAATTTCCTGGAGGGCCATGCTCCATCGTGTCCGCCTTTGGATCCGGACAGAGCAGGATCCTCCAGGGGCGAGGCGACCGATTCGCCGGCAATGGGGCCTTGTCGGTAGCCACTCGGCAGGCCAGAATCTATAGGAACGCAGCCGTTTGTCGCAGGAGTCTGCCAGGAGAAATCTTAGGTGCTGGTGTTAGGGACGTTCAATCGGAAGAAGGGCGAAGAATTGGCCGGGCTACTGGAGGTGCCGGGGGTCCGGATTGCCACGTTGGCCGATTTTCCTGGCGTCCGGCCGGTGGAAGAAGAGGGGGCCAGTTTTGCCGAAAACGCCCGGCGCAAAGCGGCTGGTTATGCCCGGCAGATCGGCCAGTGGGTCTTGGCCGACGACAGCGGGCTGGTGGTGGATGCGTTGGGAGGCCGGCCCGGGGTGGAGTCGGCCCGGTATGCGGGGCCTGGGGCGGACGATGCGGCCAATCGGCGTCGGCTTTTGACGGAATTGGCCGACGTGCCGTGGGAACACCGAACGGCTCGGTTTGAATGTCATCTAGCCTTGGCCGACCCCACCGGCGCCATCCGGGCGGAAGCCCATGGCCAATGCCGGGGCCGAATCGCCTTGGCCGAGCGGGGGAGCCAAGGTTTTGGCTACGATCCGCTATTTGAGATCGTAGAATATCATCGCACCTTTGGCGAGCTTGGACCGGTGGCCAAAGGGCGGCTGAGCCATCGAGGCCGGGCCATCGAACAAATCCGCCTTTTATTAATCTCCCACTGCCTCCTAGAGAGGGCCTAGGGCAGGGGTCCGCTATGAAAGGTCCTGGGTGTTTCCCATGAGCGCTGCCATCCCAACTGCCTCTCCCCTTTTGCTTCCTTTCTGCCCGGGAACGTGTGGAATTGCTTCTATGGAGACATCTTCCTCTTGACACGCCTGAGGCGTTTCGATAAGATTCTATGTTTCGATATATGGCGAATTATCGAAGGATATTTGGTGCGGACGCTCACTCGCACTTTGAAAGCATTGGCCGATCCGAATCGGCTGCGAATTCTGCTGGCCCTTCGAGGCCGGTCGTTGTGCGTCTGCCAGATGGTAGCCCTCTTGGAATTGGCGCCTTCAACGGTCTCGAAGCATCTGGCCATTTTGGATCAGGCCGGTTTTCTGGAGGCCCGGAAAGAGGGCCGACGGATTTTTTACCGACGGGCCGGCCCCAAGGCGCCGGTGGAAGCCCGCCGACTTACTGTTGTAGTCGATCGGTTGGCTTCCGCTAGTTCCCAGACACTCCAAGACCAAAAACGCTTGGCAAAACTACTACGAATCCCTGCGGAAGAGTTCTGCAAGCGATATTACGTGCCCAAAACCGCGGCGGTTTCTTCTTCGTCCTCAAGAACCCATGGAACCGGAGGAGTGTAAACGGAGGCCTGATGCAATGACCAAACGATTGTCGCTATTGGATCGGTTTTTGACGTTGTGGATTTTTGGCGCCATGGCGACCGGAGTACTTTTGGGGTATCTTTGGCCGGGCGTTGGCCAGTTTATGGAAAACTACCTTCAGGTGGGGACCACCAATATTCCGATCGCCGTGGGCTTGATCCTGATGATGTATCCCCCGCTGGCCAAGGTGCGGTATGAGAAGGCCGGGCGGGTATTGGGCGAGCGGCGGCTGTTGGGGATTTCGCTCTTTTTGAACTGGGTGGTCGGCCCGATCTTTATGACCCTGCTGGCCATCCTGTTTCTCCACAATTATCCAGAATACATGATCGGGGTCATTTTGGTGGGGTTGGCCCGTTGTATTGCGATGGTCATTGTCTGGAACGAATTGGCCGGCGGCGATCGGGAATTGGCCGTCGGCCTGGTGGCTTTCAACGCCGTGTTCCAAGTGCTCTTCTATGCCGTGTATATCTATCTGTTTATCACCTTGCTCCTGAACGCGTTGGGACTGGTCCAGGGCTTGGACATCCATGTGTCGATTTGGGAGGCCGCTCAGACGGTATTTATCTATTTAGGCATTCCCTTTTTAGGCGGCTTGATCACCCGGGGGACCTTGCTACCGATGCGTGGCCGTCAGTGGTATGAACAAAAATTCATTCCGAAAATTAGCCCGATCACGCTGGTGGCCCTGCTGTTTACCATCGTGGTGATGTTCTCCTCCAAGGGAAACGAAATCATCCAATCGCCGTGGGAGGTGGTCCTGGTGGCCGTACCGTTGGTGATCTACTTCTTTGTCATGTGGTTTCTCGCCTTTGCCATCGGATATGCCCTTGGCGCAGGCTACGAAAAGACCACCGCGGTGGCTTTTACGGCGGCTAGCAACGACTTTGAGTTGGCCATCGCCGTGGCGGTGGCTATTTTCAGCGTCAGCTCCAAACAGGCTTTTGCCACGGTGATCGGTCCGCTTCTGGAAGTGCCGGTGCTGATCTCTCTGGTGAACGTAGCCCTGTACTTTCGCCGTCGGTTTTTCCAACCCGCAGCGAACTCCACAAAAAAAACGCTAAGATCGCGTTTGAAAAGGGGTTGGCGTTCGGAATAAGTCGCTTTCTTCCCTGACAGTGCAGGGGTCTGGCCCGCACATCATCGCCTCTGCTCTGGAGTGGGAGAGGCGCCACGTGCCCTTCCCGCGCAGGCGGGAATCCAGCAGACGCGGGAAGTCGTAAATCCTCCCGGTCCCCGGGCAGAAGCGAAATGGGGGCAAATAAGGCGTCCACCCTCCCAGGCGATTCCTGCCGAACAATTTTTAACGGAATCGAGCTATTGGTCCGCCCGTGATTTTGAACAGTTATAAGCATCGGGATCGGCTAATCCGGGAGGATTCGGTCTGCCAATAGTCCAGAATCCATTTGGTAAAGAGGCTATTGCCGGACAATTTCAAACGGAATCGAAGGCAGTCGAAGGCCCTGGGGGGCTTGCCGGATGGGAATTTTGGCTGTCTGTTTGGATCGTTGAAATCTCGGCACGAGAGAAATCGTCAGGTGGCCTTTTTGGCCGGGTTTGGTCTTGGCCGGGTCCGTCGCCAAGATCACCTCCGTGGTATAGCCGGTTTGTGTGGCCTGTTTGACGCTAATTCCTTCGGGGGCGTCCTCTAGCAGCCATTCGATCCGTTCAAACAGCGGCGCAGGCGGCATCTGGATCTCCACCTTGGCCAAGCCACCTACAGGGATCTGGATGGGTCCTGGGGTAACAATTTTCACCATATTCTGGAGCCATTCCCGGCCAATGACCGCTGCCGTAAGTTCCCTGGCCGGCACCAGGTGGTGATAGGCGAAGGCCTGCATCCGGTCTTCAGCAGGCGTTACCGGCCGAACCACCTCTCGGCCATCCACCATGGCATAGCCTTCCAACTGCAATTGGTACGGCTTATCCGCTCCGAATAGGGGGGCGGTAATCGTCAGCTTTGCCTGGTCTTGACCGGCTGGGATCAGGCCGCCGGAGAGTCGAAAACCGGTCGGAGCATCTTTGAGCCGGACTTGGATCTCCCCGTTAAACCCGTCTTTGCGCACTGCATAGACGGTGCAGGTTACAGTGCTGGCAGGCCGGACATTCAGCGCCGAGGGGACCACTCGGAGTTCAAAATCCGGTCTGGGCGGGCTGATTCGCAGTCGGTAAGCATATTCCCGGCCCGAGCGATGCTGGGCATCTCGCAGATGCACATAATAGGCGCCGTCGGCAGGCAGGGTAGCCTCAAGGCGGGAATCGGCGTAATGCGTCAGCCAGCCGCAACTTGGGTCTTCGATGTCGTCGCTAGCGGCCAGCAGGCGGCCTTGAGCGTCTGTAAGTTTAAGGACACTATCCAAGGGCGATCCCACCCGCCGGGCAATCACCTCTACGACGATCTTCTGTCCGGTTTTGCCCTCCAATCGGAACACATCTTCATCATCCGTAGCTTGGATTCGGCCGTTGACGATCTGAGGCACTTGCACCGGTTGGGCCTGAGCGGCCGTATCGTTCGGCTCTTGCTCCAGGGCTTCCGGCAAGGTATCCACAGCAAACCGGACCGGCACCGGAACCGGCCAATTCTTGTCCAGCCAATAGGTATAGATGCCCGGCGCCGTCTCCTTAGGAAGAAAAGTCCAGGTACGCAGCGGTAAGTTCCAGCCGGTCAGCACGGCTACGGTTTCTTTTTCGGCCGGGCCGCCCAGAGGGAAAATATCGGTTACCCAAGGAATTTCGCCGAACGTAATCCGATAGACAAAATCCTCTCGGCCCCGGTACAGAGCGTCTTTGATCTCGAGCAGATACTGGCCGTCGGCAGGGATCTCGCAGTACAGGACCGGATCGGGTTGGAACCGGAAGTCATCTACATAGGCCAACTCTTTTCCTTCTTTGCTGTACAAAGCCACCGCTGCTTGGAACCAGCCTGGCACGGCATCGGCAATGTACGGGATGAGGTCCCTGGCCTGCACGACCACCACCAAACGCTGGCCTTTTTTGGCCGTGAATTGATACCGATCCACCTCCCCAGGCAGCATCTGGCCGTTGATCACACAAGGTAGGCGAACTTCCATCGGCAACCTGGGCTCTTGGCGTCGGATGGCCGCTGTACCGGCTACGGCGCTGCGCTGTTCGGGGACTTGTTTAACAGCAGGTTCGGAGAATTCGGGAAGTCGAGTTACATAGAACGGCAGGGGATTGGAAACCCCGCCGGCCGTGGTAAGCCGAAGCTCCCGTTGGCCCGGCGGAGCATCCGGCGCAATGGTCATCCGGGCAATAACCAGTTCACTAATGGCCGGCGTGGCAGGCCGACGCATCCCCATGGCCAGTTTCCGACGCAGTTCCATCAACCGCTGCTCATCTTCCCGGGTCCAGGTGGCATTGGCGTATTTGCGCTTTAACTCGGCAATGCGTTCATCATCCCCGGTGGTATCTTTGGGAAGCGTTTTGGCTTTCTGGAAACTTCGGAATTGTTCCAAAGTCCGGTAGTCCTTCATGACCACCGCCCGCTTGGCTACCAACTCGTCGATCTGAATCCGGATGTCGTTGATTTCCCGGCCGGTCATGGGGCGGATCATTTCGGTAATCGTAGCCTGCACCCCGGGGCCGGAAACCAGAATTTTGTCCGCCCCGCCTAGAAACTGGCCCGCCACCACCACCTCAAAGCTGCTGCCCTGTTGGCCCCCAGCCGGATATACATACCCAATCTGAAACGTCCGCTGGGCCAACGCCGGACAGGCCCAACTCAATACCACTAGGCCACTGAATCCCAGAAACACTATACGTGGACCAACATGGTTGGTCTGCAGCATGGGTATCTCTCCTAGCTAATCACCATGGAGCCAAAATGTCCCGTAACTTCGTCTGTCCAGACTGAGTCGTATAACTTAGTGACTTGTAGCTTCGTCTGTCCAGACTGAGCCAATCGCCGTCTAACAGACAGCGTTACATAATCGTCGTCTAACAGACGACGTTACATAATTTCTTTGAGCAATCCGCCGCTTCGGACCTTTTCAGATTTAGCCGGTAGCACGGTAACCAGTTCGCCAAGCGGATGGGGCAATCGGGCTGCCGGATCAATGCCCATCAGCTCATACATACTGCCCAAAAGATCCACCGGATAGACGGGTCGGTCTTTGACTTCTTCGCCTTTTTCAGTGGAGGAGCCGACCACACAGCCGCCCCGGAACCCGCCGCCAGCCACCAGCACGGAAAAGACCCGTCCATAGTGGTCTCGGCCGCCGTTCCAGGGAGGCGCCCAATTGATTTTTGGCGTTCGGCCAAATTCGCCGCAGCACCAGACAATTGTCGTTTCCAGCAGGCCCCGCTGGGACAGATCCTCCAGCAGGCTTGCCAGGCCTTTGTCCAATTCCGGCAGTTTGCGTTGCATGGTTTGGAAGTGGGCCTTGTGGGTGTCCCAGCCGCTGTAGTTGATGGTTACATACGGTACGCCTTTTTCCACCAATCGCCGGGCCAGGAGGCAGGATTGACCAAAGCTGGTCCGGCCGTATTTGTCCCGAACCTCCTCTTTCTCTTGGGTCAGATCGAACACCTTGCCCGCATCGCCCAGAATCAGATCATAGGCTTCTTTTTCGGCCTGTTGGAGAGAAGTTATTTGCGGATCATTGGGCAGGGATTGGCGGAGTGGGTCGAGTTTGACCAGAAGCTCTCGGCGATTTTTCTGTCGCTGTTCGGACACGCCTGGGGCCACTACCCCCTCCACCACAAAGGGGCTTCGGGCCGGGTCGCCACCGGTGGCAAACGGCTTATACCGATTGCCCAGGAAACCGGCCTCGGAAAATCGGCCCTGCGGCTGAGTAAGCACAATATACGGCGGGATCAGTCCCTTGTAGCCGGCGCCATAGCCTCGGAAGAAGGAGACCACCGCACCAATGCATGGATGTACATCACGCTCTCCGGCTGGCCAACCCGTCTGCACCATGTAGGCCGCTGTCTCATGGCCGTTGTTCCCATGGGTCATGCTGCGAATCAGCGAATACTTATCCGCTTGCTTGGCCAGTAGCGGCAAGAGTTCGCAGATGCGAATGCCATCCACGTTGGTAGCAATTGGATTTTTCAGTGGGCCGGTGTAATCGTCGCCCGCATTGGGCTTGGGATCAAAGGTATCCAAATGGCAAGAGCCGCCCCAAAGCCAGACTTGGATTACAGATTTTGCCTTGGCTTTGGGGGAGGGAACGCCGGCCAGGCTATAGGCCGACACTCGACCGGTTAAGACTAGCCCCAGCCCAGTGGCTAGACTCCGTTTCAACGCCTGCCGACGGGAAATCTTGCCGTCCAGCGACTCCACCAACCGACTAGTCCATGCTGCATCCATAGGACCACCTTTCACCTCAAAGTTTAATGAACCGGGCGATTTCATTACGCCTCTGCCCACCGCGGGAGAGGCCGGCGAGCGATGCTCGCCGAGTGAAGGGGCAATTCATGCCTCTTCTCCCGCCAGGGGTGAGGGTTAGGAACGGGGTCCCCGCTTGCACGGGGATAACATTATGGGCCCCCCTGCTTATTTGCGGATGCCAAACGAACGCTCCAGAATCTCGGGCGTTAATGCCGATACAAAAACTCCGAACTGTTAATCAAGGCCCAGACCACGTCGAAAAAGGCATCTCGTTTTACACTGGCTGTTTGGATATATTCGGCAATGGTCGCCTTTTCCTTAGGGGTAGGCCGACGGGAAAGGATCGTTAAATATAATTCGGTCAGCACTTTTTCTGCGGTTTGGGTTTCGGCGGCGAGCTGGGCAGAGCGGAGGGCATCCCGTGCTCGGCCGGCCGGAGTTTTTCGCCCCGGTGCGGGAAACGGTTTGGCCGCTGGCCGACTGCTCAGCGATTGCAATAGGGCCTGTAATTTCGGCCCTTCCTGAATCTTTCGTTGAATGTGGGAGGAATTCAAAAGGTGCAATCGCTGGTTGGCGGTGATGCGGTTGGAGCGTTCGGCTTCCAGGCCGCTATCGCGCGGGGGTCGGCCAAACTGCTCCAAAAAGGCACTGGTGATGCTGCCGTCCGGCAACGCCACAGCCCGGTAACCCAATGGGATGTAGGTAAACGGCTCTGGAATCATACTGGTGTATTGTTCGGTAGTGCCGGTGATCTGATTCAGGGCGTCGATGAGGACTTCGGCCTCCAGACGCCGAAGCGGATAATAGGCAAATTGCGCTGCTGCCTCCGGATGGCTGCTACGGGGAATCGACGAAAGCTGGTACGTCTTCGACGTGAGGATCAACCGATAGATGTGCCGCAGATTGTAGCCGGAATCGACCAACTCTTTCTCCAAAAGGGCCAATAGCTCTGGGTTGCTGGGGGGATTATCCGGCCGGATGTCGTCGGGTTCGTGGATAATTCCCCGGCCCAAAAGCCAAGTCCAAATTCGGTTGACAATGTTTTTAGCAAACCAGGGGTTTTTCGGCTGGATGAGCCAATCGGCAAAGACCACCCGGGGGTCCTGATTTGGGGGAATCCGAATGGTGGTTCCATCGGGGAAGGTAGCGACCAAAGGTTCGGCTGCCGGAGAGCTTTGGCCTTGGCCGGAGGAACCGGCGCCAGAGCCGGAAGCGGACGGCTTGGCCGAGGGGGCCGGCGGAAGCGGGGTAGCGGTCGGGGAGGTGGCCGACACCGTCCCCGGTAAGGCAGGTGGCGGCGCTGCCTGGATCAGCTTCTCCGGATCAAACGCCACGATCTCCTCTTTCCATTCACCGGTCGGTTTGTAGGAGATTCGGCTGAAGAAGGCGGCCATGCCGGCCAGTTGCTCCTTGGGCCATTTGTCCGCCCGAACGCCCATGAAGGTCAAGGCCACTGCCTGGGCGATGGTCTGGGGGTCTTTGCTTTGGACGGCCCGGTAGAAATTGACCTGCGGCACCCGGAAATTGCTTCCGTTGGCAGTGAGTAACTCCCGGACAAACCGGTCGTAGGGCATGTTATCCCGAATGGCTGTGCGCACCCACCGATGATAGGCCTGGGCCGCATTGGGCCAAAGATTGATCGGAAACTCCGCCTTAATGCGCAATAGGTCGCCCCATTTCATGGCCCAATAGTCGGCAAACTCTTCCCGCTGGAAAAGCTGATCTATGAGAGCCTCCCGTTTGCGGGGGTTCGGATCATCCAAAAATTGGCGGGCTTCTTCAGCCGTCGGCAGCGTGCCGATCAGGTCCAAATACACCCGGCGCACGAACACCTCGTCGGAACAGAGCCGGGCCGGCTGGATGCCCATCTGTCGGAGCTTGCTAAAAACAATCTTGTCGATCGGATGCTGACTAGTAAGCGGAGCGTCGGTCTCGAAAGGCGCCACCGGTCCATCTTTGCCACTAGGGCTGGCAATGCCAACCGATTTTGCGATGGGCCCGGCCACCGGCTTTTCCGAGGCAGCCGAAGAAGGCACCGCCGCAGCCGCCACCGGTAATGCCGATTTAACCAGTCCGGAGGAGTCCACCCGGTCGGATACCTCCACCAGACCAAAAGGAGCCCCCCCTTCGAATTCGCCCACTTCAGCGCCCCAGACCAGCCCCACAACAGCCAAAAGCACTCCGCTCATAAAGAATCCTCCCCGTGTGAAGAAATCAGTGGCAGGCCTTTTAGGACTCGGGCCCACAGGCAGGAACAACTGGCAGGCAGGATAGTCAGGGAAATCAACCCCCCAACGGCTTAGAAGTTTCGATACCTTGTCTGAAATTTTACAAAAAACTCCAAAATTTTGAAACCGCAGAGGCACTGAAACTTTCTGAGGAATGGACCCGTGGGTAACCCTCTGGAAGGGGGCGCGCCGATTCATCTATTGGGGGGTATATTGCCCAAAAATCCGGGGATGTCCCCTCTAACCTGCTGGGGAGCGCCTGGAACGATGTCTGTCTAGGCGGCGGTTATGGAACGCCGGCTGTGAGACGCTGCCTATGAAACGTCGTCTGTGAGACGGCGATTGGCTCAGTCTGGACAGGCTAAGTTCCGGCTCAGTCTGGGCAGACTAAGCGACGGGCTCCCTCGGGTTGGGGCTGGTGGGGTTTGCCGGTCTTTAGTCGGCATTGGCTTTTTGAAGCAGGTCCTGCCAAAATTGACGGGCCGTTTGGTAGGCAGCCAGCAGTTCCGGGGCGGCCAAGGCGGAATCCTTCTGGATCATCGCCTCCCGTTCCCGAAGCCAGGAGAGGAAAAACTGCACGGCCGATCGGCTAATCCGCCGCTCCGGACCAATCCGCACATAGTACGGCCCTGTCATGGCCAGCCGATAGGTGGGCGGCGTCTCGGCCAGGGCACGGACCAAAAACCAGCCGCTTTGCTCAAAAACAATCTTCGGCAATCGGCCTGTGTTTTGGTACTCCTGAAAAGGGACCGAATGGGCCACCTGCCCGTTTTGGATGATCTCTACATACGGCACTGGGTCTCGGGTGGAAAAGGTAAGGGCCAATGGGAGTTCCAGCTTTTGGCCTTCCGGGGCGGCAAACTCATGGCCGGGCAGTTTGCCTTGGACGCTGGGCCGAAGCAGCGGGCCGTTGGTAACCAGCACCTGGCCCCGCCGGAAATGCTCCCACCAGCTCTGCCAGCTAGGCGGCCCTTCCAGATGCACATAGACCCGGTTATAGCCGAGCGGATTTGCACACAAGCCGCTGCCGCTCCCAGCCGACGGAGGAATCCGAAATCCACATTCGAGAATCTGAAAATAAATATATTGTCCCCACAGCCCATGCCCCCATCGGCCCGGAAACCGAGCCTTGTCTCGGGGCCTGCCTTCCTTTTCCTCGCTCAGCCACTCGCTGCGGCGAAAATGGCTATGCAACACCTGCACCGAATCCACCTTCCCCAGGGCCAGCCACAAAGGCAAATCCCAACAGTACGGCCAAACCACATCCATCCACCATTGCTTCTGCTGGCCGGAAGGGTGAAAAGGTTGGATATGCCGGTCAGGCTGGGAAGCGGAATCCGCTTCCGGGGAAGCATCCGCCTGAGCGGCGCCTTTGGCCTGCAAAAGCTGCAAGTCCCCTTTTTCCCATAAACCGGATGCCCTCTGCCCCAGCTGAGAGGCAGCTTTGGCCTGCAAAAGTTGCAAAAGCTGTACCTCGGACAAACCCACTGCTTGGCCGCCCAAACCGCCCTGCTTGCTTGGGCTAGAAGGAGAACGAGAACCCCAACTAGAAGCAACAGGAGAAGCGGAGCTAGAAGCAGATGTGGCACTGGGGCCAAAAGGAGAACTAGAAAAGGTAGAAGGACTCTTTTCTTCCGAGAGGTTTTTTTCCGGCGGCTTTTGCGGGAGGATTCCGGGAAAGTCTCCTTCCAGAGGGACTAGCAGATAGTCGCCGCCGCTCTGCTGGATCAAAAGCCCAGGCCGATGCACCCGTCGGCCCACTGGGGCGCCGCTTGCTTCTCCCAAAAGCCCGGAGCGATGTTGCCTCGCCTGATTTCCCAGCCGCCCTGAAGCCGATCCAGTCTGTGCAGAGGTATTTTGACCTTCTTTAGCCCCCGGCGATTCGGCCCGGACGGCCAGGAACAGGTCTTCCGCTTCCATCAGAAGGTCCATTTCTTTTGCCGGTCGGCAGGCCAACAAATCGCCCGCATACCAGCCTTCCGAAGCCATATCCACAAACCGGGGCAGTTCGACCTGTTTGGTGTCGTTGGAATCCCGCTGGATGGTAAAATAGCCGCTGCGGACGGCGTATTCCGGCCCCCGCTCGATCTCAAACTCATAGGTTCCCAACGGCAACTTCAGCCTCAGTTGCCCGGGAAAGACAAAATGGTCGTGCCAGAACGGGAAGCTGTCCGGTCGCCAAGGCCGACCTTTACTTTTGCGCAAATGGATTCGGCAAGGGACCGGGTGCCCCGTATCTGGATCGACCACGCTGAGCTCCAGCTCTCCGCGGGCCGATTGAAAGGCCCAGGCATGGACACTTTCCCCAACAGGACCACCCTCCAACGTTACCGACAAAAAGACCAAACCGCCCAACGCCGCCATCCAGAGCAAAACCCCAATTGCCCGCCAACAGAGATAACCCCTACGCCAAGACAGAGCCCCCCCGGTTGCCAGCCAGGAGACAGAAAAACCCCTTATCTGCCGAAAGAGAGAAGCCTCCATTGTCCGCCCAGAAGGCGCGCCCGGCCGCCAACGGCGCCCCCGAATCCGACCGCCGGCAGGAACAGCCGTTTCTTCCTTTTGCCCACTGCGAACCATCTCAGGCTTTTTCTCTTGCCACATAGTTCAATGTCCCTAATGGATAGGTGGTTATCCTGGATCTTGTTGGTATCTTCTTTGGGGCTAGGTGCCGGTCCATCTCACACAAGCATACCACATCCTGCCATACCATATCCTGAGTTGCAAAGCAGGTGCAAGCAAAGGGGATTATTTCCCAGGGTCAATTGCTCCTGCGGGGAAACGAGGTTTTTTTCGGGACTTGTCGCTCCTTGAACAAAGAAGGCTGGGAGGAATTTGCCCCTATTTCCGCATAACCGAGGCCTTGCTGATGCGGGCGATTTCCTGATCGAGGGCCTCCTTGGAGCACTCTCCCCTGGGTTGTATCCCAGATCAGCAGCGGATAGGTTAGTAAGCGGATAGGTTAGTAAATGGTGGCTAGCGACTCCTTCGGAACGGCTCAGGGAGCCCGCCTCCATCCTCCATTTAACCCTCCAAAGTTTGGCCATGAGGAATTGTCCGATGAGAGAAACAAGAAGGAGAAGTATAAGAGCGTTCGGTTTTTGTTTTTTTCTGTTCAGCATGGTGGGGGGCGGATTGGCGGCCGAACAGCCGCCCCAAACGAGTGCCCCGGCTTCGCCGCCGCAGAGGGAACAGTCGGGCCAGCCAGCCTCCCAGATCCCGCCAGGACAGGCTGCCTCTGTGGGTACGGTCCTGCTAAGAACGGATTTTGATCAAAAAGAGACTCTTGGCGAATGGACTGGTCTGGAGGCTCCCAAAGCCCGGTGGGTCCAGATGGACCAGGGCGGCGGCTGTTTGCTGGTGGAACTGCCGGCCGCCGATGGGGCCAAGTCCTGGTACGTTCGGCGGCCCTTGCCAGTGGAACAAATCCGAGGTACTAAATTAGGCGTTCAGTGTCGGATTCGGGCCGACCGGGTAGCCAAGCCGCCGCAAACCTGGAACGGCGTTAAATGTATGGTCCATACCCTCTCGCCCAGCGGCCCCCGATGGCGCCATCCCAGCCAACTTTGGGGTACCTTCGATTGGCGGGAGGTGAACTTTGTGGCCGAAATTCCGCCCGATGCGACCGAAGCCTGGCTGGTGCTGGGACTAGAAAGCACCCACGGCCGGGCCTGGTTCGATGATCTGCAGGTCCAACTGATAGGCCATCGCCGACGCACTCCGCCGAAAGCTCTCGAAAAGGAAGCAGCCACCAAGCCAGTTTCTGAAAGCCGAACGCCAATAAAGACCCCAGGCCTGCCGCCGGGAGTTCGGCTTCGAGGAGCCATGATCAGCCCCCGGGTTACCGAAGAAGACCTTCGGGTTTTGGGCGGCCAGTGGAAGGCCAATCATGTACGTTGGCAACTGCTTTGGCGCGGGTTTCCTCATGGACCGGCGGATCAGGCGGATGTGCCGGAGTATGAGGCCTGGCTGGAATCGGCCCTTCGGCATTTAGATCAGTTGTTGCCGGTGTGCCGACAGTTGGGGATCAAAGTCTGTGTGGATATGCATACACCGCCCGGCGGCAGAGACCCGGACGGCGTTTATCGGATGTTTCGGCAAAAGCAGTTTCAAGAGGCGTTTGTGCAGCTTTGGGAGAAGATGGCCCGCCGGTACCGAGAGGAACCGGCCGTCTGGGGCTATGACCTGGTTAATGAACCGATGGACGCTTTAGTGCCGGAGGGGCTTTTGGATTGGCAGCGATTGGCCGAGCTAACAGCCCGCCGTATTCGGGCGATTGACCCGCATCATGCGATCATCATCGAACCGACGGGTTGGGGATCGCCGGGAGGTTTGGACTGGTTGGAGCCGGTGGATGTGCCAGGCGTGGTGTATAGCGTTCATATGTATATACCAGGCCAGTTCACCCATCAAGGCATCCATGGCAATCCTCCGGGGGTGAGCTATCCGGGCCTGATCGCCGGCAAACACTGGGACAAGGAAGCCCTGCGTGAAGCCCTTCGCCCTGCCATCCAATATCAGAAGGATTACCATGTGCCGATCTATATCGGCGAGTTTAGCGCCATCCGATGGGCCCCGGGAAAAAGCGCCTACAATTATCTTCGGGATGTAATCGAAATTTTCGAGGAGCACGGCTGGCATTGGGCCTACCATGCGTTTCGAGAATGGGACGGCTGGAGCGTCGAACACGGCCAAGACCCGAAAGACCATAAGCCTCTTGACCACCCAACGGACAGACAACTTTTGTTACGCTCTTGGTTTGAGAAAAACCAGCGCGCTGTGCCGTAAACAAAAACTTTGCGAAAGGCGTTCCTCTGGGGGTTGCTAGAAAAGCCACATTGCTGCCGAATGATGGCGCCGGTCATTCCAGCGAAAGTAGGAATCCCGGTTTTATTGTTTAGCTATTCTGGTTTTCCCGCTGATGCATGAATAAATGTCTTGATTCCTGCTTACCTGGGAATGACACTGGGGAGCATTGTCCCTAAAAAACGGGCACCTACTCCACTCGGCTGAACTGCTACCAAGAGAGAAAATGGAGAACCCAATTCGCTAAGGAGGTCAGGCAGATGCGATCGGCTATTGTTTGGGTTGGGATGGTATTATGGGTGATGGGAGTTTGGTTAGTTTGTGTCAATTGGTCGGCTTATAGTCAAGAGGCGCCGGCTCCTAAGGATGAGGTGATCGAGCTGCTGGACGGGCGGGTGCGGGCGTTTTTCGAGTCGATCTCTCAGGGCGGCGCCCAGCAGGCCTATGAGAATCTTTTGCGCGGCAGCCCCCTGCTGGGGCAAAAACCCGATGCGCTAAAAACCCTGGTGGAGCGAACCAACCAGATTCCGAACCGGTTTGGCCGGTTTCGGGGATTTGAGCGGCTGGATGCCCGCCGGGTGGGGAAGGATTTGGTATTGTTCCGATATATATATAAATGTGAAGATTTCCCCATCGCCTGGTCGATCCTCTTCTATCGCCCTGTTAGCCGAGCTGATTCCCCACCAGACGAAGCCGCTTGGCGAGTTATCCTCCTCCGATTTGATACGGATATGGAACAGCTCCTCCGACCGTAACTGGGCAGCCTCCTGGCCAATGCCACCCTGCCGAGGATGGCCATCTGCAATGGACTAGCCCTCCGGCCTTGATTCGGTAGGCTCCAGCTTGCAAAATATAGGCCACCGGCATGTACCCCCTCCCAGCCAATGTGCTCGAGAGATCCTCCCCCTTCGGCAAGAAAAGGTGAGGTGGGCCTCCTATGGGATAGTCTCCTGGATTCGCCGGGGTTGTTTGTCGCTCACTCAGGGTGGCCCTTTGGCAGACGGTGTCCATATAAGCCGGGGTTCCATCCAAGGGAGAAAACGGGCACCGGCCGCCCCCCTCCCAGCATGATGGGTGCGGTAGGCCCGCACTCCACGGAAAAAACGGAAAGAAAGGAGTTTCTATGGCGATTTATTTAGTGACTGGTGGCGCCGGCTTTATTGGCTCCCATTTGGTGGAACGATTGGTTCAAGAAGGGGCCACCGTTCGGGTGGTGGATAATCTCAGCACCGGCCGAAAGGAAAACTTAGCCGCTGTTTGGGACAAAATCCAATGGTTCCAGGGGGATGTGTGCGATCAGCAGCTCATGCAGGAAGTGGTCCAAGGGGTGGATTGTATTTTTCATCAGGCTGCGTTGGCCAGTGTGCCTCGGAGTTTGGAAGCGCCGTTGGAAACCCATGCGGCTTGTGCTACGGGGACAGTTACGGTTTTGGAGGCGGCGCGGCGAGCAGGTGTGCGCCGGGTGGTCTATGCCGCCAGTTCCAGCGCCTACGGCAACCGGCCCACCAGCCCGAAACAGGAAACAGATTTACCGGAACCGATTTCGCCCTACGGGGCAGCTAAATTGGCCGGAGAATATTACTGCCAAGCCTTTACCGCCGCTTTCGGTTTGGAGACAGTGATTTTGCGGTATTTCAACGTGTTTGGGCCTCGGCAGGATCCGGATAGTCCTTATTCGGCCGTCATTCCGATCTTTATTACGGCGTTGCTTCGAGGCCGACGACCGGTCATCTACGGCGACGGCCGGCAATCGAGGGATTTCGTCTATGTAGAAAATGTGGTGGAAGCAAACCTTTTGGCAGCCCAAGCGCCGAAGGCCGTAGGCCGGGTGCTAAATATCGGCAGCGGACGGGCTACCGATCTGCTCAGCCTGTTAGCCCTCTTAAGCCGACTGCTTCACGTGGAAGTCCAGCCGGAGTTTGCTCCCCCCCGTCCGGGGGATGTCCGGGAAAGTTTAGCCGACATCACGCTGGCCCAAAGGTTACTCGGTTATCAGCCCCAGGTGGATTTTGAAGAAGGCCTACGCCGGTCGATCGGCTACTATCGAACGCTGATCGAAAGCAGCGCAGCGTAAACATCTTTTCCCAAAAGTTCCTTTGGATAGTCTTTTTCAGCATGATCCCTTGATAGAGGAAGCATTTACCCCTCAAAAGAGTAAATTTTGTATTTCTGGCAGTCAACTTTTTAAGTCCGAAGAGGTGTGGATAGAGCGATTTAATATATAGAAAATAGATAAAATAAGTAAATTTTGTCTTTTCTAGTGCCCGAGAGGGAATGCCTTTCTATAAAGAGCCCTTAGACTAGGGGAAAGCCTATCTTATTTTGATTACTATGTTGATCATTTTAATGATCTTTAAGATGTAAAAATTTTCGGGCATCCCCCCTTTTATTGCTAACTGATTTAGTGTAGGCTATACCATCCTTTAGAGGGAATGCCTCTTGCCCCCCACGGAGAGGTATCACCCCAATGCCTGTCTTGCCAAAGCCACATTCCGCACCCCGTGAGAGACTCTCTCAATCAGGAGAACCGCTTCATCATATTGGGCTGAGGTATAAGAACGGCAATGGGAACCGGGGATATATGAGCCCGTCATGCCTAGACAGGGTTTGCCTTCATTTAGCCGAAGGCCCCTCCACCATAGACGTGATGAACTGATCCCTTTGAGAAATTGCGAAATAAAACTGGTTATTACTTAGTGGACGGTGTGGGTCCAAACAGAAATGCTTGATATCGAGGAGGGATGTATGGCCACGAAAATCCGATTGTTGGTCGCCGATGATCATGAAATGGTCCGGTTGGGCTTGAAAAGCCTTCTGGAAGGCACAGAGATTGAAGTAGCGGCCGAGGCGGCTAGCGGCGAAGAGGCGGTTCGGGTCGCCCTGAGTCAACCGGTCGATGTGGTCATCCTGGATATTCGGATGCCCAACGGCGATGGCCTGACCGCTCTGGGCCGGATCAAACTCGAAAAGCCGCAGTTGTCCGTGTTGATCCTATCCAGTTATGACAATCCTACGTATGTGGCCCGGGCGGTGGCCTTGGGGGCCAACGGTTATGTCCTGAAAGGCGCAAGCCGAGAGGAATTGATCCAGGCGATTCGCACCGCCGCCAAAGGAGAAAGCACCTGGACTCGGGATGAGCTTCGGCGGGTTACCGGCGCGTTGGCCACTCCACGGTTGGCTTCGGATGTGGAAGTGCCCCTGACGCAGCGGGAAAGCGAGGTGCTGAAGCAACTGGCCCACGGCCTGACCAATAAAGAAATCGCCCAGGCCCTCCATATCAGCTACGAAACGGTTAAGGAACACGTCCAGCACATTTTGCGCAAAATTGGCGTTACCGACCGGACCCAGGCGGCGGTGTGGGCGGTACGCAAAAATCTGGTCTAGCGATGCTGTTTTTGCACCTAGGGGCCTTCGGCCGGAGCCGGGGTGTGCACTAATGCCTCTCCCCGCTGTGGGAGAGGCCGGCTTGGCCGTCAGGCAAAAGCCGGGTGAGGGGGCGCCGAAGGCGAAGCCGGATGAGAGGATGCCCTGGAGGCCACGGGCGGAGACGCCCGGGATACCTGTCCTCCGCCTCCTGTGTGTCATTCCTGCGCAGGCGGGAATCTAGGCCGCTGTGTGCTGCTTGCTAGTCTGGCTCCTGGCTGTTTACGTCGGTAGGGATACAGGGATGCCAAAGGAGCAGGTTTAAAGGGGCTGGGCTGCTGCTTACACTGGGATGAGAAGAGTGGGGCCGGTCTTGATGTTCGGCTAGAAATTACAGGAGGTTGATCGCATGGCCAAGGCGACGGATGTTCGACTGGTGTCGGTCCAGGCCCAGACGGAGCATTTTGATTATCGGATGCCGATCAAGTTTGGCGGTCGGGCCTTAAGCGATGTGCTTTTGTTTCATGTGACGGTGGAGGTGGAGAGTCGGCTTGGTGGCCGGGGGGAGGGGTTTGGCTCGATGCCGATGGGCAACATTTGGGCCTGGCCCAGTAGCCGAGCAACGCCCGAGCAGACGCTGGCTGCTATGACCGCCTTGGCCCATCGGATGGTGGAGCGGGCTAGCCAGTACGAGGAGTTCGGTCATCCATTGGAAATTACCCATGAGCTGAACCGTCAGTATTTACAACAGGAGGCCGAAGCGATTTGCCAGGAGTTGAATACTCCGGAGCCGATGCCTCGGCTGGCGCAACTAGTGGCGGCCAGCCCTTTGGAAGCGGCCATCCACGATGCCTATGGCAAAGCCCTAGGCGCCAACTCCTACAACCTGCTAGGGCCGGAGTTTGTCAACCGGGACTTGGCCTTTTATTTGGACCAGCAGTTTGCCGGGGAGTATTTGGATCGTTATACGCTGCGGGACCCGAAGCCCCGGATGCCGCTTTATCATTTGATTGGGGCGTTGGATCCGCTCACCGCGGGCGATGTGCAGAGTCGGCCCAGCGACGGCCTGCCGGTTACCCTGGACGAGTGGATTTTGTACGATGGGCTAACGCACTTAAAGATCAAGCTCAACGGCGACGATTTGGCCTGGGACGTGGAGCGGGTGGTGGGCGTAGAACGGGTGGCTGTGGAAGCTCAGGGCCGTCGGGGCTGCCGCCAGTGGTTTTACTCGGCCGATTTCAACGAGCGGTGTCAGAGCGTCGATTATGTGCTGGAGTGGTTGGCCAAGGTGGGCGAGCGGGCGCCGGAGGCATTGGCTCGGCTGCAATATATCGAACAGCCCACCCATCGGGATTTGGCCGCCCATCCGGAAAACAAAATGCACCGGGCCGCCGCCATCAAACCGGTCGTGATCGACGAGTCGTTGGTGGATTACCAGAGCCTGCTTCTAGCCCGAGAGTTGGGCTATTCCGGCGTGGCGCTGAAGACCTGTAAAGGGCACAGCGAAGCCCTTATGATGGGGGCGGCGGCTCAGAAGTTCGGCATGTTTTTGTGTGTGCAGGATTTGACCTGTCCTGGATATTCGTTTTTACACTCTGCTTCGTTGGCCGCTCGGGTGCCCACCGTAGCGGCCATCGAAGGCAACGCCCGGCAATACTGCCCGGCCGCTAATGCCGCCTGGGCAACCCGGTATCCAGAATTTTTCCACCCTACCGACGGCAGTGTGCCCACAGGCCTTTTAACCGGTCCAGGCCTGGGCATCTGAAGACGTTCGGTTCCATCCCATCCGACGCTCTGTGTTCTTCCTTTCCCGGGTTTTTTACCGGGTACGTCCAACGCGGTTCGCCGCTCACGTTTTTTTGCTATTTTCTCCCCTTGGGGCAATTTTCTTTTCAGGAGCCAGGGGGTGCGTTTTTTCCTTGGCGAACGTAAAAAGAGCGGAGAAGTGGGAGAAGTGGTAGCCTTCTGCTTTCTAAAGAGCAAGTCCCGCCAGACAATGGCCCACCTGTTGACCGCCTCATATCGAATCCCACTCATGTAGTGGAAAATCGACGGCGTGGCCTGTGGGGGGGAAGTTCTTTCCTGTGGGTTTTAGTCTTTTAGAAGGAGGAGCTGTCATGAACAAAGGTATTGTCAGTCGGATGTGGTTTTGGGTGCTTTTGGGAAGCGGGTTAGCTTTGCTGTGGGGGAGCCGGTTGGCGTGGAGCGGGGCGCCAGCGGTGGAGCAGAAGCCGAAGCCAGCGGCCCCTGTCAAAAAGCCGGCCCCGCCCCAGGCAAGCCTGAAAATTGTTTCCCCGAAGCCCAACGCCACGGTAAGTGGCCAGGTGCTTGTGCAGGTGCAGATGGAGGTTGTTCCTGCCGGGGCGGTGCCGCCGAAGCAAATGTTTGCTGGTCTGGGCGGGCCGCCGTGGGTGCCGCTCCAGCAACAAAAAGACCTCTGGGAAGGAAAACTGGATAGCAGTTTGGTTCCTAACGGCCTTCAGCAGCTCCGGATTGTTACCGAGATTTCCCGGGTTCGGGCCGCTGCGCCGGTTCAGCTAGATAACCCACTGCGCATCTGGTTTGCCGATTTGCATAGCCATACTTCCTATTCCGATGGGGTATTCTTCCCAGCCGATGCATACCATTACGCCCGCCAGACGGCCAAACTGGATGTTTTTGCTTTGACCGACCATTTGGAATCGCTGGACGATGCGGAATGGTTGGACACGCGGGAGGCGGCCTGGAAGGCCAACCAGATGGGCCAGTTTGTGGCGTTGGTGGGGCTGGAATGGTCGAAGCAATGGGGACATTTGTGCATCTATGACCCGCCTACCTACCGCTGGCCGAGCGATCCCCAACAGTTCTACAAGGCCCTGGTGGAGGCTAAAGTGGTCGCCAAATTCAATCATCCCGGCGACGGGACCGTTTCGCATAGCGGCCTGGCCTATTCCGAAATCGCCGATCAAGCCGTCCAACTGATGGAAGTCCGAAACCCCCAGGAAGAGTTGGCCTATCGCCGGGCGCTGCGATTGGGCTGGCATTTGGCCCCGGACGGTTCCACCGATACCCATCAGGCCAAGTGGGGCGCCCTGAACACCTGGACGGCCATCCTGGCCCCGGGGCTTTCTCCACGTAACATCCTCGACGCCCTGGCCAATCGCCGCTGCTATTCCACCCAGGATCGGAATTGCCAGGTGTTGTTTACCGTAAACGGTGCCCCGATGGGCAGCATCTTGACTACGCCGATCCCCAAAGTTCTGATCCGGCTCCAGATCGAAGACCCTGACCCCAACGACGCCATCGGCGCCGTAGAACTTTACGAAGATGATCGGCTCTTACAGACCATCCCGGCCAACCATCGGCAACTGGCCTGGGAGAAGAGTTTGGCGACGACGCCCGGCAAACATTACTACTGGTTCAAAGTCCTCCAGGCCGATAAAAACACCATTTGGACTGCCCCGGTTTGGGTGAACGTCGCTCCTTAAACTCGCTTTAGGCCCTTGTCGAAAACCGTATAATCCATTGGGAGTAGGGACATATCCCATGTAGCCTACCTGCTGGCTGGTGGGCCGGCTTGGTTTCCCGGAGGAAACGATCAGAGGTTAAACAGCCGTATTCGGCGGTTGGGATTTTTGGGTCTTGGTAAGGCAGGCAGAAGGGATATATGGAAGCAAAGAATGTGCCTTGGTGGCGGCCGTATGCGGCGGGGGCCCTGCTGGGTCTGGTAGCCATTGCATCGGCCTGGGCCACCACCCGGTGGATGGGTAAAACTACCTATCTGGGCGCATCGACCACTTTTGTCCGGGCGGTTGGTTTTGTGGAACAGGCCGTTGCACCGGACCATGTGGCCCAAAACGCCTACTTCGCCAAAGAAAAGGTTCGCATCGAATGGCAATTCATGCTGATTGGGGGCGTATTTATTGGGGCGTGGATTGGGGCGGTCTTGGATGGTTCGTTTCGATGGGAGGCGGTGCCGCCGGTCTGGCGAGAGCGGTTTGGCCCCTCGGTGGGTAAACGAGCCATTGCTGCCATCTTGGGCGGTGTACTGATGATGATTGGCGCTCGGCTGGCCGACGGCTGTACCAGCGGCAACGGCCTGAGCGGCCTAATGCAGCTGTCGGCTAGCGGATTCCTGGTGTTGCCGGTGTTTTTCGGCGTCGGAGTGCTCACCGCTATGCTCCTGTATCGACGGAGGACCTCCGCATGAGCACCGAACATTGGCTCGGACTAATTACCGGCGTGTTGTTTGGTCTGCTTTTGCAACAGGGCCGAATCCTACGCTACGAAAAACAACTCGGCGCCATGCTCCTGCGGGACATGACCATCTTCAAGTTCATGCTTTCGGCGGTCGTGGTGGGCATGATCGGCATTACTCTGCTGGTGCAGACGGGACAGATCAGTTATAGCCATAAGGCGCTCAATCTCGGCGGGTTGCTTGTGGGCGGAGTGATCTTCGGGGTGGGGTGGGCGATGACCGGTTTCTGCCCCGGCACCTCTGTGGGCGCACTGGCAGAAGGTCGCTGGCATGCGGTGTTTGCCATCCTGGGGATGATGATCGGCGCTGCTCTTTTTGCCGAGATCTATCCCACGCTCCAATCCACGGTGCTGGCCTGGAAAGACTTCGGTAAAGTCGGCCTACCGGAACTGCTAGGGATTTCGCCTTGGGTGGTTGTGGTGGTCTTTGCCGGGGTGAGCGCGGGGGCATTTTACCTCTTCGAAAAGTTAGGCCTATAAGAGGCGGGAAGTCCTTTTCGTGGACGCGGATTTTCCCGACGGGTAGGCCGCGCACAAGTCCTTGCATCGCCTCCCCGGTCAAGGCCTAGCCGTTCTCGATTGATGCAGGATTTCCGCCAGAATGGCCGGCCTTTGCGGTTAGCCATAAGATGCCCTTACGGCTCCAGGACGATTTTGCCGGCCAAGACGCCGGTTTTGCCGAGGGTGTTTTCCTCTTGCAGGCGGTGGGCATAGGCCGTTTCGGCTAGTTTCATCACGCGGTCGATCCGTGCGCGGAGAGTGCCCTCGGCCAGCCATTGGTTGATTTGCTCGGCAGATTGCCGTTGGACCTCAGCCGGGGCGTTGAACATGGCAAACCCGTGGATGGAGCAATCTTTGACATAAAAGGGGCCGACCGGCAACACACTGCGGGCTTCTCGGCCTGCCATGAGCACTACCCGTCCACCCAACCGCAGATGGCCCACCATTCGCTCCAGGTCCGGTTCCCGGAGCGTTTCCCACCAGATATCGACACCCTTAGGGGCAAATTGGCGGATGGCTTCGTCGGCGTCTTCGGTCCGATAGAGGATGACCCGATCCGCGCCCAACTGTCGGCAAATCTCGGCCTTTTCGGGGCTGCCGGCAGTAGTGATTACCGTAGCCCCGGCCAATTTGGCCATTTGCACTACACAGGAACCCACCCCGCCCGAACCGCCGTGAACAAAAAGCACTTCTCCTGGTTGGATCCGTGCATGGCGGAAAAGGCCCAGATGGGCGGTGATGGCCACCAAGGCCAAGGCAGCCGCCTCCCGATCCGACACGCCCGGCGGCGTCGGATACAGCCATTGTTCCTCCACGCAGGCATATTCGGCAAAAGTACCCTGCCGGCCTAGCATGCCCTGGTTGCTGCCCCAGACCCGATCGCCGGGCCGAAACCGCGTGACCTCCGGCCCGACCTCGACGACCGTACCGGCCAGGTCGCAGCCGACAATGTACGGCATCGGAATCGGCATCCGAACCGTTCCCGAACGGATGTACGTATCAATCGGATTGACCGATACCGCCCCCACCTGAACCAGTACCTGGGAGCCGGTGGGTTGGGGCGTAGGCAGCTCGCCATAGTGGATCACTTCCGGCGGACCGGTCTGTTCGATATATGCAGCTTTCATGCCCAGCTCCTTCGGAGGAATAGTTTGGATAATCGAGTAATCTTTCTGGGGCCCTCGCCTCTACTTGGACGCCCTTTTGAGAATTATACTAGGTTTGTCCATTGGCTGCTGTGACGAGATCAGCAGAGAAACATCTTTGTTCTTAATCGCCAGCTCCACAGGCTGGAAGTGGCAGGTTCGAGCGACAAGAACGCCAGGCAAGCATCTTTTTTGGGGATGATGTGGGCGGCGGATAGGGCAGAAGATTTATTAACACGTCCAGAGCAGGAGGCAAGCATCTTTTCCTACGGAGAGCCGATGGAATGCGCTTTGCTTATAGTCTGAACGCCTATTTGAAGTATCCGGTGGAAGAGGCGATTCGGCGGGTGGCTCGACTGGGTTATGAAGGGGTGGAGCTATTGGCGGATGTGCCCCATGCCTGGCCGGTGGGGCTTTTGCCCCAGCAAAAGGAGTTGATCCGATCCACTCTGGCGGAGACTGGCCTGGGCATTTCCAATGTGAACGCATTTATGATGAATGCGGTGGCCGATATTCGCCAGCCGTATTGGCACCCTTCCTGGATTGAATCGGACCCCTATTATCGGGCCATCCGACGGGAACATACGAAACGTTGCCTCCGGTTGGCCGCCGAACTGGGTGCCCCAACGATCCAGACCGAACCAGGCGGCCCCCTGCCGGCGGATACCACCTGGCGCCAGGCTGCCCGGCTGTTCTACGACGAGCTGATGCCCTGTGTCGAACTGGCGGAGCAGTGCGGGGTCGATCTATTGATCGAACCAGAGCCGGGCCTTTTGATCGAACGGTTTGAGCAATACCTAGAATTTGTCGATTGGATCGGTTCCCAGCGCGTGGGGTTAAACTTCGACATCGGTCATGCCTTCTGCGTAGGCCAAGAGCCGCAAACCTGGATCCCCACCCTGGCCTCGCACACTCGGCATTATCATCTGGAAGACATTGCCGCCACCAGAGAGCATCGGCATCTGGTGCCCGGCCAAGGAGCCATTGATCTGCCGGCGGTTCTGGCAGCCATTGAGCAAACCGGCTATGATGGGTGGATTACCGTGGAACTGTATCCGTACGTGGATGACCCCGATGCTGCCGGTCGAGCCGCCAAGAAGTATCTGGACCGCTTGCGAAATAACCCATCTTCTTGAGCCGCCCTTGCCAAGGCACGGCTATCAGGGGGGAGGTTGGCCCGCTCCTGCAACCGGTAGCCAGTCCGATCCTTCCCCGTTAGGGGGTGGATAATCTATGACGCATTCTCCTCATGGGAAATCAAGATGATGGATTCTCCCTCAGTCCAAAGGCCGGGACCTCTGCGAACCTGGGCCCAGGTGGTGCGATTGCCGAACCTTTTTACGGCGATGGCCGACTCGGCCATGGGCGTCTTGTTTGTCCGCTCGGCCTCAGACGGCGAGTTGCCGGCAGTGCTAGGGCTGCTGATGGGTGCTTCGGCGGTGTTGTATGCAGCCGGGGCGGCGTTAAACGATTATTTCGATCGGCATCTGGATGCTCAGGAGCGGCCCCATCGCCCGATCCCCTCGGGCCGAGCCCATCCGGAAACTGTTCGGGCAGTCGGCCTATCGCTTTTGGCCTTGGGCAGTGGATTAGCCTGGCTGGCCGGTTGGCGGGCCGGTACCCTGGCACCCGGTCTGGTCAGTCTGGCGCTAGCGGTCCTGATCCTGGGCTACGACGGCTGGCTGAAACGTTTTTGGATTGGTCCAGCTGCGATGGCAAGCTGCCGATTGCTCAATGTGCTTATGGGCATGAGCACAGGTGGCCAATGGCCTGGGGCGGCCGAACTCCTGGTCGCCGGCGCTGTTGGGGTGTATGTGCTGGGTCTGAGTTGGTTTGCCCGGGAGGAAGTTCGGCCGGAAACAGGAACCCAAGGTCGAATCGTTGGCAGTCTGCTGATGATTTTGGGTGTTGGCCTTTTGGCCGGTTTGCCGGGGACCTTGGAGCCAGGCCGATTGGATCCGCTCCTGCAGCGGGAACCAGTGCGTTGGTACCTTTTCGTTGGGGTATTGGCCCTGTGGATCGGATTTCGGCAACTTTCAGCCGTCAATACGCCGACGCCGCAGCGGGTGCAGGCAGCGGTCCGCCAGGGGATCCTTTCCCTTGTGTTTTTGGATGCGGCGGCGGTGTTGGCCCTGCATGGATTGGCCAAGTCGCTTCTGGTTCTGGTGCTCTTGGTGCCTGCCACCTTGCTGAGTCATTGGATAGAAACCACCTGAGCGGATTCTGCTTGGGTTCCTAAGCGGCTGGCAGCTACAGGGAATATCTAGATTTACACATGTTGCTTGGGTACAATACCAACGGCTTTGCCCATCACGACCTGCTAGATGCGGTGCAGGTCTTAGGGGAGATCGGCTACCAGAGCGTGGCCATTACGATCGACCACCACGCCCTGCCGCCTGGCAGGGAGTGGACGGGCCGACAGTTGGCCGAGCTGCGCCGACTGCTGGAACGGTTCCGAATGCAATCGGTCATCGAGACCGGCGCTCGGTACCTATTGGACCCTTGGCGCAAACACCAGCCAACCCTCATGTCGCCGGCCCCAGAAGCCCGACGCCGTCGGATGGACTTTTACCGGCACGCCTTGCGCATGGCCCAGCAGTTGGGCAGTATGTGTGTGTCGATTTGGTCTGGCCCGCTGGAGGAGCCGGTTTCGCACCAGGAGGCAATGGCCCGGCTGGTGGACGGATTAGCCCAATTACTCGAAGAGGCCAGGACGTGCGGCGTACCGATCGGATTTGAGCCGGAACCTGGCATGTTCATCGACACCCTGGCCCGGTACGAAGAGTTGGTCCAACAGCTTGATGCGTCGGAGCTTCGTCTGACGTTGGACATTGGACATCTGGTCTGCCAAGGTGAAACGCCGCCGGAGGCATACATCCGGCAATGGGCCGGTCGGCTGGTGAATGTCCATTTGGAAGACATGCGCCCGGGCCGCCATGAACACCTGATGTTTGGCGAAGGAGAAGTCCCTCTGCAGCCGGTGCTTGAGGCCTTGGCCGAGGTGAAGTACACCGGCGGCGTCCATGTGGAACTGAGTGCCCATAGCGCCCAGGCCCCCCAGACGGCCCAGGCAGTGTATGAGTTATTGCGCCCCTATTGGGAGAAACTGGCAAAACCATTGCCAACTCCTGGCAGCGTGCATGGTACGCCCGGACTGCCAGGTGCCCCCTCACCCGGCTAGCCTGACGGCTCGCCGGCCTCTCCCACGGAGGGGAGAGGCGTGAATTCCCCCTCACCCGGCGTCGCCTTCGGCCAAGCCGGCCTCTCCCGCAGAGGGGAGAGGTGATTTTTGCGGCGGGCAGAGGCGAATAAATCCCCTCTCCCCTGGCGGGAGAGGGTTAGGGTGAGGGGGACTGGTGTAACTTAGTCCGTTAGACTGACGTTACTGCCAGTTAAACAAATACCTACCGTCTAATAGACGGTGTTACGTACAAGGCGCCCTCCGTATTCAGCGGATAGGGTAGGTTTCCTTTGACCAACCGAGGTGTCTATGCCCCGTTTCGAAAAGAGGGCGATCTAGCCGCCCTGTTCCAAAGAAGTCCGAGCCCTTTACCCAAGTGAGGTCTCTATGCCATCGGCAGTGGTGTTATTATCGGTAGCCAATTTACGGGAAAAAGACGTAGCGGCCATGCCGCAGTTGCAGGAAATGCTGGCCGGCGGGGAAATCGTCGAGCTGGAGCCGAGTTTCCCCGCCCTAACCTGTCCAGTGCAGGCCAATATGACCACCGGCACGTTGCCCCGGGACCACGGCGTAGTGGCCAACGGCTTCTACTGGCCAGAACAGCAGCAGGTGGAAATGTGGACGGCAGGCAACGACTGTATCTTACAGCCGCAAATCTGGGATGTACTCCGAGAACACACCAAGGCCCGCTCCGCCATCTGGTTTGCCTTGCACAGCAAATACGCCCAGGCCGACTATATCTGCACGCCTGCACCCATCCACCATCCGGACGGCACGGAATCGCTCTGGTGCTATACGAAGCCGACGGAGCTCTACGGCCAACTGCGGGATCAGTTCGGTCATTTTCCGCTTCAGCACTATTGGGGGCCTATGGCCGGGATTGAATCGACCCGGTGGATTGTGGATTCGGCCGTTTGGGCGGCCCGGCAGTTCCGACCGGAATTTTGGTACATCTATATTCCTCATTTGGACTATGCAGCCCAACGCACCGGTCCTGACACCCCACAGACCCAACAGGCCGTCCAAGAGCTGGACGAGCAACTGGGCCGATTGGCCCAAGGTTTTCACGAAACCTATGGCAGAAATATCTTTTGGGTAATTGCCGGGGAATATGCGATCACGCCGGTTTCGTCTGTGGTGTATCCGAATCGGCTGTTGCGGGAGGCGGGGCTGCTGCGGGTCCGGCCGACCGATCAGGGGGAACTCTTGGACCTTGCCGCTAGTCAGGCCTGGACCCTGGTGGATCATCAGGTGGGTCATGTGTTTGTGCAGGATGGCGATCCAGAGACAGTACGTCGGGCGAAGGAACTTTTCCGCGCCCAGCAGGGCATTGCCGAGACGCTTACCCGGGACGATTTGGCCCGATACGGGCTGGATCATCCCCGAAGCGGCGATATAGTGCTGATAAGCGAACCAGATAGTTGGCAGGCCTATTACTGGTGGCTAGACGATCAGCAGGCCCCTGGCTTTGCCCGCACCGTGGATATCCACCGGAAACCCGGCTATGATCCGGTGGAACTGTTTTTCGACCCTGCCAGGCGCTGTGTCCCGCTCAACGCCAACTTGGTCAAAGGTTCCCACGGCGCCCCGGCCAGAAGCGCCCAGCAGCGCACGGTGCTTTTGGTCTCCCAGCCGGGCCTACTGCCGGACCGGCCCATCCGGGATGTGGATGTCTTCCAGTTGATCCTTCGGCAGTTTGGCCTCTCGGAAGTCCATTAGTATTTCGACCAAATGGAGGATCACCTCCTTTTGGCATCCCTAAGAAACCTCCCGATTCCGAAATCCCCTCTCCCCCGGCAGGAGAGGGCTAGGGTCAGAGGGCCGAGATTCCATGAATACAGGAATAACAAAATACTTCATTCCGATTTTTCCACGTTCCGCTTCGATCATGCTTCAGGTTCTGTACGAGGACAATCACCTGTTGGCAGTCAATAAGCCGGCCGGCTTGCCGACGATGGGTGCCCCGGCCGGTAAATCCAGTTTGCTGGAGATTGCTCGCCGGTATGTTGCGGAAAAATACGGCAAACCGGGGCGGGCGTATCTAGGCGTAGTCAGTCGGCTGGATGCGCCGGTAACCGGCCTGGTGCTTTTTGCCCGCACGAGCAAGGCCGCTGCCCGCTTGAACGAACAGTTCCGCTCCCAGAGCGTGGAGAAAGTCTATTGGGCGTTGGTCGAGGGGTGTTTCCCGCTGGAAGATGCGGAGTGGGTGGATTATCTAGCGCCGGATCGTCGGCATCGGCGTGTTACCGTGGTTAGGCCGGCTCATGTGACGGCAACCGCCCAGGAGGCGAAGGAAGCCCGGCTTCTGGTGCGACGGCTCCAAATTGTGGGCGAATTCAGTTGGGTGGAAATCCGGCCGCTTACCGGACGAAAGCATCAGATTCGGGTCCAACTGTCCCAGCATGGCTACCCCATCCTTGGAGACCGGAAGTACGGTAGTCGGCAGAAGTTTCCGGTCGGCATTGCCCTGCACGCCCGGCGGTTAGTGGTGGAGCATCCGGTGGAGCACAGCCGACTGGAGCTTGTCGCCCCGTTGCCGACGGTCTGGCGCAGATGGGGCATTGGCGAAGAGAGGTGAACAAAATATCTCTTTAAACCCGACAACCTTCGCCCTCTTGCTCAAAACCGGTAGGACGTACCTGCCGGGCCGATCCGAAAACCACCTCCCGCACCCAACCTCCAGCAGGTTGGAAAATCTTTCGTCCCCTACTCTTGACAAATCTCCTGGGATGGAAAACCTTAAAGAGGACTTCCCTGCCTAAGACGGGGGCAACTGCCACCCTACCATTCAAGCAGAAACCAGCGAATATGCGAATCAAGAAATCTTCGGAGAGCTCTTCTCGGAAGAACAATGCGGGAACACTTCAGCCGAATGAAGAAGCTGCCCGGTTAATCCGAGGAAAGCCTTGGGCTGTCACTGCCGCGCAAGCGGCAGCCCAGAAGAAATAAACTAGTAAGAAAAACTGGATTCCTGTTTTCGCAAGAATGCCTTGGTAGACCATTCGGCTGAAGGGTTCCGAACCGTGTATGGTATTAGCGATGGATGGAGAGGTTTCCATTGGCTTTGGCATGAAGGAGATTGCGATGCCTCCGGCAGGTACGGTGCGTTGGGGAGTCATTGGGCTAGGGTGGTTTGGGGAGGTTCATGCGGAGACGTTGGCGGGGATGCCGGGGATTGAACTAGTGGCGTTATGTACCCGTCGGCTGGATCGGCTTACAGAACTAGCCGATCGATTCGGCGTCCGCCGGCGCTATACCGATTATCGCCAGCTTCTGGCCGACCCGGAGGTCCAGGCCGTCAGCATCGTTACCCATTACTACGACCATGCGGCACTCGCCATCGACGCACTTCGGGCCGGTAAACATGTGCTTTTGGAAAAGCCGATGGCCGCCACCTTGGAAGAATGTGATCGGATTCTAGCAGCGGCAGCCCAGGCGAAGGGGTTTTTCATGGTCGGCCATATCTGCCGATTCGATCCCCGGGTGGTGCTAGCCAAACAGGCTATTGACTCAGGCCGGATCGGTCGAATCGTCTCCATGCACGCCCGACGAAACCTGTCGAAGGCGATTGGGCGGATGGTACTGGACAAAATTTCTGCCCTGATCGGCGACGGCGTGCACGACGCCGATCTGATGCTCTGGTTTACCGGCGCCAGGCCAACAAGCGTCTATGGCGTGGAGGTTCATCCGGGAGCGAACAAATATCCCGATGTAGGCTGGGCGATGTTTCGGCTCGATAATGGAGCGGTCGGCGTGGTGGAATCCGTCTGGCATTTGCCGGAGACCACTCCCTACCAGATCGACGCCCGCATGGAGGTCATCGGAACCGAGGGGGCCTTGTATATCAACTGCGCGGAGGCGGGACTGACGATCCACGATGCGGCCAGTAACAAAATGCCGGATACGATTTACTGGCCTCGGTTGTTCGGGCAGCGATGGGGGGCGCTTCAGGCGGAACTGCGCTACTTTGCCGACTGCATTTTGGCCGGTCGTCCGCCGGATCGGATTACTCCGCAGGAGTCCCGGGAGGCGGTTCGGCTGGTGTTGGCGGCCACCGAGTCGGCCAAAACAGGACAAGTGATCAATATGGAACAATTTCCATAAGGTTTCGGCCCTTTGCGCCAAACCCGGGGAGGTCTTAGCCCACGAAACCAGCAGCGGAACTGGGCCTCCTTGCAAACCAACCAGAGGATGGCCATTTGCGTGAAAGCGGCTGTGCAACCAATGCGCCTTTCCCTACTGTAGGAGAGGCCGAGCAGAGCCGCGCCCGCAAGGGCGAGGGTTGGGCGGGACGTCCACGCTCCCAGGAGAACATCCGATTGCCTAACCATTGGACCTCGCAGAGCCTTTCTAAGGAGTTTTTCCTATGGCGGAGATAGAACATGTATTGGTAACCGGGGCAAGCGGCAAGTTGGGCGGTCCGTTGTGCGAAGCCCTCGTGGCAGCCGGTTATCATGTGCTGGCCCTTCGACACCGAAACCCGGTCGATGTGCCCGGCGTGGAAGAGGTGCAGGTCGATCTTGCCGATGCGGAAGCCGTCGAACAACTCCTGCGCCGATGCGACGCCGTGTTCCACTTGGCCACGGCCAAAGAAGATCGTCAGGCCGTCATCGACCTCAGTGCCCGGGGCACCTTGAACCTGTTGGATGCTGCCATGCGCGGCGGGCGATTGAAGCGGTTCATCCTGGCCAGCGGCGATGCGGTCAACGGCATCTATTACCGGCAGCATCCTGCGCCGATTCGGGAAGATTCGCCGCTGACGGCCTACCCGGGCTATTATCCGCTCTCGAAGGTGATCGAAGAGGTGATGACCACCACGTTTTACTGGCAAGCCGGGCTGCCGACGGTCATTTTGCGCATGTCCTGGATTCATGCGGAAGACGATATTTTGAACCACCTGACTGTAGCTGGCGAGCAGTTTGGCGTGCCGGTTTGGGCGGAACTGATGACGCCGGAGCAGAAGCAGCGGTATGGGGAGGGTCGGGATGCAGCGGTGGCGCTTCGGCATCCGGACGGCCGACCGATGCGTCGGCACATAGTGGCCTTGGAGGATTGTGTGCAGGCTTGTCTGTTGGCGCTGACCGTACCGGGCATTGAGGGACAAACGTTCATGATTGCCATGAACGACCCCTTCTCCTATCCGGAGGCAGCCCAATACCTGGCCAGCCGGCTCGGAATCGAACTCATCGAACTGGTCGATCCGGTCGGCCAAGATTTTTGCATCGACATTACGAAGGCAAAATACCAACTTGGCTATCGGCCAAAATATGATATTTTCGGCCTGATCGACCATGCGATTGAGTTTCGGCAGTCGGGCCGACCCAGGCGGAAACGTTCCGGTTACCGTGGATAAACCTTCAGGCCATCGGATCCCGATGGGCTTGGCAGAATAGTTCCGCTCCGGGAAGGAGGGCCGTTGCTGTGGGCAGTTAGGGCTTTCCTGTGAGAGCGGCCTAAATATGTCCTTCCCGCCCAAGCGGCGGGCAGGCTTCCCCTCTCCCACGGAGGGCAGAGGGGACAATTCGCCTCTCCCCACGGCGGGAGATGCCGGCCAACCGACAGGTTGGCCGGGTGATGGGGAATTCACGCCTCTCCGGCCGGGGGAGATGGGAACAGGATCCCCGCTTGCGCGGGGATGGCACGATGGGTGCTTGTGGAGGGATGACAACAAGCGGATTTACTCCATTCCACGAAACCGGCGCCACATTTTATATTTCTTCCCAGTATAAGGAGAGATGCGATGAGCCATTTGAAAGACCAAGTGATTTTGGTAACCGGGGGTACCTCAGGGATCGGCCAAGCCTGCACGGAACTGTTTACCGAACATGGGGCCAAAGTGATTGCCATGTCCATTCAGGCCGAGCAAGGAGAGGCTTTAGCGCAGCGTCTGCAAGCGGAGGGGCGAAGTTGCTTGTTTCACTACGGCGATGTGCGTCGGGAGGAGGATGTGCGGGCTGCGGTGGAGTTGGCTCTGAACCGATTTGGCCGTCTGGACGCTGCCTGCGCCAATGCGGGCATCCTGCGAACCCAAAAAATCACCGAGGTGACCCTGGAGGATTTCAACCTGGTGGTGGGGGTGAATCTGCTGGGGCCGATTTGGGTCTCGAAGTATGCCATTCCGGTGATGGAACGGCAGGGCAAAGGATGCATCTGTTTTACCACGTCGGTAGCTTCGGAGATCGGTTTTCCGGAGCATGGGGTATATTGTGCGTCCAAGGCGGCCTTGGTGGCCCTGATGCGGTGCTTGGTTACCGATCACAGTCCGAAGGGGGTTCGGTTTGTGGCTGTCAGCCCCGGCACGATCGACACGCCGATGTTGGCCGCTTCCTGCGAAGGTTGGGATAAACCGAAAGAAGAACTTTATGCGGATGTGGCTCGGCGGATTCCGGTGCGTCGGCTGGGAGAGCCGATGGATGTGGCCAGAGTGATCGGATTTTTACTGAGCGAGGAGGCTAGCTATGTGAACGGTTCGGTCGTTTATGTGGAAGGCGGCACCCTGGCCCTACCCCCATGGTGATGGGCGTTTGCATTTGGCCCGGCGGTTAGGCAGTTCCGGTGATGCGCCCTAGGAGCTTTTTGCCAAGCCTCCAGGGGCCCCCAGTTGTCTGTTAGGGAGTTTTGCTTATGCGTCCTAGGCTCCGGTTTCTGACGGATGAACTGATCGAACGGATCGTTGCCGAGGCGATTCATCTGCTTGGCACGTTGGGCGTGGAGATTCATAATCCGCAGGCGGTGGATCTTTTGGCCTCGCATGGGGCCAGGGTCGGTTCGGACCGAGTGCGGGTGTATCTAGGGGAAGAGCTGGTGCGGTGGGCAATTGGCCAGGCGCCTCGGTCATTTCGGCTTTTTGACGTTTTGGGGCAGCAGACCCATGATTTTACGCCGGATGCTGTGTATTTTACGCCGGCTTCTGCCGCCTTGTATTTTTTGGACTATCCTTCGGGGCAGGTGCGTCGGCCGACTACGGAGGATTACATTCGATACGTTCGGCTTGTGGAACAACTTCAACATATTGCCTCGCAGAGTACGGCGATGGTGCCTGGGGATGTGCCGGCGGAGATTTCCGATGGATATCGGCTTTTCCTTAGCCTGCTGTATGGGCGGAAGCCGGTGGTTACCGGAGCGTTTTCCGCTGAGGGGTTTTTGCTGATGCGGGATTTGCAACTGATTGTGCGCGGCAGTGCGGAGGAGCTGGAGGCCAAGCCGCTGACGATTTTCTCGGCTTGTCCGACCTCCCCGCTTCGGTGGAGCTACGGGCCGTCGCAGAACCTTTTGGATTGCGCCCGGTGTGGCATTCCGGTGGAGCTGATAGCGATGCCGCTATCGGGCTTTCAGGCGCCAGTGAGCTTAGTGGGAACACTTATTCAGCATACGGCGGAAACACTGAGCGGTCTGGTGTTGAGTCAATTGCCACGGCCGGGCGCCCCGGTGCTATATGGCGGTTCGCCAGCGATTTTCGACGTTCGGCACGAAACCACGCCCATGGGCGCCATGGAAACGATGATGCTGGACTGCGCCTACTGCGAGATTGGCAAATACCTCGGTCTGCCCACTCAGGCCTACATCGGTATGAGCGACGCTAAACAGTTGGACGCCCAGGCGGGGCTGGAAAGCGGCATTGGCGCTGTATTGGCGGTGCTGGCCCGGATCAACAATGTGTCCGGCCCAGGCATGTTGGATTTTGAAAACTGCCAAAGCTTGGAAAAACTGGTTCTGGATAATGAGATCTGTGGGATGGCCTTCCGATTGGGTGCGGGAATCGAACCTCGGGAGGATTTTCCTGCTCAGCCGCTGTTTGAGGAACTTTTGCGGGAACGGCATTTGTTGATTGCCGAGCATACGCGGCGTTGGCTGAAGGAGGAGATTTATTTTCCAGGTCCTGTGATCGACCGAACGCGTCGCCAGCGGTGGCAGCAGCAGGGTTCGCCCAGCCTGTTGGAGCGTGCCCATCAGGAGGCGGAGCGTCTGATGCGATCTGCGCCGCCGTCGCCGCTACCGGAACAGATGCGGCGGGAACTCATCGGTCGAATGCAGGCGGAAGCCCGCCGCTTCGGCCTAGAGCAGCTTCCCCCCCGTCCAGAGGGTTGATCGGTGGAGAAACTTCATGCGGCGGGAAAAAAACGGTGGGCCGATTCGGAGCGGGGGCCCCGATACTTCCGCTCGACCAATTTGTCAGGTTGTTCAGCCGGTGGGTTGGGGGCTCCATTGGGACTCCGGCAAGGAAATGTCCTGATGGGGGCCGATTGGCCGGGTGTTTTCAACCGTTTGGTTGGGTTGGACTGGGATTGGAGGAGGCGGGCGGAGCGAGTTCGGCCTGGTGCATAGCTTCGGCCAGTTCGGAGCGGCTACCTAGGTAGGAGAAGATGCCGCAGGCGGCAAACAGTACGGTAATGACCCGATAGGCCAAGGCCACCATCAGCCCCTGTCCGGCCGCCATGCGCAGCCCATCCGGACCGGGGGTTCGTTCGTACAAAAATTCCAGCACCGCCTCAAACGGGCCCAACGGCAACGGAATCACCCCCATCGAAGCGCTGATCGGCATGAGTACAAAATGGCTCGTTAGCGGCAAAACCCGCTCATACAACCCACAGGCAATCCAAAAGACGCCGATCGCAAAAAGACTATGCACGCCCACACTCATCAGACTGGAATGGAGCAGGACCATCCATCGCCGTCGGTACAGCCGGACCGCCTCCAGCAGGCTGTACAACACAGGCCCCACTTTAGGAATCCGGGCCAATAGCTCGCTTAGCCTGCCTTGGGTCAGACCGGGAATAAACAGCATCGCCATGGCCACCGTGCCGGCCAGGGTAACCCAGAGGGTCAGTTGGCAAGCGAAGCGAAGTTCGGCTTGCTCGCTTTGATGGAAACCGACGGCCAAGATGGCTACCGCCGCCACAACGAACAGAATGTACAGTCCCAGGACCCGATCGACCACCACGGTAGCAGCGGCCTGAGCACGTCGGCCAGGCTGCTGACGGGCCAACAAAAACGCCTTCAGCAAATCGCCTCCTACAATCCCCATCGGCGCCAGATTAAATAGGTATCCCAAGAAGCTGATCCGCATCGCCTCTTGAAAACTTAGCGGCAAGTCCAAGGCCCGCACTAAATAAAGCCAACGCACAAAGGTTAAAAATGTTGCTGCCCAGCAGGCGGCCGTAGCCAGCAGGATATAATCCCATTGTTTCGGCTGCGCCCAAAGACGGCGGAAGGTCTCCGGATCCTTAGCTTCGGCCCGGTAGAGCAAAAAGGCCACAATCCCCAGCGAAAGGAGGATCTTCAGCCAGGAGGAAACCCTGTTCCACGCACCACGTTGGCCGGACAACGGAGAACTCCTTCGAACAACTCAGCCTTCGTATTGGCGGATAAGCAGTCCGGCGGCTTGGCCTTGGGGGGTAACATTGATGTTGATAAAACATCGGCCAGCCGGTTGGCCCGGTTCCCGAACCGCATGGACCGGGCATTCGGGATCAGGTGTTTTATAGTTCAGGGTGGCAAAAAGTTTATTGTGTTCTAACGCCAACAAGCTGGCTATCAGCTCCACCAGGCCGCTGCCGGCGCCGAGGTTGCCGAAGTAACTTTTGGCGGCCACGACCGGGAGCGGATTGGCCCGCTGGCCGAAAACCGCCTGGATGGCTTGGGCCTCTTCTCGGTCCCCACTGCGGGTACTCAGACCGTGGGCGTGCAAATGGCCAATCTCATCCGGTCTAAGGCCTGCGCGATCGAGCAAGCTGCGTACAACCAACTCGATGGCCCGATCCCGCCGGGCGAGCAATCGCCGGTCGGCCACCGTATGGGCGGCGGCTGCCAGCACCTCCCCATAAATCTTCGCCCCCCGCGCCTGCGCGTGCCGAAGAGTTTCTAAAACCACAGCTCCTGCCCCTTCCCCTAGCACCATGCCAGCCCGATCTCGGTCAAAAGGTCGGCTCGCTTCCTGAGGGGCAAACCGAGCGTCGGCCAACTGCTCCTGCTGCAAGGCGTGAATGGCTTTCATCGGATGAAGCCGAGTGCCGGTACTGCCGGCCACCATCACATCGGCATCCCCCCGGCGCAAAATCTCAAACGCTTCGCCCACAGCCAGATTGGCCGACGCTTCCCGTTGGGTGATCGAATTGTTCGGTCCGCGCAGGTCGTTGAAAATGGCCAAATGGCTGGCAGGCATGTTCGGCAGATATTTCAGCAGCCAGAGCGGCTCCAGTTTGGGCATTCCTTCTAAGGCCCATCGGTCAAACTCAAATTGGCCCTCCGCATTCAGGCACGCCTGAATGGGCTCGATAAAGTCTTCCGGCATGGTGAGCATGTAGTCGCTTCCGAAGCTGACGCCGCTGCGCTGGGGGTCGAACTGGCCTGGCCGAAGACCGGCATCGGCCATAGCCCGTTGGGCCGCTGCCACCCCCATCTGCGACTCCCGACACATCAGCTTCAGTTGCTTGCGGATGGCCTTGGTCTGCTCTTTATCCACCGGAACAAACTCCTCGGCCTTGCCTTGGAAATCCAACACCTCCCCCCCATAAGAAGCAGGTAATACCCCGGCCGGAAGGCGTTGAAGCAGTTTCACCCCACTTCGGCTGGTGCACAAAGACTCCCAAAAGGCCTCCTTGCTACAGCCGATCGGGGAAATCAAGCCAATTCCGGTAATCACTACCCGCTGCACTGGCTGCATGAGACTAAAAAACCCTCCTCTCAGAAACCTTAGGTTATTTTGGGAGAAAGGATCACCACAGAGGCCCTATTCAGGCCCCGGTAGCCAAGAGAAACCTTTAATTTAACCAATTTCTTCCATTTCGTCGATAAGAAGAAGATTGGGGGGGGATTGAATAGTATAAAATGGGGGGTAGAAAGAGGATAAAAAGGCAGCCCTCCTAGGGCCATGCGGCAAAGAATAGATACCCGAAAGGAACGGCTCTGGTGGTGCGCTTTTGGTAGCAGTCCGGTTGCTCAGGCGGAGCCAGGAAATTGGCCCACCCAAACTGCTAGGCAGACCGTTTCCTCCGGAAAGCTGCTCGGAAAGCTCCGCCCCTCTGCCCACTTGCAGATAGCGGATCCAGATGCCATCCTTTGCAGCTTCAGGTTCTGGCCCATGGGCAGTGCACTGCTAATGGCGAACCCGCTCTTAGCCACGGCGCCTTGTTAGGTAAGCGCCTCCGGCGTGGTCCAGGGGTTGTGCCAATCGCCCCAATGTTTCAGATAGAGTTGATAGGCGGCCAGGCCACGATTGGCCTGCTGTTGGATCCATTGTTTCGTTTGGGCCACCAAACGCTGTTCCTCTTCCAGGCTGAGTTGACCGAGGAGGACCCGGGTGCGTAAAAATACAAAATAGGTGTCCAGCACATCGCAGCGGCAGTAGTCTTGGATTTCGGAAACTCGGCCTGCCTGATAGAGGTCTTGGACCATGCGGCCTTGGACCTCCATTTTGCCGGGTTTGCCCAGCAGGTTGGCTGCCAGGTTCAGGCCGCCGGTAAACCGGGTCGCGCCGAAATTGGTCAGAAGATCACATAAGTCGATATGGGCCTGGACGTTGTACCGACTCCGAGGCTGGTCCGTCGAACGGCCAGCAGCGGCAAACCAGCCCGGCAAACTAATCCCATACCGAAAAGCCGCCAATTCCAAAAGCGGTAAATCAAAATAATGGCCATTGAAGCTCACCAAGGTCGGACGCCGATACGCTTCCCAGCCTCGCCAGAAGTTTTCCACCATGACATGGGGCCGATAGTGCGGCTCATCCAGGGCCACTAAGTCCAACAGGTGAAAATCCTCAGACAGTTTCGCGACGGCAATGGCGATGGGAATTTGATACGTATATGGGACGAAATCGGATTGATATTTTTCCATTAGTTCTGCCCGGTACTGGGCGATGGCATCTTCAGGACTAATCTGTTGTCCAGGGTGGCGCAGTTGAGCCACTAATTGCCCATCCGCCACACTTTCCACATCAAAAACCAAATAGCGGACCGTAAAGGAGGCCATCGCAAAACTCCTGAGCAGATGGAGATATTCCAGGCTAACTCAGTATATCAAAGGAACTCTCCAAAAGACTGAACAAGACATGAACTCTATGAACATATAATTCTACAGCTTTCGAAAAGATTTTGGCTGTTGGCTACTGTTAGCAGCATGCTAGCATTGCTGGCAACCCTACCTATTGGGGCAGTTGGACCAGGACCCAAAAGGGTATAAGAATATATCCTTTAATTATTCTGGGATTGCCCAGAATGATTGGATTTCCGGATGTTTTTGGTTTCCCAGGGACCGTGCACGTACCGTTTGGTGGAGGCTGCTACGTGGAAGGGGCGGATGTAGGCAGTGTTTTGTTCAGATCCCAAAAGAGACATCTACTCCTGGCAGAATTGTAAAAAATCATTATATTAACGTCATTTTGGGCTGCTGAGAATCCTCCGCGCCGGCGAAAGTAGCAGAGGATGAATGCGGAGCGGCTTTTACAGCGATTTTTGGAGTATGTGGCGATAGACACTACCTCTGTCGAGGGGGTTCGGGAGTATCCCAGTTGCCCAGGCCAGCTTCAGTTGGGCCAACGGGTAGCAGAAGAGCTCCGGCAATTGGGCATCGAGCAGGTGGAACAAGACCCCCATGGTTTGGTATGGGCCACGCTGCCGCCTAATGTCGATCCAGCCGGCCCCACCATCGCTTTCTTGGCCCATTTGGATACCTCGCCGGAAGCCCCGGGCGGTCCGGTCCGGCCTCAGGTGATCTACTCCTATCAGGGGGGACCTATACCCTTACCTGGGGATGCCCTCAAAATCCTCCACCCGAACGAAAACCCAGAATTGGCCCGGATGGTCGGCAAAACCCTGATTACCTCCGACGGTACCACCCTATTGGGGGCCGACGACAAGACCGGAGTGGCTATCCTGGTGGAAACCGCTGCCTACTTGGTAGAAAACCCGCAGATCCAGCATGGGCCGATCCGCCTGCTTTTTACCTGCGACGAAGAAATTGGCCGAGGCGTGGATTTTGTCGATCTGGATCGTCTAGGGGCCAGGGTTGCTTACACCCTGGACGGAACCGGAGCCTACAGCATTGATGTAGAAACTTTCTCGGCCGATCAAGCCCTCATTACCATTACCGGCCGAAATATCCATCCTTCCATTGCCAAGGGCCGGATGGTCAATGCCCTCCGGATCCTAGGGGAACTGCTCTGTCAATTGCCGGTCGATCAGCTTAGTCCAGAATCTACAGAAGGTCGGCAGGGGTTTATCCACCCCTATTGGGTGGAAGGGGGCGTAGGCAAAGTGGGATTGAGAATCCTTTTGAGGGATTTCGAAACCCCTCGATTGAGGGAATATGCCCTGTTGCTCTACGAAGCGGCTGCAAACGCCCAGGCACTTTTCCCCGGTAGCTCTATTGAGGTAGCCATTACCCCCCAATATCGAAACATGGCCGACGGCTTGGCCAAAGAACCTCTGGCTGTAGGTTTGGCTCAAAAAGCCCTGGAACGCCTTGGCCGAACGGCTCGATTAACCTTTGTTCGAGGGGGAACCGATGGCGCCCGACTGACCGAAATGGGCCTACCCACCCCGAACCTTGCAACCGGCCAATATAACCCCCATTCGGTCTTGGAATGGGCCTGTCTGGACGAGATGGTCGATACGGTCGCTTGGTTGGTCAGCCTGGTCCAATTATGGGCCTCTGCAGACACCGGCCGGTAGAAAGGAGCGGGCAGATTGTTTAATCCTCTTGGATGAGGAAGGCGGAGGTCTGAGGCAGAGGCGGGTCAGAAGACCTTCCAGGGCAGATGTCCGAAAGCGCTGCGGCATTGCAGCCGCCAGCCAGCCGGTTTTCTTCGGACCGAATCCCCGCATCCCATTACCGGCATATTCAGTCCAGGCGGGCGTACAATAGTTCAATGCCTTCGGGTCGGCCGAGATTTCGGGAGTATTTGCGTTCTTCCGGATTGTTCCAATGTTCATGTACTCCCAGGCTTGCCAGCCGTTGGGTGGGCCTGGGATGATTTGGATCGTAGAAAGTGCCGGAAGGCGGGTTGTCGGCCAAGGCGGCTTCGTGCAGATAATCTTCCCCCCGGGGCATCCGGGCGCAATCCTCCCAGGCGTCCCAGATAAAATCAAAGGCCACCGAATCCAGGGCGACCGCATCCTGAGAGACAAACAGGCTGCAAGGCCAGAAATCGTTAAACGGAGGGGCCTTCCAACGGCGAGGCGATGGGTCGATATAATGTTTACCAGTGAAAATACCATCAATAATACTGAGCACCGTCTTGCCGCCCAGGTGGGCATGGCCCAACAGATCTACCTGTTCCCGGTAGGCTTTTCGCTCCGGGTTGAACGAGCCCCGATGCATATCATAGTAGCCTTGCTGGACCGGCCAACGCACCAAGGAGCCAAAATGGTTTTTGCCGCACAAAGTTACCCCGGCGCTGGTATGGCCTTTGAGATTGGCCAGGTTGATCAGATACGTGGCCTCGGCAATACAAGTGGGTAGGTAATCTTGGGCCACTCCTTGGGGCCGACAACTCCAGTACAGTGGCAGATCGGAAGGTTTGACTTGGATGCGGCCTGGCTTGCCGCCGTAGTCTTCGTACCGAACCTCCGGGTAGGCTTCACGAAGGATGTGGTAGTATTCCTCAGGCAAAAGGGCCAAGCTGTCGCAGACGGTAATATCCGGAGGTCGAACCCCTACTTCGTTGACTAACTGACCGAGCAGGGCGATGATCACCTGGGGGCCGGTATTCATGTAGTCCTGCCGTCGCACGAGCCGATAGCTCTCCCGATCGACGTTCCGATCCCGCCAGATGAAACCAACCCAGTTGGGTTTGATAAGGATTTTTTCACCGGTTCGGTAACCCACGTCTCCCCGACCATGGGTTCGGTTAAAATGGCGGAAAAGCAGATCCCAGGCTTTGGCGGGGCTGGTTTGACCGGCTAGTTCCATCACGCACCGAGCCATCATGGCGTTAAGCCGATCTTGTTTCGTCCTGCCCGGCTCCCACCAATGCCCATCGCCCGGCCCCTGCCAATCGGTTACTTTGGGGTCATGCACCCAGACGACTCGGCCTGGATAGATCCCCTGGCCTTTGCCGAGGGGTGGATGGGCTTCAGGGCGTTGGAGGAGAGGCTCCTTTTCAGCCGACCCTGCCTTTCGGCAAGCTGTCAAGCCGCCCAGAGCGGCCGCTTGCTGCAAAAACCGCCGCCGATCAAAAAGGTTTTCCATGCGAGCGTCTCCTGAAGGTGCTCTACGTAGCGCCTGAAACGGACTCCTATTCCCCGCCGATCTGTTTTTATTATAGCCCAGCTAGGCAACCAGGAGAGGGTGGGGGGGAAAGCGGGCCACTGCCTAGCCGCTGCCAAGGGAAACACTACTCGGAGGCCGGATGGGAAGGCTTAGATGGGCCAGGCCGAATGTGCAAAAAGCAACACCCCTGACCGCCTGGTTGCCAGGTGTCGGCCCAGAACTGAAACCCAGCTCCCTCAAAGGTGCCATAATCGACCTGAGCAGCGATTCGGCACAAGGTGGCTACCTCCTGGTCGGCCAGTCCCATCTGTACCCAGGTTTCGCGCAATGGGCAGCCGTGGAACTTAATTTCCAGAGTTTCCGAATCTGGCTGGAGCACTTCGGGCTGGAACAATCGGCCCTGGTCGGCAGATCGGCCTACAAAGGCGTCCCGAAGCCCGGCTAGATCGGCGGGGGCGAACCGCTGGTAGAGTTGCTTGCCTTTTTCTAGGCCGCGGCGATAGATAGCCCGGCTCATGATAGCTTCCGCCTGCTCAGCCCCTAAAACCCGCCGAAGCTCGTCATAGATAAACCAATAGATGATCGCTCGATTTTCGAAGCTCTCGCGCAGTTCCTGACGAAGGCGGTCTATAACCTCTGAATCGGTAAGGCCGGAGGGCGGTGGAGCTGGTTGGACACCTGGAAGCTTCTTCTGTTCCGGCGGTAGCGGCAGATGCGAGGTGGACGGCTGATCGGGCCAGCCCCCCAGAGCCTTGTTCTCTTCACCCTGCAACGGGATTGGGGCAATTGGCGGCTGATCGGGCTGGGCAGCCAGAGTTGACTTGCCTCCTTGACAAGGAGGTTGGAATTGGCGGGCGATCCAGTCGGCCATCGAACACCCTGCTGCTTCGGCCGCCTGATGAAGCGCTTCATACACCTGATCCGGTAACTCTAGCCAACGGGTCATCAGCACCCCCTATGCTCCGAAAGACCATTCGCCGACGTTTCCGTTTTCCGAATAAAAACCTGATCTTTGTCCATCTGCCGGAGGGGTCAATGGTTCCTGGGCAGACGCCGGAGCGGAATTCGTCCTGGTGCGTTGGATATTCTCCAGGTGCCGGCGTTCCGCTGCGCTCGACACATGCCCATTGGCTGGGCTGGCATCGGGCATTTCCTCCGGCAAAAGTCCGCCGAATCGTCGACGCCGAGCCGCATAATCCCGGATCGCCTGCCGAAGCAGCTCTTCGTCGAACTCCGGCCAACAGCGCTCCGTAACCCACAGCTCCGCATAACTGGATTGCCAGAGCAGAAAATTGCTCAAACGCATTTCGCCAGCGGTACGAATCAGCAGATCCGGATCGGGCATGCCCGCCGTATAGAGATATTGGGCGATGGTTTGTTCGTTGATCTGGTCGGGCTGGAGCCGACCGCTTTGAACTTCCTGGGCGATTCGGCGAACGGCATCGGCCAGCTCCTGCCGGGCACCATAGTTGATGGCCAAGCACAAATGCAGCCCCGAATTCTGGCTGGTCAGCCGAAGCGTTTCTTCCATCGCCTGCAGAGCGGCCGCCGGCAGCCCTTCCCGCCGCCCGATCACACTGAGCCGAATGTTGTTCTCCAACAGTTCTGGCCGTTCTTCGATCATGTAATGTTCCAGAAGGTGCATAAGGAACTGCAACTCTTCAGAGGGCCGTTTCCAATTTTCGCTCGAAAAACAAAACAGCGTCAGTTGCCGGATGCCCAAACGGGCGCATTCGCGGACCGTTCGGCGTACTGCTTCCACGCCGCGACGATGCCCCTCGATGCGCGGCAGTCCTCGTCGAACAGCCCATCGCCCATTGCCATCCATAATGGCCGCGATGTGCCGAGGCCGCTTCGCCAGCGGGACGTCAAAATCCTGGTCCATCAGCTTGCTCATCCAAGTTGGCCCTGAAGGAAAATGGTCTGGTCTCGGTGAGGGCCTACGGAGATGATTTCCAAGGGGCGGCCGATCAACTGGCTGATCCGCCGCAAATAGGCTTGGGCGTTGGCGGGCAGGTCTTCCCATCGGCGGGCATGAGAAATCTCTTCTTTCCAACCGGGCAAGGTTTCATAGACCGGCTGCGCCCGCCATAGTTCATCCACATGGGCAGGGAAGATGGTGGTCTTCTGGCCATCTAACTCATAGGCGACACAAATCTTCACCTCCTCCAGCCCGCTGAGCACATCCAATAGCATCACCGCCAACACATCGACCCCGCTGAGCCGCGCTGTATATCGCACCGCCACCGCATCAAACCACCCACATCGCCGGGGCCGACGGGTTACCGTGCCGTATTCGTTGCCCCGGTCCCGAATGTATTGGCCGATCTCGTTGGCCTGTTCGGTCGGAAACGGCCCGCCGCCTACCCGGGTGCTATAGGCCTTGATAATCCCGATCACCTTCGTTAAGTACCGGGCCGGTACGCCCGAACCACTCGACACACCCACTCCCGAACTATTACTACTGGTTACATAAGGGAAGGTCCCATGATCCACGTCCAATAGCGCCCCTTGGGCCCCTTCAAACAGGATGCGCCTGTTGGCCTCCAAGGCGTCCAGCAGATACGTGGTCGAATCGCCTACCCAGCGGCGCAATTGCTCCGCATAGCGGCGATATTCTTCGTAAATGGCGTCGGCGTCCAACTGCACAGGCTCGCCGCTTACACACTGAAGCAACCGCTGCTTGAACTGAGCCACCTGCCGGACCCTGTCCCGAAAGTTCTGCCGATATAGATCCCCCACCCGGAACGCCAACGTTCGACCGACTTTATCCCGGTAGCAGGGACCAATCCCGCGTAAGGTCGTCCCGATCGCCTCCCCCCCGGCCGCCTTCTCCAAAAGCCGATCCTCTTCAATATGCCATGGAAAAATCACATGCGCCCGGTTACTGACCAGCAAGTTGTCTTCTACCCGCACACCTCGGGCCCGAAGCCGTTCAATCTCCTCCAACAGGCTCCCCGGATGCAGCACCACCCCATTAGCAATCACACAGTGCACCTGAGGGCGAAAGATGCCGCTGGGCACCAGCGAGAGCTTAAACGGCTCACCGCCCAAGACAACCGTATGGCCCGCATTGGCCCCGCCTTGGTACCGCACCACAATATCATGATGCTCGGTCAAAAGATCAACGATTTTTCCCTTCGCCTCGTCGCCCCATTGCAACCCGACCACGCACGTTGCAGGCACTTTCAGAGATCCTTTCTTGCTGATGCTGCTTTCGGCTTCGATCCGCTCAACACCAAAGAAAACTCAAGACGTCTCCCGTACCAAAAAATCTGGGACTCATCATCTCCCATCTTCTTATTGTCCCATAAAAATCCCCTGTGGAAAACCTTTTCCCAGGGGCCTTAAGAGTTCATGATGGCATTGGGGAGTCTCTTTGGCAAGATCCCGGCCAAACCAGGAAAAACTGTTCTGTTTTCCCTCCCGCTAGTTTTCCCTCCCGCTAGTATAAAGAGGTTATTTTAAAAGTGAAGTTTAAGGGCTGCGGAATGGAGGTGGGTTGGGCAATCCCTCCTCTCCCCTCAAAATAAGAATTTCAAGGTTCCGATCGGTCCACACGATGCTGCCTTTCTCTTGTCGCGGAAACGGATTTGGGAAGGGGGTATCGAATCAAGCGGCCTGGTAGTTGGCCCTAGAGATTGGCAAAAGGCTTCTCCCTAGCAAACCCGCCCCCTCCACCCGTACAATAAAAGAAAGTCTTTCAAATCCGTTCTCTGATCAATGAGGGTTTCTAGCGGTGGTTCGGGTACTGCTGGCGATGTCGGGCGGCGTGGATAGCAGTGTGGCGGCTTGGCTGCTGCGCCAGCAGGGCTATGAGGTAATCGCCGTGTTCATGCGATCAGGGGTTTCTGAGGAAGCCAGTTTCTCGGTGGCCTCTTTGGGGAAGCACTCCTCAAGCTCCTCGGCGGAAGCCTCCCCGCCTGTCGGTTCTCCAGCTTCGGTGGCAAAATGCTCGGAGACGTTGCCCAACTGGGGGAAGGGGCTACCTGGCAGTTCCGCAGTGCCGGTGCGGGAAAAGAAGAAAACCTGTTGTTCGGTATCCGATGCCGCCGACGCCCGGCGGGTGGCCGATCAGCTCGGTATCCCCTTTTATGCCCTCAATTTCCAAGAGGAGTTCGAAGCACTGATCGAGTATTTTGTACAAGAATACATCTCTGGCCGAACCCCCAATCCCTGCATCGTATGCAACCATCGGCTGAAGTTCGGCAAATTGTTCGAGTATGCCGACAGCATGGGCGCCCAGTATGTGGCTACCGGGCATTATGCCCGGATTCTGCCCAGCCCGGATGGTCTTGGATTATACCGGGGCATAGACAAAACAAAAGATCAGTCTTATGTGCTTTTTGGCATTCCTAGGCATCGCTTGAGCCGGATTCTCTTTCCCCTTGGTAACCATTCCAAAGCGGAAATCCGCCAATGGGCGGCCCAGATAGGCCTTCGGGTGGCAGAAAAAGCCGAAAGTCAAGAAATCTGCTTTGTGCCCGATCAGGACCACACCCGGCTGATCCGCCAGCGTCGGCCTGGTCTGGATACGTCCGGCCCAATTGTAACGACTGATGGCCGAGTGGTCGGCCAACATCCAGGTATTGAACATTTTACCATAGGACAGCGCAAAGGGCTCCGAGTGGCCCTGGGGGATCGGCGGTATGTGGTCCGCATCGATCCGGAAAGCCACTGCGTCGTCCTCGGCAGCCATGAAGAGCTAGCCCGGTGGGAGCTTACCGCTTCGGGGGCCAATTGGCTCATCGAACCGCCCGATCGACCCTTCGATGCAGAGGTGAAAATCCGGTACCGAACCCCGGCTGTGCCGGCCACGGTGCAGCCCCTCGGCCCAGACCAGTTTCATGTGCGATTTCACCAACCCTGCTATGGCGTAGCTCCCGGGCAGGCCGCCGTCTGCTACCAAAACAACCGAGTGCTAGGCGGCGGCTGGATTCAGTAGCCGTACCAATTCCGCCAAATGACCCGCCCCCATTCGCCTCTCCCCCGCTGGCATAGGCCGGCCAACCGTCCGCCCGCCCGGCTGAGCATACTGGGGGGTAACTTAGTCTGTTTAGACTCACTCTCCTGCCAGTTTGACCAAGACTACATAAACATCCCGGGGTGTAAGGTAGTCTGTGAGAGTGCGTTTCCTCGCAGTTGATCAAGACGAGCTACGCTGGCACAGACGGTGCTCCCTCCAGGGAGCATCCCTCCCCCTGAAATCTCCTACTCGAATAAAGGGGGTTGGCCGATCTGGGGGCACTCCGGACGGTGGAGCGGAGGGCGGTTTTGGCTGCATGGGGAAGAATACCCCTACCCCCAAATCAGGGCAGTGTAGGAACAATACCCCAAAAAAGCCTACTCCGGTGGTACCGGAAAAAAACCGGTTCTGCCTTCACAGCGCAAAAGCAGCTCCAAATCCTGGCAGCGCAAAAAAAGAGCCCTCCGTAGGCGGGGCAGGGACCTACGAAGGGCGATAAGTGAGGGACATCCCTCACTATAGTAGTATCGAACAAATTTCAGAAAATGTCAACCCCCTTTTCTGGTGGTACGATGGAGAAAAAACTTCCCTACCCCTTTAGGTTTTGGAAACGAATGTGCTAATCCCATCCATTGGCTGGAATCAAATACCATTTTAGTAGGAAATTTAGTAGGAAATGTAACATTTCAGCCCTAGTCCCGGAGCGGATCATCCCCGAAGAAACACCCCGGCAGCTTTTTTCCAATTCGATCTGCCCCTTCCTTTATCCCTGTGGGTCTCCCAGAAGGGAGACAGATCTTCTATAAGGCAGGTAAAACTTTCAAACATATTACGAGGTTTCATTTAGATAATAAATATTATCAGGAAAGAAAAATTATTCGGAGGAGCGAAATGCCTCCTCTCTTTCTATTTCCCCCAATTCATGCCCTCCTTCCCGATCCAGGGAATACCCATCGTTAGGTGAGTATGGTTTTCCCCTAAAATGGCCAGATCTGAGGGGCTAGGGCCACAGTAACGGCCAAAACCAAAAGATTCATTGGGACGCCTACTTTGAGAAAGTCAGCAAACTGGTACCCGCCCGGCCCATAGACCATCAGGTTGGTCTGATAGCCCAAAGGAGTGGCAAACGAACTGGAAGCCGCCATCATCACCGAAATGATAAACGGCATCGGATTGACACCCAGTTGACTAGCTGTGGCCAAGGCAAACGGCGTCATCAACGCAGCGGCCGCATTATTTGTTACTACCTCGGTAATTAGGCTAGTGGCCAGATGGATCACCACCAATGCCCACCACGGATTTTGCTGCACCAGATGCAAGAGGGCAGCTACAATGGCCTCGACAGCTCCGGTTTTCTGCAAGGCCAAACCAAGGCCCAGGGCAGCAGCAATCGCCAGGAGCACCCGACCGTCTACGGCGCGCCGGACCTGATCCAGCCGACAGCACCCACTGACCAGCATCAACGCAGCCGCTGCCAGCCCTGCTTTGAACATACTGATCGGCTTTATCTGGAGCAGCCAGCCGCCTAAAGAAACCTGCACCCCCGCCAGCCACTCACTAAAGGCTACCAAACCAACCATAGCCAGTAAAATGCCTATGGCCACTGCTGCCCGTTCAAACCGAGGGGGGGATGAGTTTTCCAATCGGCTGACCAAGAAGAAATCGCGGCTATTCCGATGTTGATCCAAAAACGACGGGTGCGATTCCAAAAGCAGCGTATCGCCTGCCTGCAAGACAATATCACCGATTTTACCGGGGATTCGCTGGCCGTGGCGGGAAACAGCGATCACTACTGCTCCATAGACGGAGCGGAACCTGCCGTCCCGGATGGTTTTGCCCACCAGCGGGCAGGAGGCGCTGACGACGGCCTCCAATAGGCAACGTTCTGGCCGGGGGGTATCCAGTTTGAAAATCTGATCCGGTGCCGGGACCAAACCGCGAATCTTTTGCAGATCCACGACCGATTCGACCACGCCGACAAATACGAGCCGATCGCCTCCCCGAAGCCGTTCCTGCGGCCCCACTGCAGGCAGAATCATCCCCTCTCGTTCGATTTCCGCCAAAAACACGCCCGGCAAATGCCGAAGGCCAGCCTGTTCAATCGTTTTGCCGACCAAAGCACTGCCCGGCTCCACCATCATTTCCACCGTGTATTGGCGGGGATCTTCCTGCACTGGCTGCAACGGGGTGCGATCCGGCAAAAGCCGACGCCCTACCAAAAGCATAAATCCAATCCCTACCCCAGCCGTGGGAATTCCTACCCAGGAAATGTCCAACAGCCGAAGCCCACGGGGAAGCAATTTGCCTGGGGTGCGATCCGTCTCCAAATTTGCGGACGGTTCCCGAACGGCCGCCTCATCCGCCGCCTCAATCAGCATGCCATTGACCACCAGATTGGTGCTGGTGCCGATCAAGGTGCAGGTGCCGCCTAAAATGGCCGCATAACTCAACGGTAACAACAGTTTGGATGGACTGATCCGATTTCGCCTGGCCCAATCATGAACGGCCGGCAACAGCATCGCCACTAGCGGCGTATTGTTCATAAACGCGCTCAGCAACGCCGACGGCCCCATCACCCGCCAAACCGCATGTCCCTCCGAACGAGGCCGTCCAAAAAGACGCTCAGCCAGCCAATACACGGCGCCCGTCTCGATTAGCCCGGCTGAGACAATAAATAGTACGGCGATGGTCATCATGCCTTCATTGGCAAAGCCGGCCAGGGCATCCGAAACCCCAAGCACCCCACTGAGCACCAAGACCATCAACCCGCCCACCAAGACCAATTCGGGGGGAAATCGGCCAGTTGCCAGGATACCCATCCCCGCCGCCACTACCACCAGCGTCAACCAACCCTCCCATCCCATTGGTTCTTTCCTTTTCTCGCCACGGAATGCTTCCCAAAGGAAGGCCAATCCCCACAGAAACACCCTCCATGCCCTGAAAATTATTGTGGCATAGGGAACTCAGCTAAAAAAGCACTAATGGGCCAAGCAGGGAAAAACGAGGAGGGTGCCAGCCTATACTAGAAAGCGGCTCTGGGAAACGCTTCTTCGGGCCTCGGGAGATTTTGCCCCTCATGATCGGCTTTTTCTCAGCTTTGGTGGGTTTAGCTTCCTACTGGGGAAGGTTTCCCCAGAGCCCCAGAAAGCCGAAATGCAGATTTTCGTAACATTTCACCCGAATGATGCAACCGGTCGCTCATTTCGGGGAAAGCAGGAATCCAGTTTTTTCAAAGGAGTTCTGCTCTCTGGATTCCCGATGGTACGGGAATGACACTCGGGGGCCGCTTTCCCTAAAAAACAGGAACTTATTTCACTCGGCTGAAGTGTTACAGATTTTTCAAGACGATGGTAGTCCGCTTTTCCAGGGCCCTAACTGATCCTGCCCGGAGTATCTTCCAACACATGGAGGCCGCATTCGGTTTTGCAAATGCCGGGCCAACGACCGGCCCGTTCATCTTCTCCGGCAGAGATGGGGCGGGTGCACGGCCAGCAACCGATACTGGCATAACCCCGCTCATGCAGAGGGTTGTAAGGGATATTCTCCTGAGCGATCCGCCGCCAGACCTGCCGAGAAGTCCACCGGGCCAATGGATTGATCTTCACCAAACCAAATTTCTGGTCCCACCCGACAATCGGTATCTCCGCCCGATGCGGACTTTGGTCCCGCCGCAGCCCACACATCCAAGCCGCATACCCCTGGATTACCCGCCGCACGACCGCAATTTTCCGATCCCGGCAACATTGGTCCGGATTGGTCTTATAAACAGCTCCTCCATGAAGCCGTTCGTATTCCTCCACCGATAACTCCGGCCGTTGCAGATCCACCAGAATACCATACCGCTCGGCAATCCGATCCCGGAGCTGAAGCGTTTCGGGAAATTGGTATCCCGTGTCGATATTGAACACATAAACTCTAGGTTCAATCTTGGCTAATATCGAAAGGATCACACACCCTTCCGGCCCAAAGGCAGTCGCCATGGTAAGCTTCGGAAAGTAATGCTCTACGGCCCACTGGATGACTGCCTCTGGAGCGGCGTGTTCCAGCTTTCGGCTTTGTTCGGCCAAGATTTCCAGCTCTTCCGGACTAGGTGGATTGCACTGGTGTGCTTCTGGCGTCAAAATCCGAGGGGTGGTAACTTGCGTATAGACTTTCTCCTCTCCAGCAGCCCTTACTGCGATTAAAAATAACGGAAGGTTTTTTTCTTCGACAGGCTCTTGGGCAGATTCTTCTTGTTGACGAGCCAAAGGGAGGTGCAAAACCGCCAAATCCGTTGCTGTTTGTTCCATGGTGTGCTCCTGGTTCAACTAACAGCTCTTCGAAGGACAAAGGGATGGATATGATTTCTTATCCAAGCTCAGATGCTCTACCTCGGGTTACTGTCTATTGTTTATTAAATTAATTAACAATATCATGATATATTTTACTATTCTTATCGGAAAAGTCAATATTCGAAAAGAAAATTTTAGGAAAAATCCAAAAAATCCTAAAAGAGACAGTACCCTTGGGGATATTTCTACCTAAAATAGGGGGGTAAAAATACACAAATAGTAGTGTTTCTCCAACACCCCACTGGTTTAGGAGTATGCTTCTCAATAAAATAATTTAGTTTGATGATAAAATTATATAAGATTCACTTGATGAAAACCCTCTAGTTCCTCAAAGGAACCCCCCATGAGTACTGATCTTCCTGCTTGGAGCAAAGTGGAAGAGATCAAACGACAAAGCCAGTTTCTACGGGGCCAGATCGCTCAGGAGCTGGCCCAGCCTACGGCCCATTTTGACGAAGCCACTGCCAACCTGCTGAAACAGCACGGCATTTATCAGCAAGACGATCGAGATCGGCGGGGACAAAAAGGCCCCGAAGGCCAACCCCAAGATCGGGCCTGGATGATGATGGTTCGGGTAAAGGTTCCGGGCGGTCGGCTTACCGCTGGGCAGTGGCTAACCCTCTCGGAATTGGCCGACCGATTCGGCAACCGCACGCTTCGGATCACCAATCGCCAGGATGTCCAACTGCATGGAGTGCTTAAGCAGCATTTGCCTGCTCTGATGAAGGCCCTTCATCAGGTGGGGCTCACCACGCTGGGCGCCTGTGGAGACGTAGTGCGGAATGTGGTGGCCTGTTCTGCTCCGGTACCCGACGGCGGCATCCGAGATCAACTCTACCAGCAAGCCCAACAGGTAACTGCGCACTTTCTGCCCCGCAGCAGGGCATACCAGGAAATCTGGCACGGCACCGGCCAGGCCACTGACCGTCCACCTGTTCCGTTTCCCCAGGTATCCCAGGAGGAAGAACCTCTGTATGGGACCAACTATTTGCCTCGGAAGTTCAAGATCGGTTTCGGTTTGCCGGAGGATAACTGTGTTGATATTTATACCAACGATCTGGGTTTTTTGGCGGTAGTGGAAGGGGGGCAGATTCGGGGTTATGAAGTGCTGGTCGGCGGCAGCTTAGGGATGAGTCCGGCTGACAAAACCACCTTTGCCGCCTTGGCCCAACCGCTGGCATTCATCCGGCCCGAACAGATCCTTCCTGTGGCCGAGGCGGTGGTGAAACTGTTTCGGGATCATGGCAATCGGGCCAATCGGCGGCGGGCCAGGCTAAAATATCTGATCGCCGATTGGGGCCTGCAGCGGTTCCGCCAAGAGGTGGAACGCTACTACGGCCAGCCGCTCCCGACGCCGAAAAACATCTCGGTAACCGGTTTGGAACATCATCTGGGATGGCGTCGGCAGCAAAATGGCGGGTGGTTTTACGGCTTGTATGTGGAAAACGGTCGGGTGGCCGACCGGCAGACCGGTCGGCTAAAAAGCGCATTGGAGTACATTTGCCAGCAGTTTGGCCCCGGCATTCGACTTACCCCGATGATGGACCTATTGATCACGGACCTAGCGAGCGAAGATCGGCCAAAGGTAGAAGCAATTTTTCGGCAGCATGGGGTGCGGCTTTCGGAGGAGGTTTCTTTGGTTCGGCAATATTCAGGGGCTTGTGTAGCCCTGCCCACCTGTGGGTTGGCCATTACGGAAAGCGAACGGGCATTGCCGGGGATTTTGGACGAACTGGAGCCGGAGTTGGCCCGGCTGGGCCTGGAAGGGTTGCCGCTTGCCGTCCGGATGACTGGCTGCCCCAATGGATGTGGACGGCCGTATAATGCCGAGATCGGCCTAGTTGGCCGAGCCAAGGATAAATATGCCCTCTATCTGGGAGGCAGTCCGTTGGGCAACCGCTTGGGATTTTTATATGAACCGATGATTCCCCGACCGGAGATCGTCTCACTTTTGAGTAGCTTGTTAGAGGTGTTTGTCCGCCATCGAAGCGACAGCGAATGTTTCGGGGATTTTTGTTTTCGGATCGGTCCGGAAGCCTTACGCCGCCTGGCCAGCAATGGTCAGGATCGGTAGTCCTCCTGCCATGGATGGACAACCCTCACAACTTGGGCCTTATCTGTCCCCCTCTTAGGGGGCACGTTGCTGAGAGGACACGTTACCCACTGGGGGCCGCCGGCGCTGGAAGAGCAGGGGAAGGGATATTACTTCTTTTGCACGGCCTCCAGGATAGCTTCTACCAATCCGGGCAGAGTGTAACTACGGGCTTCGACAGACGGCGGATAACCCAGCTCTCGAAGTATTTCAGAGGTAATCGGACTGATACTAGCCAGTTTGGCCTTTCGCAGTGGGGGCCCAAACATCTGCACCAGCGAGCGGGCGATCGACGAGCTGGTGACTGTTACCCAATGGATCCGCCCGTCGGTCAGAGCTTGGGCGATTTCTGGGGTCGGTTCGGTTACATCGGTGCTGGTGTAGGCGACGACCTGCTGGACGGACACCCCGGCGGCTTGGAGCATTTCGGCAAGTACGGGTCGGCCTCGGCTTGCCCGGATCAGAAGGACCCGGCGGCCTGCCGGGTGGGGGGCCAGAGCTTCCAGCAACGCTTCGGCTAAGGCTTCGGCTCGAAACTCCTCGGGCACAAGATCGGCCCGGAGATGATACTGGGCCAACTGGGCGGCTGTAGCTGGTCCAATAGCAGCCAACCGGACCCGGCCCAACCCTCGCATATCCCCGCCGGTTTGCAGGAGCCGATCTAAAAAGTACCGTACTCCATTGGCGCTAGAAAAAACCACCCAATCGAAGTGGTTTAATTTGGCTAGAGCATCGTCCACCGGTCGCCAATCCGGCGGGTCGGTAATCCGAATGGCCGGTTGCACCAAGACTTCCGCCCCTAGCTCGGCCAATTGGTCTGCCAGTTGGATAGATTGCTCTTCTGGGCGGGTCAGTAGAATCCGTTGGCCGAAAAGCGGACGGGCCTGGAACCAGCTCGTTTCCGGCATCCGGCGCACCACATCTCCCACAATAATGATTGCCGGGGGATCGATCTTATGCAGAGCAATGGTTTCTGGGAGGTTTCCCAGTTGGCTGCGGAAAGTTTTTTGATCGGGCCAACCACATCGCCACACAATAGCCACCGGAGTTTTGGGGGAAAGCCCCCCCTGAATCAGCTCCTTAGCCCATTGGGGGGAAGTAGTTACCCCCATATAGACTACCAATGTGCCGGGAAACCGGGCTAACGCTCGGTAATCCAGGGGCAGCCCCTGTTTGTTAGAGCGTTGATGGCCGGTTACCAAAGCCAGCGCAGAGCTTAGCTCCGCATCGGTCAAGGGGATTTCGGCGTAGGCACCGGCGGCTAACCCGGCGGTGATACCGGGAATGATTTCATAGGGGATGCTGGCTTGGCGGAGGGCAACCAATTCTTCTGACATCCGGGCAAAGATCTCAGGAGTACCCCCCTTTAGGTGTACTACTATCTGCCCATTTTGGGCAGCCTGGATCATCCTAGAGAAAAGTTCCTCTTTTGAATAAGATGGATAGTTTGTAGAAAATGGATAATTTACACAGGGATGGGAAGCAAGAATAATCTCAGTACCGGCTCTGGCATATTTTAAAATCTCCGGATGGACCAACCGATCGGCAATCACCAAATCCGCTTTTTGGAGAGTTTGGACCGCTCGGAGGGTCAAAAGTCCTGGATCGCCAGGTCCAGCACCCACAAAATATACCCTCCCTAAAGGGGAGGGAGGCTTGGAATTTGGGGAGTTGTGTTTCAAGGCAGTTCTGTTAGAATAAAGGATTGGAATGGGGAATTAGGACCACTCATGAATATCTGGGGGGAGGCAGTTGTTTGCCCGTGGAGGTTTTTCTTTATTTTCGGGATCATCACGAGAAATGGCAACAGAAGAACGCTCTGATCAGACAGCTCCGGATAAGCGGGAGGCGATGACGGCCGCCAAACGCCGGCGCTTGCAGCAGTGCTTTGAGCACGCTACCAAGCAGATGCAGCAGGGCAATCATGATTATGCCACCGAACTGTTGACTCAATGTGTGCTTGGCGATCCGGGTAACCCGCAATATGTGCAAACTTTTTTGGCCAACCTGCAGAAAAAGTATAACAATAACAAGACCGGCAGTACATTTGCCGCCTTTAAAGCCCGTTCGGAACGGTCGAACCTGAAAAAGGCCAAGGCCCAGGGCGATTGGGAGGCGGTGCTGCGAAATGGGCTGGAGGTGCTGAAGGTCAATCCTTGGGATGTCCCCGCGCTGACGGCCATGGCCGACGCCTGCGAAGCCTTACACCTAGAAGCCGTTACGCTTATTTACTTGAAAATGGCCCTGGAAGCCAATCCGAACGATCCGGATGTCAATTTGCAGTCTGCCAAGGTCCTCCGGGCCCGCCAACAATGGGATCAGGCCATCGCCTGTCTGCATCGGGTGGAAAAGGTCCGACCGGACGACGAAGAAATCCAGCGCATGATCGCGGATTTGGCCGTCGAAAAAACGATCCATCAGGGCCGACTCGACGAAGAAGGTTCCCAAGGCCGAAGAGTTCCCGCCGGTGCCAAAACCCAGCAGCAGCAAATCCTTTCTGAAGAGGAACGCTTGGAACGGGAAATCGCCCAGGATCCGAAAAATATCTCAAAATATCTCGAATTGGCAGATCTGTATCTGCGCGACGACCGCTTCGATAAGGCCGAGGAAGTCATGCAACGGGCCTACGAAGCCTCCGGCGGGGATCCGGATATCCGGGACCGCTGGGAGGACGTCCAACTTCGCCATCTTCGGTATCAGGTGATTATGGCCAAACGGCGAGCGGACGAAACCGGCTCCGAAGAAGCCAAAGAAGAATATAAACGCCTCCGCAGAAAACAGATCGCCAAAGAACTGGAATACTATAAAGGACTGTGTGAGCGGTTTCCAAACAATTTGACTTACAAGTACGAGTTGGGGGTGCGGTATCAACTGAACGGTCAATATACGGAGGCGATCCGAGAGTTCCAGGCGGCCAAAAATGACCCCCGCCGAAAAGGCGCCTGTCTGTTGGCTCTCGGGCAGTGTTTCCAGCAGATCCATCAGTTGCCGCTGGCTATGACCCATTATGAAATGGCCATTCAGGAAATCCCTGATCGAGAGCCGCAACGCAAAAAAGAGGCCCTTTACTTGGCCGGCAAATTGGCTGTTGCCCTAAAAGACCTCGATCGGGCCGAAAAGCACTTGACCACCTTGGCAGGTCTGGATTTTAATTATCGGGATGTTTCCACCTTGCTCAGCAAAGTAACCGAGGCAAAGTCCAAACGTCTCAAGGAAGAATCCCCAGAGGGCTAATCGTTGACTCTGCCCGGCTGTAGCAGCCAACCACTCGGTTCCCTCCGTCAGCATAAAGGTACTTTCTGGTGCATCGTCGGAGGGTTAGAACTTCCCAGGGGGGAGGAAAAATGAGTCTTCGGTGGCCGTTCCGACCTTTCCGGCAAAGATGTTCCTTAAGGAAAAAGGTATAGGCAATATTTTTTACCCATTAGGAGTAGGATTCGGATATGCCCCATACCAAAAGTGCTAAGAAGCGACTTCGACAGAATCTGAAACGGCGAGCGCGAAATCGGGCGGTCAAATCCGCTCTCAAAACTCAAATCCGCAAAGTCCGCGAAGCTATCCAGGCCGGCGATCTGGGCAAGGCGGAAGCCGAGTTCCGCCTTGCCGCTAAAAAGGCAGATCAGGCGGCTGCCAAACGGATCATCCATCCAAACAAAGCCGCCCGGATCAAATCTCGCCTGGCCGCTAAAATCCGCGCCCTGAAAGGCAAACCTCCGCACTCAGCGGCCGCTCCGGCTGCCTCTGCAAGCTGAAAACCTCTCACAAAACCTCCCAGGCGGGCACGCCCTCCCGCCACAAGGGCTACGGATACCTTTGCGGTTACCGCCGCTAAGTCTTTGTCCTGGTGCCCAATCCAAAAGAGGATTTCTCCAAGATAATCCCTTCCCCTGTCATTCCCACAAAACTGGGAATCCACCAGGTCTATTTCTAGTTTAGCGGGATCCCCGCTTTCGCGGGGATGACAGGAAAGGGCCCGGCTCTCGGAGGGGAAAAGTGTATGGCTCCCGAAAGAAAGAAGGACATGGCTCCCAGAAGGACAGATGTCTTCCGGAAAGAAAAAGGATGTCTGTCGGAGGGGCAACGACTCTTTTCGCTTACCAGACCAGTTCGGGTTTGGCCTGGTCGGACTCCATGCGCACAGGCAGACGCCACACGTGGGTACCGTCTCGGTCGGTAAAATAGAGCCGACTTTCGGACTCCTGGAGCGTATCTCCGTCGGCCCACAGGGCGTAGAAGTCCGGATGGGCATGCACAGGCCGACGAGCGTAGGTGTGGTTGTACTGGCTATTTCGGGTAAGCTGTTTTACTTTTGTCCAACTGGCGCCTTCGTCGGTGCTTTTCCACAGGACCATTTCGCCGCCGGTGGTGTAGGGCTGAGGGCCGGGTTCGGTCGGAGCGATCAAGCGCCATGTGCCGTCCGGCTCAATATAAAGCGAACCAAAGTCGTAGTTATGGTCGGATTGGCAGACCGGGCGGATTCGCCACTGCTGGCCGGTCCAGTGGGCCGTATGCCAAATTCTCGGATCGCCGCCTGGGCCGGAGGCGTAATGTCGGCTGGTCAGATATAGGATGACCGGTCGCCCCTGGCCGTCGAAGTTCAAATCCTTTAGATACACCAGCCGATTTTCCGACTGGTAATCATGCACAAGCGCCGGATTCTGGACCTCTTGAAGCGGCAACCGGACTGGCTGGCCATCGACTGTTGTCCATGTTCGGCCGCCGTCTCGGGTCTCCAGATAATAGAGGTTGGTGCGGGCGTTCAGGCCGACCGGTTTGGGATGGTAGTTAAAAGCTGTTCCGATCTGGGGCCCCTGATGCTGCCAACTGATTTGGTAATTGCCCATTTCGATGCGGGCCAGCGGCTGCCGATCCCCCCAGGTCCGGCCGTCTTTGCTTAACCAAATAAACAGGCTCCGGCCCCTTTGCTCGTAGTGAGTATGCAGAAAGCAAAACCCTTGGCCGGGCACATACCACGGCTGGCCATAGGAAAAATTGGTAACGGCGATTCGCTCGAACCGGTCGATGGAAAACGGTTGAGTGCTTCGGTGGATATACGAGGGCCGGCTGGTTCCGTGCGAATTGGAAAAAATCCACAAATAGCCCTCGGCGTCCAGCATCAAGGTGGGATTGTCATGGGCGTCGTCGGTCTTTTTATCTAGGAGAATTCGGGGACGGGGAACCGTTTTGGTCCGATGGTCGAAATAGCTGACCATGTGCAAAAGTCGGTTGGCCTCCGCCGCCCGGCCGCCATAGACAAAAAACGTCTTCTGCGCTTTGGGCGAGTAATAGGCAATCGGCACATGCTGCTGCGGATAGGTGGCAAATCCGCCGCTGTATTTATATTTATACTGGTCTCCGGACGGCTGATTATAATACCAGATGCCCCGGTATCCGTCGGCCGTCGCCAACGGCGCCGCCGCCTCTGTCAGAGCAGCTTGCTCCGCTCCCATCGTCAACCATACATAAATAAAAATACAGCATTCAATCATTTGTCCTTCTCCTAAATCCGCCGTTTGTCAATCTGGAGACTCTCCTGGAAAGGAAATTTGCTAACCCAGGGGAAAGATGTGGTAACCCCTCAGCCGACTCAAGTACGATCCTGCTTCTCGAAAGATTGCCTAAGCGTGTCAATATCACGGAACCAGAAAGTCACACAGGGTAAATTCGTCGCAAAAAGCCAGACAGCTCCTTCCGTAGGAATAACCAGCTTCCGCCATTTGGTTGCAATGGTATAAAAACCCACTCTCTACCACCAGCCGGTCCAGTCGGGCGGGCGCAGACCGGCCGGGTCGATCAGCCAAAGCCAATCGTTCAGCAGAAACTCTAGCCTGCCGGCCAGCAGGGCGATGCGGGCCATCACTGTATAACCGAAGGCGGCCCCGAAAGTGATCATCAGTACCCATATGCCGATTCGAGCCGTCCGGCCCACCAAGCCCCGATGCTCTACGGAAAAGAAGAAATAGGTCAAACAGGCAAGCACCCCCGCCAGGAGCAACACGGCCTGCACGGTCCCGCCCACCGAGGCGGCCCAATCCACGCCTTGGCCGTCGGCCTCTTGCACCACGACCACAGCCGGCCGAATCGTCGCCCCAATTTGGTTCAGGAAATCCGCCTGCAAGAAGCCCACCAAGCGGATTCCAGCCGTAGCGCCCATAATGAAAGCCAACGGCCAGGCGGCGATCCACGCCCCGCGCGGCGAAAGTCGCCACAAAAGCATCAGCCCCAAGACCAACGGCACAAAATACCAGTACCATCCTTCCTCCCGCTCCGGGGCAAGCCCTGGCATCAGTCCCGCACTGACCCAGGCCGGGAAAAGTTTTCCTAGGAGATTCGGCACCAGCGTGGTCCAAAAAGCCACTACCATCCAATAAGCCGCCGACACGCCGACGAAAACCGCCTCAGCCAGCTTGTACAAAGGATTATCTCTATAGAGAAAGGAGAAAATGGCCAGCGTCAGCAGCGCAGCCAGCCAGACGCCGATGGTTCGGCTCAAACTAGGCTGGGCCACATCCGCAACGGCCTCCCACGCAGTGACAGCGGTCGGGCCTTCGTCGGCCGGCAGCACATAGACGGTCCCACAGCCGAACGCCACCGCCCGCCAGGCAACATACAGCCCAGCCGCCGCCAGCAACGCCGCAGCCAGCCATCGGTTTTTGCCCACGCCTTTTTCCGAAACCACCATGTCATCGGAGGCCATCGGGACGTCTCCTTTAAGCTCGTTTGGTTCGTCGGCTAGCAAAATAGAGGATATTTCCCATCAGGATCAGTCCGATCATCAGCAGATGGGCAGCCATTTGGGGCCCCATGCGCCGAAGGGCCTCTTGATATTTTCCAACATCTTCCCTGTGCGGAGGCGGATATTTTTCCAGAAGCATTTGTTCATATTCCGCCGCCCCCTTGATCGCCCCCAACATCCCCTGCAATTGGTCCGGAATGTACGGATACAATAGCGGCGCTGAAACGCCGGTTGTGCCGGTAATCAGCCGAACCTGGTTCGGATACGCCGCCGACGCATACTGCACCCACTCCTTGATACCCGGATAGCCGGCGCTAACGGAAATGACCAGGTCGAAGTCCCGCACCGTGTTCAGGCCGCGCATCACCGGGATCTTTTCGATATTGGTTCCCCGAGCGTCGGTCGTATAGAGTTGGCGAAGGTCCGTCAGCAGCACCTTAATGACGCCTTCGTTTCCGGGTTTAAAGCCCAGGTTCACATAATCCCGGCCGTAAACAAGCTGCGGATATTCAACCCGGATCAGCTTTTCAATGGTATCGTCGATCAGTTGTTGGCCGACCGGCCAGAGAGCGATGAACACCATTTTATGTTTCTTTTCACACAAGTGGCGGACAAAAGCGTTGGCCATCGGTCCCAGTTCGCCCTCAGCCGACGGGTCCCAATCCCACGAAAGCAGAATCTTCGAGCCTTCCGGCAACTGGTCGATCGCCTCGAAGGTTTGCCGAACCAGGGCAGTGGGTTTTTCCGGCAGTCGCCAGTCGGCAAGCATCGGCCCGGCCACCGCCAAAAGCATCAACAGAAACACCCACCGCCGATCAAGCTGCTGCAACTTCTGGAGCATTTTTGTCTCCTATGAGAATCAGGCTCCGGTTAGCCCGTTGCCATTGCTGCTTGCGGAGGAATGACACTAGGCGGGCGGCGGGCGCTGACAGAGGCCCCCCTCGCCCGGCCAAACTCTTGGTGGCTCGGCCTCTCTCAGCGTGGCCAAAGGCCGCTCATTCCCTCTCCCCTAGTGGGAAAGGGTGAGAGGGAGTGTGAACTTTGCGTGGGAGACGGCCGCACTGCCAGCAGTTGCCCACGAAAAGTCCGCCCTCGCAGGGGGGATACAATGGGGGTGGCACGCCCGCCCTGCCGGGAGCCGACCATCCGGCTTGGCCCGAACAACCTCCCGGGGGATCACCTACCTTCCGCCATGCGCAAGTCCAAATCCTGGTCGTCTGCCACTGCCATGAAGCATCCCTCGGGCGGTCATCTCCCCCAGACATTTTGGTTCTATTTGGTTCTATCCGAGGGACAAAGGCGTTCGATCGAAACAGCCATTTGCCTCATCCGAAAGATAAACCCGTTCGATCCAAACGCTCCTTAGTTTTTGGGAAATCCAACTCTCCTATTCCTTAAAAGCCGTTGATACCGCAGTTTTTTCCGGCTGTCAAGCACCACCAAAGGTGCGAGGAGTTTGGCCGAAACTCCTAGGAGGGCTGCTGGGGCAGGAGAAATCGGGACCGGGCGGGGGTACTGTTTATCAGTTCATTACCAACCGAGAAGCTCTACGCGAACTTCCCCCCGGAGCCTCGCTAGTCTGGTACGGATGGGCTCCCTCTGTAGGAGAAGTTGTTCGGAATACCCATGTTAGGGGGGCTGCAAGGCCCATAGACCACGCCGAGCTTGCTTAGCCTGCTGTTCTGCCTGGGCAAAGCGAAGCTTCATAGTCTCTGAATAGCCAAACTCCAGGCGTGCCCGGGCCAAACCTGCTAAAAGCAACTCCTCGTTGAGCATTCGATCTGCTACCCAGACATACGCCAAGCGCCGTCCATACCGATCTAGCCGTTCGTAAGGATCCATCTGCAGGCGTACTGGCCCGCTGGCCAGAAACTGCTTCGTAAACTGAGCAGCCTCCTGAGCCAGCGGTTCTGCCGGTTGCCCCGCCCGAGCCAGCTCCGGCGTATCCACGCCAATCAGCCGAACTTTTGTCCCATCGATTAGTTCCACCGTGTCGCCGTCGATGACCCGCCAGACCTGTACCAGCGAAGAATCGTTTGGACCAACAGGGTTCGCTGGCCATGGCCATCTGCCCACCAGGCGGGTCAACAGAATCAGCACAGCCAACAGGATCACCCAGGCTACGAGGGATTTTGAACGGCGCAAGCGAACGCCCGCCCCCCAAGGCAAGAGCTTCCGATGGGAGAGAAAAGGAGCAGCCGTTTTTCGCCGTCCCTTAGGACGCAGCGGCATAGGCAGAACCTCTAGCAGCATGCCCCACCCATCGCCAGCCGCCTCTGCTCCAGAGAATAAATGAGGCGAAAGGTTCGGTTTGTGAGAAGCGCCTAATTTTTACTAAACTGCATCGCTTTGGCGGGCTCCCGGCCTAACGGATTCCGAACAAATCGCTTATAACAGTCCGAACAGAGATCGAACCGAAATTCTCGATAAACATCTTCGTGTAGCTCGGAGTTATCCATTTGATGGAGATGTTCCAGATATTGTTGAATTTCGTCCAGGTAATCCCGATCTGCTTCTTCATGCTGGCAGTCTTGAGGGTCCAGGGCAGCGGCCACTTCAATCTTCACCACATAGCGAATGTCGGTATTCGGATCCAATTCTCTTTTACAGCAATCGCAAATATACCGAATCATGGAGCCGCTCCTTCCAAAGCTAGGAAATCCGGTTTGAGCACCCCACCCAAACCTGATTTCTATTCATCCTACCTACCCAGCCAAAGAGTCTGCAAGGGCGGCTTCGAAAATTTTCCTTCGCTTCCGTTCGGTGCTCTTCCCTAGAGGCCCGCCAGGGGCACAAGATAGCAGTCTCTCTCCCACATCCTAGAGGGGGCTTGGACCAAGAGCGTCCCGGTTCTGGCTGCTCCCCTAAGCAGACCAAAAACCTCATCCCCCTTATGGTATGGGTTCTGAAAAGGGCTAACCAAGCGGAATGGAAAAGCCAGAGAAGATAGGCAATTTGCGGCGGCCAGTCATTCTAGTCTCTCTGCCCCAATGCCCCCTTTTCCCCAACAAAACCAGGCCACACCCCGAAGACATAAAAATCAATTTACCTACCTCAACACCTCCTCCCCCAACGACCAGCCGACCCACTCAGGATTCACAAAGCGGTTTTTTCTTTTCCGTAATGACCGGGCATTTGGCTGCCATTTCCGCATTCAATTGGATGTAGTGCCGCCACTTTTCTGGCACTTCTTCCTCCGAATAGATCGCATCCACCGGGCACTCTGGCACACAGGCATCACAATCGATACAAACAGTTGGATCAATATAGACCATCCGTTCTCCTTCCCGAAACGCCTCCACCGGGCAAACCACCACACAATTGGTGTACTTGCAATCCAAACATGGTTCACAAACTACATGCGCCATATTCAACACTCCTTTCCTAAAAGAAAAAGGTCAGCAGCGTCAAAGGGGCTTCGGACGATCGGTCCCCTGCCAGTTCTTTGAAAATCGTACGAACAAGCTCCTAGGGAGTCAACCCACCGGCTCTTGTTCTTGGGAACCGTTGAGCCTTTGGCCGGGCAACCACCTGGTATCGGGAGAGAAGATTATGGCAACATTTCACCCATTTGAAGGTAGTTTCCTGTTTGGTTCGTGAGAAACGGCTCCTGCCAATTGCAGCCCAACCGGCAATCCAGGGATTTGATTGCCTCAGATGAAGAACACGAAGACCCAGAGACACCAGCGGCAAAGATCGTTTGTCATTCCCGTCCAAGTGGGAATCCAAAAAAGACGCCTCTTCCATGGCGGCAGAAGCCGTCTTAGCGTTAGCCTGGCCCAGAGAACCTCTGATGGGGTCAGTTAGTCTGTTAGACTGAGTTTCCTGTCGGTTGATCGAGAATATCTACCGTCCTGATAACCGCTGTTACATCCAACGGTGCTACGTACAAGGAAGATATTCTTGACACCGCCGCGCAAGCCGGCATCCAGGCTGCCTGAGCGTGCTTGGTTGTTATTACTGGAACCTCGCTTGCGTGGCAATGCCAGGTAGTATAGGCGTCCCCGCCTGGGGGTGCAGGGGTTCCCTCTCATCCGGTGTCGCCTTTGGCGCCCCCTCACCCGGCTTGGCCGTTGGCCAAGCCGGCCTCTCCCACGGCGGGGAGAGGCGATTTTTTTTGCGGTGGGGAGAGGCAAACAGGTCCCCTCTCCCCTTGGCGGGAGAGGGTTAGGGTGAGGGGGACTGCAGAAAAATTCCCTCTCCTCTGGTGGGAGAGGGTTAGGGTGAGGGGGAATTCAGGCGGGCGGCACGGCTGCACTCCGGCGCATCCGGGCGGGACGCCCACGCTGCTAGCCACCCTCAACCGGGCGTCGCCTTCGGTGCCCCCTCACCCGGCTTGACCTTCGGCCAAGCCGGCCTCTCCCACGGAGGGGTGAGGCGATTTTTTGCGGTGGCCAGAGGCGATGAACAAACTGGCCGCTCAAGCAGCCTGGATTCCCGTGCAAGGGGGCATCAGAATCGTGTACTACCGGAACAAGCCGGCAGTTGCGCCAGTTACGGAAACGTCTTCCAACTGCCCCGTTCTCCGGTCCCTAGTCTTCTGAGTGCCCCGTCCCCCAATTCCTAGTCTTTCGACCGGCCCGCTCAATCTCTGTTGGCCTTTTGGTCAGTGCCTGCGAGTGACCGAAAGGCCTTTTTGTTTCTGCTGTGGATGGGGTTCCCCTCTGGTGGCGTAGGTCGGATGCGGGGGGCCCCAGGGAGGCTAAACCGTAAGGTAGAATTGTAGGGTTTCTGGAAGAGAATGGGCTTAGGGTCTAGACCCGTCGTATGATAAAAGGGTCCGAGGTGGTCGTAGGACAAAATTTGTTTCTTTTAACATGGTCGAAACCATGAAGATAGGGCCAATCCGTTTGCCAACTGCTCATCTTGTGGGTGGGTCTTGGCTTCGGTGGATCGGCGCCGTTGGGCTGAGCGTAGGGATGCTGATCGTCTATCATGCCAACGGCGATTTTTTGCCCGGCAACGATGCCACGGCCAACTTGTATCTGCCGCTGAACCTGCTGCGAGGCCGTGGCCTGAGCTTTCAGCCGGCAGAGATGCCACAGATGTTCATCTGGCATTTACGTCCCCCGGCTGAGCGTCCGGTGAAAGGAGCTGAGCCTTCGGCGTCCAAGCGGGGGAAAGAACAACCGGCGGGCCTAAGCCGACGCACGGTACGAATCAGCCATTGGAACCGGCCCATCGATCCGAAAAGCTGGCAATGGCTCCAGAAGGTGCATTGGTCGCCGTGGTCGGCACCGCCCACCTGGGGCCAGCTCCAGCAAGCTGGTTGGCTCCAATTGGCTGGGCCGGAGTATTATCTGGTTGCGTCGAAAGACCCGGATCGGCTGGGCTACGTCAACCAATACGGCCCTGGGGCGGGGCTAACAGCGTTGCCTATCTTCGCCGTGCTGGACTGCTGGACCGGCGATCTGGAACAATCGCCCGCCGTGCTGTGGTATGGAGGGAAGTTGGTGGCGAGCCTTTGTGTTGCCGGATCGGTCGGGTTGGTGTATTTGGCGTTGTGCCAGATGACCACCGGGTGGGCCGCCTTGCTGATCGCCCTGCTTTATGGAACCGGTACCTGTGTGTGGAGTATGTCCAGTCAGACGCTTTGGCAAAGCGGGCCGAATGTGCTGTTTTTGGCTTTGGCCGTATATTGTTTGGTCCAACTGGAGCGGCGTGGTCGGAAAGGCAGGGGGAGGGTTTGGGCGGCTGTAGGAGGTTTAGCGGCCGGGTGGGCCGTCGTGTGCCGACCCACTTCCGCCCTGGTGGTAGGCGCGTTGGCCGGCGGTTATTTCGTGCGCCTGCTCTGGAGCAGGCGGATCGAACGTCTTCGGAATGCCTCCGAAGGGGCAAAGCAGCCCCCGGCCCCCTCGGGGAACACCGATCTGCGGGACTCCGTGGTGGAGCGGGGCGCCAGTGCCGGCACCGCGGCTAGCAACACCGGCTTTGCTTTAACGAGCCTTTTTGCGTTTCTGGTGGGCACTTTGCCGGCTGGGCTGTTTTTGGCCGCCTATAACACCTATTATCTTGGCGCAGCGTGGCGATTTGGCCAGGTGGAGGCAGGCCGGCGATTGGCGCAGGAGCAATTGGGTGAGCCGGACGCCTGGGCGGGCAATTTTCTGGAGGGGCTGTATGGCCAATTGATCAGCCCTAGCCGGGGGCTTTTGGTCTATTCGCCGATCCTGGGGTTTTCCCTCTGGGGGATGGCGTTGGCATGGCGGCGACGGCGGTACTGGCTGCTTCGTCCGATGAGCGTGGCCGTGCTGATGCTGCTTTTGGTGCAGTCGAAATGGTTCAATTGGCACGGGGGCTGGTCGTATGGGTACCGGCTGATGGTGGATGCGATGCCGTTGGCCGCCCTCTGCGCCGCTCCGACGGTGCCTTGGATTCGACGATATTGGCCACTGGCGGTGGTAGTGGGGCTGCTAGGGGTTTGGTCGGTTGGGGTGCAGATTTTGGGGGCGTTTGCGTATGATGTGGTTAGTTGGAACTGTCGGGAGGGGTTGGTGGTTCGGCTTCCGGACGGTCGGGCTGTGCCAGTAGCCAGCAAGGAGCAAGCCGCCCATCTGGCCCGTCAAACCGGCGGCGCCGTGCAATTGGTGCTGATGGATGTGGATCAACGGCCTTGGCGAGCCCGGCTTTGGTCGATCCGAGACAATCCGATCTACTACTACCTCACCCACTTTGCCCAGAGCCGCCAACGCAAACACCAACTCATCCAGTCGGTGCTCCAGCCGCCATAATACCCTACTGAGCGCAGAGAGCTCTGGCAGCAGGAGCTAGAAGAGGCCTGCTTGTACCGCTTTTCCCTCCTCCTGCAGGGTGTGCCTAAAGAGGGCGGCATCGGTCGGGGGGTTCTGGATCGGTTTGCCTTTGCGCAGAAAGACCACCATGCCTGGCACGGGGCAGTCCAAACGTTGGAAATGGATCTGGAGGAGTTTTTTAGTTGTAGGCCAATGGCGGGCCAGAAATGGATCCGGTTTGGCCAGGGAACTTGCCCGCAAAACCACAAACGAGACGGGATAGGGTCCTCGGCCTTCGAGATACATTTGAACCGCTTCATACGGAGCAAACTGTAATACCGTAGTAGGCCGATCGGAGAAAAACTGGATACCGGTATCTTCGGCCAGGACGCCGTCGCCGGCCGGGTCGATCTGGTTTAACCAGCAGGCTACTTGAGCCAGTCGGCTTCCGGCCGGGATATGGAAGGGTACTTCCCAGGGCCGATCGGCCAACCATTGCCAGGCTAAAAGGCCCAACAGCAGACCGCCCAAAACAAAATGCTTCCGGGTAGGGGGTTTTTCAAGGGCTAGCCTGGCGGCCCGGGCAGCAAGCACCCCCAAAGCAGGAATCATCGAAATCAAATAGTATGTTCCAGCTCCACATAGCTTTGCCACTCCCACATTAAAAAGCCCCACCGCAGCACAATAGCTTGCCAGCAGACCGGCAAACCGGGTTTCTGCCCGCCCTGGCAGCAGGCCCAAGAAAGCCAGCCATATCAGCCAACCTAGATAAATCACTGCTTTAATAGGTAAGGCTACATAATAGGCGGCAATTTGTCGGAGGGATAAGCCTGTGGTATCTAACTGCTGGGTGGTATGGCTCAGGCCGCCGCCGTATTGGGGGGCATCCGGGCCGGGCAAAAGGATCAGATAATAATACAACCCGGCTAACATCAGCAGGCCGGCCAGAAATTGCAGACCCATCGGCCGCAGCGATAGGCCCAGCGTCTGCCATTGCCTCCGGAGCACTAGACCGGCTAAAAACAGTCCAATGGCAACCGGGATACAGATGGCCTGGAACTTGGTGGCCACCGCGGCGGCCAGGCTAAGGCCTGCGCCGGCAGCCCACAGCCAGCCCTTTCTGCCCGGTTCTAATGCCCGATAAAAACACCATAGACACAAAAGGCTCCACAGGCCCAACGGCACATCCAGCCGAACTACACTAGCATGCCCCAAAAACTGCGTATGCGATAGCAGCACTGCCAAGGCAAAACAGGCCGGCCACGGGCCGTACAACCGCCGACTGATCCACCAAACCAGTACATACACTGGCCAGGAAAACAGCAACACATGGACCAGTCGGCTTGGCCAAAGTTGACCTGGCCAATGGGCCTGGGTAATCGCCCCGACCGCCATCACCAACGGCGGACTGGTAATAAATATTTCTTCCCTTCCGATGTGTTCCAGCCCTCGCAGATAGGGCAACCCTGTCCGGGCAATCGACTTAGCAATCTGCAGATAATTCGCTTCGTCGTAGTCGATCTCTCGGTCGATGGAACCGATTAAAAATACCCCAGCCAACCCCAGCAATAGGAGGGCCGCACCGTCCGCACAAGCCTGGAATCGGCGCTGTGGGAAAAGGTGGGTTTCCGGAGACTTCATTCCGGCTGTTCCCTAACAAGAGGAAGACGAAATTCTGGGACAGAAATCGGTTCCGACAAAGGGAAACTTCGTTCTCTATGGAATTTCAAGAAATTCCTAGATTGGAACTTTCTTCTGTCAGGCTGGATTGAGACCGTTTAACAGAATGTGTTCCCAAGGGGGTAGTATTGGGGGAAACAAAATGCGTCCTTCCAAATATAGCATCTCTGGAAACCCTGTTGAGGGCCAAAGATCCCTCATTGGGCTGGAAGGAAGGGATGGCAAAGACTAGAACCCCAAAAGACCACGCCGGAAGGCAGGAACCCTCGCCGGAAGAGCCAGAGAACCCGGAAGAGGAAGCAGGGTTCTTTCTCGGTTTATCCGTTCCTATTGCCTGGACCGGTTCGACCTGGTTACCTTTCGGAAGTTAACCAGGTTTCTTTTTGGGTTTATACAGATCGGTGGCGGTGCCGTAAAAGACTTCAGCGGCGGCGGCTAGGGTTTCACCAAGGGTCGGGTGGGGGTGGATGGTTTCGGCCAGGTCTTCTAGATGGCAGGCCAATTCGACGGCCAAGGCGGCCTCGCCGATTAAATCTCCCGCTCCCGGTCCGACAATGCCGCAGCCAAGCACTCGGTCCGTATCCGGATCGACGATCCATTTGGTAAAACCTTCGGTTCGGCCCATCGAAAGCGCCCGACCGCTTGCCGCCCAGGGGAACACAGCCGTCTCAATCCGGCGGTTTTGTGCTTTGGCTTCAGTTTCGGTTAGCCCAACCCAGGCAATTTCCGGATCGGTAAAGACGACCGCTGGGATGGCCCGCGGCGTAAAATCCACCGGTTGACCAGCAATCGCCCGGACGGCCACTTTGGCCTCTCGAGTGGCTTTGTGGGCCAACATCGGCTGGCCGGCCACGTCGCCGATGGCATAAATGGATGGTTCGGCCGTGCGCCGCTGGGGATCCACCTGAATAAAGCCTTGCTGGTTGATCTGCACCTTGGTGTTTTCTAAGCCGAGGTTTTCGCTGTTGGGACGGCGGCCAACAGCCACCAAGACCCGATCGAACCGAAGGGGCTGGGTTTGATCATCTGCCGATTGCAGGGTGGCTTCCATTTGGCGGCCTTTGTCGGCCAAGCTGGCCACCTGGGTGCGAAGATGGATGGCCTCGAAGAGTGTTTCGAGCCGCTTTTGCAGCGGCCGAACTAGGTCTCGATCGACCCCCGGCAAAAGCCCGTCGGTCATTTCGACCACAGTAACCCGGCTTCCCAAGGCGGCATAGACGGCACCCATTTCTAAGCCAATATACCCGCCGCCCACGACCAAAAGCCTCTCCGGGATTTCCGGTAGCTCCAAGGCTGCCGTCGAATCCCAAAGCCGATCGCTCTGGACCTGAAGCGGTTTAGGAATGACCGGTCGGGAGCCGGTGGCGATAATGCAGTGGGCAAATCGGAGTTTGTCTGACGGGGGCTTGGCTTCGGAGACCGGTTCCAGTCGCAAGCTGTGGGCGTCTAGGAAGCGGGCCTGTGCCTGGATCAGTTCGACTTTCCGGCGGGAGGCAATCTGCCGCAGTCCGCCCGAAAGCGTGGAAATGATCTTGGTCTTCTGATCCCGGAGCTTAGCCAATTGCAGCTCCGGTTTGCCGAACCGGATGCCCCAGTCGGCCAGATGCTCGGCTTCGGCCAGCACTTTGGCCACATGGAGCAGCGCCTTCGACGGAATGCAACCTCGCAGAAGACAGGTTCCGCCCAGTTGCCGGTCCTGCTCGATCAACACTACCTTCATTCCCAGATCGGCGGCCAAGAAAGCGGCGGCATAACCGCCCGGGCCGCCTCCAATTACAGCCAATTCGGTTTCCATAGAACATCCCTCCTGCAAAAATCGCAAAGGTTGGCTCCGACATAAAGGGATTTGTTATATTATCTCATTTAGTCAAATAGAGGCTACTTTCTGGGTTGGTTGCAAATTGCTCTGGATGGCCCATGCCTGGAGCAGCTAGCATCTGGATTGTTATTTAACGTCTCTACCAATGATGACCTTTCATGGTACTTAGCGCCACGGAAAGGTGCGAGTTAGACCTGTTGGGGGTTCCATGTTGGTAACGCTTTTTACGTTGGGACCTTAAGGAAGCTCAGCAAAATCCTGAATATCACATGAACTTTATGAACATTTGTTACATTCCTTTGCCCATTGGTTCCCATTGCTAGGCACTATATATGGAGTCTCATGTTGGCAGTGCCACTATATGTGGGGCTATTAACGGAGGTTCCGAAATAGTGTAAAAATAGCTCCTTTGAATTATTCAGAGGTTCCTTAATGAATTCTCGCCATTCGCTTTGTAGGGCCAGGAAACCCCGTCCCATGGCCAACGGAGGTGGGCCTGCCGGTTGCATGGGAAAAAGAAGCTATGGTTCTGCCACCGGAGGAGAGGCCAGTGCAGGCGGCAGGCCCGCCCTGCGAAGGCCAGGGCTACCGGGTGCGAGAGGATGACTAGCCAGGGGAAGGCCAAGGAGCCTCCCATGCCGGTGGTCCGGGAACGACAATCAGGAGGTTTCCTGTAGGGAGGGGCTAATTTGGCGGAAGTGGTCTGATGCAGGAAGCGGAGGTTCGGCTCAATGGATGAAGATGGGTTGTCGGCTTTTTTCTTGTTGGAGCTGGGCATGATGTTCCACTAGATAGTCGATGGCTCGGCAGAAGGCCGTCGGATCGTCCCGCTGGAAGATCAGGGAACGTAAATCCAACTTCCGAAGCCGCTCGGTAATGCACTGTCGATAGCTATCGTCTTCTACCAGCCGAAGCGCTTTGCCAATGTATTCCTCTTCGCTGTGGGCCACCAGCTCCTCCAGACCCACTCGGCGGAGCAAAGCCGCTCCAACCCGATTGAAGAAAAATTCCCCTTCCTGGACCACTACCGGTTTGGCCAAATACAGGGCGTCAATGATTGTGTTGAATCCGCCGAACGGATAGGAATCCAGACAGATGTCGCCTTGTTCCATGAGAAGTAGATATTCGGGGATGGGGCGATTGGCATACACGGTGGCCGTATTGCCCAGCAGCGCTCCGATCCCTTCGACAAACAACGGGGGGGCACAGTATCGGTTCAGGCCCCAGGCAGGAAAGAAATGAAACCGCACCGGCCGACTGCTGCACTGTTGAATCGTCTTCAGCCGACAAAGCATCGGATAATTGGTTTTCGTGGCGCCCCAGGCCAGATTGATCACTACGGTTTCGTCTTTTCGTTCTGGGAAGGTCGGCTGATAGAAGTCCGGATACGTGGGTACAGCGCCCAGACCAGGCAGAAGCACCAGGCGTTCTGCATAGTACTGGGTGGCTCGGGGCAGCCATTCACTTTCCGCCCCGCCGATAAAATAGTCGATCTCGGAGATTCCGGTGGTGGCCGGGTGGCCGTACCCCGTGGCTTGGATCGGTGCAATCCGCATGTTGGACAGCCACAGCGATTCGGGCATCATCCCAATATCAGGGAAGAAGGCAACTTGGAAATCATTCTGTTCGATTTGGGTGCAATCCAGTTCTAAGCCTTTCATTTCTACATGGCGGACCTGGGCAAAGGGGGCGGTGTGCAGGTCGCTGCGCATCGGTCCAAGATGAACTAACGTTAATTTGTATTTCCCCTGCAAGGCATGCACGAGCGGGGATAAACTTCGATATACCGCACTGCCGGGAAACCATTTGGCCGTTACAATGGCTGCACTTTTCGGGTTGGGCTTGTTTTGGATCCGAATCCCAGCCAACTGCCGACGGATATCGGCGTTCCAACGGTCCTTCAGCGGTCGCTCCATGCCAGGCGCAATCTGGGTAGACTCAAAATAGAACTCCAAAATTCGAGGATCCGGAGCCTGCAGACGGCTATCCACATACGAAAGATGCCGAACCAGATTCTCCCAAAGATGTTCCCTAACTGCCCCCACCGTACCCATCGGATACGAGGCATACCATAGCGAAGCCAGATAGGCGTCGGCGTCAAATAGCGCTTTGATCGGCAGGACGGTGCGATTTCGTACTGAATAAAGGATCAGAAGCCGAAGCAGATTTCGCGGCTGGTCCCGGACCATCGCCAATTGCGGATCCGTGGTCGTAAAATCCGAAATGCCTGTCAAATTGGCCAAGATGTGTTGAGTGGCCAGCAGTTGGAGGGCTTGGTCCTGCTCGATCCGCAAATCCGGTTTGGTCAGCAGGTAGAGGTACGTTTCAACGAACTGATTGACGTAATGTTTTACCTCCGGAGTAACACGCTGGAGGCTGTGATCGGTAAAGAATCGCAGAACCTGCATACAGGCTTCTAAGGCCTGGCGGTGATTGCCCGCTAAATAGGCCCGAAGGACCTTGGCTGGGTTAAACGGAGGTGGATGTCCCTCCGGGCAGGAGGTCGTTTGCTCCTGAGCGGAACCCGCAAGAGTGGACTGTTCCAATGGGCTACTCCTCCGTTTGAAGCTCTCTAGCCCGAGGCCGACATTGAGCGAACGTTTCACGATTGGGAAGTTTCCCATCCGTCCCGGCGGTTGTTTCGGTTTAGGTGCATTCACCGGCGTCAAACCCGTTCCACAATCCGCCGGAGAGACCAAAGGGCGTTCCCTTTCCCGAGCAAACACCTCCGAGAAGCAATTTTTTGCCAGGTTGGTTTGCTCTGGTCGGCTCAGGGAGTTCATTTTGACCCAATCGGCCGATTCGGGCAAGAGGAAACTTTTTGGCCCCTCCGGAGGAAAACCGAACCCATCTAGATCTTCAGGAGGCTGGGCAGACCGCTTCGGCTCAGAGGAGGCGGCCGGAGGGCGTTTTTTTCGACGGCCCATCGAAGGTTCTCTCCTCACAGAATGAGATCCAAGTCCCGGAGGGCTTGGGTTGGGATGACGCCCGGTTTGGGAAAACGCTCTTTCCGTCCGGACGGATCGTCTTCCCCTTTGGATAGATGTAGATGCGGTTACCTCCAAAGGAGTTAGGTGAAGGTGCATCCCACGCAAGGCCCTACCAGACGCCGGGGCGGGAGCAGTTGGCGAAGCTCCCGGTAGGCCGGCTGCTGATAAATCTCTAACATGTTCTGCTGAGTTACATTCCCCAAAGGATGACGGCACAGTCCATCCATGCAGCAGAAAGCCACCTGGCCGGTACAGGTGATCGAAAGTTCAAACCATCGGGCACAGGGCAGTTCGGCCAGACGCTCCTTGGCCGCCCAATCCCCTTGCGGACACTCGCCCATCCAATCGCCCCGTGGCAGGAGGCCAATCTGATAATCCACCCCCTCTTGAAATGGAAAAAAGCTTCGGCGGATATCTTCCGCGAATTGCAGATCCTTTGCCGTGCCATCGGCTACTCGCCCAAGAATCACCTGAGGCACAAAATGCCGTTTTCGATTCAACGCCAACAGCCGTCGGATATTTTCCAATGTCCTTGGCAATTCCAATCCCATCCACTGTTGGTATTCATCCGGCTCGAGCGTGTTGAGGGAAATCCAGAGGTAGCCTAGCTGCGGCACGTTGGCTAGTTGCTGCAGGCGGTCTTCGTCGGCCAACGCCCAGTTGCTGGTCAGCCACAACTTGGCCTGGGGCAATGCCTGAGCCAGTATCTTCATCCGCTCAAAAATTTTTGGGTCCAGGAGCGGTTCATTGAGTTTGAACGGCGAAATGGCCAAAGGCCGATCCTGCGGTAGTTGTTTCAGATCTTCGACGATTTTCGCAAATAGTTCGTCCGCCATTTTCTCGGTTCGGCGCGGCGAAACGGCGTTCGGGCAGCATCGGCATCGGGCGTTGCACATCCCAAGGGTCTCAATATGCACATGCATGGGGCTATCCAGATATTGCTCTTGGAGCATCTGGCAATAGGCCCGATAAGGTGATTGGCCGACAGGGATTTTGGCCCTCTGGGCTGCAACGCTCACTGCTCTTTGCTCCTGCAGACGCCGATTCTGGCCAACGCTTCTGGGGGCCTCCGCCGCCAACCCCACACAGTCGCTTCCTTAGGCTGCGCAGCCTCCCCCGATCCCTCTAGTATTTTCGATCTTTTAGGTTCCATCGGCACAAAAAGTATAAAGCGCCGAAGGAATACTTTTTGCTCGATAGAACCGATTCGTTTATTACAGCCAATTCTCCAGATACAATCGGAAAACTCAGCGCAGGCGGCTTGACCGGCCGGCGTTCCAACGCTGGCTGCAACGTCGTGTGTCTCGCGGTTGGTTGGAACGGTGTCTGTCAGAGGGTGATTGGCTGGAACACTATTTCTCAACAGAGCGCTTGGCTCAACCGGGGAACAGAGTAACTTATCACTCAGTGGGGACAGACTAAGGTGGCAGGTAGTGGCCACAAAAAAAGCGGCGTGTTTCACTTGGAAACACGCCGCCGAGGTTTTTCCAGAAGGACGGATAGGGAACCAGGCGAGAGCGGTGCTTTTTCTGAACAAACCGCTTTGGGGGAGCCCTATCCGGTTAGGTAGCCTAGCGTTAGGAACTTATTAGATGTTCCGCAGCAGGGCCAGGATGTTTTGCGGGTTTTGGTTGGCGATGGTCAAGACCGCCATACCGGACTGCACGAGCACTTGGGCCCTGGTCAGGTTGGCCGTCTCGGTTGCAAAGTCGGCGTCTCGGATCTGGCTTTCCGCACTGACCATGTTCTCCAAGGTGTCTTCCATGGTCTTGATGTTGGTTTGCATGGTCAGGCCTTCCAGAGCGCCAAGCCGACCTCGAAGCTCCGTAACCACCCCAATCGCTTCGTTGATAATCTTGGCGGCCAGGTTGGGATTGGTATAAAGATCGGCGCTCCCTCCGGTTTGGAGTTGATAAAGCTTCCCGCTGACGCCTCCGAGCCGAGCCGTGTTCAAGCTCTTAATACCCATGCGGATCTGCTGGTTAGTAACCACATCAGGCCCCAACTGGAATTGGGCGCCGCCGCCAAGGATGGTGAACTTGAAGTTGTCGTCGGTCTCTGCGGCGACATCGATCGTGATGTCCAGCATCGAGGTGTTGATCCACATCTTGTTGCCATCCGCAGTAGCAGTGACACCGTTGATCTTCGCCTGGATGTCGGTCCCGGTGTCGCGGAAGGCGCTGACACTCCGGGTGAACGTCCCTTGGGATCCTTCGCTGATCACATCCACGGCCACGAACTGCTTGGCGCCGTACTCTGACGACTTCAAGGTGACCAGTTCGTTATCCTGAGTGGCGATGATGCCCAGGGCGTCCGAGACGGCATTGATGGCCGCGGCGACCTGATCGGCGGTAGTGCCTCGGTAGAAGGTGAATACTTCCATACCTTCGGGGCCGGCCACTTCCAGCACCAGGTCGTCCAGCAGGGCGTTGCCGCCGCTTGTGCCCGTGTTACCTACCACCGTATTGTCCACGCTGTTGCCGTAGATTCGGCCGATGCCATTATCTTGATAATATGCGGCAAACCCTTCCACTTGATTAATGGCGTCGGCAATCGCGGTAAGCGTCGTAGCGGTGGTATCGCTGTAGTTGACCTTGATGGTAAAGACATTGTTGGCTCGGTCATACATGGCCACGGGCGAGCTGAGGCCGGTCTGGGTCTGGATGACCACCTGCATGTTGTTGTAGTTGGAACCCGGCAGAATCGCTTCCACGGTTAGCGTATCTTGGCCGGTCTCCACCGAAGTTTGACCACCGGCGTTGACCGTCTCCGTGCCGCCGTCCCGAACAACCACAGACCAGGCACCGGTAGCTTTGATGACCTCGGCAATGGTATTAACGGTGGTGGCACCGCCCGCATAGTGGACGACCAGCGACTTGGCATTTTTATCGTACTCGGCATACTCATTGCCCGCCGAGACGTCGTCCAAGAACTGGATCGTTACATTGGCGGCCTGAGCACCCAACGTATTGGCCTTAATGTCGATCGTGGCCGTGCCGGAGTTGGTGCTGAAGGTCTTCGTGGCACCAGCCGCAAAGGTAAGTGTCGCCTGAGCCCGGGTGCCAGCGCTAAAGGACGACTTCAGATAACCGCTGACACTGGTACTGGCTCGGGTGGCTAAATCGGAACCTAAGGCCCCATAGACCCGAGTAGCGTTGGAACTAGCCGAGGCCGTAAATTTATCCCCCAAGTAGCTGTTGATTGCCCCGGCAATGGCCTGCAGGGTGGTGTAATTAGCAATATCGTCCTCGCCTGTAACTTTGACGGTAATCGTTTTGGTCACCGAATCATACGTGGCAATGGGCGAGTTGGCCGCTAGGGCATCATCCCTTTCCAGCAGAACACGAACATTATTATAGTCTGTTCCTTTATTATTTGCGGTAATGGTAATGTAGTCCATCGCCATGGTGGAGTTGGAGAAGCTATTGGCCACCGTGTTGTTGGCCACGTTCGAATACGCCTCAAATAGCCCAGTATTTTCAATTGCAGTCAGAATAGCTCCCACCGTGGAAGTGTTATCGTCGAAGCCGATGGTGAGAATCTTGGCCGTCGCATCGTACGTGGCAGAAACAGAAGACCGGGTGCCGTCGAAGACCACCTGCACGCCATCGAATTCTTGAGAGTTGGACTTGGCAGCAATAAACAGTTGGGCAGTCGCACCATTGGCGGTTCCGGTGATCAGCACACGGCTGGAGAAATACAGGTTTGTCCTGGCATAATCTTCCCCCGAAGAGGTAGTAATTTGCGCACGGGTGGCCGGGGCTTCGATCTCCACCGAAACCTCCATCTGGCCAGTAGCACCCAGGTTGGCTTGGTCGATCTTCAAGTTCCGGATTTGCGGGATGGTGTTGGCGTTGGTAATGAAGTCCAACGAGCCGTCTAGCACCCGTCGGCCTTGGAACTTGGTCACCTGGGCGATTCGGTTGATGGCTTCCAAGGCAGCATCCACTTGCATTTGGTTGGCCGCAATCTGCTCTTCACTCATTACGGCCGTGTTGGCTGCCTCCGTTACCAACGAGCGAATGTCGTGCAGTAGACTGCTGATCGAACCTAGGGCACTGTCGATCGTAGCAATCATCTGGGTGCCGCGCTGTGTGTTGCTGATAGCTTTCTGCACCGCAACGATGTTGTTGTGCATAATTTCCGCGGCGATCATACCGGCCGGATCGTCTTTACCTGAATTGATCCGCAAGCCGGTGCTTAGACGTGTCAGAGCGGTTTGCAACGCTTGCGTGTTCCGCGACAACGTCTTTTGCGCGTTGAGCGAACTGACGTTTGTGTTAATACGGGTCATGCCTGAGAACCTTTTCTAAAAAAGTCTTGTCCAAGCCTGACCGGAGTGCGGGTTCCTACGGTCCGGGCCAGCTTGTCTGGATGCCGCGGGCACCTAGAGCCGGCGGCCCCAGATGGAAACTTCTCTATCCATTTACCCGCTCAAGAATAGCGCCGACACCGCATCGGCGCCCACTCCCGAAGGGCGCTTCCTGCCTATAGCAATTATCGACCTGGTAAAATAGGTGCTTTAGGCAATCTGGGGTTCTAAGCTAATCTTTCCCCCTATTCCTCTTTAGGTTTTCTTCGGCAGCAAAATTTCTTCCGGACGGTAAAAAATTCCCAACCCAAAGGACTGTCTCCACCTCCCGGCCGGTATAATCGGAATAACCCGAATCGTTGGAGCCCTATTGGCCCTCAGACCACCGTCCGTTAGAGGCTAAACCAAAGCAAAGCACCAACCCGGTAGAAACCAGGCCATCGCTCAGAAAGACCGGTCTTTTCTCCGGAAGCACCTACCCTGCTCCGGCAGCATTGCTCGGCCCAGGAGGTTCCGGAGTTTTTCCCCCGGTTAGAAGATGGGCATCCGCTGGATCCAATTGAGTGGCCCGAAGATTTTCCCGCTTGATCGCATCATAGACCTCTTTGCGATGCACCGGGATCTCACTGGGAGCTTCAATGCCTAAGCGTACTTTATCCCCTCGAATATCGACGACGGTAATAATAATATTGTCGCCGATGATAATGCTTTCGTTGCGTTGTCGGCTCAGCACCAGCATGGCTGCTTCCCCCCAGTTGCTTATCCCGGTTAAGCACTTTTTCGTAATGCCGATGTGAGGCTGGCCACCACGTACTGGATCGGTTGGTCCCCATAGCAGATGACTTGTCGGCCTACGCCACGTTGGAGGTTGAAAATCAATGGGGCTTTCAGATTCAAGGTGATATAGCCGGCGGTTCGGTTTACAATCACCAGGACTTCTGCGGATTCCAGATTGTCTAGCTCCAGGGGCTCCAGATCCCGGCGTGGAAGCCGGACTTGATAAGTCGGCACAAACCGACGAGGGCTGACCACGCAAAGGGCCACTTCCGGCCGATCCACGCTCTGCAACCATGCCACCGTCTGGTTACATTCGTCGGCCAGCAATAGCCAATCCCGACACCCAGGAAGCCCTAACAGCCCTTCTGGAAACCGAATCACATCTTCGGGCTCAAACTGGATTGGGCCGAATCGCGTCGTAGCGATCCACATCGTGGAGCGCCTCTGTTCAAAACTCCTCACACTTCACCCGTTGGAAAGAATCCGGTCTGCTTGAAGGATTGGTTTATTCCCGCTCAAAGGAAAATCCAAATATTTTCTTTGGCAGCCTACTGCCTTCCCAACGGGCAGATGGTTACCGGCAAACGAGAACACACACAATCTGTATCGGTACCGGCAAACCAGAGAGAACAGAAAAAATAGATACCTTTGGGAAAAATAGTTACCAATAGAGAAGCTGTTATAGAGATTACAAATAGTTAAGAAGGGAAAGATGGAAAATCTGGGCAACGGCGCGCAATGCCGCCTCATACGTCGCCTGCCGACCCACAAACTCCGAAATCACCTGGACCATGTCCGCATCGATATCCGCCGACAGCGACGTCTGTAAATGCAACTCCTCCTCCTCCAACCGCTGTTGCAAGATCTCTATCCCTTGTTGTCTGGCTCCTAAACTAGCTCGGCTAAAATTCAAATCCACGACCCGCTGGTCCAACATGGCAATAGCCCGCTCAATCACCCAGTTATCATTTCGGATTAATCCCTCGTGCAGCCGGAACAACGCCGTAAACAGCCCCTCGGTCTCCTGCGGGTTGACATCTCGGCCGGTCAAGAGGTCCGGCCGACCACCGCTCAATTGTCCGGTTGTTTCCCCTACCGCTCCGGTGCCATCGTTCGGCCCGCGGGTAGTATCCAAAACTACCTCCAAAAGGGCATAAGCGGTTGGGTCCAAGGGCGGCTGCTGATTAAACCGTTGGATCACCTGATTGGCTGTCGTTACGCCAGGGTCGATCGAAAAGGTAAGCACCCGACCAATTGGGTCGTAGGAATACGAGTTGGCCCCAGGGCCGCCGTCGACAAACTGCACCGTTACGCCATCCAGCGTATCGGTCCGCCCCCGGCTACGTACAATCAGCCCACTGTTAGGCACACCAAAATCCAGTCGGACCGAAGCTTGACTGCCCAACGTGGAGACCGTAGCCGACTCCTGTCCCTCGGGGATCAGCCCCAGTTCAATGGCCGCCCGACTCATGCTCGTCCGCTGGATGCGAAGTTGGCCAGCGCCGCCGCAGTTATCTACCAGCTCAATGCCGTTGCCGTATCGGGCCAGCCGGGCTACCAGCGGCGTACCGCTGGCCAAATTGTCCGGATGATTATTGATGCGGTCCAACACGTCGCCAATCGTCAGCGCCCCTTGGAGATTGACCTCGAAGCGAACGCCGTCGGTGCGAGTGATGATAAAGTCGGCATTATCGACAAAACCGCCGGCGGTCTGAATGGAGGGAATGATGTTGCCGCCGGAAGTCCACTGGTTCGGTTTGGCCCAAACCACGCCGGCACCAGTACTGGGGTTGTCCTCCGGATCGAGGTAGAGGAGAAAATCTTCATTGGCCTCGGGGTTGGCCTGGAGCCAGTTGATCAAATCCTGGGCTGTGGTAACTCCCGATTGGATAGAGAAGACCATCCTTTTTTCCGCCCGGGAGTAGCTGAAGCCCGGTGCTCCTTCGATCACCTGCACCAAGAGATCGTTCCACTGGCTGCCCGGCTTGCGGGCTTTGAGGATCAAATCATTGTCCGGGCCGCCCCACTGGAGTTTCAGGGTGGCCGAGCTGCTGCAATCCACCAGGCCTGTGCCGTCGTTATAGGACTCATTCCGCTTATCCAATTCGGCTTCAAAGTAATCGCGGATGCCCGGGGTTTCCCGGACCAAGCGAAGAATATCGTTGGCCGTCGTTTTGCCGGGCGTGATTTCAAACCGAATGGTTTTCGTGGCAAGGTCGAAGAAGACGGAATCCTGGCCTGGCGGGACCTTTTCAACAAACTCTATGGTAAAATCGTTCCACTCCGAGCCGATCCGGCGTGCCCGGATCACCAGATCGCTATTGCTCGTCGAGCTGTCCCAAACACCCCAAGCCTTTTCGCCTACGCCGGTGTACTTAGAAACACCCAAGCCGAAGTTCAGCTCCTCCAAAACCGTTTCTTCCGAAAAAGTGCGGATGCCCAGTTGCTGGGCAGTAATGCCGCCGTTTTCGCCGATGGCAAAATCGCACCCGCTCAATCGGGAACGAATGTCAATACCAGTGCCGCTCACATTGATCGTAGCAATCACATCAGCATCCGAGCCATTGAAAACATTCAACAGGTCTTCGATCGTCTCGACGCCATCTTCTTTAGAAAAGGTGAGCGTAAAAGTTTTGTTGCCGTTGCGAATCTGCACCCCGGAATCCTGGTCCAATTCGGTGCCGGAGCCGAAACGCAACCGAGCCGAAGCCCCTACGGTAACCGCTGCTTTGCCGCCATTTTGCTCATCCAACGGATCCAGTTCTGCTCGGAAGGGAAAGGTATCCGGATCATAAGCGGCGTTAATGGCGGCCACCACATGTTGGGCGGTAGTATAACCAGTTTTAATGTTCACCCAAACAGTACGTGTTGCCTCTTCGTACCAGGCATATTCTGTGCCTGGGTCCATTACCGTGCCGTCGTCGTAGTATTGGACGGTAATCCCGTTATAGTCGGCCCCCCGATATTGAGCGGTAACGATCACATCGTTATCTCGGCCAGTGGAGCGGACAACCGCCCTGGCCCGGGCGCCCAGAATATCGTCCAGCCGAGTGGTGGGCCGCAAAATAGGATTTAGATCTCTGCCGACCAACGGGCCAGTACCGACGCCGTCTTTGGCCAGGATGCCTAGTTCGCTGGCCGTGGTGCCGCTGCCGACTTCTCGAATCGAAAGCGTACCGCCGCTTAAGGAGATTTCCAGGCCGGTGGGGGTAATTTCTATGTACATCTGTGTCCCCACTGGCTGGTTCTCCAGGAGCCGTAATGCTACATCCCCGATCGTCTCACAGCCGGTAATATCGACAATCCGGCTATCCATACCATTGGACACTTCGATACTGCCAGGCCGGACGCCCTGGCCGCCGTTGAGATCCGCTAACCGAGTGTTAAAAGTCAGCACCGGCGTTAAATCGGCCGTACCCCGCACCGCCTCCGACAATGCGCCAAACACCTCATGGCCGGTTAAATTGGTGGCAAATAACAAATCCACATCCCCGTAGCTTTCCAGCAACGATTCGTTGCCCAAATATCGCACAATATTATCCGAGCGAAGCTGAAACGGACGAGTGCCAGTCAGTGAACCGGCAAACAGATATCGACCCCGGAAATTCTGATTGCCCGAATCGACCAACTGTTGCAAGGCTTGACGCACCAGCATGGCGGCGGCTTGACGCTGCTCCTCGCTCGCCGTGGTCCCTACTACCGCCAATACATTGGCCCGGATCTCGGCCATCATGGAAGAAATACTGGAAATGGCCGTGTCCGTAGCGCTCATGAACGACTGATTGGTAGCCAGATTGGTTTTCACTTGCTGTTTGCGCTCCAGGAGGCGTTGGAGGCTGACGGCTCGCATCGAAGTAACCGGATCTTCACTGGGCCGGTTAATCCGGCGCCCAGTACTCATCTGGGTCTGTACTTTAAACAGGGCAAGCTGATCCTTGGCTACTTGGGTCAAAAGCCGCTCCCGCACAAACAGATCGCTTACCCGAGTGCTAGGGATTCCAATGACGTTGGCCATGGCTTTCTACATTCCCTATCCGATGCGGGAAGTTTATACCTATTCAGCCGACGAAAGGAGGCCTGCTGGTTTCAAAGGCATCCACCCCACGACGCTCATGCCCGCACCAATCCCTTCGTGGTCCTTCCCGCGCAAGCGGCCGTCCAGGCGCCCCCTCACCGGGCCTGGCTGCACCGGGCCACCCTCTCCCACAGGGGGCAAAGGGGACTTACCCGCCTTGGCCGCTAGGCAAGAGGCGATGAACCATCGAGCGGCCCACGGGCACCCTGGATCCCCCCGTTCGCAGGGATGACATTTCTCGGACCCTGCTTTCGCACGGATGACATCTCTGGGGTTCCAGTTGCGCAGGGATGACAGATTACTCCATTCGGCTGAGATGTTCCCGGGAAATTAAATACTGACCAACACTTCAAACAGTTCGCTCAAGTGGGCGATGAAACGGGCGGCGGCTTGGAACTGGCGTTGGAAGGTGATCATGCGCACCGCCTCTTCATCGATGCTCACCCCGCTTAAGGCGAGTTTTTGGCCTCGCAAGGTCGCCTCAAACGTTCTGGCCCCCTCGGCCACCGCCTGTGAAATGGCCGATCCCTGGGTAACGCCGCTTACCAACCGGTCGTACAGCACCGCCAAGCTGTCGCCGTTTTTGGCCGCCAGCGGAACATCCAAAAACCGAGCCAACTCCACCGCATTGTCCGTATCGGCGCCGATGCCGCCCCGGCTAGCCGCAAACAGGGCTGGGTCCGCCGCCACCAGCCGGTTGACCCCAATACTTAGCGCCGTACTGCCGGTAAAAAACGTATTGAGTCCCAAGGCGGCCAATAGTCCGCTGGTATCATGGGCAAAGCTAAACTCCAAATCCGGCGACGTACTGCGAATGCTTAACCCCCGATTCGGCGTAATTTCTGCCCTTATCCCGTCAATCGCATTCAACGCGGTTACAATATCTTCCAGGCTGGTGTCCCGACCGATCCCGTTCAAATCGACCCGGATATCCGTCGTTTTGGTAAGTCCGGTTTTCCGGTTATATACCAGCACTTGGAAGGAGCCGTTGACTGGCGTAAACGAAAGTCCAACTTGATTGAGCGGCTTATCGGTGGCATCGACTTGCGCTTGACTGGTAAGTTGCTGAAAACCCACCAGCCCTTGCCCGCTGGCGTAAATTTTGTTGAACTCGAAAATTAACGTGCGTGCAAAATCATCCAATTGATCTAAAAAGCCCCCCAGAATCTGATCCCGGGCATACACCAGCCCATAATACCGGCCGCTCTGGGTATCCAACGGCGATTGGGTATCTACGAGCTGAATATTCGAAATGGACAACCCACGATCTGTGGACTTTGCTACTTCTACTTGCCGAGCAAATCCCTCGCTTACTAAATAGTCGGCCCCGCAATAAACGGTTACCGAACCGTTGTCTTGTTCTTCTACTCGGATGGAGATCAGCTCAGCCAGTTTTTCCAGGGCTTTTAAGCGCTGATCGCGCAGCCCCACCGCATGGCTTTTGGACACCGAGCCGCCTTCGGTTTCCGTAATGCGGATGTTCAATGTGCGGATCTCTTCCAGCAGGCGGTTGATGTCGTCGGCCATTTGAGTAACCCGGCCGTTGACTGCCGCCCGAATTTCATTGACCCGATTGGCTAATCGGGAAATCTCCGAAGCCAACGTTTGGCCTTGGAGCACCACGAGGTTTCGGACGGATCGGCTTTCCGGCTGGTTGAGCACCTCAGCAATGCTACTGAAGAAAGCGTTCAACCGACTGCTCAAGTCCGTTTCGCTCAGTTCGCCGAGGAGTTGTTCGAGTTCCAGGTAGGTTTCTTCCTGGGCTTCGGCGCTGGTTTTGTCGCTGACAGCCCCTCGGAGTCGTTCTTCCAGGAAGTGGTCGATCTTTTGGATGACCGCCTCGACGCGGACACCCAAGCCCAGCAGTAATCCGCCGTAGCGGAATGTGGGCGCAGGGGTCAACACTACCTCTTCGCGGATGTAGCCGGGGGTGTTGGCGTTGGCGATATTCTGGGCGATGACCTGCAAGGCGATTTGATCGGTCTGCAGGGTATTGGCAGCCATCCGGATAGAGCTGAAGAGGGACATAGCCCGGTTCTCGCCTTTTGCCAACTCTTTCTAGCTTGCCTAATCTTCCTAGATTTGTTGATCTACCAGCGCCCCAGTCTGCAAGGAGGAGTGGTCCTTACCATAAGTCGGCTCTGGTTGCCCGCCTGTTGCGAGAATCTCTAACAATTGGGAAAGATGAAGCAGGCATCGGTGAATGACCACCCAATTGGTTAGGGCCTGATGCTGCAGGAGCCGGGCTTGAGATTTCGCTAGTTTCACCTGTTTTGCTAATTTCTCACGCTCCGGCGTCGGCATCGCCGACGCCAACCGCTGTAAACTCTGCGCGGGTAACCGCTGCTCCGACGCCTCGGCCAACAACTCCTCCCGACGCCGTAAACAGGCTTCCCACCGCTGGAGCAACAGTTGTTCCGGCTGGCCGGTTTGGGCCAATCCCTCCCAATCCCCACGCCGAAGCATCTGTTGCTTCTGCTCCAAGGTCTGGAGAGTCTCTCTTTGCAACTCCAAAAGTTCCTCTAGCAAACCTGCCAATTGCGTCTCAATTGCTGGTTGCATGCAAAAATGCCTCTTCCAAAGGAACAAATCATCTCCAACCCAAAATACCTGCCGCCTGATTATCCAGCACTCGATGGCTCATCGGCGGGAGAGCATAAAAAGCTCGAACATGGGCCCACTAAACTGCGGCGCCAGGGTTTTGGCCAACGACTCGGCCAAGACCTGATCTAACTGCTGAGTAAAAATATCCTCTGCCAGCCCTCCGTACACATAAGCTGGTTTCCCCATCGTAGCACGCATCGCTTTGAGCATCTGCCCGAAATAGACTTCTCCCAAAAACGCCTCGAACGTTTTCCGCAGTTCGGACTGAGAGCAAGTTTCGGCTTTCTCGACAGGACGTGTTGGGGAGGGAAGAAGTTTTTTGGCTGCCGGAACAGTCCCTTGTCCCATGTCAACCAAGGCAGTAGGAATCCCAGGGGCTCTGATAGGATTCATTGGCATATTCCTCGCCTGTCGAACTCTTTACGAGCATAACGCTTCGATGAGACTGGGCTCGGATAGCACTGATTGATCTATTTGTCCGGGGGCTATTGGAGGATCAATTTTCCATGGAGTTTACCGTTCCGCTCGATGCCTTTGAGAATGTCGATGATATCCTGCGGAGGCAGATGGACGGCGTTTAAGGCTTCGACCAGGGCTTTGAGTTTCGCGGTTTGGGTCTGTTCCGGATCCACGGGAGTAAACCGGCCGCCGGTCGGCGCTGCTGCTCCAGGACCAGTTTCCACCACCACATTTTTGTGGGTTACCACAACGGGTCCGATCTCCACATCGCCGCTAATGACAATACTGCCTGTGCGTTCATTGACCACCACCCGGGGCAACACCGGTTGGCTCATGATGGGCGTAGCTAATACCTGAGAAATAAAAAGTACGGGATCCTCATAGTATTGAGGAGGGATTCGCACTTCGATGTTTTGCTGATTGATCGCCCGGGCAAGCGGCTGGCCTTCGATCTGGATGCTCAGTTGGCTGTTGATCCACTCGGCTACGTCCGAAGCGGTCTGGAAATCGGCGTGATTTGGGTCCAGCACCAAGGTGATCCGGCCGTCTTTCACAAAAGGAGTGAAAAAATCTTCCTCCATTCGGCAACCACCGGCAATTTTGCCGATCGTCGGCGTCGATTCATCTTCAATGCGGATCAGTCCTTCGGCAAAGGCATAGACCCGGGGATGCTGGGGATTTTCCGGGCCAACCAAGGGGGTAAGGAACAATCGTCCACCTTTAAGACTTTTGGCCGCTCCGATGGAACTGACCACACAATCCAGCCGATCCCCTTGCCGAGCCCCGCCCGGTGGAACTACAGCCGTAACCAGCACCAAGGCCACATTCTTGGCCTCTTTTAATTCTGCCGGGGCTTGTACTGGTTTACCCATTAGTTGCATGGTCATGGCCAGGCTTCGCATGGTAGGCAGAAATGCTCCCCCGTCGCCGGTGCCTTTGAGGCCTACCACCAGGCCCATTCCATGCAACGTGTTTTCCTCTTGCCCTTTAAGTCGGCAGATGCTTTTGATAGTGGTTTTGCCCTCCACGGGCCGGGAAAACCCCGAAATCACCAGAATACCTATCTGGATCCCGATGGCCAGCTTCCGGAAACGGAAGACTGTTTTTTCTCTCTTTTGGCGACATTCCATTTGGTTGCCTTCCATGAGTGAACCTCCTGGGCCTATGGAGGAGGTGTTCGGCAGTAGTGGGTTGTTGGTGGTCCGCAGGCTGGACTGCGGAACAAAGGAGACCGTCCTGCTAGTGCTGCTCTCTGCCTTTCGCCCTTAGCGGCTAGGCTGTCCGATGGTGCGAGGGGGTTAGAACGGCTGGAAGCGATCGAGCCATTCCATCAGCCAACCACGGCGGTAGCCATCTCGCACATGGCCTGACTCCCGCTTCCAAAGGCGCAATTCGGCGATCTTTTCGCTTTCGATGGTGTTGTTGGGTTTGACATCTTCAGGCCGAATCACGCCTAGCAGGAAATATTCCCAGGTGTCTTCGTTGTGTTTGATGATGCGTCGGCCTTCGATGAGCAAAGTACCATTAGGACGGACGTCGATGACCCGAGCTGCTATGGTAAACTTAATAGCATCTCTGGCCTCGAAGTCAGCCTGTGCCCGGTACTTATTGTCCCATTGGCCGTCGATTTTCGGTTCGCCTGCTGATTGGGGATCCGGTCGAATGCCGAAGGACCGGGGGCTGAAGATGATCCAATCCTTTAGAGCCGCTTTCAGAGAGGCGTTTTTCCGGCGGTCCATCTCTCCTTCGCTGAGGACATGGGATTTCTCATCCACGGTAACGATGACAATATCGTTGAGCTTCAGGGTGCGGGGCTGGGGCAACGGCACATGGCCAAAATCGACCATTTCCCGCTGGAGGGGCGGCCGAGCCTCCGGCGAACCAAAAAGACTCCCACTAGGGCCCCCAAGATACATTCGTCCAAATCCTTCCGGACGTCCTCCCGCAGCAGCCGAGCTCGATTCCTGGTGTTTACCCCCCTCTCCTGCAAAACCGACCAATGCGTCTGGTAGTACCAAGCCCAGGAGCACTAAGCCTAGCTTCACCAGAAAGAGACTAGGCGCGGCTGTTAGCTCCGGCCAAGTCTTATCAGCCCAACGGCTTTGGAAGCTCTTCCCAAGCGGATGCATCGGGTTTGGATCCTTTTGGATGGTTTTTTTCCTGAAGAGAATTACTGGGTTTTGGGGGAAGCGGACTCCGGTACCAAAGAAGCCGTCTCCGAAGGGATCCATTGGCTGTGGGTATGCACCCCCCGGGCAAAGACCTCTACTTCCTGAAGGCCGCAGACGCGGGCGAAATAGGTTTTTCGGTCGGCCAGGGATTCGACGGCTACCAGATCGCCCAGGCTGCCATCTTCTTTGGCGCGGGCTTGGGTGCGAACCCGAATGCCGGGCGCCCGGGCATAGACAGTAACCACCTGCCCCCGCCGGACCAATAGCGGCGCTTGCACGGCATCCTGCGGGATGGGTCGGCCCGCTAGCAAGCCCCGGAGGGCCTCTTTGCCAACAAGCTGTTGGATCTCCTGAAAATATCCCTCGGTTTTTTCGTCTGGCTGGAGAGGCAGAAGGGCCAAATCCTGAGGCTGCAACAGTGTGCCTTTGGGGATAGGTCGGGCGGCTACCACCACGGCGGTGGCCAAGGAAACTTCCGCCTGCACCAGTACGCTGCGGCGGCCTTGGGAGGTATTGAGGATCAGCTCAAACCAATGGACACCTGTCCATGGAGGCGAGCCGCCTCGAACTTCGACCACCTGCGGGTTTTCGCGGAGAATCTCTTGTAACTCGTGGGTGGCAGCCAGTTTCACCTGCCAACCGGTCTGCCCAGGAACTTTCTCCTCCAGATAAGCGAGGAGAGCGTTTTGGAGAGCCGACTCGGTTCGCCGACGAGCAACCGGCCCCAATCCAGCAGAGCCACTAGCGGAGGCTGGGGCGTCGGAAGTTCCTGAAGAGGGCTGGGAAAGAGCCTTTTGTCGGCGGATTTCCACCTGACTGGCCCCGGTCAATCGAACCTGCCCAACCGGCAGTCCCCGCCGCAAAAGAATTTCCTCAATCTCCGTAGCAGAAAGATACCGGCGTGCTCCGGGTGCAGGCGCCGGCAGTAGCTCTGTCTGGGCCAATCGGTGGCCCAACGGAGACTGGGCAGGGAACAACTCAGCCAGGTGGCTCAGCCGAACGATCGGTTCGGTTAGCTCGGCCTGCGCCCGTAGCCGCACTTCTACCACCTGCGTCTCTTGGGTTTCGGGTTCCTGGAGGAAGCCGGGGTGGGGAGCATTTTCCTGGCCAAAGGCTGGGCCCAAACCCAGCAGTGCCAACCCCCAGGCCATCAGGAGGTCTGCCAAAAAATGTCTCTGCCAATTGCATTTTTTTAGGGAGACTGCTTTTCTGTTCATGTAAAATACCTATGATCCCATACTTTGGCGAGGACCTTAGGGTTCTGTTGCTAGCCCCTTATCTGCTTAGAATCTAGCTGAAAATTGCCCTTGGGCCTTTGCCGGTGTTAGTACCTCCGTAGGTTGGAGACCAGTTGCATCATTTCATCGCCTGCTTTAATGACTTGGGAGTTCATTTCGAAGGCCCGTTGGGTGGCGATCAGTTCAATGAGTTCCCGAACGGGTTCGACGTTGGAGCCTTCCAAGGCGCCCTGCCGGAGCAAGCCGATTCCCTCTTGGCCTGGATTGCCCAGAATCGGCGAACCGGAAGCATCGGTCTGAGCATAAAGATTTTCCCCAATTTTGAGCAGTCCATCGGGATTGATGAAGGTGGCGAGTTCAATTTGCCCTACCTGGGTCATCTGGGGATTGTTCGGTTGTTTGACCGAGACAATGCCTTCGGGGCTGATCGAAATGCCAATGGCATCCTGAGGGATGGAAATCGGGGGTTCCAGCAGTCGGCCGGTATAGGCGGAACCAATCACTAAATAGCCGTTGGCGTTCACGTTGAAATTGCCTGCCCGGGTGTAGTAGATCTGTCCGGAAGGATCGGCCACTTGGAAGAAACCAGGACCTTCAATGGCCACGTCCAGTTCGCGGTCGGTTTGGAGAAAGTTGCCTTGCTCAAAGTTGGTCTGGGTACTGCTCAGGCGAACGCCCAGGCCGACCGAAACGCCGGTGGGGGTAGGCTCCGAGGCTCGGTCCTCGCTGCCCGGCAGGCGCTCGTGCTGGTAGTAAAGGTCTTCGAAGTTGGCCCGATCCCGCTTGTACGCGGTGGTGGAGACATTGGCCAGGTTGTTGGCCACGACATTGAGTTTTGTTTCCATGGCAGCCATGCCGGTGGCCGCCGCCTGTAATGCCTGAATGCCCATGAAAACCCCACTCCTGTAAAGGAAGAAAAGTTTACGTAACATTTCAGCCGAATGATCTCACAGGCCATTTCCGGGAAAGCACCGTGCTGTTTTTTGAGGGATTTCTGCTCTCTGGACTGCCGCTTTCGCGGCAGTGACACTCGGAGGCGTTCTCCTTAAAAAAACGGAGTCTTACTCCACTCGGCTGAAATGTTACAAGTTTACACTCTCAACAACCGTTGAACTAAACCGCTGAGCATTTGATCCTGTGCTTTGATCAGGTTCAGATTGACTTCGAGCAAGCGGGAAGTTTCGATCAGTTCGAGCATTTCCAGCGGCGGACGCACTCCGGAACGCTCCAGAAAACCCTGGAGGACTTGACGTTGGGCGGCAGGGACTGGTTCCGGATCGGACTGGGTGCGGAAGAGGTTTTCGCCCACCCGTTGAGGGCTATCGCCGAGGGCCGGTTTGACCACCGCCAATGCCCGTCGGAATCCTCCCTGGACAATCTCGCCTGCCGAATTAATATCAAATGGCCTACTCGGTTCCGGCAGCGCTATGGGGTTGCCTTCCTCATCTAGCACGAAGTACCCTTGTTGAGTAAGCAGTTCTCCGCGGCTAGAGAGGCGGAAATTGCCCGCCCGGGTCAAAAACCGCTGACCGTCTTTTTCCACCCAAAAGAAACCCTCCCTTTCCAGCGCCAGGTCGGTAGGGATATCGGTGCGTTCCACCGGCCCCGGCGCAAAGTCGGTCGGCGTCTCCCGGACCAGCACTCCGCCACCCATTTGGTTGATGCTGCCGCTGCCAGGAACATCGTCTCCCTGCTCGATGGCTTCCGCATAGCGAGCCTGGAAGATGGCCAATTGACGTTTAAAGCCCGGTGTATCCACGTTGGCCAGGTTGTTGGCGATCACTTCTAGCCGTTTCGCCTGCGCATGAGCCCCTTCGGCGGCGATGTACAATCCATAGGGCATTGCCCACCCACTCCCTGACCGCTAGGAAACCTCTCTTTCTGAAGACCCATCCAACGTAAGATTTCCTCTCGGAACAACGAAAAACTTTTTGAGAAGCGGAGGCCATATGAGCAAGCTCCATGCCAAATCTACTGGCCACCTTCGCAGCCGAAAAGAAAATATTGCCTATCTATTGGACAGATAAGAAGTTGCAGATTCCGCCTTGGATGGATTTTCTCGGCGGCGCTCCGGCAAAGGGAGTAATGGTGTTTGAGACCCAGGCAAATTTTGCCGGTTGAGTGCGTAAAAGTTGCCGGTCTTGCCGTTTCGGCCAGGGCCCTTTCCGAAATCGCCTCCTCCGACTACAATAAAAGCCGCCTTGCTCAGCAGCTCCCCTCTGCTTGGCATCTGCCGACCTTCAGGCAGCCTCAGACGATTCGCAGCGAGGACTGGGTTTCCTGTTTGGCAAAGGTTTTGGGATGCACGTTTTAATTGAGCAATTGACCTCTACAGGTACGGTGGTTACCGATGGGGCTTGGGCCACCCAGTTATACCAACTGGGCCTCCAGGTGGGCCAATGCCCGGAACGCTGGAACCTGGAGCATCCGGATCGGGTGCAGCAGGTGGCCCGCAGCTATGTGGAAGCCGGTAGCCTGATCATTTTGACCAATACGTTTGGGGGCAATCGGCTCAGCCTGGCCCGGCACGGCTTGGCCGACCAAATCCGTGCGCTCAACCAGGCCGGAGTGGAGATTTCGCTTCGGGCAGCCGGCCAGCAGGCCTTGGTGTTTGCCTCGGTAGGGCCGAGCGGCAAAATGCTGCTAACCGGCGATACCACTGTCGAAGAGCTTCACGCGGTATTTCAAGAGCAGTGTGAGCTTTTAGCCGAGGCCGGCGCCGATGGCCTGGTCATCGAAACCATGTCCGACTTGGAAGAAGCGGCCATTGCGGTTCGGGCAGCCAAGACAACGGGCCTGCCGGTGGTAGCCTGTATGGTCTTCGCCTCCGGTCGGGACAAAGATCGCACCCTGATGGGCAACACCCCAGAACAGGTTGCCCAAGCACTCATCCAGGCCGGCGCCGATGTGGTCGGGGCCAACTGCGGCCAAGGCATCGAAGGTTTTGTGCCGATTTGCCGACGGCTCCGGTCGGCCACGGATCTGCCCATCTGGATCAAACCCAATGCCGGCTTGCCGGAGTTGGTTGATGGCCGACCTCAATACCGACAAACCCCGGAGCAATTCGCCTCCTATATTCCCGCCTTGGTGGAGGCGGGGGCGGCGTTTTTAGGCGGTTGCTGCGGCACCAGCCCAGAGTTCATTCGGGCTATCCGGAACCAACTGGCTCAACTCGGCTAAGCTGCCGAAAACGCCTGGGACTGGGACCACTAGAGAACAACTTTCCGCCCTGTGAAATTGATTTATCCTTTCTGCCCAAACCAGGATTCAAACATGTCATCCCCGGGCAAGCCAGGAGCCGCTAAAGCCAAGCGAGGTTCTGTGCCCAGCATCCTGGATTCCCGCTTTCGCGGGAATGACAACAAGGGAGGCCTAGCAATTCCAAAGCAGATGTTCCTTGCCTCAGCTGAAGTCTTTGGCATGGCGAAGCTCTCTACGTCTCTGCTGATGGGAATGGGAGGAGCCAAGGAGGATGAATTCTCGTGAGCGGGTCATGTGTGCTTTAGAACATCGGGAACCGGATCGGGTGCCCATCGACGTAGGCGCAACCCGGCAGACCGGTATTGCCGCTTCCACCTATCATCAACTCAAACAACTTCTAGGCATTTCCACGCCCACACGGGTGTATGACTTGTATCAGATGTTGGCGGAAATTGAGCGGCCGGTTTTAGAGCGGCTGGGCGGCGATGTGGTGGGATTGCAGCGGCCGGCCGTGGCCTTCGGCATCCGAAACGAACGCTGGAAGCCGTGGAAACTGTTCGACGGCACCCCCGTGGAAGTGCCTGGGGATTTTAACCCCCTGGTTCGAGCCAACGGGGACTTGTTGCTTCTGCATCCAGATGGCCGACCCATGGCTGTCATGCCTAGGGGCGGCTTCTATTTTGACCGGGTGGATAAATTTCCCGGCGCTGCCCATGTCGATCCCGATAAAATAGAACTTCCTCTGCTCACTCAGGAAGAATGCGATCACCTGCACGCCCAGGCCGAAAGTTGGTGGCAAAACTCCGATTATGCCATCATGGTGGCGATGGGACCCCCGTATGAACTATTCTTCGGCTTAGGCATCGGCGATTTCAGCGCCTGGATGATCAGCTTGGCCACGGAGCCAGACTACGTCCGCCAGCTCTATGAGCGGATTGTGGAAGCCTGGATCGAGAACCTTCGTCGGTTGGCCAATGCGGTGGGCGACCGGGTTCAGATTGTCCAGTTCAACGACGACCTCGGCACCCAAAACGCCCCCTTCCTTTCCGTTGGTATGTTTCGAGAACTGATCATGCCCTATTACAAACGAGGCTTGGACTGGATCCATCAGCATACCCGGTGGAAAGTCTTCATGCACAGCGACGGCGCCATCTATCCGTTCCTGCCCAGTTTGATTGAGATGGGCGTAGATATTATCAATCCGGTGCAGACGTCGGCCAAGGGGATGGATCCGGTCCGGCTCAAGCGAGAATTTGGCGATCGGCTGGTGTTTTGGGGTGCTGCTTGCGATAGCCAAAAGACTTTACCTTTTGGCACCCCGGAGGAGGTGGCCGACGAGGTACGTGAAAATATTCGCATTTTGGCCCCTGGCGGCGGCTATGTACTGGCTAGTGTGCATAACATTCAGGCCGGCGTGCCCCCAGAAAATGTCCTGGCCCTTTTCGACACCGCCCAACAGGCCGGACGATATGAATATTTATAGACGCATTGATCGACTGGTTTGAAAGAAATAGGCCTCCTGGGGAGCCGATGGGACTGTTCTTTGATTGCCTAGGCCACAGGAATCCTGAGGCCATTTGTGGTTCTCATTGCCGCCCAAGCAGGAGAGTGCCAGTACCTTTGGGGGCGTGGATTGGCCCGGAAGCGGTCGTCTTGCTTCCTTTCTGCCGGCCAATCGGATGCTTAGCCGCCCTCCCCCGGCGAGCAGAGGCACATATTTACTCCCTCTCCCGGGCAGGGGAACATACCCTGATTATACCGTAGTCTGCTTAGACTGCGCTGAAAAACCCCGAAATAACTACCCTCTGACAGATAGGAGTCCCTACAAGGGTTAAACGGAGAGGGGAGATGGCTCGGGCGTCTGCCTTGTTCGGCAGGAACGTCCCTTGGCCGAAATGTTCCCCAGGGGTTACTCATCCGGTTGAAGTGGCCCGCCTTCCGGAAGCATCTGCTCCAACGGGCAGCCGGTGCATTTGGGCCGCCGTTGACAATGCAGTTTGCCGACCCGGACCAACAGAGCATGATATTCATTGAAAATTTGAACATCTGGTTCTAATTGGCTTTCAAAATATTCTTTGATCTGATAGTAATCGGCGTCGAAACCGATCCAACCATGCCGGGCCAAAACCCGATGGGTATATGTATCCACGACAAAGGTGGGAAACCCCCCAGCATAAAGGAGGATGGAATCGGCGGTTTCCGGCCCGATGCCTGGCACCTGCAGCAGTTCTTCTCGCAAGACGTCCATGGGGCTGGAAAACATTCGCTCCAGCGAGCCGCCGTACCGCCGAACGATCATCTCTAGCAGGTTTCGGAGCCGTCGGGCTTTGATCCGATAGTAGCCCGCAGGCCGAATCAGTTCTTCCAGTTCTGCCAGCGGCACTTTGGCCAAACGCCGAGGTTCCAGCAGCCCGGCCTCACGCAAGTTTCCGATAGCCCGTTCCACATTCTTCCAATTGGTATTCTGCACTAACACCGCTCCGACAATCACTTCAAAAGGTGTCTGGCCAGGCCACCAATGCTGCGGCCCATACGCCGCATACAACCGATCATAAACCTCTCGCACCAGCGCAGTCATATCCGCCTTTCTGCCTCGGGGTGGAGTAACCGTCTTGGCCGTTGGCGCCTCCCGTCCTAAGGAATGTCGGTTGCCTTGGAGTGAGCTTGGCCATTAGGACCCGGGCTGCCAGGTAGAGGGCATGGCAGCCCTAGGAATGCCGAATCCCTGGAAGTTGCCTGGCAACTGCCCAACGTTTCATGGTGTCTATACTGCCGGTTGTCTTGGAGTTAGCTAGCTCAATTGCTTCCTATTGTCTGTCCGGCCGGGTGCCTTGGACTCAGTTTGTTCGGCAAAATTGATACAGATGGTAGGCCCTGAGCTTGTTTGGCAAAGTGGATCTGTAGGCCTGGCAGGCTCAAGCCGAGGACCATCTTCCGTCGAAAAATGATCTGGGAATCTCTTCGGGGAGTTGCTCCGATGGCAGCAGGCGAGCAGGTCTGTTGGTCCGGTCCAGTACCACCGGCCGCCCCGGAACCAGGACTCGACGAGGATTACTGGGCGGAGTCCTGTCGGCCCTGGGCGAGTTTATTGTTTTTAACACCCTTGCTGATAGTTTATGAAGGGGGGGTGCTGTTAGGAAGTTCGGCGGCGGCCAGAAACGGAGCCGATCTTTGGCTCCGCATGCTCCTGGATAGTCTAGGGTTGGGCCATTATTTTTTGTTGCCCGCCCTGGTAGTGGCCATCCTCCTAGGCTGGCACTATACGACCGGGCAGTCTTGGCGGGTGGCGCCGGCAACGCTGTTTGGAATGGCGGTGGAATGCAGTTTGCTTTCTTGCATCCTTTGGGTGCTGCTTCGATGGCAAGGCAGCCTCTGGCAGATGCCCAGCCCGGAGCAGATCGGCGCCTGCCCAGATTGGCTGGTGCGCATGATTAGCTATCTGGGAGCTGGGCTTTATGAGGAACTTTTGTTCCGATTGATCCTTCTGCCCGCTGGGCTGGGGCTGCTGCGGGTTTGTGGGCTGGGCCTGTGGCAAAGTTTTTTGCTAGCCGCTTTGAGCACCAGCGCCGTTTTTGCCCTGGCCCATCACCTGGGACCCTCCGGCGAACCCTGGAATCTGGCCACCTTCGGGGTCCGTTGGCTGGCAGGAATGTTTTTCTGCGGGCTTTTTTGGTTCCGAGGCTTTGGCATCGCCGCCGGCACTCATGCAGGCTACGACATTCTTGTCGGCCTGCTGCTGCCACAGGCATGAACCTTGCTTCCGGATACACACCAACCACCTAACAGGCGCAAACCGGACTGGGACTGCCTTGCCTGTCAGTCCCCCAAGCAATCACCCAAAAACCTTTCAAAAGTTCCAAGCTTGGCACACCGAGGCGCTAGAGATACTGGCATTGTCCCGGAAGCAACTAAAGACCCTTGAAAAACTTCCCCCTTTGGCCCCGCCCCGAACACCTCCCCGGATGACGGGAGGTTGGCAATCCCAAAAAGGGTGAAGCAAAATCGAACAACTATGCTAGCATCTGCCTGGTTCCGCCCCTTGCAGGAACCGAATTCTCTCCTCAGCATCCTCTTCGGTACACCATTTGCATAGATTCTGTTTTTCGCCCAAAACCTCTTGGAGCTTCTAAAAACCAAAGTTATAATAACCCTCAAGAATCCTTTCGAAGGCTTTTGTCTGGGGTGAGTGGGTTGGACTGTTGGCTCGGCCCAGGAAAAAGCCGATCTACAGATCAAGGAGCATGTTGATTTCGGATGGGCTAAACAGAAGAAATTTATCCTCCGTGATTTTCAAGGACCGTTGCCGTGCTAAGTGTTCGTCCGAAAGTGGCGGAATTGGTATTTGTGGTGTACGGCCGGCCTTTGCATCCGGAATTGTTTCAGGTGGTACAGTGTCGGCAGATTCAGCATGGGAGCTATCAGGCCAAATTGCAGATCACGACGGCCGGGCATGTGATCTGCTGGAACTATGCGGATCTGGTGCTCACCGAAGTGGCCACCTCCGCCCAGCATCCGTTGCCAGAATTGCGCCGATTGATCTGCCACCGGCTCCGAGAAAGCCGACAGGAACGCATCCAGTGCCGCGGGGGCGTCGTCTATCAGGTCCAATTCCACCTAGACCAACTGGCGCCGGAAGAGTTTTGGGCATTTCAGCAGCAGTTGCAACTAGCTGACCAAGAGCCGGAAGGTTTGTATTATAAGTTTGGCTCCAATGGCCGGATTGCTGTCGGCGCCGTCAGTTACATCCATACCGAGTGCCGACAGCGGAGCTTCCGCATCCAAGCCTTCCATACTTTCCCGGACGATTATGCAATCGTCAAAACCGAGTCGCTTTTCCTGTTACCTTAACACCGGTTGCTCAACTCCCACGGCGCTGTTGCTAGACCAATTCGCTTCCTAGGGCTATTTTCTTTCCTAACATCGCCAAGGCCGAAATTCCAGTCCGGCCATTCCTTAGTTAGTACGAGGAACCGACGTCAATGTCCCAACCCGCCATTCGGATTATGCCCTGTCTGGACATGGACCATGGCCGGGTAGTCAAGGGGGTGCACTTTGTGAACCTTCGAGATGCCGGCGATCCGGTTGCCTGCGCCCAGGCCTACTGCCAAGCGGGCGCCGATGAACTGGCCCTGCTGGACATCACCGCCACGGTGGAAAACCGTCGGACTATGTTGGATGTGGTGCGCCGGGTAGCCGAAGTAACTACCGTACCCTTTACCGTTGGCGGCGGCATCCGGGACCTGGCTTCCGCGGCCGCCGTCTTAGAAGCGGGGGCAGACAAAATCTCCGTCGGTTCGGCCGCTTTCCGCCGTCCAGAATTGATCGGAGAGCTTATCCAACAGTTCGGCCCCGAGCGGGTTACCGTCGCCATTGATGTGGATCAAAACCCGCAGATGCCCTCCGGCTATGAGGTGTATATCGACGGCGGCAGGACGCCGACCGGCATGGACGCCCTGCAATGGGCCAAACAGGTGGATGCCTACGGCGTCCGAGTGATTCTGCCCACCAGCAAAGCAGCCGACGGCGCCCAGACCGGCTATGATCTGCCGCTAATTCGTCTGCTTCGCACTCACACCAGCGCCGAAATTGTCGCCTCCGGCGGCGCCGGCGCGTTGGAGCACTTCTTGCAAGCTGCCCAAGCCGGCGCCACCATCCTCTTGGCCGCCTCGGTCTTTCATTTCGGCCTGATCAAAATTCCCGAGCTGAAAGCCTACCTCCGGTCCCACGGCCTGGGAGTACGCTAATCTTATGAATTTTAGTGCATCATTTGCCGCCCTATCTCTTCCTACTCGTGGGGACCATCGCCGGCGGGTGGCCGGGGGCCATCTCGGGCTGGCAACGGTTGAATAGAATCGAAGATGCGTTTGAGTATCGGCAAGACCTGGCCCTCGTCCACCTGCAGATACTCCACAATACACGAACACGTAAAGGTTTTGCCCACCAGCAGATAGATTAACGACTGATGTTCGATTCCTTTGGCGTCCTGATAACGGATCCGCACTCCGCGTGCTTCGGCTGCTGGAAGCTGGGTTTTTTCCAGACGAGTGAGTTCCATTTTGGCTTCCGGGATGCCACGCTGCCGATAATTTTGCACCGTAGCTTCGGTAAGCATCCGCAGGGCAGTGTCCCGATCCCCCTCAGCCAGCGGTTGGCCGATCTCGGTAACCAACATATGACAACCCTGCGGATGGACCAGGCGGACTGTCCGGCGTTGGGCTTGCCGATCATCTTCTACTCGCATCCCTAAATCATACGCCAACCGAATCCGATTCAACCGAAGATATTGGATCGGTGAAACCCGAAGGGCCACTTCATACACTGTGCCCGGATACCGTTGGCTCTGGAGCCGCACAGCCTGATTGGCCTCCAGAAGGAAACTCTCTCCGTTGATCATAACCTCATAGGTACTGGGCAGTTGGCTCTCCGCAGCCATCAGCCCATTGCCAACCACCCACTCCATCCCTAATAACCCAATAAAAACATACCGCCTCATCCCCCACACTCCTTCTGCTAAATGAAAAGGCGTCTTACATCTGCCCAGAGAAAACCCCCTTTTATCCTATCTCTTCCCAAAGGGTTATCCTCTTCCTACCCACGAGGAGTCCACAGCCTAACTCCTCCACCCCCGCAACTCCTGATGTATTCTCCCCGTCGGATAAGCCGAAGTCCAGAGGTCGCTTCAAAACCACTAGAGAAAGCATCCCCCACAGCCAGCTTCCCAAAACTGAATTTGGCATCCAGAGTACTCCAGCCAAAAGAGAAAAGTACTTGCTGCCCAAACGGAAGTCCAAAAGAGGCCGGTGCTTCACACACCAGTGCAGCTTGCTGGGGGGAGCATTTCCGCCTGAGACGGAACGGATAGCGAAGAAAACGGCAGTCCCGGCAACCGAAGGAAGCAATATGAGGTTCCGGAAGACTTCAGCCCAGTGAAGAAGCTGCCTCCTTGCTCCGAGGAAAGCCCTACGATCTGCCTACCGCGTAAGCAGCTGTCCAGGACCAATCACCTAGGACAAAAAACTCCTCTTCCTGCTTTCATAGGAATACATTAATACACCATTCGGCGGACGCGTTCCGAGGTTGCCGTGTGGCAGCAGCGGCTGGTGAACGCCCCTTAGCCTTCTGGTCTTTCCAGCAACTGGGGATTTTCCTGCTGGTTTACGGGGGTGGTGCTGGTAGGTAGATCCACAAAACTGGAAAGCAGCCGGGCACGCACCGGATGCTGCAGCTTCCGAACCGCCTTCGCCTCAATCTGACGGACCCGTTCCCGGGTAACCGAAAAGATTTTCCCTACTTCTTCCAGGGTATAAGCGTATCCATCGCTTAGTCCATACCGAAGCCGAAGGATCTCCCGTTCTCGGTAGGTAAGCCCGGCTAAGGCTTCGTTGATCCGATGCTTGAGCATATCTTGCTGCATTTCATATAGGGGGTCTGCTTCCCGGTAGTCCTCCAGGAACTCGCCGAAGAAGCTTTCTTCGTGATCGGTAATCGGTTGGTCCAACGAGAGGGGTTCTCGATTGATCTGGAGGATGCTTTCGATCTCTTGCAGAGTGAGGCCGGCCTCCAAAGCCATCTCCTCTAAGCTGGGTTCCTTTCCTTGGCGTTGGAAGAACCGTCGGGAAGCGGCGCGGACCTTACCTAGCGTTTCAATCATGTGCACGGGGACCCGAATGGTACGACTTTGTTCGGCAATCGCTCGGGTAATGGCCTGACGAATCCACCAGGTGGCATAGGTGGAAAACTTAAAGCCCCGACGATACTGGAACTTATCCACCGCCCGCATCAGCCCCGTATTGCCTTCTTGGATCAGATCCAGAAAACTAAGGCCTCGATTCCGATACTTTTTGGCAATCGAGACCACTAGGCGCAGATTGCCCGCGGAGAGCCGACGCTTGGCCGCATCATACTGAGCCTGCAGTTGGCTAATCTTCTGCATTCGGCGTCGCAACGTAGAGGGGCTTTCCAAAGTGATTTTCATCAGATACCGCAGTTCTTGGCGAACCGGTTGGATACGTTCCGGCGGGGCTTGGCTTTGGTGTAATTCCTGCAGCCGATGGAAAAGCATCTCCATGCGAGCGGCTATCTCTCGGAAGCGATCCAGAAGAGGCTGTAAGCGTTGGGTGCGGAGCCCCAATTCTTCCACAAGCCGCACCGCCTTGACCCGCCGATAGCGCAACCGCCGCCATGCCCGCAATCGCTCCGCCCGGGGAAGACTTTTTCGCATCGCTTTCAGGAAGTCTTCCACATTCCGCCGGAGGAGTTCCCGCAGAGTGTACAGATTGGGTTCTAACAGCTTACACAAATGACGTTTCGCTCGAAGATTGGTAACCGATACCTCTATCGTCCGATCCAACCGAAGTTGCCCCTGCCGAATCTTCTCCAACAGCTCCACCGCCCCATGCAGCATGTAGTCGGTAGCCAGCATGGTCACACGAAACCGCTGCCGAGTCCATTCGATCTGACGGGCGGCTGCAATTTCCTCTTTGCGCGTCAACAGCGGAATTTCCCCCATCTGCATTAAATAGATCCGAACCGGGTCCTCAATGTGATCGGCAGAGTCCGAACCGGCCGATTCCAAAGCTTCCCATTCCTCTGGAGGGAACTCTTCCAAATCATCCACACAGGGCCAATCCGGCTCCGGAACCCGGACCCGACTAGCAGAACAGGGAAGACTCGGCGGAGGGTTCTTTCGGGAATCAGGTTGCAGAGCGGTTTTCCGCTCGCCGTTCTGCGACACTCGCACCGGTATCCGACGCCTCATTCGGGGACCTGAACAATGCGGCTGTACCAAGAGGCTATCCTCAGCAAGTCCAAGATCTTACACACCCATGGCTGCCTTTTCCTTGGTTAAAAAAAGCACTTCCAGTGCCGAGATTCCCATTTCAGGGGGGTAATGCTATAAGACTTTATTTTACAAAGAGTTATGGCTGCTCTTCCCGAAGGAATCCCCCTCTTTTGGGGAGAAAATGTTGCGATTTTTAAACATGCAGTTGCAATATAGATAACATAGATGGTCTTCCCAGTTGACATATCTGGTACAGAATCTCTAACTTGACTATCATTCTCAAATACCCCAGTCCCCAAAACATATCTATCTTCATAGTTTTGTCAATAGGGGAAGACTAGGAAAAATCAGCAAAATAGCAATGATACACAAAATGATTTCATCCCCCTGCATCAATAAAACTCCATTCCGTTTAAAGACCCTATAAGTTGTGGTGGAGTGGCTTTTGTGTACCATAAATTGTGTTCTCGGCTTTTTCACATAAACCCCTTGCCGGGGGGTAGGGAGCGCTTTCCGCCAGAAATACTCCCCGGAGCTATGCGTTACCGCCACACCCCATTTCAATATTGGAAGTACCTAGTGGTTTTTGGTAACCCTCAACCGAATGGACACCTTCCTCCCTGTCATTCCCCTACCAACCGATCCAAGAAAAACTCGGACAGGATAGGACTGAGAGAGGGGAGAGAAGATGATCGTTAGTGCAATCAATCTACACAGTTTAAATAATCTAGATAAAATAAAGAAAATAGATAACTTTCATAAAGTTTTGACTAAAGAAAAGCTATCAGGAACCTGCCAAAAGGAGGAGGGTTTCCGTAGAATAAAAACAGAAAGAGTGAGAGGCGCTTCTTTTTTAAACAGAAAAAGTTTATTATACGACAATCACCCCCACCGATGAGGTTTGGAATGCGTAGAGCAAGGGGACAAAGTATTCGGCTGTTGGGGTGGTAGGCAGAAGAGGTTCGGCCCATGGAGTCCCTTCAGGGATATTTTTTGGTAGCCTCACCGCATTTGCGAGATCCCAATTTTATTGGGACGGTGGTGCTGATGATTCGGCATGATGAAGACGGGGCGTTAGGAGTGGTTTTGAATCGGCCTGCGGACAAAACCATTCGGGAGCTGTGGGAAGCGGTTAGTGAGACTCCGTGTCGGAATGAGGGGCCGATTCATGTCGGTGGGCCGGTACCTGGCCCGCTCATGGCCATTCATACCCGAGAAGACTTGGCCGATTTGGAAGTAATGCCCGGGGTCTATTTTTCTGCGGAAAAGGAGAAATTGGAGGCGCTGATGAGCCAGCCTCAGCAACGATTGCGCCTGTTTGTAAACCATTCTGGGTGGGCGGGCGGCCAACTGGAAAACGAGCTTCGCGAAGGCGCCTGGTTTACCATGCCCGCTAAGCTCGAATATATCTTCTATGATGACGTGGATCTGTGGCATCGGGTTACTCGGGAAATCGGCCGAGCGCTGCTAGTAGATATTGTTCGGCCAAAGCATGTGCCGGAGGATCCTTCGGCCAATTAGTGATCAGTGGCGGCCCAGATTTAGCCGACCGATTGCCCCATGCCGGTAGGCTGGGAAAAGCCGAAAAGGGCCGGATACCTCGGCAGCCGATCGCTTGTTTATAGCTTCCCCCAACGCATGGGATTTTGCGAAGCCTATCCGTCGCTCAGCATTAAGAGGCGTATGGGGGGATGCCGGTGGGTTCCGGAGGAGTCTGGGTTTTCCTTTTGGGGCAGGATGTTCCTTCCGATGGACAAGCAAATCGAGGGGAAGAAGGGAACAAATGATTAGCGAAACAACCTTGGCGGATCGACTTCGGCCGAAATTGGAGTTCCTTTATGGAGAGCGGGCTAGTGCTTGCTTGGCGGCGATTTTAGAGCGGCTGCGGCGGTATCGGCCTCTGTTGGCCGATCGGACTGGTCGGCCGTGGGATCAACGGGACGCTGTGTTGATTACGTATGCCGATCAGATTCGCTGCGAAGGGGCAGCGCCGTTGGCGGCTCTAGAACAATTTCTTCAGGAGGCGGGTCTGGAGGGGTTGATTACTACGATCCATCTTTTACCATTTTTCCCCTACAGTTCTGACGACGGTTTCTCAGTGATCGACTATCGGCAGGTGAATCCCGCAGTAGGGACATGGCAAGATATACATAGACTTAGGGGGCGGTATCGGCTGGCGTTTGATCTGGTCCTAAACCATGTCTCGAGGCAAAGCAAATACTTCCAGGGCTATCTCGCAGGCGAAGAGCCATTCGTGCGGTTTTTTCTCGAGAAACACTCTGGGGCCGATTATAGCCAAGTAGTCCGTCCCCGGACAACACCGCTGTTTACTCCGGTCCAGACCAGTCGGGGCCTTCGAGAGGTCTGGACCACATTTAGTGCGGACCAAATCGACTGGAACTATTGGGAACCAGCGGTGCTTTTGGAGATGATAGACATTTTTTTATATTACCTCGCTCAAGGGGCTGAGCTCATCCGCCTGGACGCAGTGGCTTACCTGTGGAAGGAACCGGGCACTGCGTGCATCCATCTGCCGCAAACGCATACGGTGGTAAAAATTTTGCGGGATTTGGCCGAAGCGGCGGCGCCAGGCACTTTGCTGCTTTCGGAGACCAATGTGCCGCATGAGGAAAATGTCAACTATTTTGGGCAGGGCGACGAAGCGCATATGGTTTATTTGTTCAGTTTACCGCCGCTTTTGTTGGATGCCTTGCTTACGGGGGATGGCACGTACTTGTCCCGGTGGCTGGGCGATTGGCGTAGCCCGCCGACCGGCTGTATGTATTTTGTCTTTACGGCTTCGCACGATGGGGTAGGGCTGCGGGCAGTCGAGCGGCTTTTACCTCCCGAACGCATCGATGGGCTTATTACGGCGGTGCGAAGCGCTCAAGGCCAGATAAGCTATCGGCGGAGGCCAGACGGAACAGAAGTACCGTATGAACTGAATATTACGTACTTCGACGCATTGAGCGATCCGGCCAGAGCCGACCCGGCCATGCAGGTCCGTCGCTTTCTGGCGAGCCAGGCGTTCATGCTTTCGTTGGCCGGTCTGCCGGGGATCTATTTCCACAGCCTGGTAGCTACGCCGAATGATCTAGAGGGAGTTCGACAGACGGGGCAGGCCAGATCGATTAATCGACACAAATATACATTGGAAGAGTTACAAGGGGTTTTAGCCGATCCCGGCCGCCCGCCCCGCCAGGTGCTGGAGGCCTTCCGCCGGATGCTTCGGATCCGGGCGGAACATCCGGCGTTTGCCCCCCAAGGCAATCAGGAACCTATTCCCTCCGGCCATCCGGGTCTAATCGGTCTGCTGCGCTTCGCTGCCGATCAGTCCGAACGAGTGCTTGTGTTGCTGAATCTAACCGAACAACCCACCCACTATCAACTGCCTTCTTCATTCGGGCATTTCCTCTGGCAGGATCTTCTCTCGGAACCGTTGGAACTCCTCAGAGGCTCCTCGGTGTCCCTTGGCCCTTATCAAGTCCGTTGGCTTCGAGAAATCGGGACGAGATAAGCGTTGGGGGAGCAAGCAAGTGGGGATGGGTTCTGCGGTCGGCAGTGGATCTGGTGTTAAAACGAGATATATATTTCCATTACTGTTCATAAATTAGTCTATAAGCAGGATGAAGGGAGCCGCTCGGGCTGCGGCGAGCTCCAGCCTGGCTGGAGTTGTACCCAAGAAGGGGGCCTGGTTATAATAGGAGGCAGAGCTCGGCAACAGGAAGAAGCAAATCCCTGGTTAGCAGGACGCAAATAGGACGGCAAACGTGGATTCCCAACAGCAAGCAAAGCGGAAGCGGGACGACACTGGGAATGCCAGCCGACTGCCAGAACGGAAGATTCGAGTGGGACTGATCGGGTTAGGGTCGGGCTGGGAGCAGAGGTATCGGCCAGCGCTGCGTGCGTTGGCGGATCGGTTTGAAGTGCGTGCGGTGTGTGAGCAAGTCCGATGCCGGGCCGAGCAGGCAGCCGCCCAACTGGGTGCCGATGTGGTGGATGGCTTCCGAAGTTTAATTGCCCGGGAAGATGTAGAAGCCATTTTAATGTTGGCCCCGCAGTGGTATGGCCCGTTGCCGATCTTTGCCGCCTGCGACATGCAAAAGGCCGTCTATTGCGCCGGCGGTTTGGAATTGGACCTCCAACAGGCCCAAAAGATTACTCAGCGAGTTCGTCAAGCCGGTATTGCTTTCATGGTCGAGTTACCCCGGCGGCATGCGCCGGCGACGGTGCGTCTGAAGGAGTTGATAGCGACCCGGCTGGGTGCTCCGGAGCTAGTGTTTTGCCACCTTCGGGGTTGCTGGAGCGATTCTTTTCCTTCCCAGAGCGATTCCTTCGGAGGCGGAAGCAGGGAAGGGGAATTGTTGGAATTGGTGGATTGGTGTTGCTACGTGGTTGGTCAGTGGCCTCGATACGTAACTGGTCTGATGTATGGAGATCCATCTGGTGGAGAAAAGGAAGGATATATGATGATTTGTCTAGACTTTTCGGCTTCAGATCCGCCAGCCGAAGGGCCACTAGTGCAGATCAGCTACGAGCGATCTATTCCGGCCGGTTGGGAGGAGGCGATCACGTATCGGCGGCCGGCTGCCTTGCAAATTCATTGCCGCCAGGGGATAGGATTTTTGGATTTGCCTGCTAGGGTGGTTTGGTTTGATGAGGCAGGCCGACATTTGGAGTCTTTAGAAGACGACCGGCCGATAGGTGAACAAATGTTGTGCCAATTCTACCACCTCCTCCTCGCCCAAAACAATCAAAACCAAGACTTAGACGATCTGTTCCGAACCCTTTATATCTTGCACCAAGCCCGCCGCAGCCACCACCTCGGACAACGCATCCGCCTCCACTGGCCCCCAGAGCAGCCGGATTGCTAAGGCCAACCTCGACAAGCAGGAGAGGCCGACGGCCAAAATCGAATCGGACAAGCCCCCCACCAGAAACTACAAGACCACGGCCATCTATGGCTCTTCGATAAGGCCTTTTCGCTATTTCCGAGACAGCATTAGACGCTAGCGAGGAATCATCCGCTATAGCTACGAAGCAACTCTTTGGACCGGTTCCGGTTGTGAGGCAATGTTGTCTTCGGGCGGAGGCTCTTTTGGGTTGTCGGGCGAGCTGCTGTTTTGCTGGGCAGGACTCTTCGGAGGCGAAGAAGAGGGGGCCTTTGGCTCGGAGCCGGATTGCTTCCCATTAGAATCCTTCTCCGAAGACTTTTGCTGGCCAGAGGCCGGCTCTTTAGGCGAAGACTCTTCTAGTGCCTTGTCTGATTGTTCGGCCGAGGGTTTTTCCTCAGCCTTTTTGGTGGGTTTTTCCTCAGGGAGGGGCTTTTTCTCCGGTTCCGGTTCTGGGGCCTTTTCCGAAGGTTTTTCCTTTGCCGGTGCTTCTGGTTTCTCTGGACGGGGTTTTTCTTTCGGTTCTTCAGGGGGTGTAGGTTTTTCCAGACTTTCAGAGACACCAGGTTTTTCTTTGAGCTCCGGTGGTTTTTCCTCCGGCCCTGGTTTTTCTTTAACCACTGGTGGTTGTTTAGGCGTTAGCTTTTTTTCCGGTTTTGCTTTAGGAGTGGGTTTTTCTTCCGGTGGTTTTGGTTCTGGGGTTGGGGGTTTTTCTGCTTCAGGTCGGATCGGGCCGATTCGCCCCTGGATGCCAAACTCATGCACCAATCGGCCCCCCAATTCGCCGGTATTGACCACCACCAAGCCTCCCAAAGCCAAAAGGATCAAAAACACCAGATTCATGAAAAATAGCCAGACCGGATTGTCGAACGGCCGAACTGCAATGCTCAACAAAAACAGGACCAGATAGATCACAAAAAGTCCACCATACAGGGGCAATAGAGAGGAGGCCAGTTGCAGGTGTTTTTCCAGCACTTGGGCAGCTTCCGCGGAAAGTTTTCCAGCGGTTTGGTTCAGATAATCTCTGGCAGCCAGGCCTGTGGAAATCGATACCGACGTACCCACCAGCCCCAATCCCAGCAGCACCAGAGCCGTCAGGCTCATCCATCGGCCCCGATGAAAAAGGATCATCGCCAAAAAGACAAAAACCGGGGCCGTCAAAAATAGCGCTATTGGACAATGCACCACCCATGGATGCAACCCATCCCAGCCTGCCGGCCAAGAAGGTATCCGCAGCCAACTGGCCGGATCCCGCAAAAGAGGCTCCATGATTTGACCTCCTTTTAGAAAAGCATTAGACGTTCGAAGACGTTTTTTAGTCTCCCCAGCCATCCGGTTTACCAAGCAGTGGCCTCCTACCGTCGGCCCATACAGGAAAATATACCTTCCCGAGACCAAAATTGCCATCACTACCTCCCGGAGTCGGTCGGATAGTGGCTTCGAGTCTGGGAAGTGAAGCTTGAGTTTGGGCTATGTTAAGGCCGCCCCCTCCAGAGGTGCTCTGCTAACTGGTTGTCACCATTGGAGTTAGGAAATTACATGAATAAATATAATCTTGGAAGCTCTGAATAATTCAAAGGAGATATTTTTACACTATTTCGGAGCCTCCGTCAATAACCCCAACATATAGTGGCACTGCCAACGTTAGACTCAATATATAGTGCCCAGCAATGGGAACCGATAGGCAAAGGAATAGATCGAATATTCATAAAGTTCACGTGATGTTCAGGATTTTGCAGAGCTTCCTCTTCTATCTGACCGCCGGAAACAAAGCTCGTTAAGAAAAATGGTCGCCGTGGAGCGAATGAGGTTGTTTTTTCGGTTCGAGGAAATCTCGGGCATAGATTTTTTTATATTTTTCATCCGGTGCTGAAAGAAGGTTAGAGGTTAGTCTGGGCAGACTCGTAGGCCGTACCGGCGGGCCACTGCCAGTGCCTGCCGATATTCTTCGCTGGTGATTCGGCGGGCCAGTTCAGGATAGTGCCATGCCCGGCCTTCCGGATGATACTGGGGCATCACATTGACAAAAGTATTGGGAGAAATCTCTTCGGCCAAAAAGCGCATCACTTGTTCCGTATCCTGCAGAGCGTTCGGCATGACCAGATGGCGAACTAGAAGACCCCGGTGGGCAATTCCTTGCTCATCTATTTCCAGATCGCCCACTTGGCGGTGCATTTCTCGGACAGCAGCACGAACCACTTCGGGATAATCCGGCGCGGCGGCCCAGCGGCGAGCCAACTGGGGATCGAAAAACTTGATATCCGGCATATAAATGTCGATTACTCCCTCCAAAAGCTCCAGTGTCTCCACCCGATCGTATCCGCCTGTATTATACACCAGCGGAAGCCGAAGCCCTCCTGCCACCGCTAGCACCAGGGCTTCCAAAATTTGCGGCACCACATGGCTTGGGGTAACGAAGTTGATATTATGGCAGCCGGCCCGTTGGAGTGAGAGCATCATCCGGGCCAATTGCTCCGCGTGAACCGGTCGGCCTTCGCCCAGCCAACTAATGTCCCAATTCTGGCAAAATACGCATCGCAGATTGCAATGGGTAAAGAAGATGGTCCCTGAACCTCCCCAGCCGCGCAGGCAAGTTTCCTCCCCATGATGCGGAAAGAAGCTGGAGACCACGGCCAACCGGCCCGTTCTGCAAAAAGGCCGATGGGGTTTGCCAGGTTTGGGATGCCCGGCAGGCCTGGTCAAACTAGCCATTGCCAACGGTTCCCCTGGTTCAGAAGGTGATGCTTCTTCAAAGCCTTCTGGTGTGTTCTCTGAGATTTCAGGCTCTCGGTGGGAGAGAGAATTGTGGGGCAGAGGCGAATCCGAAATTTCTGGCGTTTGTTTGGGGATTTTTGGGGCGATTTCGGCTAGCCGATTGGCATGACATCGGCGTGCACACAGGGCACAGTCAGCCAATTGGGCCAGAGCCTGTTCGGCCCGCCTTTGAAGTTCCCCAGACTGAAAAAGTCCCACATAGCTAGGAAACGTTTCCGGCATCCCTTTTCGAGTCCTCCCTGGAGAGTCTAAAATCAGCTTTAGGGAGTCCGACCAGTTTCTTTCTATCCTACCGCAGAATGGGTAATGGGAGTATCCTGGGAGAAGCTAGGAAAAAGGCCCGGGTAGGGCAAAAGCTCTCCGGCCGGGGCTCAACTAGAGATCTCTAAAAAGTGCTTAACCGATGCCGAGGTTTCGGTGGGAAAAGGCGTGGTGGTGGCTGCTGCTGGGAGTAGGAGTGGGGTTGGGAGTAGGGCAGTTGGCTGCCTGGGTGGGTGGGTATGTTCGACCTGTGGTAGTCTTCCCGTTGTTGGTCGGGAGTATCTTGGGGCAGATGTTAGTAGGAGGGATTCGCCTGTTGGATTTGGCACATCGGCCAACTGTGGGAGTAGGTCTGTTGCTGGCTAGTCTGCTGTGTGCCGGGAGCGAACATTGGGGATATTACCGGCAAGCACAGCGGGACTACGAGCGCAGAGTGGCCGACTGGCAGGCCAAGATCCAAGGCCTAGCCGCCCTGTCTAGCCAATTTGCCCAGGCCATCCAGCAACACCTTCCCCCCCCGCCCGGTTCGTTTACCGAATATCTCCAAGTCCAACTGGACCGCGGCCGCCGCATTGGACCTTGGCTGCTGAAAGGCCATTGGGTTTGGCTCAGTTGGCTAGCGGATGCAGGATTCGTGTTGCTGGCCGCTGCTGGCCTGCTTTGGCCTACGCTCGGTTGGCCCTATTGTAGCGTTTGCGAAAGTTGGTATCGCTCGGTCCGCCAAGGACGATTGCCCCCCACGGATTTCGCTCCGTGGGCAGAACTGTTGGCACTGCCTGTAGCCAGGCCCCAACCAGCACCCCCATTTCGGGTACAATTTCGCCTGTTGCAATGCCAGGGCCAGTGTACCCCAGGCCGATTGGAATTGGTCTGGGAAGACGCCGCCGGCCTTCACACATGGCAAACCCAGTTAGATGACGCTCAACGAGAAAAGCTGGAGGCCCTTTGGAAGGCCGCCTCTACATCGCAGGAGGAGCTGCCTTCCCCACCCCCACCGCCTCCTACTAACCAAGAGATTTCCTCCCGATGAACCAGGAGGGTTCCAGCTACTGGATTTTTGGCAACATTTCAGCCGAATCATACAACCTGTTACTGGTACGAAAGCAGAAATGCAGGTTTTTTTCTAAGGGTTTACTTTTTTTGGGCCACCGCTTCTGCGGCAGGGACACTCGGGGGGCATTGTCCCTACAACCAGGAAACTGCTTCATTCGGCGGAAGTGTTATCAAAAAGATTATAGAGGGAGCAATGCCGTATGGCAGAAATCGTCGGTTTAGGGACCGAAATTGCCGAATGTTTGCGGATTGCCCGGCTTATCCAGCGGTATGGCGAGGCCTTTTTAGGCCGGCTATTTACCCCGGAAGAAATCCGCTATTGCCAAAGCCGCCGTCAATCTACCGAACATTTCACCGCCCGTTGGGCTGCCAAAAAAGCGGTCCTGAAAGCATTGGCCCTTTCCTGGCAGCCTGGATTTCAATGGCGGGATATCGAACTGGCCAACGATCCGGACGGCCAACCCATGGTGGTTCTCCATGGACCGATCAAAGAGATCATCCGGCAAATGGGCGTCCGGCAACTGCGGGTGGGTCTGGCCTACTGCCGGACCCATGCTACTGCCACTGTGATCGCCCTGCAGTAACGCAGATAATGTACGAATATACATATATCCTCTGATAATGCATTCCCCTTGACGAACCTCCACAGCCGATTACACTAACCCAAATGGGCCATTGACTGATAAGAAAAAATCTTGCATCCTCCATAAATGTGTCGGTCCGGCCAATGACGATGTGGTAACAGTTCAGCCGAATGGTGTACCAAGGCATTCCTCCGAAAGCACGAAGGCAGCTCTTTGTGCTAGTTGATTTGTTCTGGACTGTCGCTTGCGCGGCAGCAAGACCCAACGGCTTTCCTCGGATCAACCAAGCAGCATTTTCATTCGGCCGAGGTGGTACCGATTTTTCAGCACCGTAGGTCTTCAACATCCCTATTAAAGGAAGTTCTGAATCAATCAAAGGAAATATTTTTCCACTATTTCGGAACCTCCCTCCATGGTCCCAACATATAGCGGCATTGGCAACATTAGCCTCAATATATAGTGTCCAGCAATAGAACCGATAGGCAAAGGAATGGATCAAATGTTTATAAAGTTCATGTGATGTTCCGGATTTTGCGGAGCTTCCTAACCTAATTCACTAATTCCACTAAGGAGAGCCTCCCATGAGTCGTTCATGGCGTATTTCGCGACGGCGGATGTTGCACTCAGCGGCCGGGCTGGTGACGGTACCCTGGTTTGTACCTGCTCGGGTCTTGGGCGAAGAGGCCCCCTCCAAGAAGATCACCCTTGGCATGATTGGCGTGGGATGGATGGGCGGCTCGAACATGCACGCCTTCCTCCGAGAACCAGATTGCCGAGTCCTGGCCTGCTGTGATGTCGATCAGCAGCATCTGGAGGCGGCAGTCCGCCAGGTCAACGAACATTACAAAAACCAAGATTGCCGAGGCTACAAAGACTTCCGAGAACTACTCGCCCGAGACGACATCGATGCCGTCTGTATCTCTACACCTGACCATTGGCATTCTATTCCCGCCATTGAAGCCGCTAAAGCCAAAAAAGATATTTATGGCGAAAAACCCCTCTCTCATACCTTTGCCGAAGGCTTGGCTATGGTCCAAGCGGTTCAGGAAAACGGCCGCATCTGGCAGACCGGCTCCTGGCAGCGCAGTGTACCGGATTTCCGACGCGCCACGTTGCTGGTGCTGAACGGATATATCGGTAAAATCCAACGGGTTGAAGTGGGCCTGCCTTCCGGGCATACTGATTTTGCTGGCACCGGCAACCAATGCCCCAACAGCGATCCCCCGCCGCATGTGGATTATGATTTCTGGGTTGGCCCGGCCCAGCTGATCCCGTTTAACCGCTGCCGATTCCACAAAAACTGGCGTTGGCATTACAATTTCGGCGGCGGCCAATTAATGGACTGGATCGGCCACCACTGCGACATCGCTCATTGGGGCCTGCAGAACCCGAAGTACGGCTGCGGCCCGGATGATCAAATCGGTCCGCTAGAGCTGGAGGCTACGGCCGAGTTCCCCCCCAAAGAGGCCCTCTGGAACACCGCTACCAAGTTCCGGATCCAATGCCGGTATCCTCAGGACATTGAAGTGGTTATTGCTGGCGGCCATCCGGACATCCGCAGCGGCACGAAATGGATTGGCCAGTTGGGTTGGGTCTGGGTAGATCGCGGCGGTTGGGAATGCTCCAATAACGACTGGAAAAAAGAAATCCGCCAGCGAGAGAAAAAAGCCGACCTCGAATTCCCGCTCTATAATTCCCCTGGCCATTACCGGGAGTTCTTGGACTCTGTCAAAACCCGCCGACGCACTCTCACCCCGGTGGAAGTAGCCCATCGGTCGCAAACGCCCGGACATCTCGGCTACATCGCTTCGGTGCTGGGCCGGAAAATCCGCTGGGACCCAGTCAAACAGGAAATCCTCGGCGATCCCGAAGCGACGAAGATGCTCTCCAAACCGCTTCGCTCCCCCTGGCATCTATAAGCTCGCTCGGTACCTACTCCGCCATCCAGGTACTGCGGTCTCTTAACGCTACTTTCGCCAATGGAGAGGCCGCCCTGGAGAGGCCATTTCCTAACCCGAGATGTCTATTGGGGTTCGGAAATAGTATGGACAAATATATCACTCTGAACTGTCAGAAATAAAACGAGTTACGGGAAAATGGCCAAGCACCTACCGTACTTCTTTTCAGAAACCTTTGGGCAAACTCTGCCGGAGATACGGAATTTTTCCGTATTGCTTCATTTACATCCCATTTTCGAGTCTCGCTTTAGTAGAAAGGCTGAGGCCAATGCACCGCCAGCGCCTGGGAAGTTGCCTTTTTCCCAGACCCGAGGGTAAACATTTCAACCTTTTTTGGCTAAACGCTTGACATCAATCGCCGCCCGAAGTACCTTAAAGGGTATTCACCTGAGGGGTCAGACTTTTTAGGGTGGGGGCGGGTTTTTCGCAACCTATCTGTTCCAGGAGATCCGGGCCATGGCTACGGCACGTTGCACCCCTGGTCTGACATCTATTTGTCCGATCCCAATCAGACGGCCCTAACCCGTCTGGGGCAAAACCTTTGCTATTTTCAGAACTCAGCGCCGACCACCGGTTGGCGAAACCAATTGAGCGTCTATTTCGATACCTACTATGGCACTGGGAAATATGTGGTGGATGCGGTGTATTTGGCGGCAGTACCCGAACCGGCAACCGGCGCATTACTGGGCGTGGGATTGGTCGGCCTGGCAGCGTGGTGCTGGCGCCGCCGGGGTCGGCCGGCCCCATCGGCCCGATAACCCTTTCTGCTGGTGCATGAGGCCTTCTCCCAACACAAATGGTTCCCCAGTTTATCCGGAATGGTTCCTCGGCTTATCTGGTCCGCTTTGGGCCTTTCTGGGTAGCAACCCTCATAGGAAACTCGGAGGCAAGGAGTGTGGGCAATGGAAGCAAAGAAGTGCCAGGGGTTCACGCTGGTGGAGCTTTTGGGGGTTATTGCCATTATTGGGATTTTGATTGCCCTGCTTTTGCCGGCGGTGCAGGCGGCCCGGGAGGCGGCCCGCCGAGCCCAGTGCGCCAATAACCTCAAGCAGATCGCCCTGGCCCTGCATAACTATCATTCGGCCTTTCGTACCTTTCCGCCCGGCGGCATTACCGCCATTCCGGAAAGTGTATGTATGCTAACCGGTGTACCGGGCCGGGACAACGGCGCACCGTGGTCCGTTTTGATTTTGCCCTTCCTGGAAGATCAGGCCCGCTACAATCAGTACGACTTTCGTAAATCGTTTGCTTCGCTTTGGTGGGAGACCTCGGCAGGCAATCATGCAGTGCAATTCCAGCCGAATCCAAAGTTCTAATGTCCCTCCGACCCGGTCTCGCATTCCGATCGGTGCAATCCGAACTATTTCGCTTGCCAGGGGGGCGGGGCAACGCCGCTTTGCGCCGCCTCCGCCGCTCCAGGACGGGCCTTTTTCCATAACGGCATCTTTCACAATAATTCCCGCATTCGGATCGACGATGTTTTGGACGGCACTTCCAACGTCTTTCTCGTGGGCGAAACGAAATACTGCCCGCTGAAAGAAGGCCACGCTCAGGGCGCCTATGGCAGTTGGGACAGTGCGCTGCGCGTTTACAACGATACGGTATATCCGTTTCCGATGAATCTTTGTGCTGCCATGGAGGCCATCAACTCGGCGGATTGGAACGTCTATAACCCTCTGAAGACATTTACCGGAAACATTTGCTCTTCTACCTTTGGTAGCCATCATCCAGGGGGATGCCATTTTGCCATGGCCGACGGCTCCGTGCACTTTGTAAACGAAACGATTGATATTACGCTGTATCGGGGCCTAGGCGCTCGGGATGACGGCCTGCCACCGGGCGGATTCAAACCGTAAGGGAAACTTCTGCTCAGCTCCGAGAGCCAACCGACATGCCAACAGGGAGGTTCTGCTAGTGAATAAAATAACATATTCACACGACCTAACAATACCTTCTTTGCTCCGAAACCTCAGGCTGTCGAGATGGAAGGCACCCAGGGGGTTGGTCAGCCTGATCCTAGTAGTCCTTAGCACCGTGCTGGCGGCCGCCGGCTGCGGACAGTCCGGACCGGCCCGGTATGAAGTCCGCGGCACGGTAACCTACGGCGGTCAACCGGTCCCGGCCGGGCAGGTCATCTTTGAGCCGGATAGTGAAAAAAATAATACTGGCCCTCCCGCCTATGCCCGGATTCAAGATGGCCAATACCGCACCCAACCTGGCAAAGGTGTGGTGGGCGGCCCCCACCTGGTTCGTATTATCGGGACAACAGGCCAGCCCACGCCCGAAATGCCCCAAGGCCAGATGCTATTCCCAGAATATCGGCTGAAAGTGGATCTGCCCCGCTCGAATGCCGTGCGGAATTTCGAGGTGCCTAAGTAGTTCGATGCCGCTGCCACCCCTAAGGCGCCCATCTGAATGAGGCCGCGTCGTTCTTCGCTTCTGCAGATAAACCTTCGGGCCCTTTGTTTTCCGCTGTTAGGGGGTCCTTTCGTTTTGGCCAACATCGATCTGGGCACCCACTCAATGGGTAAAGAAGGCTTGCTGGACATTACTTTTTCATCTTTTTCTCTAACTGCTGGATAAACTGGTTGGTCGAGTCGATAGGTTTTAGCTGGGGCGGTGGCTGATAGTGGAAGGTCTCCGGCGGCAGGGGCAGATTCAGACTGACTTCGACAAACTCCAGTTTGGCCAGGCAACGGTCCCTGGCCTGGAGCCAGGCAAACTGACTCAGCCAATTGCTCCATCGGCCCGAAGGTTTGCGCCAGTACTGAATTTCATACGGGAACAGGTCCTCTTGGCCTAAAAACACGATCACCTGATCGGGGATGTACGGCGGCACATTTTCCCACGGGACTGGCCGTTCGTGTTGGACTTGTTCGGCCTGATTGGGCAGCAGGGTCGCCAACCGATCCGGTTTCCACGTGCCGTGCAGTTTCCAGACCGGGAGCTGCTGGGTGTGTTGGCCGTCGGTAACTCGGAGGAAGGTTTGTTCGATCAGAGTAAATTGGAAGTTGGCGAGCAAGGAGCGGAGCAATTTGGGGAGTCCGCCCAGGCCCGGCCAATTGCCTATTTCGCCTATTTTGGGTAAATTGCCCTGTTTTTTTAGATGCTGGGCTACTTGGAGAATATCCACCCGGCGGAGGAGTTCTTTTTGTTCTTGGCCACCAGATTGGTAGGTCCAAAGGGTTTGCCCATCGAAAAGTTCCCACCACCGCACAGGTTGGTTTGGGAAGGCCAGCAGGAGCTCCCAATAGAACAGGTGTCCGGATTCGGTTAGCTGGGCGGCATAGGTACTGGAGCCGGTTATCGATGGATCACTAAATAAGTCAAAATAGTAACGAATTTTCCCGACCACGGAGGCCCTGGCTTCCAGGCTCAGGATAGCCTGTTCCAACAATGCCTGGCCATCTTCATGAGAGTTCGGGAAGGAATCTCCGGATGAAATTGGGTTTTGGGGAGAGCCCCCTGTCGGAAGGGTATTGGCTGCCTGCAAATGCTCGGTCCGTGGGGTGACCAGACCACCCTCCAACCCCAACCATAAAAGCCCTCCGATCCCCCCCCCTAATATGCTAATCCAAACCCATCTCGTGGGATATCCTTTTAGGAACATGGTGCGGTTCTGCCGAATTTACCAAAGAAACCTCTTTTACCAAACCGAACAATAGCTCTCAGAGGGAGAGTTGTACTAGCCATCGGCTGGGAGAGTCTGCCTCCGAAAACCCTAGTAAATTGTCCCTTGGGGAGATTTTACGAGACTCCGAGCAGGAAGGCGATGGGAATTCCTGCCTAGCCAGTTTTTTTTCCAGGACAGGCAGGTTTGTTTTGCAAACAGAGCGTGCAAATCTTTGGCATCCGCATAACTCCAATACACCGAGTGGGTATTGTTTGACTTCGTGCGAACCTGGGGTCTACCGGGAAGGTAGCCCTTTCCCTCAGAAAGGACTCACAAGCAGGGGGGAAACCATGAAAAAGACTTTTCCTTTTGCCGTGTTGGGAATGGTGCTGATTGGCCTAGTTGGCTGCAAGGGACCGTTTGCCAAAAATCTGCCTCCGGCGCCGGTTCTGGCCCATCCAGGCCCAGGTGTGGATGGTCCCGGACCTGGGGTGATGGCTTTTGAGCCCACCCAGCCAATCCCGCCTTTGGCTTCGCAAATCCTGTTTGTCGGTCCGGAAGGCATGCAAGTCACCTGGGGAGTTACGCATCCGTTGGCTTTTGATTCTGAGCCGTTGGTTTGTCCCGGAAGGTATAACTTTCCTCAGGGCGGCATTTATCAACTGAAACTCAGCAATATTCCGGGTCGGCCTGGGGTGGAACTGTATCCAACGCTAGAAGTGGCGAATGCCATTCCGCGTACCGCGGCGTATCTAGCCCACTCGGCCATTCCGATCCAATTTACCGAGGAAGATTTTGACCAAGCCTTAAGCGGCAACTTTGTTACCAAGGTGATTTATTTGCCGGATCCGGAGTTCCAAGAATTGGCTATTGCCGGGGTGGAAACCCTGGTGAGCACCCGGTTGGATCCCGGGGTGGATCCGATTACTGAAGCGGATAATCGTGGCTCGATTTTAGCTATTGTCCGGCTGGGTAACAAAGACCTGCAGTTGCCTACGGAGATGGGCGGCAACGGCGGTGCCGTGGTTCCGGCGATGGGTTATGGCCCGATGGCAGCCAACGGCACCCTGCCCGGGTATGTGGCCGGTTATACAAGCCCCCAATGGGGGATGCCGATGGTCGGCACGCCGATCGGATTGCCTGGTCCACCCCATGTGCCCTTGGGCGCACCGGCCGGCCTGTATAAACATACCATGGTCAACCACACCTGGGAACACCTGCCCGAGCCGAATCATCGCATGCGGATCGACGTCAAACAACGGCCCGGATTCTGGTATCCTCGGCCAGCCAATCATGCTTGGGTAGTAGAACGGAATGCTGGCCCACCGGTGATGTATCGTCAACCGTACGGAATCAAGCACCAAGTCATTGGACCGGACGGTGATTCTGCTGGGAGTTGCCCGGTGGAGGGGCCTTCCGCCGCCCCTTAATCCCGGTGAGGAATGACGGGCAGGGCAACCCACGAAGCAGGCCAACCGGCCAAAAACCGGCGTCGAAGGTTTTCCCCTTCTGCGCCAATTTCGCATCTAGTTACTGTAGGTTAGGGACAGTCCTGGCTCTGGTTTCGGGATGCTTCGGACGTTTCCACCTCACTGCACCCGTTTTCGTGCCTGTAAGGAGTTGGCCTCCTTTGACTTGGGCTAGCCAGATGATACGGAGCAGATTGGCACCTCTGCTTGGCCTTCTGCTGCCTCTCCGGGGAACTTTCTATGTTTCCGATCGCAGGCGGCGCTGCTTTTGCCCCAGTGCAGCTGACCTCTGGTTCCATCTTACTCACCCCTGGGGCCACCTCCCTGACTGCTGGTGGCAGGCTACTTTGGGCATCTGGGCCTGGAGTTTTTTGCTTCTGGGGCTGGCAAACCAATTGCAAGGCCAGCAAAGTCCCTCCCTGATTGTTAGTTCAGCAGGTGGGAGCCGATTGGCTCCGGTGGATCCACCGCCAGTGCATTTTCAGCATGAGGGAATTCTTTCGCCTGGGCAGATTGCGGCGGGTCGGCTTCAGCGTGGCGGCCCGGTGCTCGGCTATTTTCAACCTGTGGAAATTCAAGCGCCCCTGGGGGTTTCGGTGGCTTTGGCCGACGGCGACCGATTCGGTCCCCTGCAGCCTGCCCCGGTGCGGGTGGGGCTACTGATCGGCCCAGTGTATCGGCTTCGGGTAACCAATATCCCCCGCCATCCCGGTGAAGAAGTTTATCCGACCATTGAGGTGATTGATCGGCTCTATGCGCCGGTGGGGCAGGAGGTCCGTTTTGCCATCCCCATCCACCTGCATCAGGAGGATTTGGAACTGGCCTTGGAGGGGAAATTGGTTACGCGGATCATTTACTTGGAAGATCCTCAGCGGGCCTTACCGGTGGCAGCCCAGAACGGCGATGGAGAGAATTGGTTTGAGGTTGGTCCGGGCCGGGACCCCTTGGCCGTAGCCGACAGTCTTGGTCGGCCAGTGGCGATCCTTCGCATTGGTGGCCGGGTCCCTCTGGATCCGGAGCATCCGGAGCCGGAATTCATGGGTCCACCAGCTCCGTACCAGTGCCTTCCGGCCCGGATGCGCATTTTGCAGCCGCCTCCTCGCAAACCCGCCCTCGCTAAGGAGGTCGGCTCATGAGAATTTTTTCATATTCCCCATCTTTTGGTTTGGTGGGAAAGCCTTCGGGGTGGGCCTGTGGGGGCGCCCCCATCGGACCGGCCGTTGGGTTGCTCCTAGCGATAGGGATTTTATGTTCCTGTCGGGCGATGCCGGGCGGCGCTGGGGGCCAGGCCTGGGTGTCTGACTCGGCTGGCAGCCCTGCCTTGCCCCCGGAAGCCGTTGCCCAACCAGTCGGTTGGCAAACCGTACCGATCCCTCCGTGGGGCGTCGTGCACGATCCGAACACCGGCCAACTGGTACCGGCGCCGGCGCCGCTGGTTGCTTATGGTCCTTGGCAGCCGCCTGGTTTTTCTCAGCCTTGGCCTGAGGATGAATACCTTCGCGACGGCGGGGACGAAGGCGTGCAGGCGGCCGTGGGCGCCGATGGCCAGGTCTTGGGCTTGGAGGCAGAGGATACCATCGCCCATTACGAGAGGATCGACGGCCAGGTGCGGGTAGAACCTTCCAATAGAGTCCATTTATATAGCCCACGCTTTGGCTCCGTCCGACAAGTAACCAACTTAGTGGCCAACGACGGGCGGTCCGGCTGGGCCAACGTGTATCTGCCGATCAAACTTTCCCAACAGCAAATCCAACAGCCCCCTTCCTGGCATAAACAGCATCTGCCCTTAGGCCGGTACCATGCGCAGCAGGTGCCGGTGCAGTATCTTGGCCGATGGGCTCGGGATGTGGTCTCCTCCGCCCTGGGACCGCATGGTTTTCAGGACCGGTTCCTACCGTTTGAAGATTTTCAGATCATCCGCCTGGGCCAGATGGAGGAGTCGGAAAAAGCCGAGCTCAGCCGGTGGGTGCAGGCGGCTGTAGTCTGGGCTAAGGACGAGACGGTGGTAGTGCTGTTGAATGAAAAGCGGGCTGGTGCCGTCGTCCAAGACCAGGCCCTGCTGCAGGTTTATGTGGTGGAGGAGCCACCGGCGAATCCGCAGCTTCGGCTGGTGAAAGTGGCTTCAACCGCCTACGCCGAGCCGGGCGATCTGGTCGATTTTACCCTCCGGTTTGATAACATAGGCAACCAGCCGATCCGTAACGTAACCATTTTGGACAATCTTTCTGCTCGTCTCGAATATGTGGCTGATAGCGCCCAGTGCAGTTTGAAAGCGCAGTTTACTGCGGAGCCGAACCAGGCCGGTTCACAGCTACTGCGATGGGAATTGGCCGAGCCGCTCCCGCCTGGCCAAGGTGGCATCATCCGCTTCCGCTGCCGAGTGCGCTAAACGCCCCCGCATGCCCCCTTCAAGAGATTGGGCATCGGCACCGGCTCTCCTCAAGAGACGGCTAACGCGAACCGTTCTCCTGGCCTCTCTCTACTAGACGATTCCCCTCTTCTAAAGAGGGTATTTTTTACTGAGGTGGTATCTCTGTCCGGCCGGGTGGTGGCTGGGTGTTGAAAAATCGCCTTCGTTGGAACCGTGAAAACGGCGGTTTTTCTCCTCCGGCCGATTGTCTTTCAGAGCCAAACCCGATATAGTGAAATCCACACAAGGGCGGTTCCGGAAATTCTTGGAGGCTAAGCAGAGGCCCGGAGATAGTACAAAAGTTTCCTATATCCATCCGAGGCTCTACCTGGATGCTATTCTCCCGGAGCGAAATTCCTATTGAACCACGCAAGGGTCGAGGGAATGGAGGCCATTTTGCGAGGGTTAACTGAGGCGCAGCGGGAAGCCGTCTGCCATCTGGAGGGGCCGCTTTTGGTCTTGGCGGGTCCTGGCAGCGGCAAAACGCGCGTCATCACCCACCGCATCGCCTACTTGTTGGCTCAAGGCGTGCCGGCAAGCCAGATCCTGGCCCTTACCTTTACCAATAAGGCGGCCGAGGAAATGCGGGCCAGGGTCCAAGCCTTGGTCCCGGCTGAGCCAGTCTGGATCGGCACCTTCCACCGGTTCTGTGCGCGGTTGCTCCGCAGCTACGCTCCGCTGGTAGGGTTGCAGGAAAACTACACTATCTACGACACGGAAGACAGTGCCCGGTTGCTTCGGCGGGTGCTGAGCGAACTAAAGCTGGATCTCTGGCGGAGCACGCCAGAGGCGCTGGCCTCGGCCATCAGTTGGGCCAAAAATAATCTGATTCGGCCGGAAGAATATCCGGCGCAATCTGGACATCCGCTGGGACGGGTGGTGCCGGAAGTCTATCGGGCGTATCAGTCGGCGCTATTGGCGGCCAATGCGGCCGATTTTGACGATCTGCTTCTGCACGTAGCCTCGCTGCTTCGGGACAATCCGGAAATCCGCCGGGAATTGGACGCCCGCTACCGATTCATCCTGATCGACGAATACCAGGACACGAACCTCGCCCAGTATGCGATTGCACGGGCCTTGTCGATCGATTATCCCAACCTGGCTGTTACGGGGGATCCGGATCAGTCGATTTATGGCTGGAGGGGGGCTAATTTGAACAATATTTTAGAATTCGAGCGAGACTTTCCTAATGTTCATGTAGTTCGCCTGGAACAAAATTACCGCAGCACCCGACGTATCTTACGGGTCGCCGCCGAATTGATTTCTCATAACATCAAACGGAAGCAAAAAAATCTCTATACGGAGAACGGACTTGGACAGCCGGTTCGCCTTGTCTGCTACCCAACCCATCGAGACGAAGCTCGCGATATTGCCCAACAGATTGCCGAGGCGGTCCGCTCCGGAGGCCGCCGATACCGCGATTTTGCCATCTTTTATCGAATCAATGCTTTGAGCCGGACGGTGGAGTTGGCCCTGCGGGCCGCCGGCATCCCCTATCAATTGGTCCATGGCGTGGAATTTTTCCAGCGCAAAGAGGTCCGGGACCTCCTGGCCTATTTACGTCTGCTGAACAACCCTCGGGATGAGGAGGCATTTTTACGCTGCTTACAATCGCCCCCGCGCGGCATCGGCAAAACCACCCTGCAACGCTTGGAGCAATTCGCTCGGCAGACGGGGATCCCCCTATTGGAGGCGGTCCGGCAGACCGAAAAGATCCCCAATCTGGATCGCCGCGCTCGCAGCAAATTGGCCGAGTTTGCCAAGCTCTGGGACCGGTTGAGCCAAGCGATTAATCGACCGGTCGAAGAAATCCTCGGCCTGGTGCTTTCGGAGACCGGCTACCGAGACCAATTTGACGCCGACACCGAAGAAGCGCAGCAGCGCCTCGCCAATATTGAAGAATTGCTCACTGCTTGCCGAGAGTTCGACGAACACTACACCGGTTCCCATCCGCTGGAGGATTTCTTGGAACAAACAAGCCTGGTGAGCGATACCGATCCCTGGCAGACCCAGCAGGATACGGTTACCCTGATGACCTTGCATGCTTCGAAAGGATTGGAATTTCCGGTGGTCTATCTGATTGCCGTCGAACAGGGCCTTTTGCCACACGAACGAAGCCGAGACAATCCGGATGAATTGGAAGAAGAACGTCGGCTCATGTTTGTGGGAATGACCCGTGCCCAGGAAGAATTGCAACTCAGTTACGCCCGATATCGGGATTTCCGGGGCCAGCGGAAAATGACTATCCCCAGCGAATTCCTGATGGAATTACCCAGGGCAGAGATGGAACTGGTGGATCTAGACAGCGGAATGCGAGTAGGCCCATCAGAAGAACTCGAGCTACAAGAAGCGGAAGAATCCGACCGAGCAAAGGAAAAACCAAATAGAAAACATTCCCGCCTTCTGCCGGGCAGGAAAACTCCTGACGCCGCCGCCAGCCAGCGCCCTGAAGGAAAGCGGGCTGCTAGTTTGTCGGGCGGAAAGGCCGAGGTTGACGCCGGAGGCGCCAGCCTGCAAACCGCCGCTGATCTGGCCGGTCAATCCGCTCCTGCCGATCTTTCGCCCGACGATTTTTCCCATGGCATGTTGGTCTTGCATCCGCAGTATGGGCTGGGCCGCATCGTGGCGCTTAGCGGCAGCGGACCTCAGCGACAAGCAACCGTCGATTTTCTGGCCGGCACCGGCCGGAAAAAGTTCCTCCTTCAGCAAAGCCCCTTGCGCCCGGTGCAACGGAATTCTAACAGCCCAAACCGGTAAAGGCCGGTCTCACAGGAACAGCATCATTTGTCTTATTTATCGAGTTCGCCAGATGGCTGAGTCAGGGATGCCCAGGGCGGCCTGGCGGAGGGCGATTTCGGCTCGGAATCGGCAGGCGTCTTTCGGATACCCGGCGGTCGGACAAATACCAGGCACTTGCTCAGCCCAAAACCGGTTCCAGGCCTCCATGGCTAATTCCCGCAAGTATTTCGAGAGCATGGAGGCCAGGGCAATTGGCATCAGGATCTCGCCGCCGCAAACGAACCGGAACTCCACCGGACCGGGGGCCGTTTGGAGCTGGTAAATGCTTTGGGTTCGGCCCTCCTGGACGGCTTTTACCTGGGCGGGTGGGAAAAACTCAGGGGCAAACATCTTCGAAAGCAATTCTTGATATTTATCCCGGCTGCCATGTTTATCACAAAGCACCAAGACCGCTCCGGTTGGCAGTTCCGCTAAAAGACCCTTTACCAGCTCCAAGCTCTGGCAGGAGAGCATCGTCGCTTTATTCCCGTACTGGCCAACCAGCCGATTGAACCGCTCTGGAAACAGAAGTATACTCCGAAGACCTAAAAGCCGGATCCCCTGCTCGGCCATTGTCTGGGCAACCCGTTCGGCCAACAAAGCCATCTCTGCCGCAGAGAGGCTTTCTGGAAGGCTGGGCCAATACTGGGGATACCATGCCAGGGCGTCGTGTCGGCTTTCTGGATCAAAAGCCACCTCATCAACCAGATCGGACCAACGTGCAGGCCGGCGACCGGCAGCGGCCAACAGCACAAACACGGTGCGTTCCAAACCGGCACGACCTAGCCGACTGTACACCAGCTTGGAATCGGCCACCACCAAGGGAAGCTCTTGGAGGATTTTTGGCAATAGGGTAGTCGGGACAAGAGGCCCTCCATTTTCAGTTGGGAAATGACCTGGATTGTTATTTGCGGAGAGGTGGCAGGGCAGTCCCCGCTCAGCCGGCCTGCTTCGCAGGCCGCTCTGGCCCGCAAAGGAGAGAAGGGAGGCGTCCGGAGGGGTGCAACGCTCCGGTTTTTTTCTGCGGGAAGGTTTCGGGGTAATCACCTGGCAAAGGTGTTGATACATTTGTTCCGGTGGCAAATGAGCCGGTAGCTGCCACAGGCTGGCTGAGATCACCAGCGGCCCCAACCGAGGTCCATACCCTGCTTCATCCACGCCGATGCAATAGACCGACCCTGCCATCTTAAAGACCATCCCGACGATCCTGCCGGATGAGTTTCCCACACAGGCCACCCAGCCGAGGGAAAGTTTCGCACCTATGGAGAATTTCCAGCTTATGGGGAGTTTCCCGCGTAGGAGAGCTTCCAGCCTATGGAGATTTTATTGTCCGGGAGGGTTTTGCGGGAGAGGGGAGGCGATGAGATTTTCCAAGGCCTGTCGGAAGTGGGATTCCAAAAAAAGCACGTCCTGCGGGGCCAGCTCTTGCCGACCGGCCAAGCCCTGCACGACCATGGGGATCGGCACCTCCCGGCCCCGAGGAAGCCGAGTGGTGGCAAAAGCGTCCGGGGCCGGGATCCCTAGGGTAACTTTTTTGCCATCGACATGCAGCGGCGTAGTGGCGACCAGATTCGGCTGGATGAGCACCGCCGGGCTTCGGGCAGAGAGGTATCGACCCTCTTGGTTCAAGTCGATCCGCCAAGCCAACGAGGCTAACCCCCCGTCTTCTGGCCGGATAAGCAAAAAATACCGGATGACAATGGGGCGATGGCCGTCGGGGTCGGCAAAATAGGTTGGGGCATCCACGAGGGCCAACCGGGGCGAAAAGGCAACCTGATGAACTTTTTTGAGGTGTTCCTCTGCCCGGCCGAGAATGGCTAGTTTCAATACCCCTAAATCGGCTCCCAACTCTTTTTGAGTGGCGGTGGTCAAGACGATATCATCCTGGCCGACCTGGGCGCCAATGGCCATGGCCACTTTGTCAAGTCGCCAGGGTGGCCGGCCGCTTGGGTCCGCCGGCGCCACTCGGGCAGCAAATACCGTAAACAGAAATTCCGATGTAGGCCGAGCAAACTCAGGAATCGCCTCTACATCCCCGTCGGCCAGGCGGTTTCGGGTCTTAAAGATCAGATGGGTCCAGCCTGCGGGGGGCCGATTGGCTACTTTCGTGCCAGGCGGGATCTGGTCGATGGGACGGCGGGTGCAATCGATCTGGGCCGCCTGCCCCGCCAAATTGCTCAATAGACCCGCCATGACCAAGGGGCACCAAAGCATCGGCCGAACCCAGGAAGGGCACCGCCGCAGGAGCATCTGCTGAGAAAACCAAACGAGCTGATCAAAAACCTGTAGCACAAGCGGCTCCCTCCGCATTGGGTAGTAAACCTCCCGGATTGCCTGTGGCAAAACCGGCTAACCTCCATGTCTGTTTGCCATAAGAGGTTCTCGACCTACCGACTTTAAGAGAAGGTCGTTTGGGAAACGAAGATTCTAGCAAAGAGGCCAGCCATTCCACATATGTTTCGTATGAACTGAAATTCCTTTCGGGGATCGATAGGGATATTAGGAAAGCTGTCGATTATTCTTCGGGACCACCGCGGGCGGGTTTGAACTTAATCTTTTCGATAAGCTTTACAATGTTTCCGCTCTGATCCACATAGCCGGAAACATGGGTGATGGCTTCCATGACATACTCATAGCGGAGCACATAATCGCAGTCCAGTTCAACTTCCAGGGTAGTGGCATCCCGGCCTGCGCAGAGGGCTTTGATTTCTTCGCGGAGTTCCTGGAAGCTTTTCAGGGGTCTTTCGGTTAATAGGATTTCGGTAAGCCGACCGCGAGAGTCCGCCTTCATCCGAACAACGATCGGAGGATTTTCTACTTCTTTGGGAGTGGCTTCGCTCATGGCAGCCAAGGGCATCTTGATGTCGAAATCGCCTTCGGTAGCGAAGACTTTCAGCGTCAGCATGAAGAAGATCAGAAGCTGAAAACACACGTCGATCATGGGCGTCATGTTCAGCACGATGCGTTGGAAACCGGTTTCATCTCTGGCGCCGAGGCGCATCGGTTAAGTCCTTTGTGAAACAGCAATATATTTTTCTCTGGCCCGGAGGACAAACCGTTCAAACCCGAGATCCTGACACTCTTTGATCAGTTTCTGAAGGGTACCGGTCTGGGCGTCGCGATCGGCCCGGATAATGATAGTGGCTTTGGCGGCGCTTCGGCCAAGCTCCTGAAGACGTTGCTTTTCCCGTTGGAGGATGCCGCGGATCAGAGAAAGGCCCACTTCGTCGCCGCCGACGATCACCGTGGGCGGTTTGGCAGCAGTCAATTGGAGGATGATCGGCGATTCCCAAGGGGCTTCGGGCGGCTTGGCCAGCTCACTTTCCGGCAGCTTGATCCGCTCACTCTGGTCTTCGGTCACAAAGTTGATCGTGAGCATAAAAAAGATGATCAACTGGAACGTGACGTCGATCATCGGCGTCATGTCCGGGTCACACCTTGCGCTTGCTACATGGTGTCGGAAGATCTTCATTGCTCTGGCCTCACACAAACCTGGCAACCTTTTCCCTCTGCTCCAAAAGGATTACCCAGTCCCAAACACCACCCAAAAATCCAACCATTTTCGGGGCGCCCCCGGCAGGTTGGCAGGACCGGAATTGTCTCAACACCACTGGAACCATGCACCTGTTTTCCACGCCAGTTGGTGGCCACAACCACTATACGCCACGATCGAGTCCACAGCACTGTAAAAATGCTCGTATTTTCCACCCTACCGGCTTAAAAGTTTTCCCAGAAAACTGCAAAGGGCCAACGCCCTTAGCACCCCAGGCCTGCTCTTTCCCTTTGAAAGCTTCTCCACCGCCCCCTGAGAAGCCTTAAGTGGAGAACCGGCCAAGATCAGGCTTTTTTGGCCGCTCCTGCCGGAGAAAATCGCTTCATCAACTCCCCACTAAGGATGCCCACTTCGTTGACCAACCGATTCATTCGGTTACGTACAATTTGATAATATACAATAGCCGGAATCGCAATAATCAATCCAATCAGCGTGGTTACTAACGCCATGCTGATCCCTTGGGCCAATTCGGAAGGTTTGGGTGTGGTGGTGCTTTGGGCGATCTTGTTGAAGGCGATAATCATTCCGTTGACCGTACCGAGCAGACCGAACATGGGGCTAATCTGCCCAATCAGGGCCACATAGCCCAGCCGGTGTTCTAGTTTCATATTTTCCTCCTCGCCCGTTTCCTGCATGGCAGCTATGGCAGCATCATAGCCACCGGAAAGTTGGGCCATACCAGCGGCCAACACTCGGCCCAAGAAAGATTCATCGGCCTTGACCAACTCATAGGCCTCTTGATACCGCTTATTGTTCAGATGCTCCTCAAAGACCTGCAAGAGCATCGAAGGAATGATATTCTCCCGTCGAACTGCTAAAATATTCATCACAAACAGAGCCACCAAGTTGAAGGTGATAAACAGAAAGATAATCACATACGGCAACCCCAACGACCGATACAGCCAAACCAACATGCTCTCCCGTTCCGGCGCTGCAGCCTCTTCGGCGCCGGCAGAGGTTTCCGCAGATCCGCTTGGTGTTTCGTCTTCCGCATAAACAACGGGGGGTTTAGAAACCACTGCCGTGAAAACCCCCATATACACGGCCAATCCTAACATCGCTAAAAAACTGACTCCCAAAAACCGCTTCACATATCCGCTCGACATGACTACCTCCTCTCCTAGGACAGCTTCTCCCAATAGGCCAAAAATACGTCTGTCTGGGGGTGTTTGGGTGGCGCGGAGTCTTATCCGTCCCTGGTGGCTGCTCCTATGGGCGGGACGCTGTAGCCCGCCAAAAGCTCGGCTTCGGCAGTTGGCAACATAGACTCCCTTAGCCACCTAAAAAGAATTATTATAAATCCAACTTCGTTTCTTTGGAACCCCTCGCAAACTCCTTTTTTCACAGAAGCTTGCTGTCTAAAAAACCTATTTTACGTCCTGGGACCTGTCAAGCGAAGCCTGCCAAGCAGGCCCTGGTCGAGTCGGGCGGGGTTCTGGCCATGCTGGCCCAGGGTGGGCCACTTCAGTCCGTGCCCGGAAGATCCAGGCCAGGAACAGATGCCTCTGCTGCCAAAACCCATTTCCCCTCAGAGGTTAGCCTTTTCTGAGTTCCCTTTAACTTTTCCTACAGCTCCAGGGAAGTTATTCCCCTTTTGGGCAAAAAGCTATTTGGAAAGGGTAGCCTTGGGCTTTTCCCACAAAGCTGGCGCCTACAGAGACCCCGTTGGCGACCTTTTGTTCCAAAGCCCCCTATATCTTTGGAACATTTAACCCACCTAGAGCTCTTGGAACCTGAGCCGCCTGGTATGGCTTGGAAGCTGGGCCAGATCGGGATGGGTGTTAAAGCATATTTAGAAAGTCCTGAGAGTCCGGACGTGCCGTCCGCAACGACTCCCAGTGCGGGTCTCCATTCTGTAAATCCTCCCCTCTCTATACCGTGGGAGAGGGTTCGGAGGAGTGGCCCTCTTTCTGCCCACTGGGGAGAGGAGTTTTTTATTGGTTTTTCTCCCAATGGCAGGGGCGATCGGCAGACCGAAACGGTCATCCAATCTGAAGAACTCCTGTGCCGGCGATTTGATCGGTTTTTAAGTCCTGCAGGGCCCTGTTCGCCTCAGCCAACGGATACACCGTAGTATGAGGGCGGATCGGGATCCGGGCTGCTTCGGCCAACAGTTGCTCCCCATCTTGGCGGGTATTGGAAGTAACCGAGCGGATATCTCGCTCATAGAAGAGATACCGTTGATAGTCCATTTGGGGGATGGGGCTCATGTAGATGCCCGCCAAAGCGAGGGTACCACCTTTTTGGAGTTTTTCCAAAGCAGGGGGTACCAAATCCCCCGCTGGGGCAAAAATGATCGCACTATGCACCTTGCAGGGAAGTTGCTCGGCGGATTCGCCTACCCAATCGGCCCCCATCTGGCGGGCCAATTGGCGGTGTTTTTCGCCCCGGCTTACCACGAAGACCTCACAACCCCGAGCTTGGGCCAGTTGGAGCACCACATGGGCCGAGGAACCAAACCCATATAGGGCCAACCGCCCCCCTTCTTCGGGCACTTGAGCCCGCCGAAACGCCCGGTAGCCAATAATCCCCGCACACAAAAGGGGGGCCGCCTCCGCATCGGTAAACAGCTCGGGAATCGCATAGGCAAAATCTTCCCGGACCAAGGCGTATTCGGCATAGCCACCGTCGGCATGATAGCCGGTAAACTGGGCCGCCTCGCAAAGATTTTCCTTGCCTGCCCGGCAAAATTCGCATTGGCCGCACGTCTGCCGAAGCCAAGCAATGCCCACCCGGTCCCCTAGGCGAAACCGTCGGCAATTCGGCCCCAACGCATCGACAATCCCCACTATCTGGTGGCCTGGCACCACCGGCATCTTTGCCCCGGCCAGCTCCCCTTCAATCACATGCAGATCCGTCCGGCAGATTGCACACGTCCGCACCCGAACCCGCAGATGCCCTTCCGGAGGCTCCGGGGTGGGCAGTTCCCTCAGGCGAAGCGGCCCGTTCTGAATCGAATCCACCCTCTCTAATACCATGGCCTTCATCGACAAACCTCCCAATGGACTCCCTTTGGTTAGAAAGTTGCCCACCCGATCGAAACAGACCACCAGGAATCTCTCCGTCATTGGGGGAAGAGATCTTCTGGAAAGGGAGAGATTTTATTTTGGTCCGCCCTTTTTATTTTGACTAGCTCTCCCTAAGTTCACACACGAGGCGAAACCTTGCTGGTATCTACCAGGGGGACCTTGGCAGGCGAATCCAATGAGTCGAGCCTCCAAAAGTGCATATAGTTCCCTAGATGTTTGAGGTTTTCGAGGTGTTCCCATGCGGGCTCGCTACTTCCAAGGCACTGCTTCTGCAAATGCACCTCGGTTGGGTGGGGATGATAAAGATGGGGTAGCTCGCTATGAACCGATGGATTTGCATCCAGCAGAAAGCGGAACATGAAGACACACCCGAAATAGAAACAAAAACGGCGTGGAAGCCGTCGTTTCCGCGAGCTCCACGCCGTCAAAATGGGCTGGGGGAATGCCCTCGGCATCCAACTCCACCGGACGGTTTCAAACCGGTAGGTGCATCCGATCCTCCCTGGAAGAATGGGAAGAATAGGAGGACGACTTTCGCCAGGCAAACGCTTCGCTCCGGTGGGCCATGGACTGCCCCCCCCGGGCTGGAAGAATAAAGGCACGATTTTCCCCGGCGAAATCCCATTACGGTTCGATCAAGTAGGCTTGGCCGCCTAGGTTGACCATGACCGGCTCGTCAAAGACCAAGTACTGCGACATGGTGCGACCGTAGCGGTTGGCCAACTCGAAATACTCCCGGCTAAACTGCCGGACCCGTTGGAGGTTCTTTTGCTGGGCTTCAGTGAGGGTGGAGTCGATCCACTGGTTTTGCCGACGGTAGAAGGTCCGGTTGGCCACCTGCCGGATGTTTTGACCGGCCTGCAGGACTTCCCGATCGGCGTCAGCGGCTTCCCTGGCCAACGCGCCGCCGAGAGATCTACCGGCTTCTTTGAAAGCCTGAGCGGCATCGGCCGCAGACGCCGCCGGTCCTGCACCCCAAAAGGCAGGGAGACTGGGCATCGCCTGTTCAGCCGCTTTCATTGCCCCACGGAAGGCCCGTTGGCCGACGCCGCCAAAACCTTCGGCTTGGGCCAGGGCCTCCAGCCGACGGTGGGCCCGCTCCACGTTGGCGGTAACCGCGCCGATCGGAGCGTTCTCATCAGCCAGGAAGGAAGTGTACGGAGTTATCACCCCATGCCGGGTGGCCAACTCCACGAGCTCCTTGACCAACTCGTCGTTTTTGCCTTTCAGATCAATCTCGTCCAGGATTTCGCCGATGCGGCGGATGGCCCAAAGTTTTTCGACAAAGCCGAGGCTTTCGTCCGGGCTTTTTTCCACCAGATTGGCAGGGAAGTCCAGCTTCTGGGTCTGATCCCCCAGTTTGCCTTGGACAACCACCTTGGCCGCCCCAGACTTCTTGTATCGGCCAACCAGGACCAATTGCTGCCCGGCAAACAGGTCAATCGGTCCCTTCGGATAGATGCGGTTGACCACGGGGCCGTCCTCCGGCTTGGCTGTATCCACGGTAATCTCAATCTTCACATCAGTCATCACCGGGGACTCGATCCGGCGATAGAACCGGGAGACAGCGTCTTCCAGGTCTTGTTCGGGCCGGACGTATTCGCTCTGGCCGAAGTTCTCGGTAACCAGCCGATCCAACAGCCGAGCATTCACGTCGTAGCCGACGCCAAAGGCAAAGATGCGAGCCCGTACCTTGTTACTTTCCTTGGCGTTGGCAACGATCTTCATCTCATTGGTTTCACCGGCAGTGGGCAGGCCATCGGTCAGGAAGATGATGTAGCTGGGTCGGCTGGAATCGGTCAGTTGGGCCAGAGCAGCTTTCAAGGCGCCGTCGATGTTGGTGCTGCCGCCTGCATAGAGGCCTTCGATGAACCCCTGGGCGGCCCGACGGGTTTCGTCATTGTACCGCTGCAATTCCGGCCGGAACGATTCGACCGTGCTATCGTAGGCGAGAATGTTGAACGTGTCGCCTTCGCGGAGGTTCTGAAGGATAAATTTGGCGGCGTTTCGGGCTTGCTCGATCTTCTTGCCGGTCATACTGCCCGAACGATCCACCACAAAGATGACGGTCTTTTTGGGCCGCTCGCCCGTTTGCTCGATCTTCGGACTGGCCAAAAGCAGGAAATAGCCGTCCTCCTTCTCGTTGGGCCGATAGCTAAGCACCCGAGTGCTGACCGTGCCTTTGCCAATATCGTAGAATAGCCGAAAATCGCTGGTCGGAATCTGCTTTTCCACCTTCCAGCTCACGGTGGCGTGCTTGTCGTCCGGCCGCTTGATATCTACCGGATGCGTCGGACTATAGACATTCTTAATTTCATCTTGGCTTTCGATGCTGATCCGGAAACTGATCTCGTCAACCGGCTCCGCCGTGTATTTGGCGGTGCTTAGAGGGAACAGAAAATCGGTCAGCCCCTCGAACTTTCGGCAAAGCTGGTTATACCGAAGAATGACCTTCCGTTCCGCTCCCGGCGGCACCGGAAACACACTGGTCTTAAATAGCCCCGTGCCAATCCATTCCAATAGGGCCGGGTCTTTGTTTTTCCGGACAATGTCTTCGTAGAGTCGGCGGGCCTCCTCAGCCTTCATCAGTTTGGCCGGGTATTCCTTGCCATCGATCATCAAGGTCAACTGATCTACCGCCCCGTCATACGGCAGCGGGAAGATAAAGGAGACCTCCAACTGTCGGCTCCCGGTATTGACAAACGACTGGGTAACCTGCACCGAGGCCACCTGATCGACAATCTTGGCATGGACGCTAAGTTCTTTGATCTTATAGGTGGCCGGCGGCGGAGGCACCGGCCGAGGCGGATGCGGCGGCGGATACGGGGGCGGATAGGGTGGCGGCCAAATAATGCCCGGCCTTGGCAACCGCACCGATTGCCCTGGATCTTCCACCACCAATACCCCCTGCGCCTGAGCTACCAGAGGCAACAGGAACACCACCACCAACCCCACACCTACAATCCAACGTCCCATGACCAAACTCCTTCCAAAAAAGGTGGCAACATTTGGCCGAAACCAGCCCGTTTTTCTACGCCAAAGTTTTTCTCTATGTTAGACGTAGCTAACTAGAAAAAAGTTTCGGGCCAGTTCAGCCAAAGGAAGACGCTGCCTGGATGATCCGAGGAAAACCTTTGGGTGTCGCTGCGGCGCAACTTGGGATCCAGACCAAATATATAAACTCGCACAAAAACTAGATTCCTGGTTTCGGAGGAGTGCCTTGCTCCCCCATTCGGGTGAACTGTGAGGTTTTTTCCCGGAAGAAAGGTGAGGAAGAAGAGGCGGCAGAAAATGGTAAAACAGAAAAAATGCACAGTTTAGATAAATAGGAATGAGCAACGAAGGAGGTTATTCCCTCTTAAGAGGGGATAGCCGGAGTTGTCCCCCCAGAGCTTCCACCAAAATCGCTCCGGGCAGAGTCCACCGGGCTACTTTGGTAGCTGGGGCGCCAAGAGCATGATGCACAGCCTGAACTAGCAGGTCCCATTCAGGTTGGCCCATCTGTTGCTGGGGCCAACCTTGCTGACGCCATAAACTGCGGAAAATTTCCCGAATAAGAAAGCTGGGTAATTTGGCAAGCCGATCCGCCCGGAAGACCCATCTTTGGCCATCTTGCAGGGCCGTCTGCTCTAACAAATAGGCTGCCTCCGAATCAATCCACTCAGTGACCTCCTGCGCCAATCGGCCCAGACGCAAAATTGCCTCCTCAACATGGGGATTAAAATACCCCCTAAGAAGGGGCAACAGTTGGTGCCGAATTCGGTTCCGGGTAAACCGCAGGTCCTCATTGGAGGCATCCTGGCGATAGTCTTGACCCAAATCCGCCAGATATTGTCGAAGTTCCTGCCGGGTAAAGGACAACAAGGGACGGATGACCGCTACAGCGGGGCTTAATGGCCTAGCTCGGCTCATACCGGCCAACCCAGCAATGCCAGTGCCCCGAAGGATCCGATGGAGGATGGTTTCCACCTGATCATCAGCCGTATGGGCGGTAGCCACATAACGCAGTCCATGCTGCTCGGCCAATTGGCGGAGGAAATGATAGCGGGCTTTTCGGGCGAGGGCTTCCGAAGGGTGGCCTGTGGGGGTTATCAGTCCATCCTTCGAAGGAGGGGTTCCCACATGGCAAACCACCCCCCACCGCTGGCAGAGGGTTTGGACCCATTGGGCATCTTCGTCCGCTGCCTGGCCTCGGAGCCGATGGTTAAAATGGCCTACCAGGATTGCCCCCCTGGAACGGGCTTTTTCTGGGCAAAGGGCCAGCATAGCCCGGAACAGAGCCACACTATCCGGCCCCCCCGAAAGACCAATGACCACCCCTTTGGAAAGCCACTCTTCCGGCGGCCAAAGCTCGCTCAAACGCCCCTCCACCGGATGCAACTGTCGGGTATCCATCCGCTTTCCAATGTTTTTAAAGGAAAACCCGAAAGCTCTGGGAGAACCTCTTTCCCTCTTCATTTCTTACAGTTTGAAAATCCGTGATAATCCACTATACTGAACCTAAAGGAAAGAAGGAAATAGCCCTGATTTTTTGTGCCCATTTTATGCGTGGTTAGGTTCTTTAGGCAGAAGATCAAGGTTCGCGGAAACCGAAAAGGGCACTTAATTAATTCCCCCTTTCGGGTTAAAAGGTGTTATTTTCTTTTTCATGAAGGCATAATGGGGTTAGTTTTCGTGAAACTTTTGTTACTCAGGGAAACGGCTCCTATTAACCGTAGTTATTTTCATAAACACATAAAGTACCGTTAAGGGCTTTTACCCCAGTAGAGGCACAGGAGTAGCAAAGGCGATCGATCTTCATGGGCCAGCAAGGGCAGCTAGAAAGCGACAGTATGTCGCCGGCTAAATGGCAGGATTCGGTCTGGTCCCGGCGGGCGATCTTGGGGGGGATTGCCCTGGGTGGGATCGTCGGATGTCTAGGCTTGTATCATGCGCTGACGCTGTGGGAACAAAGCCGACGGGAAGCGGACTTCCGCCTTCAGGTGCAGCAGCAGTTCCATACGATAGAAACCCATATTCGGAGGACCTTTGAGACGGTCGAAGCGGTGGCTGGCTTTTTCCGAGGTTCCCAATATGTGGAACCGGAAGAGTTCCGGACGTTCGTCCGCCCGCTCCTAGCCAAGCATCCCTGTCTGCATGAGGTAGGATGGGCTGGGCCGACTGGAGATCTTCCTGGGCAACCCAGCGCAGCTAGTTCCGCCCGAACCACTAAGCAGGATGTCTGGCCGGCGCCGGGTTCGTCGGCTTCTTCGGCAGGGACCGCAGATGCCGATGCTGGCGGGAGCGGTTCTGCTCCGACTCCGCCGAAATTGCCAGCTTCTGGGGCCGGGGGACCCAGACTGAAGATTCACTACTTAGAGGTTTCTCCCTGGGACCCATCGGGAGAGGCTTTTTTAAAAGGCGGAAGGGAATTAGCCCGGCTGGAAGGTGTGGAGGGGGTCCTCCGGGAGCTTTCGGCCGGTAAGGAGGCGGCCATTGGGCAAGTGCTGCTCCAGCCTGCAGGAGGTACTTCTCGGTGGGGGTTTTTCATGGGGATCTCTGTGAGCCGTGCCACCTCTCGCCGCCATCCAGCGGATGCTTCTGGAAGAGAAGAAAGGCAGTCGGCAAGACCGCCGTCCCGCCCAACCGATCCAACTGGCTTATCTCCTTCCAGCACATCGGAAGGAGTAGTCTTTGGCATCTCGGAACCGCAGGTGTTGCTCGAACAGGCGTTAAGGAACCTGCCTGGGGAGGGGATCGACATTTATTGGTATGAAGGCCCGCCGGAGCAGTCGGGGCGATTGATTTGCTACTGGCCTGGGGCCAGGAATCAAGAACCCGCTCGACCTCTGAGTGGGCCGGCGGTGGTGAGCGGCCTTTATGACTCTTGGCCGATGGAGCTGTTCGGGCAGCGGTGGCGATTCTACGGTAGGCCCACCAAGGCCTTTTTATCCCAGCGCGCTAGTCTGATGCCGGAACTGGTACTAGCAGGGGGACTGATGGCAGTTTGTCTCCTGGTATCTTATGTAAATATGTTGTTTTCTCGGCATACTCAAGTGCAGGCGTTGGTGCAACGGCGCACCAGCCAGTTGGAGAAGGCCCAAGAGGATCTGCAACTGCGGGAACAATCGCTGCGGGATTCGCAGGCGCTATACTGGTCGCTGGTCGAGGGGCTGCCGGTGCCGATTTTACGCAAGAACCGAGAAGGGCGGTTTACGTTTGCTAACCAAGCATTTTGTCGGTTGCTGAAGCGGCCGGTGGAAGAGATCTTGGGGAAAACGGATTTTGATTTTTATCCGGCGGATTTGGCGGAAAAATATCGGAGGGATGATCAGTGGGTGATGGAGACGGGACAATTTTTCGAAACGGTGGAGGAAAACGTTCAGGAGGGGGAGAGAAGATACGTACAGGTGATGAAATTTCCTGTTCGGGATGCGGCTGGCCAAATCACCGAAATCCAAGCGATCTTTTGGGATGTTACCGAACGCCGCCGCGCAGAGCTTGCCGTGGAAAAAGAACGGGCCCTGTTACATACCCTGATGGATTACCTACCCGATAATATCTACTTCAAGGATCGGCAGAGTCGCTTCCTTCGGATCAATCGAGCCATGGCTCGGTATCTGGGCCTGACCCATCCGGCCGAAGCGGAAGGCAAAACCGATTTCGATTTCTTCAGCCCAGAACATGCTGAAGAAGCCCTTCACGATGAACAGTATATTCTAGCTACCGGCCGACCCATCCTTCATAAAGAAGAAAAAGAAACTTGGCCGGACGGCCGTATCAGTTGGGTGCTGACGACCAAACTGCCGCTGCGAGATGCGGAAGGCCACATCATCGGTACCTATGGAATCAGCCGAGATATTACTCAACAAAAATTCGCCTCCGAGGCCCTCAAAGCAGCCAAAGAAGCCGCCGAAACTGCCAGTCAGGCCAAAAGTCAATTCCTGGCCAATATCAGCCATGAACTCCGCACCCCCCTGCATGGCCTTTTGGGATTAGCAGAACTGGTGCTCGAAGGGCCTTTGGAGCCGTCCCAGCGGGCTTATCTGGAAATGATCCGAGATGCAGGTGAAAACCTTTTGCTGGTGTTGAATGATCTGTTAGATCTTTGCAAGATGGAAGCCGCCCGGCTGGAATTGGAACAGATTCCCTTCCGATTGCGGGAGTTAGTGGGCCAGACGCTGAAGAGTCTAGCTTTTTTGGCGCACGGCAAAGGGCTTCAACTAGTCTGGTATATCCGGCCGGATGTGCCGGAGATGCTCCTGGGCGATCCGCTGCGGCTCCGACAGATCTTGGGCAATTTGGTGGCCAATGCGATTAAGTTCACCGACGCCGGGGAGGTTAGCCTCCAAGTCCACTGCCGAGATCAGCAGAGGGAGCGGGTAGAACTGCATTTCCAGGTGCGGGACACCGGCATCGGCATCCCTCCGGAAAAGTTGGACCGCATCTTCGAGATGTTCGAGCAGGCAGAAAAATCCACTGCCCGGAAATATGGGGGGAGCGGTTTGGGATTAGCGATTTGTTCCCGTTTGGTCAGCTTGATGCAGGGCCGTATCTGGGCCGAAAGTCAACCAGGACAAGGAAGTTGCTTCCAGTTTACCGCTTGGTTCGCTTTGCCAGAGCAAGCAGAACCTTGGCCGACTCAGGAGCAACTCGGCCCCTTGCACAATCGACGCTTCTTGGTGGTAGAGCCTCACCCCCTGCAACGACAGCATCTTGAAGAGATTTTGCGCAGTTGGGGCATGGAGCCGATTTGTGTAGGCAATCTGGCGGAAGCCAAGACGTATTGGCAAACCGCTGGGGCTGGGGCCCGGCTGGATGGGCTTCTGTGTGGGACTCTGGGGGCCGAGGCGGAGCGGTTGGCCATGGCCGAAATGTTGACGCCCTGGTTGGCAGGCGGCGGACGGGTTATTTGGATGATCCCGGCCGGATGCCCGCCCCCGGCTGCCTGGACCCCGCATCCCTCCCAGGAAGCTATGTTGATAAAACCCTTCAGCCCCTCCGCATTGTTGGAGGTGTTGTTGTGGGCAGTGGGGGTTAGGGTGGCACCATTTCCGGCCGGGCCGACACTAGCTTCCTCAGCGGCTCTGCCGGTCCGGCCGCTTCGGATTCTAGTGGCCGAGGATAGTCCGATAGGACAGCAATTAGCTGTGGGATTATTGGAGCGGTATGGACATCAAGTTCGCCTCGCTCGCACAGGTCGGGAAGCGCTTGCTGCGGTGCAGGCTGAGCCGTTCGATCTGGTACTTATGGATCTGGAGATGCCGGAGATGGACGGATGGGAGGCAGCCAGGGCGATTCGTCAGTGGGAAAAGCAGCATGGTGGACATCTGCCTATTATCGCCCTCACCGCTCATGAACTTTCCGAAGAACTGGCCAAACTCCAAGCTTACGGAATGGATCATTACATCAGCAAACCGTTACGCGCTCGGCAACTGTTCCAGGGGATCTGCCAGGTATTGAGCGAACTCCCCTCCCTGGCAGAGCCTTCGGCGCAGTGCCAGGCAGAGCCAGAGGCCCCCTCTGCGGAGTCTTTCGGGCAGACGGTCGATTGGCAGGCGGCATTGCAGGCCGTTCGGGGGGATGAAGCCTTCCTTCGAACTTTGGTGGAAACGTTGCTGGAAGAAGCCCCCCGATTCCTTCAAGCTCTCCAGCAAGCCATAGCTCAACAGGATCTTAGCCGACTCCGCCTGGCCGCCCATAGCCTGAAAGGTTCGGTTCTGCTTTTAGGTTCCACGCCTGTATATCAACAGGCCTGGGCTATCGAGCAGTTGGCCCAAGCCGGCTCTTTCCCCTCCAGCCAAGCCATGCAACAATTAGAAAAGGCCCTCCACCAATTGCTCCAGGAACTTAAAAAGCGGTTTGAGATTCCCTAAGCGAGTTCAAGCTCTCCGCCATCCCTTGCCGACTGGTAGGCGGGCAATAGGTTGGTGCTGCGAGCCATGGCAAATTGGTTGGGGGCCCTCTAGAGCCGAAGGTTCTTCCAATGCCCAAGATCCTGCTGGTGGACCCCTCAGGAGCAGATCGTCAGTATATTGCCGGCCTGCTCGCTACGGATCCGGAGTTCCGATGGGAATATGCCTCTAGAGGCGAGGAAGCGTTGGAGAAGCTGGCCCAATCCAGAGTGGATCTTGTCATGGCCGATTTCGGTGAGCTGGGTATGGATGGGCTGCAACTGGTTGAAGAGATTCACCGTCGGTTTCCTGCGGTGCCGGTGATCTTGCTGACTTCTGGCCACAGTGGACAAGCCACTGCCGAGGCCTTGCGTCGGGGGGCAGTCAGTTATCTGCCCAAGCAACTCCTTCCCAACCGACTTTGGCAAACGATTTCCCAAGTCCTTGCCGCCGCTGGCAGAGAGGGCTTTCAGCCCCAACTGCTCGGCTGCATTACAGAAACGAGCTGCTTGTTTCTGTTGGAGAACGATCTGAGCTTGATTGGGCCGCTGATCAGTTATCTGGAAGAGACCTTGGCCCAGATGGGCGTTTTGGATGCATCGGAGCGGATGCGGATCGGCCTGGCGGTCGAAGAAGCCCTTTCTAATGCCATTATCCATGGGAACCTGGAATTAAGTTCCCAGCTAAAGGACCTGGAAGATCGGGCCTTTGACAGTTTGTTGGCCGAGCGGCGAGCCAGCCCACCGTATTGTTTCCGGAAAGTCTCTCTGGAAGTTACCATTACCGCCGAGGAAGCGCGGTTTGTCATTACCGACGAAGGCCCCGGCTTTAATCCCCGTACATTGCCCGATCCCTTGGATCCAGCGAACTTGGAAAAATGCAGCGGCCGAGGTATCCTGCTCATGAAGACTTTCATGGATCACGTCCAGTACAATGAAAAGGGGAATCAGGTAACGCTGGTGAAACGGTTTCGTCCGGAGCTGCCACCTTCTGCCTCCTGACCAGACAGTTGAACCGTTCTGCCTGGCGTGTGCTTTTCTGTTCCGCAAGCCATCTGTCTATGGCTGGTAGGAATCGGCTCCCCAGAGTCTTTGGGTCCTTCCCGGCCGAACGAAACGGTCTCCATGGTCCGCCGTCGTAGCTGACCGCAGGCCGCCTCAATTTGGTCTCCCTTCCGATACCGCACATGGACATTAATTCCGCCTGTTTGGAGCAGTTGTACAAATCGCTCCACCTGCGCCCAAGCAGGTGTTCGATAGGGCAATTCGGGCACCGGATTCAGAGGGATTAGATTGACCAGCGCCTTTCGGCCTCGCAAAAGGGCGGCCAAGGCTCGGGCGTGGCAAGGCTGGTCGTTGACCCCCTCGATCAGCACATATTCATACGTAATCCGACGCCCCGTCGTTTGGAAATAGTGGTCGGCCGCCTCCAAGATGGCCTTGATCCCTACGCTCCGATTAGCCGGTACCAACTGGTTCCGAAGGGCATCATCCGGCGCATGGAGCGAAATGGCTAAATGATACTGCACCCCTGCCTCCGCCAATCGCACGATGCCAGCCGGTAAACCCACCGTAGAAATGGTGACCCGCCGGGCCCCGATGCCCAGCCCCTGAGAATCCGTCGCCACCGCTAACGCAGCGAGCAGATGATCTAGATTCGCCAACGGTTCCCCCATTCCCATGACCACAATATGTGTCAGCCGCTCGCCGGCCGGTAAAAGCCGATCCAGATGCAACAACTGCTCTAGAAGCTCTCCGGTACTCAGATTCCGCACCAGGCCCCCCAGCCCACTAGCACAAAACCTACAGCCCATGCCGCAGCCCACCTGGGTGCTGATGCAGGCGGTCCGATGATGCCGATCGTCCCGCAAAAGCACGCATTCGATCCGTTCCCTATCCGCCAGTTCCAGCAAAAGTTTTTCGGTGCCATCATCAGCTTGTTGGCGGCTAAGCAGTCGGCTGGACCAGATAAAGAACTGGTCAGCCAATTGAGATCGCAACTGCTTGGGCAGATCGGTCATCTGCTCAAACTGATCCACCCGACGGCGCAGGATCCACTGGCGGATCTGTCCAGCCCGATAAGCTGGCTGCCGCCGCTCGCCCAACCAACTTTCCAACCGATCCGGAAACCAATCTAATAAATGGTCCATCGCTTTGCCTAATGGAGCGACAGAGGATTTTTTCGGCACAAGTCTCAGAAACCAATTTCAAAGTATGTTTGGAAAGGCCCTAGCAGCCCAGGCGTGCCGCCCGCAACTGCTAAGTGGGCGGATGCCTTCTCCGCCAAAATCCCCCTCAGCCTCACCCTCTCCCACAAAGGGGAGAGGAAACCTCTGGATCCCTGCCTCCAGAAAGGATAAAACTACCTGAATCTCCGCTTGGGCAAGAATCCATTATACTGGATTGCTTCCTGCTTTCGGAGGGATGACATTACCGCCCGTCGGCTCCTTGCACGGGGAGGGCATTGCTGGAGGCGCGCCCCCAGTTTCGCAGCAACGCCATTGCTCTCCCGAGTCCTGCTGGTTGCATAAGGAGGAGATGTGGGGAGGTTTTTTTTCCAGGCAAATCGCTGAGGGGCTGTTTGGCGGAGTGGTGTCTTAAAGGCGGGGGTGTTCCACTGGCAATGGCGGCCACTCCACCATCCCTTGGTGCAAAAAGTTTGGTGCTGGAATAGGCAAGTGGGGGGCCCGTTCGGATGGCAAGTCTTTTTGCTCTAAAGAACCGAAACCCTCGGGTAGATACGGATGATCATCAGAAAAGTAGTCCACTAATCGGCCTTGGTATTCAATCAGCACCTTTTGACACCGGATGCCATGCTGCTGGATTTCCAAGACGATGTCGGCAGCCCGCCACTGAGGAGCAATCAAAATCACATCCACCGGATGCTCCCGCAGATAGTCTCGGAACCGGATCAATTGCCCCGTACCGGGCACATAAGTGCCTGCTTTTTGAACGTCAGAATCCACGACCAGAGGAAACCGCTTCGCATCCAAGCCGCACTGGTTGATCAGAGCGGCGGCTTTGCCGGTACCCCCCCAGATGGCTATCCGGAGCCCGCTTTCTGCTAAGGCTTCCAATTGCCGGGCTAATGCCTGCCGACGGGCTTCCGCTTGCTGACCAAAAACCAATGCCTCCTCGGACAATCGAACCTGGTGCTCCTGCACTGGCAGCACTGCCAGGGCATAGACCACCTCTTCGCCATAGCCCTTTTCCAGAAGTTCTATGCCCACACCCGCTCGTTCTAACATCCGGCGCAACGACAAACTGGTAAAGTGGGAATTATGCTCATAGAAAAAGTCAGTGGTGCGGCCGGTCTGGAGGGCCAGATCAATGCAGGGCACTTCTACAAAAAGCCGAGTCTCCCATCCGTACCAACTTACCGCCCAGGCAAGCTCCTGCAAGAATTGAAGCGGATCAACCAAGTGTTCTAAAACATGGCGGGCGATGACTAGATGAGGTCGGCACTCGGGCAAGTGCCGATGAGGCACAAAAAGCTCCACCCGGGCTTCGATCCGGCCCTGATCCGTCTGGATGGCAGCATTGGGATCAAAGCCGATGTATCGGCCCCCTGGCCGGGCAGACGCTAATCGGTTCAACAAATGCCCATCCCCACAACCTATCTCCACTACCGTGGGCCGGTTCGGGAGGACCGATAAGAGCAGCTTCTCCACATGTTCCAAATGCTTCCGCCATAAAGGCCCCCGATTAAACATCCGATTGGGATGTTTGCTATAGGGGACCTGGCTATAGTCGAACTCCGTGTTATACACATGGCCGCAATCCACGCAGCGGACAAAACGCAGCCGGTACCGGGGCAAACTCCGTGCTTCTTCGGCCGACTGGGGAAATGCCAGGGTAGCTAGGGGTTGGCTGCCCGCATCCCAAAACGGCACGGCCACCCCATAGGCACAGGCAGGACATCGACTCGCCAAAACCCTTGCTTCGGATTGGCCTGGGCAATCCTCCATGCCCGCAACTTTCCCAACTCAGCTAAAGGAACCGGTTAGCTAAGACCACTTGAACCCACTGGAAGAGTTAGTTGCCAGGGAATCGGGGGTGGGCAGCCCGATAAGGGGGAATCTTTAATGGTATCGGTTGGGAGAGTGGTATCTAACAAGTAAACTATAACGAAGTTTTAAAAAACTACTTAAATTACTTATTTTTGTTATTTTATCTATATTCTATAAACGACGTATATTTTCCATCTTTTTTAGTTTTTCTACCCCACCTCCCAAGGAAATTTCACCCAACTCCCTTTTCCAAGACGATTTAATTTTAGATTAGAGGCAAAAGACTCTTCTCATTAAAAACGTGGGAACCCCCTTATGGGTACCATCCGAACCACAGTCGGGCTGATTACTGGTATCAATATCCAAGAGCTGGTCGATAAGCTCATGGAAATTTCTGCCCGGCCCAAAACTCTCCTTGAACAGCGAAATAAAACCCTTCAGGACCAACAGACCGCCCTAGGCACCTTGGCCGGCCTGCTCTATGCGATCAAAATGCCCGTGGCAACCCTAGCCAAAACCGATACCTTCCAACAGCGTCAGGTGAGCTCCAGTAACTCGGATATATTGGCCGCCACAAAAACCGGCAATCCCCCTTTGGGCCAGTATGAGCTAACCCCTATCCGAATGGCTCAAAACCATAAGCTGCTCAGCAACGGGTTTCGCTCGGCACAGGAGGCCCTGGGACTTTCCGGGACCATGACCATCCGGTTCGGCGACCACGTCCAGCGGGGGCTTTCGCTTAGTCTGGTCAACGGCGGCCAAGGGATCCAGCGGGGCAAAATCCGCATCGTCGATCGCAGCGGCGCCTGGGCCGACATCGAGCTATCCACCGCTCAGACCATCGACGATGTGCTGGATGCCATCAATAACAATCCCACGGTCAATGTGCTGGCCACGGTGCGGGATGGCCGAATCCGCCTGCAAGACCAGACGGGCCAGACCCTCTCCAATCTCAAAGTTTTGGAAGTGGCCGGCGGCACAACTGCCCAATCGCTCGGACTGGCTGGCATTAATGTGGCCCAAAATTCTGCCGAAGGAGAGGACATCCTCCGGCTGTTTGAAAACATGGACCTGAATGTTCTCAACGACGGGGCCGGCATCTCTGTGAGCACCTCGTTGCCGGAGATTTCTTACACGCTTCGGGACGGCTCCCGGGGGCAGATCAATTTCGCCTCCTCCGGAACCCGAGAGGTTACCCTAGGGGAAATCCTTCAACAAATCGAGGAGCAATCGAACGGAAAAATCCAAGCGGAAATCGGCTCCGATGGCCGACGCCTGGTCCTGACCGATTTAACCACAGGGACGGGCACCTTCACGCTCACAGCCCTTTACGGATCAAAGACCTTGGCCGATTTGGGCCTAGACACAGAGGCAGTCGATGGAGTGATCACGGGGCGGCGGATCTTGAGCGGTCTGCGCACGGTAAGCCTGCGGAGTCTAAACGGTGGCAGCGGCCTGGGCCAATTAGGGCTCTTGTCTTTGACCGACCGGGCAGGCAATACCGATCTCGTGGATCTGAGCAATGCCGAAACCTTAGAAGACGTTGTAGAAGCGATTAACAGCTCTTCGGTATCCATCCTAGCCCGGGTTAATCGAGCCAAAAATGGGATTGAACTGATCGACACATCCGGTTCCACCACCAGCAACCTGATCGTAGCCAACGGCGACCAGACTCACACCGCCGATAAACTTCAAATTGCCATCCATGCGGCAGTAAACTCCGTAGATAGCGGCGATTTACATCTACGGATTATAAGCGAAAATACCCTGCTGAGCAGCTTGAACGGCGGGGCAGGCGTTGCCAAGGGACGGTTTTATATTCAGGACAGTTCTGGCCGAAAAGCAACCATCGACCTTCGGTCCGACAGCATTCGCACCATCGGCGATGTACTTCGGGCCATCAATAGCACGGCGCTGCGAGTGCGCGCAGAAATCAATTCTACCGGGGATGGAATCCTGCTGCGAGACACTGCGGGCGGTTCAGGAAAGCTAACAGTTACCGAAGCCGGCAGCACCACAGCCAAAGACTTGGGACTGCTCCGATCCGCGAAAACGGTAGTTGAGCAAGGACAAACTTACCAGGTGATCGACGGTTCCATGACTTACCGGATCCCACTGGCTAGCACAGACACCCTCCAAACTTTGCAGGATAAGATTAATGCATTAGGAGCTGGTGTTAAGGCGTCGGTGCTGAATGACGGTTCGCTTTGGCCGTGGCATTTGGCTTTGGTGAGCCAGCGATCTGGAAAAGTCGGGGCCTTGGTGGTAGATACGGCGGGTTTGGGCATTTCCTTTCAAGAAACCAGCCGCGCCCAGGATGCCCAACTGGTATATGGACCGGCGGCATCGGCTGCCTCGGCCATGATCATTAGCTCCTCGTCGAACACCTTTAGCAACCTGATCGACGGGGTTTCGCTCGAGATCAAACAGGCAACCGGAACGACGGTTACGGTGCAGGTGAGCCGTTCGGATGCGGTCGTGTTGGCCAGTCTGAAAACCTTTGTCGAAAACTACAACAAATTTCGTGACCAATGGGAAGATTATACCAAGTATGATACGACCACCGGCAAGGGGTCGATTTTAACGGGGGATTCCACGGCGCTGCGATTTGAAACAAGCCTGAGTGCTTTGCTGAGCGGGCGGTTTACCGGCAGCAGCCGATTCCAATCTTTGGCTTCCTTAGGGATAACATGGACCGACAAGGGGAAACTCCAGTGGGACGAAGAAAAATTTAAAGCCGCTTATACCGAAGATCCTCAGGAGGTCGAAAACTTTTTTGCTGCGCCAAGCACAGGCATGGCCAATCGGCTTCAAGACCTGATCGAACAATTGGGTGGAGAACAAAATTCCACAATATCCCGACGCCTCGAAGCCCTGGATGGAAAAATCAAGGCTAACTTGCAACGTATTGAACATATGAATGCCATATTGGAAAAAGAGCGTACTCGGCTCCTGAACCAGTTTTACAAGATGGAACTGGCCGTGGCCAAAATCCAGGATAGCCTGACCGCCTTGGAATCCATCGCCTGGATTACCCAACAGTATCAAAGGAATCGACGCTAGGGCTACGCCCGGTTTCGGCCCCGAAGCATTTCCTTCGCATTTCGGGTGCTCCGTAGCCTTTTCCGTTTGCTTTAGGGGTTGAAAGGGTGTTTCGGAGGGTGGAGAAGTTGGCGCCTTCGGGAAATATGGCCGGAACCGGCATTCGTTAAAAACCATCGGATGGTCCCTTACTATAAGAGGACTGACATTGCCTCTGGCGGCATCTAGCGGAGGCAGCACCCTAGAAGAGAGCTTTCTAAGGTCCAAAGCCCAAGCACGAAAAGCCCACAGTTTCTGGGGGATTCGGGGAAGGATTCCGGGACTTAAACATTTCGAGCATTTATTGTCGGAGGGAAAGGGCTGAGAGATGGAGAGTTCGGTGCATGATGAATATTTTACCATGGAGGTATTGACGGCGCCGCCGCAGAAACTGCAACTGATGCTCCTGGAGGCGGCGATTCGGGCGGTCCAAAAGGCCCAAGCCACCTGGAACGAGGACGACCGCGGTCTGGCCTGTGAAGCCCTCGTCCAAGCCCAGGAATGTGTGGCGCAGATCTTGGCTGGTCTAAACCTCCAAGCCGGCAAATTAGCCCACCAATTGGCGGGACTATATGGTTTTGTGCTGCGTCGTCTCCGAGACGCCAACCTCCAACGAAACGGCCAAGCCCTTGACGAAGCCCTAAAAATCCTCAAAATGGAACACCAGACTTGGCAGATGCTTTGCCAGAAGCTCAATGGCCCTGGGCCAGTGGCCTCAGCCAACGAGGCCGGTTCCGCCAACCTTCCGGAAACTTCCTGGTCTTTTTCGGTGCAGGCATAATCGAGTGTCTGAGGTGAAGCAACCGGTAGGGGCAGCCGGCTCCGTTGGATCGCTGGCCGATCCTATTGCCAGGTAGCTTGCTTGTTTCGTGATAGTCCTTCAAGCCTCTTATGGATACGCTTTTGCCAAAAGTGATTCGTGTGGGCCATAGTCCGGATGCCGACGATGCGTTTATGTTTTATGCGTTGGCGCAAGGGCGGATTGCCACCGGAGCCTATCAATTCCAGCATCAACTGGCCGACATCGAAACCCTAAACCAGTGGGCGTTGGAAGGCCGACTGGAACTCACGGCCCTCAGCGTCCATGCCTATGCTTATGTGGCGGATCGGTATTTGTTATGTCCATGTGGGGCTAGTGTGGGGGATGGCTACGGACCTGTGGTGGTGGCTAAAGAGCCTCTCTCAGCGCAAGAGCTTCGGCGAGCATGGATCGCCGTGCCTGGCACAATGACCACCGCCTACTTGGTCTTATGCCTCTGGATGGGCCGAGAGTTTCATCCGGTGCGAGTGCCTTTCGACAAAATCATCTCGGCGGTACAAGAGGGCGCCTACAACGGACAGCCAGTTCAGGCGGGCTTGCTCATCCATGAAGCACAGCTTACCTACGCACACCAAAAGTTGCACCTGATCGTCGATCTGGGCCGATGGTGGCAGGCCGAAACCGGCGGACCATTGCCTTTGGGGGTAAACGGCGTGCGAAAGGATCTGCCAGCAGAAACAGCTTATGAGATAACTCGGCTGCTGGAGGAAAGTATCCGGTACGGACTGGAGCACCGGGAAGAAGCATTGCAGTATGCGTTGTCGTTTGCGCGGGGATTAGGCCCCGCCATGACTAACCAATTCGTCGGGATGTACGTCAACCATTGGACGCTGCACCTAGGCGAGCAAGGCCGACAGGCCCTGGAGCTATTGCTCCAGCGAGGCTACCAGGCTGGGATCATCCCCTGCTTGGTGCAGCCGGAGTTCGTATCGATCTTGTAGCACGTTGGTTGGCGATGGAAGATCGACTGGCTGCACGTGCTGGAAACAATGCGCCCCGCCTCCCAGCGGTATGGAAAAAGGCAAACACTTTCGCCGAATGAAGAAGCTGCCTGATGGAGCCGAGAAAAGCCTTACCCTCTCACTGCCGCACAAGCGGCAGTCCAGACCAAATCAACTACCACAAAAATTGGATTCCGGCTTTTGCAGAAATGCCATAGGACACCATCGGCCGGAAGTGTGATTATTGGTCCATAGATGCACGTGGGAGGATTAGTTGTTTGCCTGCTTCCGCTGGTTGGGAGCAGAAGCATTCGAAGCGCGGCTAGCGGAACTGTTCTGGCCGGCTTCCAACTGAGCCAATCGCTGGCGGGCTTCGCGGCGGCCGATCTTCCGCAAAGCGGCCAATGCCTCCAACAGGGCAGGTCGGGGCCGACTGATCCCCTTTTCCCAATGATACACGGTAAGGCGCGATACTCCTAATAGCTTGCCGTAATCCGTGGCCGACAGCCCTAACCGGCGGCGTTGGGCACGAACCCAACGTGGAGAAAACCGTATCTTCAGCTCCGGAGCCAGTTCCATTTGTTCCTGTGTTTCGCTTGCCAGCAAACGGGCCGAACTTTCCACCACGCTCAACCGCTTTTCCGCCTCTTGAAGTTGACGCTTCAATCTGGCAATTTCCCGCCGATACTGAGCTAAGGAGCGCTTCGCCTTGCTCGTTTCCGCAAGCACTTCACGCCGAGCAATCCGACGAATCGCTTCTCGCAACGCCGTTGCAAGGTTGACCATTTTCTCTACTCCTTGGCACGAAAATACAAACTTTCCGGAGATCGTTTCTATAAAAATATTCTACCGAAAATCAAAATCCATATCCCCTCCCAGCAATTATATCCTTTTTGATAGAATAACCAAAAAGGTTTTTGCGATTTTCTTGGAAAGAGTAAACTTTTGGGTTCGTTAAAACCTTTTCCGGCTGTGACCCAAAACCCACCACCCCCCAAAAAACCGGCTTCCTTAGAGGCCATCTTCATCGATCCCGCGGCACCTTTCAACAGAACCTAAACTTTACAGAACCCCGCAGGATATCCTGGAAGATGGGTAAAGATATTTGAAATATTTTCGTAGGAACGCTTCCGCGCCATGGAGAGAGTTTATTTTTCTAAGTGCTTAGTGAGCGACAAGAGGGTTAGAGGGGGGAGGCCGATTTTTTCCACAACCTGAGCAGGTCCAGTTCCACTCCGACTCGTATCGGAGGCCGGGACGGGTGTGCCGTCCACCTCCGGAGGGAAAATGTCGCAAACAAGGCGGCCTTGAGGCCTCCGGAGTTTGCCGCCCGTACTTGGCCGGCCTCTCCTACGAGGGAAGAGGCAATTTCTTCCCTCGGAAGAAGTGTTACTTTTTGCAAAAGGGAAAAGAACCTTTCCCTCCTCGGACAGTCGCTAGCAGCGGCGCCGTAAAAGAAAGCGCACTTTCCTGGGGCAGGCCCGAGACCTATTTCAAGAAAAAGGGGAGCTTATGGCAACAAATGACCATATTCTCTTGCCGCAAACCATTTTGACGGTTTCCCAATTGACGGCAGAAATCAAGGATTTACTGGAAAGCGCATATCCTTTGGTTTGGGTGGTAGGAGAGATTTCTAATGTATCTCGCTCGTTGCCTGGACATTGTTATATGGATCTAAAGGACCAGTCTGCCCAAATCCGGGCGGTGATTTGGCGGAGCTTAGCCAGTCGATTGCCGTTCCCATTGCGGGACGGTCTGGAGGTGATTTGTCGGGGGCGGATCGAGGTTTATGAGCCGAGGGGCGTCTATCAGTTGATTATTGAACAAATATATCCTAAAGGGGTGGGCGCTCTGGAATTGGCCCTTCGAGAATTACGGGAGAAATTGGCCAAGGAAGGTCTATTTGATCCGAAGCGGAAACGTGCCCTGCCCCGGTTTGTGCACCGAATCGCTCTGATTACCAGTCTTACGGGAGCCGCCATCCAAGACTTCTTGGAAGTGCTCCGGAACCGATGGTGGAGCGGCCGATTATGGATTGTGCCCACTCGAGTGCAGGGCGAAGGTGCGGCAGAGGAACTTGCAGCAGCCATTCGGTTAGTCAATCGTCTGCCGGAGCCGCCGGAATGTATTGTACTGGCGCGAGGAGGAGGCAGTCTGGAAGATCTGTGGGCATTTAATGAAGAGGTGTTGGTCCGAGCCATTGTCGCTTCGCGAATTCCAGTCGTTACTGGTGTGGGGCATGAGATCGACGTTACGCTGGCTGACCTGGCTGCCGATGTGCGAGCCCTGACTCCCACGCATGCTGCTACCGTGCTAGCGCCGAGTAAGGAAGAGTTACTTCAACAGCTCCAAGGCTTGCAGAAGCGTCTGGGGACATGTGTCCGGCACCGGCTGAGTGCGGTTCGAGCCCGCTGCGAGGCGATTGCTGGGAGCCGGTTGTTCCGCCGGCCTTGGGATCATTTGCATACTTTAACCCAAAAGGTGGACGAATACCAAACTCGCCTGGTGCGGGCCATGCACGCTCGGAGGGAAACGGTCGAGCAAAACCTGCGGCTTCTGGCCGCCCAACTGGCCTCGCTCAGCCCCCTGGCTGTCTTGGCCCGAGGGTATTCTATGACCTGGCGCAGAGCAGATGGCCAGCTTGTCCGAGATGCCGCCCAATTACAACCTGGTGAGGAACTGTTGACCCGATTCCATCAAGGACATGCCACCAGCCGCGTCGAACAAATCCTCCCAGTATCGTAGAGTTCCATCGAATGGTGTACTAAGGCATTCCTGCAAAGCAGCAGTCCGGTTTTTTGTGTGAGCCTATTTGGGATGGCCTGCCGCTTGCGGGGCAGGAACACCTAAAGGGTTTGGAACAACCAGACGGCTTCTTCATTCGGCTGAAGTATTAGCAAGACCCGAAATAGGGTCCCCTGCTCGAATGCCAATAGGTGCAGGCCGCCTATGCCCGCGACAAATACTGGCCGGTGCGGGTATCCACCTTGATCCATTCGCCCGGTTCAAGATATTCCGGCACTTGGACCACAAGACCAGTTTCTAATTTGGCCGGTTTGCTCCGAGAAGTGGCGGAGTTGCCCCGAACGCCCGGCTCACATTCCACGATCCGCAGCGTTACCGTCCAAGGCACCTGAATGCTTACACACTGGCCATTAAAAATCAGGGCTTGGATGCCTTCGATCTGTTCGGTCACGTATTGCATTTGCTCTGCAATGGCGTCGTGGGGCAGGGCATACTCGTTATAATCGGTCTGGTCCAAAAAGTGATGATAGGTAGCGTCGGAATAGATGTATTTGACCGGGCGCCGCAAGAAGTCGGCTTCTTCCAGAGATTCGCTGCCCCGGAGGGTAATATCCACCTTTTGCCGACTGATCAGATTCCGAGCACGATATTTATACAATGTCTGCGCCCCTCGGGCCGACGGACTCTGCACCGAAACCGCCTCAATCAAACAAGGCGCATCCTGATAAACCACAATCGCCCCAGGTTTAATCTCTTTTGCTAACATCGCAGGCTCCCTCGTTCTGGAAACCACTCCAACCGAAAATCCTGGGCCAAGCAAAAGCATCTGTTACTGGGGATTAGAAAAGGCCTGAACAAACTGCCCAGCCCTCGGCCAAAAGGCTGCCCGACCTTCTTGCGGAAGCGGAACCTCGTCGGCTTCCGCGGGAAAGGCTTGCAAGAGATATAAAAAACCTCATCAGACCAATGTGCCGGACTGAGGATCTACGGCGATCCCATCGGTCAAGTTAGCCAATGCCTCCAACACCATTAATAACGTGCTCGGATCCAGCAATCCTTCTTCCTCTTCTTCGTCCAGGATTTGCTCGAAATGAAGGACCTCAAACCGGCCGGTGGCCCGACGGAGTTTTTCCAGTCGGGCGCGATCTCCTTTGGAACAATCCGGACCGGCCAATTCCCGGAAAAGTTCTTCCGCCTCTTCGGTAACTTCTTTGCCGCCAGTATAGCAAATATCCAAAGCCGCAAAATCGTCCGGCGACAGTACCGTCATCGAGGAAAATCGCCCGCGCGAATCTGCCTCCTGATTGCGGAAAACCAACCGACATTTCAACCCTTGCAACGCCTTCTCCACCTGCTCCAGAGTAGGCCGATTCCGGGCATCAAACAGCACAAAATAGGTCTCCCGCCACTGATAGCGGGTATCTTCAAACATGGACATAGGCCATGGGTCTCCCAAAAAACAAAATACAGGCAAAACTCATGAGGAACCTCTGACTAATTCAAAGGAGATATTTTTACACTATTCCGGAACCTCCGTCAACAGCCCCAACATATAGTGGTACTGTCAATATTAGACTCAATATATAGTGCCCAGCAACGGGAACCGATAGGCAACGGAAAAGATCAAATGTTCATAGAGTTCACATAATGTTCAGGATTTTGCAGAGCTTCCATTCCCGTAGGCCGGGCCATACCCGGCCCCAGCCCAATTTTCCTAACCTGTTTTTCCTCCACTGGTTTTGGAATATTTCAGCCCAATCCCTTCTCCTGCTTGCTGGAGATCCCGGTGTGAAACTCCTGCAACCTTTTCAGCGAAGGAAGCAGTGCCCAGCAGGGGGAACTGGTCCCGGTAAAACACCTGCCAGGGCCGAACTGCCCGACTGAGTTTATCCATTGGACGGAAATTGGCTAGTTTTTTTCCTTCCACAGGGATTTTACCTGGCTTTGGGGGATCAAAGAAGTTGTGCTAGTTCTGCGCTGCGGCGGGCGGCTGCTTCGACGGCCTCCATCAAAGCCGCTCGCACCCCCCCTCGTTCCAACGCATACAATCCCATAATTGTGGTCCCGCCGGGGCTGGCCACCCGATCTTTTAGCACAGCCGGATGTTCGCCCGTGGTAATGACCATCTGAGCGGCCCCTAACAACGTATGAGCCGCTAAGCCCAAGGCTACTTGGCGTGGCAGTCCTAAGCGCACGCCTGCATCGGCCAAAGCCTCCAAAATCACAAACCCATAAGCGGGCCCAGATCCAGAAAGGCCAGTGATCGCATCCATCCAAGCCTCTTGCACGTGGTAGGTCTTCCCCACCGCGCCAAAAAGCTCCGCCACCAGATGACCATCAGGTTCCGTGGCCGTAGGCCCCAAACAATATGCGGAAACCCCCCATCCGACCAAACAGGGGGTATTCGGCATCACCCGCACCAGCCGAATGGCAGGCCTCAAAGCCTCCTGCAATTTGGCCAAACGAAGCCCTGCTACCACCGAAATGACCAATTGGGAAGGCTGCAGGTGAGCTCGCAATTCCTCCAAAACCCCCCCAATCTGCTGGGGTTTTACGGCCAACACCAGAACCTCTGCCTGCTCGACCACCTCCTGATTATTAGCGGTCGTGCGCGCCTGGGTGGCTTGGGTGAAGCGATGGCGGGCCTCTTCGGAAGGATCCGAAGCCAAAATATCCGCTGGCCGCATCAACTGAGTCCGAACCCACCCACACGCTAAGGCCGTGGCCATTTGCCCGGCCCCGATCAATCCAATTCGATGGGTCTGCATAGCTGTTGGCACTCGGTATCCTAGGATTCGCTTTGCCTGGAAAGCCAAAAACCTAGCAAAACTGTTTCTTCCCAGACCTCTCAGCGCAGCCGGATTTCGGAGCTAAAAGGCGCTCTCCGGAAGACCTAACCTAGAAAAAGTCTCCCTTGTATCCTAAAAAAGGAGAGGGAGGTTGTAAAGAACCACACCAAAGAGGGGTGAATGTTAATTCTATAGAGGGGATGAGGTCGGTTCTTTATGGAGATGGGAGAACCTTAGATGGCACTCCCCCCACCACAGGGAGAATCTTTTCCAAATCTCTACGCCTGTTTGCTAAAAAGAAACCGCCCATGCCCAGAGGCCTGGCGCTTTGGTGGAGAGACTCCGCTTATTACTGCAAAAACGTAGCGTCCTGAGCAAAATCCCGATACGGGTCATAGCCATAGAAATATCGGCCGATGAAGTCGGCTAAATAGGCAATAAACTCCCGTCGGAATTGGGCCTCCGGTTTCTCCCAGGTGGGGATGCTGTGATTCGGGGGATAGCGGATTTGTGATAAGGTTTTTTCAAAGAGGACTTTTCCTCCCGCAGTGCAGTCGATGACCTTGACGGTAAGGCTGGCCTGCCCCTGATACAGGGTTTGACTTTGATAAAGATTAAACTCTTCCAGTTCCACCCCCACTACTATATCGGCTTGCAGGGCTTTACCGATATCCTGAAACTCCTCCCACTGGTTTTGATCTATCCAATTTTCTACTTTTTGAGAGGAAATGACCTGAATGCGAGAGATATTCTGTTGCAAACGCGCACTGAGCTGACGTGCTAAATCCCGAGCAGCGGTGCTACTGCGCACCTGCATGGCTGCCATAGGCTGACAGACGACGGCTACCTTTTTGCCTTTCAGGCCGGTAAATTCTGCTGGTACGTCGGTACCCCGGAGCAGGTAAGCAGCCGTGGTCAAGGCCCCCACGCAGCCGGTCGATAGGCCCCATAGGAGGGTTCCCCATAAACTTGCCCATTTCCAACAATTTGCCCATTTTTTTCTGCACATAAGGACTCGCCTTAAAAAACCTTAAAAATGCCCCCCTTCCTTTCCTGCTCGAGGGATCAAGCTCAATTTTTAAGATTCCCTTCCGGGTTCTATAAAAAGAGCATGGGAAGCTACCGAAAAACTTTCGCCAAAGCAAGAGCGGTTTTGATCCGGAAACTTCCCCTCTATCGGGGGGAGAAAAGTCCAAAAGATACTACGCACACTGAGGGAAGACCACCTGTACGAATAAGGACGGCCATGCTCCTGCTCAAGCTCGGGGGAAAAGGGTTCTATCAGTTCAACCTAAATAAACTCCACTCTTCTTCGGAGAGAAACCTGTAACAGGTCCGATGAAACACTCAAAAAGTCTTATACAAAAAGCACAATCAACACCAAAAAGCCCAAATCTCTCACACCAAGCCACCAAGAAGACCCGGAGAGTAAGGGAGTCTGGTGAGCCTGCATCAATGGCCAACCCCCTTAGCAAAGCACATCCAAACAAAGAGAACGGGGCAAAGAAAACTCAATATAAAAAGCACAAAGAGAACAAGACCAGGGAATGAAAATGAAAGTTTTTTCTTCGCGTGCTTTGTGTGAAATCTGGATGAATTTTTGGGGGATCTTGGTGGGCAACTCCTGGAGCCGTTTGGCCGTAGCAACTGGCCCGAATCGGGCAGGATTAGCCCCTTCCAACTTTTTGCCATTCTGAACTTGTACAGCAAGCCGAATACCTCTCCATCGGTGATCCGGGATTGGCCCCTCCCAACTTTTTGCCATTCTGAGCGGCCCATGTGTGCCCAGGGGATTTCTTTAGCTGGCATAGTACGAGGAGCTTAAAATGGAAGGGTCCTGATTGACTGAGGGGCTTTTTCCTGATAAGAGAATAATTTTTAGCGTTTTTGGAATGATTGAAGCCAATAATATACGCAAAATACACAAATTGGACGGAATTCCGGCCTGTGAACTGTGATGTAAATACTGCCCAAGATACATATCTCAGGAACCAAGGTGTTTGGTTCTATCCAGATAGAGCTAGATTCGTAAAATGTGGTTGAAGTGGATGGAGGTTAAAAGGAATGATTCCGACTTGCTCTTGTTAAGGAGTGAAATAATGGGTATTTGCGAACGCAAGAAAGAACTTCGTCGCCGACGCCATCGGAGGGAAAAAATCCGTAAATGGGCGCGCCGATTAGCAACCGCTACCCCTTCCGAAAAAGCCCTGATCGCTCAAAAAATTCGGGCTTTAACGCCTGGGTATCTCCAGGTGCTGAAAAACCTCGGGCTGGAGGCACGCTAAAGCCGACGCCGAGCTGGGCCCGAAATAATTCCCCCTTCTTCTTCCCATCCAACGAGAAAATCTACCAGCACCCCCCGAAAAGGACATTCGCCAGACCAGCTAGGGGGGTATTTTGAAAAAGTTTTTTACTCGAAATGACCAGGTAGATCAGGCCAGATTTGGCCGGTCGGTTCATGATATAGCCAGCCGCCCACCCCACTGGGCTTCGTCGGAGGATTGGTAGGCGTAGCAGTAACCGTATTAATCCCGGTATAGGGATTGGGGGGAATTCCCCCGGGCAGATAGGGGCCATAGGGATAATCTCGGCCTGCAGGCCCTGGCTCACCTTGGGCATTGGTCGGTTCGGTCAGTTGGGGCAGCCGCCCTTCGAATAAAACGGGGAATTTTCCTCCATGCTCCATTCGATACCGCTGGATTTGCGTGCGGAGGGTATATAAGGTTTGTTGCAAGGCCGTGGCTTTGGTTTGCTGAGCGAGGTTCCAGACCCAGGGGTAGCTCAGTCCGGAAGCAATCGCCCAAATGGCGATAACCAAACTGGCATCCAAAACGCTGAAGCCTCCTTGACGATACCGGAAGCATAGGAGGATATATCCGCCGGTGGCCAGTGCACCCAGGGCGATGGCGACCAGGAGTGGTTCTCCTTCGATTTTCGTCAGAGCGTCTGACATTGTCGGATTCTCTTAAACCCCCATTTAGAGGTACAAAATTGCCTCCTGCCAGCCCCAGGGGAAATACGAATACGCCACCCGCTCCTACTATTACCGCCCACTCTGCTCCACTTTAACTCTAGGGCATAGCCAAGGGAAAAGCATTCTGTTTCCTGGAAATTTCCGAGCATCCCACTAATTATCAGTAAATTGATCAAATTAAATATCTTTCAAAATTAAAAACATAAACATCCTTCCGGATGAGAACAGAGGGTGCCTCAAAGGGTGGGCCCTCAAGAGGTGAGATTGTTTATCCTCTCTTGCCCCCTATTTAGAAGAAATCTTATCCCCCTGTTAGATCGAGAAAGGCCTTGCATGAAGGAACCTTCGGCTCCTCTGCCTCTTGGCAATCTAGCTAAGACATCCCTTTCTGGAGCGCAGCCCGATATAGAGGCACCGCCTACGGACATATTGGGGATTTTAGGCCGTCTGGGGCCAGGTCTGATTATCGCTGCTGCCATTGTAGGGTCTGGAGAATTGATTCTTACCCCTAAAACGGGTGCGCAGGCTGGGTTCAGTTTGCTTTGGCTGATCATTCTCGGCTGTGTGATCAAAGTGTTTGTGCAGGTGGAATTTGGTCGGTATGCCATCTCTTCCGGGCAGGCTACGATGGATGCATTGCAGGAAGTGCCTGGGCCTCGTCTTTTTGGGACGCGGTGGATTTTGTGGTATTGGCTGGTGATGTTTACGGTAAGCATAGCTCAGTTGGGGGGGATTGTGCATGGAGTGGGCCAATCCTTGGCCATTAGCTTGCCGATTACTGGCGATTTCAAGCGTCTTTTAGAAGAGCAGATTGCTTGGGACCAAGCTGCCTGGGAGCATTTACAGCAGTTGCCGGAGGCCGAAAAACAGGCCTTAACCAGCCAAGACCGAGCGGTTCGTCAATCGGCCCGAGAGCGAATCCAGCGTTATTTGGAACAGCGTATTGGCTTTGGCCGTCCGAAGGGGCAGGATCGGCCCACTCAGGATGATCTTCTGTGGGCCGGGTTAGTTACCTTAGTGACGATTGTTCTTTTAGTGGCTGGACGATATGGGATGGTGCAAAATGTGTCGGCTTTTTTGGTTGCTGGATTTACCGGGGTGACCATTTTTTGCGTGGTGGCGTTGCAGCGGACGGAGTATGCGATCCGGTGGACCGATTTGCTCGAAGGATTCAAAGGGCGCAGTCCGCGTTGGGAGGAGCTGGCTCATTCGCTGATGGCCCTTTTGCGAAGCGAACCGAAAAATGCGGTAGCCACTGCGCTGGCCACCTTCGGCATTATTGGGGTGGGTGCCAACGAACTGATTGCGTATCCGTACTGGTGTCTGGAGAAGGGGTATGCACGGTGGACGGGGCCTCGGCAGCCGGGGGCCGCTTGGGCCGATCGCGCTCGGGGTTGGATGCGGGTGATGCGGTGGGATGCATTGACATCCATGGTAATATATACATTTGCAACAGTGGCCTTTTATATCCTTGGAGCGGCGGTCCTTTACCCAGAAGGTCTGGACCCCGAAGGAAACCAAATGGTCTATGCCCTGAGCCAACCATATGTGAAAGTCTTCGGCCGCTGGGCGCACTGGGTGTTTCTGTTCGGCGCTTTTGCGGTGTTGTATTCCACTTTTTTTGTAGCTAATGCGAGCCATGCCTTGGTGGCCACAGATGCGGTGAAGGTATTCGGTTTGGGTGCTCGAAAGCCGGAGACGCGCCGACGCTGGCGGAAAGGTTTCTGTGTATTTTTGCCTACTCTGGCCTTGGTATTTTGCTTGTGCCTTCGGCGTCCGGAAAAACTGATCTTGGCAAGCGGGGTAATGCAGGGGATCATGTTGCCCATGTTGGCCGGTGCCACGTTGTATTATCGGTATCGCCGGTGCGACCAACGGATTCGGCCTAGCCCGGTGTGGGACCTCTTTCTTTGGTTGTCCGCTCTGGGGATGTTGGTCTCCGGCCTATGGACCGCCTGGAATGAACTATCGCCGATCTTTCGATAAAGGAATATTTCTACGGAATGGCAAAGGCCCTGCTCTGCCCTGGCCGAAAAGGCTGAAGGTGAGAAGGACCATCCATGGCGTCCCTCAGAAAGCAGGGAGCCAGGCTATCATGAACAGGCTACCTTGGCACGGTCGGGAGCTTCCGGAAAAACACGTAGCAGCTTCAAAGCGGCCTGGACTCCCGCCTGCCTGGGAAGGTCCACTCATATCCTTGGACCAACTGTTTAACTCTTTGCGTCTTAGTGTGCCGGGTCTTCTTTGGGTGAGGCAATCCAATCCCTGGACTGCCGGTTATGAGAAAATGACCCCCTAGGGTCTTGCGTTGCCGGAAGCAGAGGGTGTGGATCCAAGCACAGAAAGGGTATTCGGCGGGGAAGTCGGCTCTGGGGTCGGCAACCATCGCCATAGGCCGGCAAGCAGGCTGCCTAAGACCGAATGGCAAGTAGCCGAGATCGCACACGGCAGAGCTGCTGAAGGCATTTGCGGGAAATGCCTTTTAGCCAGGGTGGCCCCCAAGCCAGAATTCTGCATCCCCACTTCGATAGAAATGGTCCGGCAATCCCGGCGGCTAAATCTGAGCAGCCAGGCAAACCCATACCCCAAGAAAAATCCCCCTCCATGAAGCAATAGTACCGCCAGCAAGATCTTGATCCCAGATTGCTTCAGCTCCTCAGCACTAGTGCCAATAATGCTGGCACAAATCAGCACAATGACCACCACGGAGATGAGCGGTGCGATTGGCAACACCAGTTTCACCAGTCGGGGGGTAAGGTGATGCAAGCTGAGGCCCAAAACCAATGGGGCCAATACAATTTGCAGGGTACTGAGAAACATCTCCCAAGCAGGCACCGGCACATAGGCTCCCGCCAGCCAATCGGTCAACAGGGGAGTCATCCCAATGGCCCCAAAGGTGGAACACATGGTCATCAGGACGGAAAGTGGGACATTGGCCCCGGCCAGATAGGTTACCACGTTGGAGGCGGTGCCGCCTGGACAGCAAGAGACCAAAATCAATCCAACCGCTAGCGGCGTCTGGAGTTCAAAAAGCCGAGCCAGGCTCCAGCCTAGCAGCGGCATAATGCTGTATTGAGCCACAAACCCGACCCCCACTGCCCAGGGGGTTCGCAGGACCGCCTTGAAATCTTCCAGGCTCAGGGTAATGCCCATGCCGAGCATGATGACCCCCAAGCCCCAGGTAATCCAAGGCCCGGTGAACCAGCTAAACCAACTGGGCCGAACCAACGCCATCGCCCCGCCCGCCAAAACCCAAACCGGAAATAGATTCGTCAGCAGAGCAATAAACCGTTTCATAGGCAGATCGGATAATGAAAAGATGTCCAGGGAAAATCCTCCCTGGCCAAAAGCCACCAGGCCTACGAATCGAGGCACCTGGCAGGGGAGCTTAGGGGACGCTGGTCTTATCCGCGGCGAGGTTTGAGGATGATGGTGGCCAAGGGCGGCAGGATCAGTTGGAGGGAGGCGGGTCGGCCATGATTGGGGATGGGTTCGGCTTGCACGCCAGGGCCGTTGCCAAGATTGCTGCCGCCGTAATACATGGAATCGGAATTAAAGATTTCTTCATACCAGCAGACCTCCGGCACCCCAAGCCGATGCCGAAACCGAGGCACCGGCGTAAAATTACAGGCGATCACCAGATAGTCATTCGGATCCAAAGCCCGCCGGATGTAGCTCAGGGTACTATCTTCGTAATTGTGGCAGTCGATCCATTCAAAGCCCCGGCCGTCAAAATCCACTTCATGCAGCGCCGGTTCCCGAGCCACCAGGTGATTCAAATCGGCCACCATCTTTTGCACCCCTCGGTGGGTCTCCCATTGCAACAGATCCCACTGGAGGCTGGAGTCGAAATCCCATTCATTCCATTGGCCGAAATCGCTTCCCATGAACAGCAGTTTTTTCCCTGGGTGGGTCCACATGTAACTTAAAAGAAGCCGAAGGTTGGCAAACCGTTGCCAGAGATCGCCCGGCATTTTGCCCAACAGGGAGCCTTTGCCATGGACGACCTCGTCGTGGGAGAGCGGTAAGATGAAGTTTTCGTGGAAAGCGTAGATGATGCTAAACGTAAGTTCATCATGATGATATTTTCTGTGGATCGGATCATGCCGCATGTAGCGCAGCGTGTCGTTCATCCAGCCCATGTTCCACTTCATACTGAACCCAAGGCCGCCCACATAGGTGGGCCGAGACACCAAGGGCCAGGCAGTGGACTCCTCGGCAATGGTTACTACGCCAGGAAATTGCAAATGGACCTGTTCGTTCATCTCTCGCAAGAAGGCGATCGCTTTGAGGTTCTCCCGACCGCCGTATTCGTTGGGAATCCATTCGCCATCGCGTCGGCTGTAGTCCAGATATAACATGGAAGCCACCGCATCGACCCGGATGCCGTCGACGTGGTATTTATCGAACCAGAACAAGGCATTGGCGACCAGGAAATTCCGGACCTCATGCCGCCCATAGTTGAAGATCAGGGTACCCCAGTCTTTGTGTTCACCTTGGCGGGGGTCTTCGTGTTCGTACAGGGCGGTGCCGTCAAACCGGGCCAACCCATGCCCATCTTTGGGAAAATGCGCTGGCACCCAATCGATGATCACGCCAATACCGTTCTGATGGCAAAGATCCACAAAATACATGAAGTCGTGCGGGGTACCGTATCGGCTGGTGACGGCATAATAGCCGGTGGTTTGATAGCCCCAACTGGCTGTAAGTGGATGTTCACTGATAGGAAGAAGTTCAATATGCGTGTAGCCCATCTCCTTGACATATTCAACCAACTGATGGGCTAGCTCCCGATAGGTCATCCACCGCCGGGGATCATCCCCAGGCCGACGCCAACTGCCCAAATGGACCTCATAAATCAAGATCGGCTTCCGGAACCAATCGGTCTGCGCCCGCCGTGCCAACCACTCCGCATCGTGCCACCGATACCGGTTTAAATCCACCACCTTGGAAGCCGTGCGTGGCGGCACCTCCGCAGCAAATCCAAACGGATCCGCCTTGTCCCAGACCCGATCGTGATACCGAATCTGATACTTATACAGGGTCCCTTCGCCTAGCCCAGGAATAAACAGCTCCCAAAAGCCCGCCGGGACGTGCTTTCGCATCGGATGGCGCCGTCCATCCCAGCCGTTAAAATCCCCTATCACGCTCACACTGGTGGCATTAGGGGCCCAGAGAGCAAAATTGACCCCATCCACGCCGTCAATGGTTCGCAGTTGGGCACCCAGCTTCTCATAGGCCCGGTAGTGTTTGCCCTCGTTCAGTAAATACAGATCGTAGTCGGTCAACAGGGGGGGAAATCGGTAGGGGTCGTGCATGGTGGTCTTGTTCCCACTGGGATCAGCTACACACAATTGGTACTGAGGACGTCCATTGCCATTGGGTGGGCAGAGGGCTTCAAACACCCCGGCCGGATGAATCCGACGCATGGGCCGGAAAATCTCCTGCCCATGGGGACCATCAATTACCCAGGCTTGGCTGCAATGAGGCAGATAAGCTCGAATGGCCAGCAACTTCTGACCATCCCGTTCCACCTCATGAGGCCCAAGCACCGCAAAAGGATTTTCGTGTCGCTGTTCTACTAGCAGAGCGATCTGATCCAAAGGTGTCGTGCTACGCACGAAAATGCCTCCTTGCTCCATTTTCTCTATTTGCCACAATTTACCCAAAAACCCTTTTTTGCAACAGTACCCTATGATTGAACGATGTCAATAACTGGAGTTTGCCAAGAAAGCCTGCTGTTTTTCCTCGTTTGCCTATTTTCTTAATTCCTCAGGAAAACTCCTCTCCACCAGCTATTTTTGCCTATCTTGCCAGTCTCCGCTTTCCTCAGGTCCCCTCCTGTTAAAAAATCTCTCGAACACTGGCAACCAACGCACCTTATGCATTGCCCAGTGCAACACACATCTCAGCCATCCAGTAAAAGAAAATGCCTTTTGCAGGTCCCTCCTGTTAGGAACTCCCCCCACCTGCTGGAAGCAGGCTGCTCCCCGAAAGCTCTCCTGAAAACCGCAGCTTCTCCATGGGGTGAGGTGGGGAAAAATAGAGGGTTTTCTACCACCGCTAACAGAAAGAGGTGGGCTGGACTTTTCTGCCTGGTGGCAACTTCGTCCCTTCGCAGAGGCAGGCCCACCCGGCAGGCATTCTACCGTATTCCTCCTCCCCAGAGACGGGGCATCTTTCCCCCATTCCCTGCCGTCTTCGCTGCTTTTTTCCACCCCCAGCGCTTCCTGGGGAAAGAAGGCCATGGGGCTGAGAACCTGTCTTTTCTCTGAGCCATAGGAAACCCCCGAATGCATGGAGTCGGACCCACTGAGTTGGTTCCCACCAGTCGGAGGCATAGCAGGGGGACAAACAGAGGAGGCAACCATAGATCGGCGGGGAATGGTACCGGTTTGGGTCCATGCGGGTTTATGTGGGGGATCAAATCGCCAAGATCGGCATTCCACCTGGTGGAATCGCAAAGCCCGTTCCACTCGTTGCCAAAGATCCCGGTTTTTTACCGGGACCATCTGGCCGAAATACTCCCACTGCCAGCCGTTGGCCTGCCATTCTGGCAGTCCGAAGCGAATGCCTTCCTGAACGTATCGGCTAGAGGTACATAGAGTAACGTGAGAGGGTTCTTCTAAAGCCTCCAGGCCTAGGACGACCGGCAGCAGGGCCAATCGGTCGGCTTGGGCATCCGGTTCATGATCCGACACCTCCACCAAGGGGGTGCCTTTGGCCGAGCAAATAGAAAACCGCCAGGTTTTCTCCACCGGATCTGAGGAAGACCACAGAAGATAATGAGGTCGTGAGCTGGAGAGAGTCATCCGATAGCTCCTTGCCGAACCGTTTTTCTTTATCGGCAAGGATTATCTATTCTCTCCAATTTATCTAGATGACTTATTTTAGTGTTCGTCGGTTGTGCCTGGGCCTGCCCACTGCATGGGTTGAACCACCACATCGTCTAACAAAACTTCGCCCAGACCCGTCAGAACAAATTTGAGCTGAATCGTCCCCCCTTGAGGTACGATCCGATACATTTCAAACGGTTGCCAGCCGACAGTCTTCCGAATCCGCCATGCGAGGCTTTCTCCCCCTACCGAGTCGGCAATGATCAGTCCATCTACACTTCCCTGAATCGTCCGGGGGATCTGAACCCATCCTTGGATTCGGATCCACTGGCCGGGCTGTACCGGAATAGAGGGACTGAGAACCCATATAGGGGAGATGTCGAGAGCTTCCGGAGGGGATAGGCTCTGCCTGGCCACAGCCAATAAGCGGAGCCCGAACCCTCCCGACCGAGCCGCCTGGTGGGAGAGTTCCACAAATCCATTGGCCAGTTCCGAGTGGTTTTGGCCCCGCTGCCAGCCGGAGGCCACCATCGCCGACAAATCTTCAAAATCCCCGGCTGGAAGCAAATTAGGTCCCGCAGTGGCATATCGCACTCGGCGGACCATCTCCAGATGTTCAGGCAACATGCGGAAGCAACCTGCCAATGGCCAAATCAGCGTCGGCTGGGCCATTCCCGTGGCCGACTGCCAAATCCTTTGTTCCACAAGCCGAACTGCCCGATTCGCCCGTTGCGCTGCCCAGACCGCTGCCGCATAATCTCGGCTTTGAAGCCGCTGGGCGCAAATGGTCAATTGCTGCTGGGCCTGTTGGAAAAGCTCGGTCGGTGAGGCCCCTTTTGGGGGGCTTGGCTCCGGGGCAAGCAGCCAGGCAGGCAGTCGGCCCAAAAGCTCCTCTATGTGCCGGAGCTTCTCCGCTGCCAATTGGTGATGCAACTGGGCTAGCCGACGCTGATAGGCTTGGGCCCGTTGGCTAGTAACACTTACAGCTATGGGATCTTGAGTTAAAAGCACCAGACTTGTCAGATCGAACTCCTCCAACTGGATCCGGGTGCCGCCAGCGGTCCGTTCCCGGGGCAACGGCTGTAATCGGCCGGCGGCAATCTGATAGGCTTCATGGGCGTCTGGAAGCCCAGGCAAGAGGAAGGTTACCTGCTGCGCTGCAGCCTGACCCACCAGAGACTGCGCTGCCGGGACGGTCCAAAACAGTATCGCTAACCGGGCCCGCTCGGTCCGGAGCAATGCCCCTTGCACTTGGCCGAGACTGGTTTGCAGAGGCCCTACCAGCCCGCCAGCAGCTAACCAAGGCTCCAAAACTTCCGTTTCTCGGTTCAGCAGTTCTAAGGTGGCAGCCCGAGTTTGAGTTTCAGGCTCTTGGGCATCTAACGGCCGATCCGACTCATAGGCCACTGCCCGAACCCCCCCAGCCAAGGCCGCATAAAGGGCAAGCCGAATCTGCTCCGGCCCCAAATTCTCCGGCATCCGGGGATTTGCCGCTCCTTGGCGGCCTGAAGCCACTAAAAGCCATTGGGTCCGAATCGGCCCTGGCAGTTGAGTCGGGATGGTAGCCCACAATGGCGTGCCAGGACGCACTAACAATTCTCGTTGCCGAAGCCAGGCGGTATAGTCTTCTAATCCCAGACTGCTACCTATCGGCGCCTGGCTCAGCCAAACAATATCGACCCATCGGCTCACCAGCAGGAGGTTTTCCGTAGCCCGGGCCACCAAAGGCCGTTTAGGGTGGATGTCCGCACGCCGAACACGCTCCGCCCATCGGGCCATGTCAGCCAACCGGCCACGGAGCGGTTCTAAGGTAACATCCCAAGCTAATACCCGGTCGAATGCCTGGGGAATTTTCTCTCGAATCCCCCCCAAAGTAGCCTCTTGAGCTGGAGAACTTTCCGGCGAAATGGGCGGAGGGCTAATAAACCACAGATTGAGCCGATCTGCTTCTTTCAATAATTCCGGACTGGGCACCCGCTCCAGCCAAATCGTATTAAATCCCAACTGCGCTAACACCGACAGAGATTCTCCCCGGTACTGAATGATCCTGGGGAAAAAGGCCCGGCCCTGCACCTGCAGGATGGAGCCATTCAGAGCGCAAGGGGGTTCTTCTAAGGAGGGGGGTATCGATCCGGCAGAATTTGCAACCGGCCTTGGGCTTCCTAGACCTGCTAAGATGGGCCAATTCGCCCCCCCACTAGCAGTACCTTCAGAGGCTCCGGTTCGCTCTGCCCAATCCAGATGCGAACCAGGGCCCCCTCCAATGGGCACCCCTTTGGGGTCAATCAGCCCCACCACATCCAGATCGTCAATCCACAAGTTGGTTATCCCCGGGCCGCCATAAACATTAAGCACCACATGAGAAACATACGCCTCTCGTTCATCCACCTGGGGACCATATTGGCTGCGGAGGATTCGGACTTGGCGGGCAAGCTGTTGAGGAAGATGTTGCACACGCAATTGTTCCCATCGGCCTACTTGGGTATAGGTCGTCCCCTGAATGAGAGTAGTTAATGGCCTTCCGGTTTGGGGCTGGAGAGTCCGGGGTAACACCACCAGGGCCAAAACCTGAATGCCAGCCCGATCCGATTTGACCCACAGACTGATCAACAGCTCGTCAAGCACAGGTGCCCGCCCGATTGGGTGGGCAAAATAGACATAACTGCCATGGCCTGCTACCAGGCGAATCTGCTCGGATCCCTGCCCGACATGCGCTTGGCCCTGGGAGCGCCCATGGAATTCCACCCGATGGGGGGTGTCAGACCCTACCTGTTGCCAAGAGACCTCCGGCCCTTCAAAACCTTCGTAAAAGGCACTAGGAACCTCCCCAGCCCACCCATTGGAGGTAAAAATCCCCCACAATACCCCCCCTATAAGGTGCATTAACCATCCCATGATTAGGGAGCACCGTTGAAAGAGAACTCCTGTTTTGGCTGGGCTCCAAAACCTCTGCCCCCCATCAGGGAAAAAACGCCCCATCCGGGCTTTCCTACTCTCCAAGCCCCATTCCACCCGGACATCTCTCCTGTGAAAAATGAAGCAAAAACACCACACTGTCTTCCTCCCTCAGCCCTATCGTAACTTGAGGTTGTATCCGCAGTTGCGATTTTTGGCTAGATCAACCGTTGGCTTTCCGCAACAGAAGCTAGAAAGCCCCACTTGGAGAAAAGTTCTAACTACTTATCAGAAAAGAAGTTAGAAGATTTTTTCTGGGGCTACCTCCTTCGGCACACCGGGTGCTTTTGACAATCGAATACCAACAAGCAGCTTAGGAGGCACCCCCATGAATGAACACACTCGATCCCCCCATTCGGAGCAAGAACCTCTCCCAGCAGAAATTCTGGAGCTGGCCAACGCTATCGACCAGTTGCCCCTGCCCTACCGAGCCGAGATGACTCCCCTGATGCTGCGAGTGATGGAAAGCACCCGCCGACGCCGCCGGATCCTCAATATGGTGCAAGAGGCTCTCGCGCAATTACGGCTGGATATGAAATATCTGATCTTCGACTTGGAAGCCACCCGTCGAGAAAGAGATGCCTATCGGGAACAATTAGAGCAACAAAACAACCATTTAGGGGGGGAAGAAGGGCCTCCGCTGGACCCTTAATCGCTGCCTTTGTCCGGCGGTTTCCGAAAAAGGAACAGTTCACCCGAATGAAACAACCTAATTACCAAAAGCCTTGTACCTACTCAGCTCGACTTTTGCCATCTTGCAGAACCTCTTTTGTTGGCCACAAGTTGTACATAAACATACAATTATTCATATAATTTCCTAACTCCAATTATTCTAGGCACTTAAGAAATTGCCTCTCTGCAGTGGATCCCAAAATGGCAACGGTCGAGTTGAGCACTCCCGAGGAGGTCGGTCATAACCCATGGTATCCTCTACTTAGTATCTATATGTATATACCCTGGTGAGCTACACCCGCTGGTAAGATTATCCACACGGCCTCGGTCCTAAAAGCAGACTCTTTACCGCTGGCTGGGAACACTCCGGCACTTCCGCCCGAAAGTGCCGGAGTGTTTTTTTTAACAACCTATAACCTTCATCGAGCACCTCTAGAAAATCCTGAACATAACATGAACTTTATAGGAACATAGACTCCTCTAGCTCCCGAAAAAGATTTTGCTGGTTGCCTACTATTAGGGGTATGCTACCATTGCTGGCAACGCTACCTGTTAGGACAGTTGGAGCAACGCCCAAAATAATATAAAAATATATCCTGGAACCTCTGAATAATTTACAGGATATATTTTTACACTATTCCGGATACTCCGTCAATAGCCCCAACTTATAGTGGCACTACTAACATTAGACTCAATATATAGCGCCCAGCGATGGGAACCGATAGGCAAAGGAACGGATTCAATGTTCATGAAGTTCGCTTGATGTTCAGGATTTTGCAGAGCTTCCATCCTTTGAATGATTCAGAGGTTTCATCATATTTCGCCTGAGTGAACTAAGTTCCTGCTTTTGGATGGCGGCTCCGATTGTCATTCCCGCGAAAGCGGGAGTCCAGAAGAAGGAAACCATTAGAAAAAACCTGGATTCCTGCGTGCGCAGGAAGGACACCATGAACGCTTGCGGAGAAATGCCTTGTTAGACCATTCGGCTGCAATGGTACGAACATTCGTACCATTGCAGCTGAGCCAAGGAGGTTTTTGTTTTTTTAGAGAGGAGGCCCCGACTGGGTCTGCCGGGTAAGCAGCAGGCCAGAGTTCCTCCAACAGCAGGAAACAGAATAGCTAACCGATAACACCCCGGGCTTGCTGCTTTTGCAGCAGGAACAGGTTGCTCATTGGGTGGAAATATTCCATCACTGGATGTGGTGTGTGCGTTCGTAGGCGGCGATTTTGTCCTCGTGGTGAAGGGTCCAGCCGATCTCGTCCAGCCCGTGCAAAAGGCATTCCCGTCGAAATGGGTCTAAATCAAACGAAAGGCGAAGGCCATAAGGATCTTCGATGATCATTTGTTCTAAATCCACGGTCAGCCGATACCCAGGCCGGTCGGCTGTGCGCCGGAAAAGCTCATCCACCGTGGCTTCATCCAAACAGATCGGCAATATGCCGTTGGGGAAGCAGTTGTTGTAGAAGATGTCGGCAAAGCTAGGGGCGATAAGGACTCGGAAGCCGTAGTCGGCCAAAGCCCACGGGGCATGTTCCCGGCTAGATCCACAGCCAAAGTTCCGCCGAGCCAGGAGGATGGTGGCCCCTTGGTACTCCGGCCGGTTCAGGACAAAATCCGGATTCGGGGTACCCTGATCATCCACGTAGCGCCAATGATAAAAAAGCACTTGGCCGAATCCAGTCCGTTCGGTCCGCTTGAGAAACTGTTTGGGCACGATCTGATCGGTATCCACATTGGCCCGATCCAACGGAAGTACTAGACCAGTATGCCGCACGAGGGGTTGCATTAGAAGGGTGCCTTTCTGAAGGAAATCTTTTATCAGACTTTCGCCCAATGCGATATTTTCCTTCTCGCCGTTTCAATAACTTCCCAGCAAGAGCACAACGATTTTGCTTTTTTGTGTTCCTGATGTTCTTGGTATGAATTTTTTTCTCGCTCTTGTTGAGCCGAGGAACTTCACCCCCACAGCGCCAAGCACACTTTTTTCTTTGTGTACCCATTCGCGCGAATGGCGCGTCTATCTTGTCATGGAGGCGAAAGCGCACGACCCAGGAAAAGCAGCCTCCCCATTGCGGACTGCCGCTTCCGCTGCAGTGACAGGATACGGTTTGTTGCGGAAAAAACGGCAAACTCACACCAAACGGCTGAAAGGTTACAAAAATTCAAATTCCCTAGGAGAAAACCCTGGGTACAAATCCTCTTCTGTCTGGAGAATGTTGGATTATAGTTCCAAAATTCCTTTTGAAAACCCTGGGAGGGTTTTTAGCAGGGCGGCTAATTTTTCCAGGGCTTGGATGTAGCGATGGCTGGCCGTGGCGGGGCTGATGCCCAATTCTTCGGCGGCCTCTTGATTGGTCAGTTGTTCGAAATGCCGGAGGGCGAGGATTTCACGCTCCGACGGCTCTAACTGGGCAAGAATCTGTTCCAGCCGAGCGGATAGCTCCTGCCCGGGGGGCGTGCGAGCGGTTCGGCAGAGTTGGGCGGCTAGATGGATCGACAGGGAAGCGGAATCCGCTTTGGGGCGTGCGCTCGGCTCGCCGGGCTGAGTTTGGCCAACCGATCCTTCCGCCTCCTGACCCAAAAGTCGTCGATGCGCTGCCAAAATTCGCTCTCCCGTCAGATAGCGAAGCCACAAAAACAGCGGCATCGGCGGTTGGACTAGGTACTGATCGAGTCGGCTGACCGCCTCCAAAAAGGCCTCTTCTAATATCTCGGACGGATTGATTTGACCTGCCAATCGCCGATCCAAGCGGACTTCGATCATCCGGCGCAGACGATGCTGATGGCGTAAAAATTCACTGGCCAAGGCAGCCTGACCGCCTCGCCGAAGCCGGGCCATCGTCTCTTGGTCCGGATCCTGCGCCGCCGGAACAGCCGACCCCATGGACTCCGGGACAGGTTGTGGGAAGACCGGCTCCTGCATGGTTGGCCTCGTGGAACCCTTCCGCCGGGGAAACCAGAATAATGGGCCCCTTCCGTCGGAGAAAACAAAAACAAACAAATGGGGGACGCCCGGGGAGCCTACGTAATTACCCCCCTTCCCAGAGGAAAGAGGAAATGTTGGGGGAAGCTGCCGGGAAAGCCAGCGACGCCCCCTGTCTGTACACCGTCAGGCAGACGGTGGGTATTTTCGGTCCACCGGCACAGAACTCACTCTAACAGACTAAGTTACACCGTCCTGGGATGGAACACCCTCTGTCAGACGGTCCTGGCCTCAGTCAACCGGTAGGAAACTCAGTCTCACAGACTAAGCAGGAGACTCACTCTAACCGACTACGTTCCGTAGGCTCATCGGGCTCTCCCGCCCAGGGGAGAGGTAAAGATTTTGTTTGGGAAGCTCTGCCAAACACTGAACATCACATGAACTATATGAGCATTTGATCCGTCCCTTTGCCTATCGGTTCCCATTGCTAGGCAGTATCCCATTGCTAGGCAGTATATATGGAGTCTAATGTTGGCAGTGTCGCTATATGTCGGGGCTGTTGAGGGAGATTCCGAAATAGTGTAAAAATATCTCCTTTGAATGATTCATAGGTTCCTTTGGTTTTTAGGTTGTTGGATGCCGGGTTGTTTTTGTGGGTTATTTGCCGCAGTAGTCGATAGCCCGGGCGAGTTCACTTTTCAGCTCCGGACGGCGTACAATTCGGTCGATAAATCCATGTTCGAGCAGGAATTCACTAGTCTGAAAGCCCTTGGGCAATTCGATGCGGATGGTGGCTTTGATGGTGCGGGGCCCGGCGAAGCCGATAAGAGCTTTTGGCTCGGCGAATACCAGATCCCCCAAGGAAGCGAAACTGGCGGCCACACCTCCCATGGTGGGGTTGGTCAGCACGGAGATGAAAAGTCCGCCGGCTTCGTGAAACCGGGCAAGGGCTGCTGAGACTTTGGCCATCTGCATCAGCGAAAACACTCCCTCATGCATCCGTGCTCCGCCGCCGGAGCCGGAGATAATAATTAAAGGCAACTGCTCGGCTGTGGCACGCTCCACAAGTCGGGTGATCTTTTCCCCAACCACCGATCCCATACTGCCCATAATAAAGGCGGAATCGGTTACCCCGAAGGCGACGCGGCGTGCCCGGATCATGCCCGTACCGGTAACTGCGGCGTCGCGTAAGCCGGTACGTGCTTGCTCTTCTCGAAGGCGATCGACATAGGAACGTTTGTCAACAAACTCCAGGGGATCGGCCGGCTCCAAGTCGGCATCCCACTCCTCGAAGGTGCCTTCGTCCAACACCTGGGCGATTCGCTCTCGGGCCGGCACATACCAATGGTAATCACATTCCGGACAAACTCCTAGCAGTTTCTGGGCCTCTTTGCGGAAGATGGTGGCCTGGCAGCCAGGGCAACGTTGCCAAAGCCCCTCCGGCACCGCCCGCTTGGGCCGCTTCATCAAATTCCGCCAACTGTTCGGATCTGGGGTTGGATTACTCATCTGGGCTGGCCACTCCGTTAAAAAAAAGGGACAAGCTTGTTTGGTTCGGTAAACCCGTAGGAGCCTATTGGTTCGGAGGAAAGCCCAGGCCTGGGATTTCTGGGCCAGGAAGGATTTAGTCCTTGACCACTTGGACAGGATTTTGGACTGCTGAGTTTGGTGGAGGCGGGGTGCCAGAACCCTCCTGGTTCGTGCGCCCCGGCAGAGGGCCATGAGTATTCATCTGCAAGACTTCGAAATCGCCATGCATTCCGAGGGCTTTCCACAGGTCGCCCAGGGGCTGGCCGGTCAGTGCCCGGCGAACCAAACTGGCCAAAGGTTCCGGTAATACTAGGCCGATGGTCCCTTCTGGATGTTTCTTGAGCAGTCGCGCTATTGCGGCCTGGACCCGGGCCTCGGCCTCGCCCAACATCTCGCCTTCGGGAGGACAGACAATCTCAGGCTGCTCCTGCCACTGGCGATAGACTTTCGGCTGTTTATGCCGCACTTCTTCTATGAGCATGCCTTGCCAAAGTCCGTAATTGAGATTTTTCAACCGGGGGAGCTTCTTGACTTTCAAGCCTAAGAGGCTGGCCAATCGCTGGGCGGTCTCCCAGGCAGGCTCCGACTCCGGAGCATACAGAAGCTGAAGATGTTGGTTTCGGAGCAGATCGGCCAGTTGGGCGACTTCCGTTTGGCCTTGCTCAGAAAGCGGCAAATCCAGATTCCCTTGAATCCGTCCCTCCCAGGTATAGGAAGTAGCCCCAGGGTGAATCAAGACGATCCGTAACATACCTAGCTCGCTTGAAAAACCACCGCGCCTAGATTACTTCGCGCCTTCCGGCCAAACTCCCCGATTCGGACTCCTGGTAGATTCTGCCTCCAGAACGGCTGGCTGGCAAGCAGGCCGATAAAAAGCCCTGCCTGCCGCCGCTTGTAAATTCTGAAACCGCCCTCGATAATCGCTACTCGTCAATAGACCCGTACCCACCACAAACACATCTGCCCCGGCCCCAGCAGGCAGCTGGATTGTCGTCAGATCAATTCCCCCATCCACCGACAGTAACAACTCGGCCGGCCCTTTCTGCCGAAGAAGCCGAATCTTTTCCAACACCTCCGGCTGGAAGCGCTGCCCGCCAAATCCCGGCATGACACTCATCACCAATACCAAATCACATTGGTTTAAAAACGGCTCCACGGCGGAAAGCGGGGTGGGTGGATTCAGACTCAGCCCGGCACAGGCCCCCAGACGGTGAATCTCCTCTAGCAATTCCTCTGGATTGGCGATTGCTTCTATATGGAAGGTGATTAGGTCGGCCCCTGCCTCCCGAAATCGCCGCACATACCCGCCCGGATCGGAAATCATCAGGTGGACATCCAGCAAAAGGCTGGTTACCCGGCGAACCGATTCGACCACTGGTAATCCGAAGCTAATGTTCGGCACAAAATGGCCGTCCATAATATCCAAATGGAGCATCTTAGCTCCGGCCTCCTCCAGGTGTCGGATTTGCTCCCCTAAGCGGGCAAAATCCGCCGCCAATAGCGACGGCGCAATCACCGGGGCCGTCTGATATAGGGCCTTCCGAATGGCATCGGGATGCCTTCTCAAGCTGCTCTCCTTAATCGGAAGCAAGTTGGGGGCTTCCGCCCGGGTTTTAGTTGCTTCTGACCCAGAAGCACCCCTGCTAAATCCACCCTTGGGCCATCTCAAAATAGCCCCCTCTTTCGGGGGGACTCAAAAGAAAGATGCATTTGATAGATTTTACCCACCCCCCAGCCCTCCGTCATTCACCTAGCTGGGGGGGCGGGCAACCCAAACAGGCCGAGGAAACTAATACCTCTCGCAATGGAAAATGAAAAGAGAGCTTCTAGGACCGAAAACTACCGTTTTTCTATATCCTCTGTTTTCGGCAAATCCTCCAAACTTTCCAGTCCAAAAAGGCCCAGGAACCGCTCGGTGGTGTAATAATGGGCCTTTCGGCTCCCGTCTTGGGCACGCTCGATCCGAAGCAATTGCCGCTGCACCAAATGCGCCAGGATATGCCCACTCGGTTTGCCCCGCAATTGCTGAACCTGCTCGGCCGTAACCGGTTGCTGATAGGCCACAATGGCCAATACATCAATGGCAGCTTGGGAAAGTTTGGTTTCTCGCATCCGGGCATAAAACCGGTGGCGGAAATGCCAGTAGGGTTTTCGCAGCGTCATCCGATACCCTCGGCCTTGGCATACAATGTGATAAGGGCAACCGGCCGCTTCATAGCGTCGGTTTAATTCTCGGACCAACTCCGGGATTTCTTCTGGCCGGACGTTTCGCATCACCCAGGCAGCCATCTCCGGTTCGATAGACCCAGTGTCCGGATGGCCGACAAAAAGGATGGCTTCCAAAATCGTCAGCGGACTGATTTCGACCGGATCGGTCTGCTCGCTCTGAGGGGGAAGTTTCCCATAGGAGTCTGAAAGAGGCGGCTCTGCTTCCCCTAACCGCAAACCCCCCATTTTAGGAGGTATCATTTCGACCTCATGGGGGGTATCCTCCGAGCCGATGGACTCCCGGCTAGACTCTTCCTGTGCCGGCGCCAGGTTGGTAACTCCAGCTCGGCCCATCACCTCGCTGAAGGCCTCGCTTAACGCCCGCAGCGAAAGTTCTGCTTCCTCACCACCATTTTTCCACGTTCTCTCCATGCGGCTTACTATAAAAAGATCCCTCCCAACAGGCAACTCCAATCCCCCAAACCACCCACTAGGGGGATACCCTATTCTGGAATATTCCAACTACTCTCACCCGGCCACTTCTTTCCCACTCTTCTTCTCTCCAGGTTCCGATCCCCTATATGGCTCCCATTCATCCACCCGGAAGTTCTTCTGAAAAAGGTCCTAAATACATCTCCGAAGGCTCAGCCCAGAAAAGAGTTCCAGGGCTGCCCTAAAAAAGGAGGCTAAGGCTAAATCGCCAATTTCGGAATAAGATTGGCTTTTTCCCTTCGGCCCCCTCGGAGATAGGAGTCCCAGCTTCTGAAGAGTTCCCAAAAACTCCTCTCCGATTTTAGGGAAGCGGAAAGGCCCTTCGGCCATCACCCAAGGGGGCTGAAAACCCCTTGCCCGAAAATTTCCCACCCTATAGAGAATCAGGGTCTTTTCAACTACAATAAAAAGTTTGTGGGAACCGGCCACCTTCTGGAGCCGGAAAAAAACATCCTTCCGAGAAAGAGGTTCTCTTTCCCAATCCCAATTAAATGCGCCCTTTCCGGTAGAGGCCCACCTTCGCTGGGATCCAGTCCTATGAGTACTGAATATCCTCAACCCCAAGGCGATCAAGCAAGGTCTTCTTCTTTGGATCAGAGTAGATTGCAACCGACTGCTTCGGAGGCTCCCTCTGGGGCGGAAAAAGATCCCCAAGCGGAGCAAACGGAGGCTGGAGCCGGTTCTCCCCTAGCCTCTGCTTCGGTGGAATCCAGCCGGTTGGCTCCCTCAGAGCCTGCGGAGGAAACCTCCGAGAGTGCCGAGGCTAAGAAGCGGCGGATTTTGATCGGCTCTCAGCGAGATCCCTCTCTATTTACTCAATACAAGCCGAAACCCACTCTCTCGATTCCGGAAAGGGGGCCGGTGCGTCATCGCCCAACCCGTCGGCGGAAACCCAAACGTCCAAGGTATCCCACCCCACCGGTTACCCCGACTCCCGAGCCGGTGTCGGAACCGGCAGCTCCGGCGATCCCTGAAGCACCCCTCGGTATCGAACCTCTTATCCGGCCAGGAGCTGCTCTAGAGCAAGTCCAAGGGAGCACCAGCCCGGTGGGGGGGAGTAGTTTAGGGCGTCCGGAGCCATCGTCGGCATCTCTGGCCGAAAGCCTGCCGCCAGTCCCCCCTACTGAAGTCTCTTTGGCCAAACCGATTGAACCAGCCCTACCGGTGGAACCGGCCCTGTCCGTGCCCCTTTCCGCCCAGGCGTCTGGAGCCCAAATATCATCCCTCCCGATGGTCTCCGCAGGATCCGCTCTAGGGGCAACGGTACCTCCGGAGAGCCAACCTGCCGAAGCGGCAACCTCGCCGATACGGGAACCCGCTACTCGGCTGGAAGGGGACACTCGAAAGGAGCCGGAACTTCCAGCCTCTTCTGGCCAAGCCGAAGCCCCTGAAATCGCACCGCCTCCCCAGTCAAGCCCATTGACTCCCACCGGATTGGACCCCAAACAAAAGTATCCTCTGCCCAACCTCCGAAGCCAGCTGGCGGAAGATCTAGCGGCCGAACTGCAAGAGGCCCTGGCAGCAGCGCCGGTGGAGCAATTATTGATCGAATCGGCCGCCTCGGCCCAGGCACCCCTGTTCGAGCCGGAATCTCGGCATCAAGCCCGGGTCGTCCGGATTCATCGGGATGAGGTGTTTGTGGAGCTAGGAAGCCGGGAGCAGGGCGTGGTACCGCTGAAACAATTTATACAACCTCCCGAAATCGGCCAGCAAATTGAAGTGATCGTCCAGCGATTTGCGCCGGAGGAGGGGCTGTATGAACTGACGCTGCCGGCCTCGGCGGCCTTGGTGGCCGAGTGGAACCAACTGGCCGAGGGAATGCTGGTCGAAGCCCGTGTAACCGGCCACAACACCGGCGGCCTCGAATGCGAAGTCGGCCATATCCGAGGCTTTATCCCAATCAGTATGGTGGATCTGTATCGGGTGCACGATCTGGCCGAATATGTGGGGCAAAAGTTCCTCTGTAAAGTGATCGAATGTAACCCACAACGGGGCAACCTGGTGCTAAGCCGTCGGGCTGTCCTAGAACAACAACGGGAAGCAGCTCGCCAAGAATTACTCAGCAGCTTAGCCCCCGGCCAAATCCGACAAGGGGTGGTTCGCAAACTCATGCCGTTTGGCGCCTTTGTGGATTTAGGCCATGGGGTGGACGGGCTGATTCCGATCAGCCAAATCAGTTGGCGCCGAATCAACCATCCTAGCGAAGTTCTCCAAGAAGGCCAGCAGGTGCACGTGGTGGTCGAGAAGGTGGATTCGGCTTCTGGTCGGATTAGCCTGAGCCTCCGCCAATTGGAAGAAGACCCTTGGCTGCGGGTTCCGGAAAAATACCCGCCCAACACGATGCTGCGGGGTATTGTGCGGCGGGTGATGGACTACGGGGCCTTTGTAGAACTGGAACCAGGTGTAGAGGGCCTGGTGCACATTTCGGAGCTTTCCCATAAAAGAGTTTGGCGGACCCGGGATGTCGTGCAGGAAGGGCAGGAGGTGGAGGTGGTGATTTTGTCGGTCGATGCAGCCCAGCGGCGGATTAGTCTTTCCATTCGGCAGGCTCTGCCGCCGGAAGCGCCCCCAGAAAAACCGGCCGAAGAACAACCACCGGTTGACCTGGCCTCTGTACAGGCTGAGCCAAGCCAATCGCTGGCCACCCAACTGCCGCCTGCCCAACCCGCCCCCCCGGCCAAAAAGCCTCAGGAAAACAAACCTCTCAAACTCAAAGGGGGCCTTGGCCCTTCGCCCCGCCGGGGAAAGCTCTTCGGCCTCAAATGGTAAACCCCTTGGGGCCCTCAGCTCCCTACACCCGCTCGGATCCGGAACGAGACGAACCGGGCGCCTTTCCCGAATGCAGTGCTTCGGAACAGGCCCTGCGGAGAACAGATAGGATTGGGGAGGCAGGTGGCGAAAGACTCGCCTGCTCACCATGCAAACCAGGCCGGCGCGATTTCAGGCCGTTCCTTTCCCCGGGTCAACTCCTCGGCTCAACTGGTACCGAAGCAGAAGTCAGAAATGCCGGTGCGGACTGGTTTAGCTGGACCAAGGAAGGGTGATCTCTTTGAAGAGTCCTGGACGGCTTATTTCGCCCCAGGCAAAGGCCGTACTGTGGGAGATCCGGAAGTGGGTCCTAAGGTTGCCTGAGAGATTTTTTTCAGGCGGGCGTCTTGGAAGAACTCCGGATGGTTGGGCCAGATGTGGCCGGTAAGGGGATCGTATTGCCAGGCGGCGTTGCCGATCGGCTTGGTGGGTTTCTGGCCCGGCTTTTCTACCTGGACGACCGTGTCGGTCATCGTGTACGGATTAATCGGCGGGGCATCCAAGTAAGGCCCGTATGGATAGGCCGATCCGGGAGGACCAGTCTCGCCATGTTGATTGGTTGGCTGGAATAGTTGCGGCAATTGGCTGTTGGACAAAATCGGATATCGCCCCAAATGCGTTAACTGATAAAGTTGGATCTGGGATTGATAGACATGCCAGTTATGGATCAGCACACTGCGTTTGGCGTCCAGGGCGCTTTCTTGAAAATGAGTCAAAGCCACCCCAGCCACGATAGCCATCGTGGTAAGTACAATCAGCATTTCCAGTAGAGAAAAGCCGCTTCGGGAACCCCCCAGAAAATAAAAATCCTGAGAAGTCCTAGTTCTCCTGGAAAGGCTCCGCGGAGCCATATGAAAACTTTCTTCCTTCCGGAGAGAGTTTGGCGTTCGAATATTCGAACCAGGGTGAGTTCCGAATAAGGGTGAGTGCAAGGGGTAAAACATTCCTGAGCAGCCAGCTTCGCTTTTAGGAAAATCCTCCGGGTTTCCTATGAGGAACCCCTTCAAAAGAGGTAATCTCTCCGTCCGAGCCTCCTTGAAGGGCAGATCATTAAAAGTATGGGATATTTTTCCGTTTGAAGTTTCCCCCAGGTTCCTCTGGCATCCGGCTGCCAAAGATGCTCTTCAGGAACTAGGCTTTCTCCCCTCCCCAATCGGGGTTAGATTGGGCTCTTTGCAAAACTTGTCTCTTGAAAAAATGCCCTGGGCCAATCACACTGGAAAGAAGCGGAAGGAAAATGACCCAATGAAAATCATCCCGAAAGTGGAATAACTATCCCCCCGTAAAGCACTTATTTTTTCCTCCCAGCGATGCTTTTGCCAATTTTGAACTCCCTCCGGAGAAGTAATGTCTTAACCCATTGGAGATATTGGAGTTGGGAAATGATGAAATTCTATGGAGAAATAGAGTGGTCTGTGTAACTATCGGATACAAAAGGAGTTATAAAAAAGTCGATCGAAAGGGGATGCAAAGTTACTGGTCCTTCGGACATTGGAAAACTCACCAAGGGATGTTTCGCTTTCGGCATCTTCCATTCCTTTCCTTTTGATGGAGGCTCTCTTAATGAAACGGATATGGTGGCTGTGGCAACTAGCGGCGCTGGTGGGGATTTTTTTTCTGGTAGTAGCTAACCCTGGCAGCTTATCCGGTGCGGAACCGCCAGAACAATCCGCCCAGCAGCAACAACCTGGGCAACCGGGTCCAGAAACCAAACCGGAGGAAAAACCCAAACCGGAACCTCCGCCTGGGGAAAAACCGCCCGCCGCCGAAGAGCCTGCCCCAAAAGAGTCCCCAAAACCTGAGCCTCCAGAAACCCCGGCGAAGCCGCCTGCTGAAAAACCAGTGGATAAACCAGCAGAAAAACCGGCCGATAAATCCGCCGAAAAACTAGCGGAAAAACCGGCTACCATTACCATCAGCCCCAAACCGTTCAAAATTGAAGTTACTCTGGATGGGTATTTAGAACCCCGGGATGCCCAGGAAGTAGTTCTCAAGCCCCAAGTTTGGATGGATTGGGAAGTGGTCTCGGCCGTCAAACACGGGGCCCAGGTTCGCCAAGGCGACGTGCTTATCCAATTTGACAGCAAAAAGCTCAACGAGGCCATTACCGACGCCAAGGCGGAGCTTCGGGCTGCCGAAATCGCCCTGCAGCTTGCCCAAGTGGATCTCCAGTGGGCCGAACAGGTCCATCCGATTGATTTGGCCTTGCTGGAACGAACTCAGAAACGCTTTACCGAGGACTATGATCGGTTTTTTAAGGTCAAGCAGCCCTTGGCCCGCAAAGCGGCCGAATTGATGCTCCGCCGGGGGCAATTTACCTTGGAAGCCGAGGAAGAAGAGCTTCGCCAATTGGAAAAAATGTATAAAGCCGACGATCTGACCGAAGAAACCGAAGAGTTTATTCTGAAGCGGCAGCGGTTCTTTGTCGAACTGGCCAAGTTTTTCTACGAACAAATCCAGAAGGAACATGAGGAGCTGACCCAGTTGAGTTTCCCCCGCCGGGAGGAAGACCTGAAAACAGAGGAACAAATCCAGCGCCTTCGTGCCGAGCGGGCCAAAGCCAGCCTACCACTCCAGCTGCAAAAAGCCAAAGCGGAACTGGAAAAAGCTCAACTGGCCCGCTCCAAAGCCCAGGAAAAACTCGCCCAATTAGAAGCCGACCTGGCCCTGATGACCCTGAAAGCCCCCGTGGAAGGGATCGTGTATTTCGGCCGACTGCAAGAGGGCCGACTGACCGGGACCGACGGCCAGCCGCTCCGAAAAGGCGACAAAGTCCAGCCTGGCCGTCCCATCATGACCATCCTGAAGGCTCGGCCTCTCACGTTGGCGGTCGAAGTGCCGGAAGAGAAGTTCTATGCGGTCCGGCCCGGCTTGCAGGCCAAGGTGGAGCCGAAGGGCTTGCCCGATCTGAAATTCTCCGCCGTCGTGGCCGAGGTGGATCGGGTACCTGCCACGGACGGCAAGTTCCGCGCCCGCCTGACTCCTGCCCTAGACAAACAGGCTGACGCCCTCATGCCCGGCATGGCCTGCAAATTGAAACTGGTCCCCTATATGAAGCCGGACGCCATCGTAGTGCCCAAGTCGGCCATTGAACAAGACCCCCTGGACGAAGAAAAGGCCTATGTCTATCTGGTCCTCGAAGGCAAGCAGCCGCAGCGCCAGCCGGTCGTTCGTGGTCGGCAAAAAGACAACGACTACGAGATCCTCAGCGGCCTAAAACCCGGCGATAAAATCTTGGCCGAACCCCCGAAAAAGAAACCCGATTAACCCCCCGCCTCCTGCTAGCCGCATTTAAAACCATCTATATAAAGCCGCATTAAAACCATCTAATAAATATACTGAAAGGAGTGGGTCATGCGATCTGGCAGTGGGCTGAGAATCCTGCTCGGCGTATTGCTGATAAGTGGGGCAGTCGGGGGGATTTGGGGTGGGCTGGGTAGCGGGGCCAGATCGGCCTGGGGCGTCGAACCAGCCGTCTCGACAGAAAGAGGCAAAGCAGACGAGCTTTCACAAGGCAGAGGGCCGGTCCTGCTCCATGCCGAGATCGTCCAGGGGAAAGATGCTGGGCCGGCTTCCCAGGCGCCGCTAGCCCTGCAGGGGCCCAAACCGCCTCCTGTGCCCCGGCCGGACTCGGCAGAGATCGATCGGGCTTTGGAGCGGGGCGTGGCTTTTTTGGTCCGTTGTCAGAATCCGGATGGCTCCTGGGGATCGGCCCGGCGAACCAAGGGATTGAACATCTATGCCCCGGCGCCCGGCGCGCATCAGGCGTTTCAGACCGCTACGACGGCGTTGGCGCTATTGGCTCTATGGGAGGTAGCGTCGGCCCGACCGGCCTTGGCGAGTCCCGAAGTGCGGGGGGCGATGGAGCGAGGGGAGGAATGGATTTTTGTTCATCTTCCCACCCTCCGCCGCGCTACCCCAGACGCCATCTACAACGTCTGGGGCCACGCCTACGGCCTGCAGGCCCTAGCCGGCATGTACGCCCGCAAACCCACCGATCAGCCCCGCCAACAGGAAATCCTCCGCCTTATCCGCCAGCAGATCGAACTGCTGGGCCGGTACGAAACTGTTGATGGCGGCTGGTGCTACTACGACTTCGAGCTGGGAAGCCAAAAACCGGCCGGCTCCAGTATCAGTTTTGTCTCGGCCACGGTGCTGGTGGCCTTGCATGATGTGCGGCAATTGGGCGTCGAAATCCCCCAGCCGTTAGTGGATCGGGCCACGGCCAGCATCCGCCGACAGCGAAAGCCCGATTTCAGCTATCTTTATGGCGAATATCTTCGTTGGCAGCCGATGCATCCGGTCAATCGCCCGGCTGGCAGTCTGGGCCGATCCCAGGCCTGCAATCTGGCTCTCCGGCTTTGGGGGGATCCGCACATTACCGATGAGGTGCTTATCACGTGGCTGGACCGGCTGTTTGCCCGTAATGGCTGGCTCGACCTGGGCCGAAAACGCCCCGTACCGCACGAATCCTTCTTTGCCATTGCCGGGTATTTCTTTTACTATGGGCATTACTATGCGGCCCGATGCATGGAGCTATTGCCGCCGGAAAAACGCCCGCC
>CALIRO010000046.1 GCA_938042245.1 uncultured Thermoguttaceae bacterium
AGGATATCTTTTTACACTATATCAGAATCTCCCTCAATAGCCCCAACATATAGTGGCACTGCCAATATGAGACTCAAGATATAGTGCCTTGGAATGGGAACCGATAGGCAAAGGAACAGATTAAATGTTCATAAAGTTCACGTAATGTTCAGAATTTTGCAGAGCTTCCTTGATAATCCCGGAACGCCTGGAAAATTAGGGAGGAAATGGGGTCGATTTCCTTTTTGGGAAGGGTTCCTGCCCGGCCCGGACATTCCGCAGTACCGGTCCTTCCAAAAATCCTTGCCCAGGGCTAGACAAGTTTTGAAAAATAAGTATGATAGTATTTAAATCTGGCTTAGGGCCTTCCGTGTACGGAGCCGCTGTCCGTATCACGCACCAGGCAATTGGAAGGGGGCAACTGCGCTATAGCGCGTTTGCAGGGAGGGCTCACCAAGGGAGAAGAGCCCGGTCCTCATAGGGGAGATGGCAAGTTTCGCCTCTGGGTTTTGTTTGGCCAAAATTTCCAGCCGCAAGGGGAAACCCAACACACCAAACCCCCAGCCGGATACCGGCCGGTAAGTACCGGTCACACCTTTGGTTTGTTTCCCCCAGCCGAGGGCTATAAGAATGGAACAAAGGAGGTGTCTCGCTGCCTTCCGGGCGGTTACGGGTTATCCTCTCCGCTCCATTTTCCAGACGGTAGTTTATCTCAGGGATTGTCGAAGGCTTTAGAACCCTAATTGAAACAAACCATAACTTGAAACTACCACGGCACAAAAAGGGAAAAACCTACCGAAACTCACCCAGAGCGGTTGAAGCCTGTTCCGTTAGAGAGTTTCATCTTACCAACATCTTCAAAAGACCAATTAGGATATGGGGAATATTTCCGGAATATCGGAGAACCTTTGCTCAGTGCCAGGCGAACATCGCATGGGGTTTTCTGGAGTGGCGACAGACCTTCAAAAACTTCGTGTTTAAGGTTGAGGTGAGGATGGTGTTCATGTAAGTTTCGGTGGTCTTTTTCTGGGCTGGAAAAAGCCGACTAATTTTGGCCTCTTCTCTGTTCCGGCCCCGTCGTCTCGCCTGCTAGCTGCGAACGGCGGGGTTTTTATTTTTGGCCATACCACTCCACAGAGGCCAGCCTGCAAAAAACTGTCCTCATGCACTTCCTGTGTCGCACGAAGGTCTCAGGGATTTTGGTGTCTGCGAAATTATTTACCAGTACGACATATGGAAGCTCTGCAAAATCCTGAACGTTACGTGAACTTTATGAACATTTGATCCATCCCTTTGCCTATCGGTTCCCATTGCTGGGCGCTATATATTGAGTCTAATGTTAGTAGTACTCCTATATGTTGGAGATGTTGGCAGAAGTTCCGGAATAGTATAAAAATATTTCCTTTAAACTATTCAGAGGTTCCATATTTTTGACTACTCCCAGCACGACTTTGCCAAGTTTGTACCAGTTCCGCCCAATGGTGCACCAAGGCATTCCTTCGAAAACAGGAATCCAGTTTTTGCGGTAGTTTATTGGTTTTGGACTGCGGGCTGCGCGGCGGTGACAAATGACACGGTGTCTTTGTGTTTTTGTGTGAGGAAATCCCTAGACTGCCGCTAGGGGGGGAATGAGACGTTGGCCCTTTCCCACAAAGGGAAAAGGCGAAGACGGGCGAGGGCGCCTGCCCTTGCCGCCCCCTAGGATGGAGGCACCGTCTGGCACCGGGTAGGCAGTCTCTGGGTGAACTAAGAGGCAACTCAGTCTAACAGACTAAGTTACCACACGGTATGTTCCCCCGGGTTGGCCTTCGGATCAGCCGGACTTTCCCGCCGGAGGAGAGGCAATGTGTTTCCGCTGTTCGGCCAGGGGAGAGACAAATGCGGCCAGATTTTCACATTTTTATCCAGCCTGGCTAGCCCTAAGTTAGGCCAGCCTTCCCGAGGGAACCGGAGAAAATACGGTTGCTCGTTTTTATCCTGAGTCGGACAAGAGCAAAAAGACGGCGAGGCCGGTGGCATTAAAAGCCATGTGTAATACAATACACGTCAGCAAGCGATGGGTCCGAAAATACAAACCGCCCAAGACCAAGGAAAGCACAAATAGTGGGACGGGATCCGGGGCGATTTCTGAGGCGCCGATCAAGATCAGGAAGATTTTCGTCAGGATCATCACCACATAGACGGGGCCGACTACCAGCAGATACGCCACCAGGCCACGCCAAATATCTCGAAAACCGTGCTGGGCGGAGAGTCCGAAATCGGCCAGGCGGGCCCCACAGCTGACCATCAGAAATGCCCCTCCGACCACCAGGCTCAACAGATTGCCAAGCCCCTGACAGATAAGTAACATGGCTAGCTCGCTGGGAGGTGTTGGGGGTCCAGCGGTCCGAAAATGCAACCCCGCAAATATTAAGGAACTGATAATCACTGGTCCCCATCCCACCCATCTCCCCCTCGGACAACTCCTCCAGGGAAAAGACTCTGGAATTGGCGGGGGAAAGGCGTGGGGAATAGGGGATGAAACACGATCATCTCCGAGAGGTCTCTGTGGCCAAGGGCCGACGTAGCCTCGGGGGGCCCTACTCAGCCAGATCGATCGCAGTGTGCGAAGCAGGCGCCATTCGACTTTCTCCAGCCAGCCCTGCAGCACCGCCCGGAACAGCCATTCCTCCACCACCGGAGCAGCTCCCAAAGTCATCACCACTACTGCCAGCCAAACTCCAGTACCTCGAGCTTGCCGAAGAAGTTGCTCCACCTGATGGGCGGGCTCTTGTTCTGGCGGATTGGAACGGATCAGGGGCCATTCCACGGGTGGTGGTCCCACAGGAGACGCGCTGAGCTCGGTCTGGCCAAGCGGGCTGGGCAGTTCTGCTGTCTGCCAAATCCAATGCACCAAGCTAGGCGCCAAAATAAATAGCAGAGCGAGCACCAACACATGCCAAGCCTGCCAGGGGACCGGACGGCGTGGCTGATAGGGCAGCGGATGCCGCCCCCGCCGATATTGCTCCCTAACCCAGCCCGTCAGGATCCCACTGAGGCCCAGCGCCGCTAAAAGACCTAATAAAAACAAGGCCATTTGGACCGGAGTTGCTTCCATAAGAGCCAATTTTCCCCTGGAAAGGAACCTGTGCACCTGAGCCTAGCATCCCCGGCAACGGAAATGGCTTCCCCTTTCGCTTCACCAAGCTGAGTCCCCTCGGAGGCCGAGGCATTCCTGAGCACTAGGCAACGCAAAGCTCCCTTTGGCCCTCAACCTGCCTGGGCAGTTCGACAAAGCGGAGGGTGGATCCCACTCAGCTACGAAGCCTGGGTAGCTAAAAGGCGATAGGCCGCCCTGGCATATACCAGACCGGAAAGAACCGTCTGCCCCACGGCAGCCCAGAGGCTAACCAACACAGCCCACGGGAGCCATTGGTTCAACGGAGAACTGTCCGGCAAACTCAGGTATCCGAGGGCCGCAATGACCGCCACGGATTGGAGGAACATCTTCCATTTGCCGCTCCTCTTCGCGGAAAAATCCACCCCCCCCTGTTCCAAAAAACTCCGTAGCGCTGTTACAAACATCTCCCGGCCCACAATCACCACTACCATCCAAGGCCGGAGTCCCCAGGGCATTTCCACCAGCCGAGGAGCTGCCAAAAGAAAGATAAACGCCCCGCAAATAATCACCTTATCCGCAAAGGGGTCCAAAATCCGGCCTAAAAAAGTAATCTGGCCATACCGCCGGGCATACCAGCCATCCAGCCAATCCGTCCCACAGGCCACCAAAAACAACCCCAAACTGGCCGGATATGCTTCCCAAGCCAATCCCACAAACAATAGCACCGCCAAGACCACCCGAGACCCGCTCAGCAGGTTGGGAAAGTTCCAATTGGTAGGTTGGTTACACCGGGGCTGCACGGTAGGATTCATCGCAGAACCCACAAACAAAACACCCACTGGCATTCTGGGATCCGGGGCTAAAAGCTGGGTAACACTTCAGCCGAATGAACAAGCTGCCTGGTTGATCCCAGGAAAGCTTTTGCGTATTCCTGCCGGGCAAACAGCAGTCCAGACCACATAAACCAGCATAAAAAACTGGCTTTCTGCTTTGGCAGGAAGGTCTTGGTCCACCATTCCACTGAACTGTTACCCCACTGGAGCGTCTTTGCATACCCTCTTTTTAGGGAAATTGTTCTCATTTTTTTCCCGCTTCTTTTTGGCCCCCCAAACAGAGGCCAAAATGCCCCCCTTCTTCTTTACAAAGCCACTCCTATAAGATCATACCCTTGAACGGCCACAATTTCACAGGGGACGAATTGGCCAGGGCGAAGATTTTCTCCGGTAACATACACCAGGCCATCGATTTCTGGCGCATCGGCGTAGGTTCGACCCACCCAAGCGTGCCGTTGACCGGGTACTTGCCGGTCTATGAGCACCTCCATCCGCTTCCCGATTTGGGATTCATTATACGCGAAAGCGATCTTCTGTTGGACCTGGAGCAATCGCTGCCGACGGGTTTGGCGAACCGGTTCCGGTACCTGATCGGGCATCTGGGCAGCTGAGGTGCCTGGTTCGGGGGAAAAGGCAAAGACCCCCAGGCGTTCAAACCGTTGCTGAAGCACAAAATCGATTAATTCCTGGAAGTGGGCCTCGGTTTCTCCGGGGAAGCCGACCATCAGGGTTGTGCGAATCACCAATCGGGGTATTCCCCGCCGAAGCCGCTGCAAAACCTCCTCCGTCTGGCGCCGATCCACGAGCCGATCCATCCGCCGGAGGATGGGATCGCTAATATGCTGTAGCGGCAAGTCCAAATATGGCAATATCTTACGTGCTGAAGCCATCGTCTCGATCAGCGCCTCTCCGATGCCAACCGGATACAAATACATTAGCCGAATCCATCGGATGCCTTCCAACCGGTCTAATTGCCGGAGCAATTCGGGCAGCAGGGAGCGGCCATGGGCAAGGTCTCGGCCATAAGCGGAGGTGTCCTGAGCAATAAGGATCAGCTCTTGGACACCGTCGGCGGCCAATTCCTGGGCCTCGGCAAGGATTTGGTGGATCGGCTTGCTTCGATACGCCCCCCTTATTTGGGGGATCAGACAGAAGGAACATCGCCAATTGCAGCCGTCGGCAATCTTTAGATACCCCACATGGGGGAGGGTAATCCGCACCCTGCCCAATTCCTGCATGGCTTGGGAAGGCTGAGGGAGAAAGATGGTGCGGGGGTGTGGGTGCCCCCCAAAAATCCGATCTGCTGCCCGGACAATTTCGTCCCGGGCAAACAGCCCCACTACCTGATCCACTTCCGGATACCGGGCCAACAGCGCTTCTTTTTCCCATTGGGGTAGGCAGCCGGCCACGATCAGACCCCGAATCCGCCCCCGGCGCTTCAGCTCCAGCATCTCTTCGATGACTTGGTAGGCCTCTTGGCGGGCCGAGGCCAAAAACGCACAAGTACTCAGGAGCACTAGATCGGCACCCTCCGGTTGGGGGACCGGTTTATAGCCGGCTGAGTATAAAAGCCCCAACATCCGCTCGGTATCCACCAGGTTTTTCGGACAGCCGAGCATCACCACCGAACAGGTGGCTTTGAACGTCTTGGTTGGGCCGATGGCGGCAGTAGCTTCGAGGTCCATAAAAGCATTGTATCTCAGAAGTGTGGAAAAAATAAGGGGGGTCCTCTTGCCCTCGAATAGTGTAATAATTATACTATATATACAAAAATAGCAGATAACATTTTATTCATTTTTGGGAGGAATCTCTCCATGCTCGCCTCGCTGGATTGGCAAGAGTATGTGGAGGTGCTGGAGGCTGTCGTGGAGGGGGTTTTGCGGGCGGCAAATGTCTCGGAGCCGCCAATCGATCCCTTTCGGATTGCCCGGAGGTTGGGTCTTCAGGTCGTCTGGGACGCGCGACTTCCGGAGCGGGGCCGATATCTGCGGCTTCGTCAAGAGGGCGGTGTCCCTCCGAGGGCTACGATGATCCTGCAACGGCATCCCAGGCCAGAACGCTGCTATTGGGCAGCCGCCCATGAATTAGGAGAACATCTGGTCTATCAGGTGGCGGATCGTCTGGGCCTGGAGGCCGAGGAGGACTGGGGGCCAGGGCGGGAACGGATCGCCAATGACCTGGCTGCGCGAATCCTTTTGCCCACTGCCTGGTTCTTCGAGGACGGGCGCAGACTGGATTGGGACCTTCGGGCCTTAAAAGTGCGATACCGGACGGCAAGCCATGAGGCAATCGCCCGCCGGATGCTGGAGGCCGAAGAACCAGTGGTAATCAGTATATTTGACCAGGGGATGCTCTCTTGGCGGCGTGCCAATCGGCCCGGCCGAGTCCCCCCACTGGCCCAGGCAGAAACCCTCTGTTGGCGCATGGCCCACCAGCAAGGCCAAGACCACCAGCAGTATTCCGATAACCTACGGGTTCGAGCCTGGGCGGTGCACGAACCTGGCTGGCGACGAGAAATTCTGCGAACCGAAGCATGGTAACCGGCCTCCGATGGCCCCTTGGCTTAACCAGCTAAAAGATTTCCTCTCGAAAACCAGGCACGCCACCGGCGGGGAAAGACTGCAAAGCAGATGCACCAAAATATTATCTCTAGAAAAGAGGTACTCCGCCGCTTAGACACCAAGGGGGTATCCGGCGCTATGGGGGGTATCCGTAGCGTTGGAAATAGAATTGCCAGCGTTGGGCGATTTGGGCCCGCTGCTGCGCGGTGAGTTCATGGCGGTTGACTTGATAGTGTCGGCTTCGAGCGGCATAGGCTTCGATGGCAGGCCGGGCTAGTTCAAAATCTCCCAGCTCCAACTCTGCATAGATGCGTTTCATGACAGCCACTGGGTCTCGGACCAGGTCTTCATAACGGACCTCGCACAATCGGCCAGGTGGGATAAGTTTCCGATCCTCTTCGAACGCCTCGTACATGCGGACTAAAGTACGAAATACGTGTTCCTCCAGGCCTTTAAAATGGGGCCTTTGCAGCCCATGGTACCGGTAGAGGCGTTGCCAGGTCTTCATCGTCGAAGGAAACAATGCATAGGGATCCCGGACAATATGAACAAATCGAGCCTTAGGGAACATTTCTATCAGCACCCGCACCCTAGCCGTATGCGGGGGGGATTTCAACACAATCCGTTTGGGCGATTGAACCGTCAAGGCCTGTAAAAACCGATATAAACCTTCCTTCCACTGGGCCAGTGCTTCGGAGGGAAGATCCCGCAGATCGAGGTACTGCTGAAATTGCGGTCCATGGTTGGGAAAGGCTAAGGTCAAATATGGCGAGGGAATGCCCATATTGCACAAGGCCCATTCGTCTTCCTGCGGGGCGTCCCAATGGACCGCCATGTTGTCCATGGGACGTTTGGGCGGCAAAAACAACTGAAGCCACCAGGCAATCCACGGTCGAGAAAACAGAAAATGGTTCGGGCAGAACGAGGCGTAGGTATCTGGATAGGTATGGCGCGGATCGCTGACTAAAAGTTCATGTAGCAGCGTGGTCCCCGACCGCCAATGCCCCAACACAAACACCGGGTCTTCCACCAACCGGGTCTGGCGAATCCGCCGGCCAAAAAATATCTCCTGCAGAAGCCACAACGGAAAATTCCAACACACAGAAAAGAAGGTCAAAAGCCCGGCCATAGCCCATCGGCTGGGATGAATGGCAAAACGGTTCTGCCACAACAGGCCAAACCAGCCCGATGGACACATTCCGGTCCAAATGCGCAGTTCCCAAAAATGTTCTTTAGCGCCGCCGTCTCCTGCCGACTGGGGCAGAGCTGGCGGTGGGCTTAGCCGGACTCCTGGTCGGGGCAGTTCGGATAGTACCTCTTCTGGGTATTTGCTCGTTCGCATAACCGTGCATACGCGGAATGATGGCGGAAGGACGCTTCGGGACAATCTATCGTGCGGTGGACAAGGTGGTCTAGGCCGATTTGATCCGCCCAGGCCAAAAGCCCTCCTCGGTGCGCAGGAAACCCCAATGCCCCTACCAAGGCCACATCCACTTGGCGCGGATCCACCACCCGCCCCTCTTGGATCATCTGCTCCACTTCGACTAGGATCGCCACATGAAGCCGATCCAGGCAGCTCGAGTTGCCCCCAGGCCCCTCCTTGCAGGAAGATTCTACTATACCAGCCGCCCTCCTACCAGGGGGGTCTCCCTGCAGCACCCCTGTTGGCTGGCCGGGCTGGGCGGAAGAGGGATTCGGGTTGGGGGGATTATCCGAGGGATCAACCAGGTTCGGCTGCTGGGGCCGGATGGCCGCCCCATCCGGGGCAGACAAATCCCCCAGCTGCGAGCGGGGCTCCCCTGGTAGGGACAAGGCCGGATAGGGCAAAAGCCGCTCGAAGTCGCCTCGCTTGCCAGCAGGTTCCGAACATAGGTATCGGTAAAATCCCAGGCCACTCTTCCGTCCTAACTGCCCCTTTTTGACCATTTGGATCAACACCGACGAGCGAACCAGGCGGTCTGCCAACAGGTCGGCTAATTGCCCGGCACCGGCCAAAATCACATCTAAACCAATCCAATCCATTAGAGCAAATGGGCCCAAGGCCCAACCGAACCGTTCGGCTTGCTGATCGATCTGGGCTGGCCGATAGCCTTCTTCCAGCAATTGCAACGCCTCGTTCAGCCAGGCCATGAGCAACCGATTGGCCAAAAATCCCGGCCCATCCTCTACCAGTAAGGGGACCATCCCCAACCGACGGACAAATCCGATGGCACTGGCTAGGGTTAGGGCCGAACTGGCTCGGCTGCCCACCACTTCCACCACCGGCCGGTACGGAATCGGCATGAAAAAATGAATTCCACACAATTGGCCAGGCTGTTCCATAGCCTCCGCCAGCCGGCTTACCGGAATGGTGGACGTATTGGTGGCCAAAACAGCCTCAGAATCTAAGAAGGCTTGAACTTGGCGAAGAATCCGCTGTTTGAGATACAAATTTTCTGGCAAACATTCTAACACCAAATCGCATTGCCATAGGAGCGCTAGTTCCTGGCTTACCATGATCCAAGGGGGAACTGCCCGGTCGGGCGCCGAGTCCCCTTGCTTTTCCGGAGGGAGAGAATTCTGTACCCAATGGGCAGACTCCCCCTCCGAAGCCTTTCCTGGGAAGGTCCCATAGAGTTTGATGGGTAGGGAGGTGGATCGGCCCTGAGGAATCTGTTGACATAACCGTTCTAAGGCTTCCGTTTGCCTGTCCGTAACCACTACCTGGAAGCCTGCCTGCCAGGCAAGCAGGGCAATTCGGCTTCCGGTCAGTCCGGCCCCAACAATTCCCAGGGTACGAATCGGCCGAGCCATCTCTACGGGATAGCGCCGTTCGGCCTGCTGGAGGGCCCAGTCCAGAAGTAGTTTCGCACCTGATGTAGATAAATTCATTGATGCCATCTCTGCGCTGCCATAGGCCGCTTTGTGGAAAGCTTGGCCAACAAATAAGCTGCCAAATCAACCAATACGCTGCCGAAAACCAAATACCTTCCCGAAAGGATCAGGAAGGCTGGTCTCTGAAAAACTAAATGCTGGGAACGATCTCTGGAAAGAAGAAAGAACGTTTGCCTGTATGTATCTGAGAGGCTGGTGGGAAATGGGAGTTGCTGAGTTTCGGAAGGTATGCGGGTTGGCCGACCCTTACCTCCCGCTCCCCTCCCAAATAGTAGGTTCTGGATCGGCTCATACCGAACGAAGTCCCGCACTCCAGCCAAACGGATTTTCACCTCCGCCTCTCCGCGCTCCCAAGGGCGGAAAGGGACCCTTTTGACTTGGGCAACAGGAGCAAACGGGTTAACTTTCGAAGTCGCTGGGCAGGCCGGGCAGCCGACGTAGCTGCACCCGACGAATCGCATTCCAGGCTAAAGCAGTCAGGGTGTAGGTGCCGTCCGGCTCTTCGGTGGCAAAAAGTCCATGGGTTCCGGAAGCCGAAGCGGGTAAAAAACGATCGGGCCTCAGGGTCGAACCGTCCTCCAACTCCAGTTCTAGGATGACGTTCTCCGTTTTGCGCTGCCAAAGGCGTACTAGCAAGGGGCCGATTCCTTCCATGGTCTCGTCCCAGAGGGGTTCGGTTTGGGGGGGTTCTTCGAGCACGAGGCCTGTAGCACTTTGTTCATCTTGACGGCTGACTTGAATGAGATCTTGTTCGGCCGGCGTTTGGTCTTCATCGAGGATTTCCTCATAGGAGGGGATACGGAACTTGGCGCCGCATTCGGGGCATTGACCTGGTCGGCCCTGAAGGCGGGCGGGCCCAAACAGCCGATGCCCATTCGGACAGAGAAACTCAATTTGTGGCTCCGCGGGGGCTGCGGCGGAGCTGACGGCCAAGGGGGCTGCCCGGGTTAGCCCTTCGCCGCTGAGCTCCTCTGGCCGGGGAACCCGGAATTTGACGCCACATTTAGGGCATTTAGCCGCCCGCCCCCCCTGCTCCTCCGCACAGCGAATCGGATGCCCATTCGGACATAAAAATTCAATGGTCATAACTCCTCTCCGGCTTCCCTGATGGTGGATTGCCCCGCTCCGCCGCCACCCTAAATCATTGGCTTCCCCTTTGCAAATATATTGTACCATAGAAGAGGCCTGCCGAAACGGGAAACATAAAATTCTGCCTTCTGACAGGACCTCTTCCAGTCTGAAAGCCCCCGGCCTCTCCAAAACTTTTCCCCCCCAATAACTTACCCGACTCTCAAAAGGTATAATAGGACCCAATCGCTCTTCCCCGGTTCCCTATGGGGAGAAACCGTATCCTATGTCCTACCAGATGGAATGTCCCGCCGGGAGAAGCTTCCATGGATCGTAGAGGCTCGTCCAGTATACAGAAAATATGTTCACCAATCCTCTCTGTATGGCTGCACTCTCCTATTATGCTGCCCCGTACCCGATGGAAGTGGACTGCCTGTCGGCCTGTCCGTTCCAGAGTACTGCTCGGCGGTCTCCCAGCGGTGCTGATCGGGAGCCTGGTGGTTGGGTCGGCTTGTGCAGTTTTTGCACAGCAACTAGGGAATCCCAAACCCCTTCTGTTAGAAGTTCCTCTCCGGGCCATTCCTTTGGAAGGGCTTTTTCCGGCCCCGGAAACGCTGCGGGTAGAAAAATCGGAAGTAGCGGTGGGCTGGGAACTCATGCCGATGGCAAAATCCCCCTCCTCCGAAGGGACCCAGTCGGTCCATCCTTTGCCGCCCGGGCCTGTGCCAGTCCAATGGCTGCCAGCAGTCAGACCGGACGGACAACCAGATGAAAATCTCCTCCAATTGGCCGTCCAACTGGCCCCTCCAGCAAGCAGGCCATCCTCCCCAACCAGGCATTCTCTCCCCAGTGGTCCTGCCCCTACCAAAGAAGCTCTTCCAGAGAAGCTTCACTATTGGCTTCAAAAAACCGAACCGTCTCCTGCTGCCGATTTCCGATGGAAGGAGATCAGTTCGGCTTCGGTGGGCCTGTGGGAAGCAGAGATGCCGGTGTTGGTCTATAACCATGGCCTGATCACCCATCCGTCGGTACCGGCCAAAGACCACCGGCGCAGCCGGGCCTGTTATGTCCATCCGCTGTACGGGCTGCGAGGCGAAGTCCTTACCGAGGACTTTCCCAAGGACCATTACCATCATCATGGCCTGTTTTGGGCCTGGCCCCATATTGTCATCGAAGGCCAAGAGCACGATCTTTGGGCAGGGGCAACGATCCGGCAGGAGTTTGTCCGATGGCTGGGCCGAGCCACTGGGCCGGTCTGTGCGGTGCTGGGTGTAGAGAACGGCTGGTATGTGGGATCGAAAAAGGTGATGGTAGAGCGGATCTGGTTTTGGGTATATCGAACAGTTCCGGGCCGGCATCGGAGCATCGACATTGCCTTGTATCTAGAGCCCACCGATCAGCCGATCACCCTCTGGGGTGCCCCGGAAAAAAGCTATGGAGGCCTAACCGTCCGATTTGCCCCCTCTAGCCGGGCCGAAACCGAAATCATCGTCCCCACCGGCCGAACCACCGACGACTTATTGAATACCCGGCTTAAATGGGCAGACTTTACTTCTCAAATGCAGGGAAGCCAATTCCGCAGCGGGGCGACCATTATGATCCATCCCAGACACCCGGATTATCCGCCTACCTGGCTGACGCGGCATTACGGGGCGATGTGTGTGGGTTGGCCGGGGGTGCGACCAAAGACATTGCATCCTGGCCAGCCGGTCCGGCTGCAATATCGGCTATGGATTCATCCCGGTCCGGTGAGTTTCGAGGAGTTGCAGGCCTCTTATGAAGCTTTCTATGCAGGGACAGAGGAGGTGCGATGGCATCCGGGAAGCAAAACCCCTTGATTCTCCAATTTATCTATTTTGTCTAAATTGTCTAATTTCTCTTGACCCCTCCTGATTGCTTTCGGTACTTTCCGGCTCCTTTGAGAGTAGTCTGAGTTGGCAAAGGGGCTTGTTGCATACCATCCTAGAGGGTATTTTTGCCCCCGGTTGAGGGTAAGCAGGCGGATTTGGCAGACACCTTCTGCGTTCCCCAGGAGCCAAAGGAAGGATTCGTGGCGGGGCTCCCTCAGAGAAAAACTACCATCCGAATCATCCGAATAAAAGGAAGAAGCCGGGGAAACGGCCTAGCTCTGTGGGCCCTGCTGGTACTTGGCCTAGGGATGCTTGTCGGTTGTAGCAGGGTGGTAGCCAACAGCCAGCAGAAAAACACCCTGCTTCGGCCTGTGCAGATGTGGCCGGATGCAGTGGGAGTAGAAATCTTTTTTGTCCGATTGCCTCTTGGGGATCCGGAAGCCAACGAGCTTCTCTGGCAAGAAGTGGATGAGCAGGCCCTGCCGGCATCGCTTCGGCGCCAGTTATGGAGAAATGGATTTCGGGCAGCGGTGGTGGGCAGCTCCGTACCAGTGCGCTTAGCCCGCTTGCTGAAAATGGCTGATCAACCTCCGGCCGCTCAGCAAGATGGCCTCAGCCGAGTCCAACTTCAAGACCCTCAGAAGGTGGAACCTTGGTTGACGTGTCGAAAGGTCAGTTTGCGCCCGGGGTACCGAAGCGAAGTCATTGCTTCGACAGTCTATGAGGAGATGACCATTTTACGTCCGGAATCCCAAGGGGTAGGCGGGCAAACCTTCCGAAAAGCCCAGGGGTTGTTTGCCTTGTATGGGCAGCCGATCCCCGATGGACGGGCGCAACTAGAACTGGTACCAGAAATCCATTATGGCGACCCCGCCCAACGGTGGGTGGGCGATCAGGGGATGTTTCGGCTTGAGGTGCGCCGAGAGCGGCAGGTATTTCCGGAATTGGCTATCCAGAGCCGATTGGCCCCAGGAGAAATGCTCCTACTAAGTTGCTTCCCAGACCGGGAAGGGAGCTTAGGCTGGTACTTTTTTACCCAAACCACCGGCGGCGATCCCCAACAGAAACTGCTGCTGATCCGTTTGGCCCAGACCCAACACGACGCTTTGTTCAGCAGCCCCCAGTCTCTGCCCACCACCACTACAGGCCCCCATGAAATCCCTAATAAGTAACCCACGAATGCAAGAAAACAGCTCTAACCACCTCACCATCTCTTCGTAAACCAAACAACCAATTTCCATCCATAGGAGCTAGGTATGGGAAAAGCAGGATGTCGGTTAATCGGATGGGTAATGGTCTTTGTCGTGGGAGCCGGAGGCTGCCAATGGACGGGGGGGATTGGTAGTCGGCTAGGCAGTTGGTGGCGATCCGCCGAGGACGAGGAATATCGGCTCCTTTTAAAATCGATCGATGAATATGCCCGAAAAAATGGTCTGACTCGCCAGCAAGCGATTCGGCAACTCCGAGAAGAAGCGGATCGCTACGCCTTGCAACAGCGTCAGCAAGCGGCCTTCTACTCCCAACACGGAGCGAATCTGGCCCCATTAGCTGCAGCCCCACACCAGGCACCACCATCTGGCAACGGCGTCAATCAGGCCTCCTGGGCCCAGCCATCTCCACCAGGTGAAAACCCTAACCCCCTGGGCTTAAAACCTTCTTCTTCCCTTTTCCGGTAAATAGAAGAATATCTCCCCATTCACAAGCTCTAACAAAACGACCCTTCCTGGTACCTCTCAGACGCCCAGGTTGAAGCCCCTAGCTGACCTCCCCCGCAAAGGGCAAAGAGATGGTGGCCCCCGTGGATGGCGCAGCGTCTGTCAGACGGTAGGTATTTTGCTCAACTGGTTGGAAACACAGTCTACCAGACTTAGCTCCAACACGGGATGCTCCCCCGACCCGGCTTGCACCAGACCGGCCTCTCCCGCCGGAGGAGAGGCGATGATTTTGCGGAGGGGACGTCCGCGATCCGAGCAATTGCGGGCCAGACGCCCGCGCTGCCAGGGGGGGGTGCTTCCTTCTTCCGGTTCCCGTTGTGTTACAGTTCTTTCCATTGGCCGGGCACGGGGACGGGGTATCGGCCCTGTTCATCCGGCTGGACCGGTGGTGAGGTATTTTCGTCCATGTTGTCCAGGCCGGGACACCATTGGAAGTCGGACTTCATGGCCTCTTCCCAGGTAACGACTTTGCCGGAGTGCATGGCAGCCCGGCCCATGATGGTGGCCAGGTTGGAGAGGGCAGCCCGTTTGGCTTCGTTCATCGGCTGATCGTTGCGGATGGCTGCCAGGAAGTTGTTCCATTGGGCCTGCCAGGGCGAATACGGTTCCGCCGGGGCCTTCCAGAGGATGTTGTCCGGATGGATTCGCTGATCCTTGTAAATCTGTACGGTACCTGCATGGATATTGCCGGAAAACTGCGCCGCCGCTTTCGTCCCATGGACAAAGGTGGCAAACTCGTCATAGCAGTTCGGCAAGTAGCGGACCACGTCGTATCCCTTAGCGCCGTTGGGGAACGTCCATTCGGCGGAGAAGCTATCCCAGTTTTGGCTGCAGTCGGTGCTGTTAACGGCCCGGCCGCCCACGCCGTGGGCGGTTACCGGCCAATCGTTCATCAGCCAACAGATTTCGTCGATCTGATGGATGTCCATTTCGGCCCACAGGCCGCCGGAGACCCAGTAAAAACGGGTGAAATTGCGGATTTGCCAGAACAGCTCTTTTTCCTGCGGGGGTTTGGGCCCCATGGGCCCGACCGGCTGCATCCGATAGGCTCGGACCAGCAGGATGTCGCCCAGTTGGCCGTCTTGGATGCGGCGGATCAGCTCTTGGCGGTTGACCGAATGTCGGCACATCAGGCCAGCAGCGATTTTGAGGTTCTTTTTCTCGGCCTCTTCGCCGGCCTGGATGATGCGTCGCACGCCGGGCGGATCCGTGGCAAAGGATTTTTCCATGAACACATGAACGCCTCGGCTGACGGCATATTCCAACTGCACCGGTCGCCAGGCCGCATAGCCGCACAACATGGCCACATCGCCTGGTCGGAGGGCGTCGATGGCCTGTTTGTAGGAGGAGAAGCCGACAAACTGCCGCTCCGGCGGCACGTCGATCCGCTCGCCGAATTCTTTACTGAGGACTTTCAGAGAATTTCGCAGACGGGTTTCAAAGAAGTCGGCCATGGCGACCAGTTTGACTGGTCCGCCGGTGGACTGTATGGCGTTGCCGACCGCACCGCTTCCTCGACCGCCGCAGCCAATAAGAGCCAACTGGATCAGATGAGTTTCCGCGGCATGGACGGCCGGCAGGCGCAGCCCGGCCAAGGCGCCGGTGGCCAGGGTAGTTCCGGCAGCCAACCGGCCCGCATGATCCAAAAACTGCCTTCGAGAACATTTGTTCTTGTTTCGGTCCGATTTCCGGCGCCGTTCGTCTGGCTTCATAAGAGCGTCTCCTTCTTAAGGAATAGGAACAAAAGCATACATCTTCTCTTTGGGTAGGTTTCTTTCTGGAGGGAAAACAGCGGCAGGAGCTTGCTTCCATCCTAACCTACCCACCCCCCCTCCAAAACCACCCACCCTCCAAAACCACCCTCATTGATCGTTTTCCTTTCCCACCCCCTCCTCCTCCAAAGGTTTCCATCCAAAAGCCAAAACCCTTCGGCCTTCTCGCCCAGTGCTTCGGTGGGTATTACAATAGGGTTCTAGAAGCGGAGTGCGCAGGCTTTGGTGTTGTCGGTGTGCTATCAGGAAAGAGATTGGCCATGTGTTTCCGATCGGGGTTATATATTTCCGTATATGGGGCGGTGGGATTCGGATTGTTGGGCGCTGCTTTGGGTGCAGAAACGTATTCGGACCGGTTTGTCTGGATATTTGGTTGGAACCTGGGCCGGGACGCCGATGTGCCGGAAATCGAAAAGGTCCTGCAGGAGGCGGCCGGAAGCGGCTACAACGGGGCGGTGGTCTCGTTCGGACTGGATAGCCTATGTAAAAAATCCGAGGAGTATTTTCGTCGGCTTCAAGCGGTCCAGGCTGCCTGTAAACGATGGCAACTGGAGCTGATTCCGTCGGTCTTTTCGGTCGGATATGGGGGCGGCATTTTGAGCCATAACCGCTACTTGGCCGAGGGACTGCCCGTGCGGGACGCCCTGTTTGTCGTGGAGGGGAACACAGCCCGGCTTGTGCCGGATCCGCCGGTACGTCTTCGGAACCCCGGCTTTGAGGAGTTCCAAGGCAACCGAGCCGTCGGCTGGAACTTCCACGATCAACCTGGTGAGGTGAGTTTCATTGATACAAAAGTATCCCATTCTGGCCGAGCCTCTCTCCGGATGGAAAACTTCCGCTCCAATCCCCACGGTCATGGTCGCCTCATGCAGGAAGTTCTGGTGCATCCTTATCGCTGCTATAAATTGTCGCTATGGGTAAAGACCGAAGGCTTGCAGCCGACCTCGGCCTTTATGGTGCAGGTGTTGGCGGGCAATCGGGCCTTGGCGCCGGTGGAGTTCCCCATAAAACCCACCATGGATTGGACCAAGTTGGTGCTGATCTTCAATAGTCATCAGTACGAGAAGGTGCGGGTTTATGCGGGCGTTTGGGAGGGTCGAGCTGGCCGGTTTTGGCTGGACGATTGGTCCCTGGAAGAGATGGGGCCGATCAATGTGCTGCGTCGGCCCGGTACGCCGGTGGTGGTCCGAAGCGAAGACGCACAAACCACCTACCAAGAAGGCCACGATTATCTCCCGCTGGAAGATCCGCAGTATAGTCCGTATCGAGTGGATCGGCCAGCGCCGGTGCTTCGGCTTGCTCCTAATAGCCGGATTAAGCCCGGCCAACGCCTTCGCCTGAGCTGGTACCACTCGCAAAAAATCTATGAATCTCAGGTTACCGTTTGCATGGCGGAGCCGGAGTTAGCGGAGATTTTTGATCATGAGTCGGCCCTCTTGGCCAAGTATCTGCGGCCGAAAAAAGCCTTGCTCAATATGGACGAGGTGCGTATGGGCGGCACCTGTGCGGCTTGCCAGGGAAAAAACATGGCGGAACTGCTGGGCCAGTGCATTCGTCAGCAGATGGAAGCCCTGCGCCGGCACAATCCGGGTATCGAAGTGTATATTTGGTCCGATATGCTCGATCCGCATCATAACGCCCGCAACGAGTATTATTTAGTGGAGGGGGAGTTTACCGGCTCCTGGCGGCATGTACCGAAAGATTTGATCATCGCCGTTTGGGGCGGAAAGGCAAGACCGGAAAGCCTCCGGTTCTTCGCCGAACAGGGCTTTCGCACTTTGGTGGCCTGCTATTATGACGCCGCCGATCTTCAGGATGTCCAGCAGTGGCAGAAGGCAACGGAGGGACTGCCCGGCGTGCGCGGTTTTATGTACACTACCTGGCAGAAAAAATACCAACTGGCGCCGCAGTTTGGCCAATTACTCTGGGGACCAGCTCGGGAAAAATCGGAAGCGGCTCCTCCTGGCCGACCTCGCTAACACCCCAGGCCGAGGGGTCTGGAAAGTAGATCCAGATGGGCTTTGGGTTTTGGGACCCCTGCCGATGCTCGGAACGAGCACATCTCAAAATACCAATCATACAAAGCAGTCGTGTTCCTTCCGGTAGATATTGGCTCTGGCTCAGGCAGACCCCAAGCCACTCTCATATCCAAATCTACCTCGAATAATCTGATCCAGGGAGAGGTTTCTTGACGGGGATACGGTTAGGCGGCTTCCGCGTTAGGGTGTTGGGCGGAAGGGGAAGAAAGCTCTGAATGGCCGTCCTCGTCTTCTACCAAGCGGTCATACCATTGGAAGTCTTCGTCCAAGGCAGAGGGGGCGGTGGACTGCTCGGATGCCGGCGGGGAGGGGAAGATCTGGTCCGAAGAGGCTGGCTCTGGCTCGGTGGGTTCCGCCACGTGGGGTTCCACTTCGGTAGGTTCCGAAGGCGATTGGGCCTGGGCGGAGGCGGATTCGGAAGATTCGGCCCCCGCTTCGGTAAGTTCTCCGGCACTGCCAGGGCCTTCGGCGCCGAAGGGGTTTAACGGAGCTTCTAGGTGTTGGGGTGGAAAAGAGGGTTTTCGCCGGCGGCTTTTTTGCGCAGGCAGAACGCTTTCCTCGCTGAGGATTTCCAAACGGACCCTTGGCAGCGGCTGCTGGGACCAATCGGGCAAGGTGGCCTGAGGTACTCGCAGATGCTGAAAGAGCCTCTGGATATGCTCATGGCAGGTAAACAGCAGGATCTGGTGGCCCTGGAGGGCGAAGTCGCGTAGGAGTTCGGCGGTTGCCTTTGCCCGGCCGGTGTCGAAGTTGACCATCACATCGTCCAGGATCATGGGCAGACGGACGCCTCGGCGGGCGTAGGCGGCCACCAGAGCCAGTCGTAGGCTAAGATACAAAAGTTCCCTTGTCCCATGGCTTAACCGATCCACCGGCAGACTGGGCCCCTCGGCCAAATCCACCCATAACTCCTCCTTGTCTAACGGGCGCCAGACCCGCTGGTACCGGCCCCCGCTCATCCGCCGGAAATATTCAGAAGCCTCTTGGAGGGTTTCTGGCTGGTATTGGCGTTGGTACCGCTGGCGCAGCTCATCCAGCAGCTGGCTTGTCAGGGCCAGCACCTGCCAACGTCGGCTCGCCTGGGCAATTTCCCGCTCTAATTGGTCCCATTGCAGCCGAAGCTCCGCTAACGTACCATCCGCTGCCATTTGCCGAAGCTGGGCGGCCAGTTGGCCCCGCCGCTCGTGGCAGGCGTGAAGTTGCTCAGTAAGCAAGGCGATCCGCTCAGCCAATTGGGTCTGTTGATCGGCCAGGTCCACATCAGATTGCAGATAGGGGGCCAAATCTTCTTCTTGGAATCGGCCAGCCAGGATCGCCTCGATTTCCCGCTGGAGGGTCTGCCGCTGGTGCCGAAGTTGTTCTGCCTGCTGGGTCTGGGCGGCCTGTCGGCGAAATGCTTCTTCGGAGCGGAGGCCAGCTTGCCGAAATAGCTTGCGCCGATGCCGAAGGAGCCGGGCCAATTGCTGACGGACGCGGCGCTGCTCCCTCCCCAGCCTCCGGAGTTGCCAGCGCAGTTGCCGCCATCGCTGCCACGTGGCCTCCTCCATCTTGAGCCGATCTTCCATTAGGTGTACTAATTCCATTGGATTCAGATGTGCAGGATGCAAGCCAAGCTCCTCAGCCAATTGCCGGATCCGATTCCGGAGGGTTTCCCATTGCTGTTGATCCTGGTCGTATTGGTGGCGGGCCTGCTGGAGACGCTGCTGCAAGTCGGCCAGTCGATCTGCTTCCGCTTGCAACCGGCTGGCTTGGGCAGGCGACAGGTTGGCTGGCAGCCCGAACAGTTCCAAGGTTTCCTTCCAGCGCTGAAGGGCAGCTTGAAGTTGCTGTTGGTATTGGTGGAGGGAGGTTTCGGCAGACTGGACTTCTTGCCAGGCTGTTTGGCGACGGGTGTCCAGAGGAGTCAGTTGTTCCAGGAAAGTAAGTTCCCGCTGCAAAATCTCGATCCGCTCCGCTAAAGAACCGCTGCCGGATGGAATGACCCCATCTAAAACCTGGCGCTCTTCCTGTAATTGAGCCAGTTGGCGCTGAAGCATCTTCCGCTGTTGGCTGCATGTGTCCAGTTGGCGGCGGCGACGGTGCTGCAGAAAGATGTTCCCCAACAGACTCCCAGCTGCCAGCAGCACGCCTCCTGCTGCCCACCCAAGCTGCCAGGTGCCGATGCCCAGCCCCGGTAGCAGAGCACCCCAGACCACCAGAGCCGCCCCCGCCACTAACACCACGGCCCAGGCGATTGGTTCCGCTATCGGCCGGGTTTGCCGAGCCGACAGCCGATCCGCCTGCCGGGCCAGGTCTGCCTGTTGACGCTGAATTTGGGCCAGTTGGTGGTCGATCTGCTGGCGTCGGCGTAAGGCAGTAAGCTGGTGGCTGGTTTGCTCCAAGGCGGCACTGAGGTCCTGGTAGCCTCGGTCGGCCAAGGCCTGCTCGATTTGTTCTTGAAGTGCCTGGGCGGTTTGACGGGCAGCATCGGCCTGCTGTTGGGCCTGCTGCACCTGACGGCGAAGCTGGCGGATTTGAGCGACCGGCCCCCGAAGCCGATCCCACAGCCCGCCTTTTTGTGTCCTGGCCAACCCTCCCGTCATCGCCTGCAAGCCATCTGCTTCCGGAAGGCCTACCTGCTGAGATAGTTCGGCCCATTGGGCTTCCAAAAGGCCCATCTCTTCCTGCAGATGGGCCAGACGCTCTTCTAACTGCTCCAGCCAAGGCAATTGTTCAATCAAGGCCCGAATGCGGGAGGATTGACTGATAATATGTTTATTAATCGGCGTGGCAGCCAACTGCTCCCGGATTTGGGCCTGCTGAAGCCGAAGCTGGGCCGCCTGACTCTGCAGATCCTCAATGCCCTGCTGGAGGGTTTCGAACTGCTGAAGCATTTCGGCCGAAACGGGTTTGCCTGGAGCCAGGGCGGCTAATTGGGCGTCCAGGGCCGCCCGCTGCTGCAGACGGTCCCGAACCGCCAAGGCCGTCTCGACCAGTCGCATTTGCTGTTGCAATTGGGCAAGCTCGACCTGAAGCTGGTGAGCCTGTTGGTCGGCCTGATCCCGTTGGGCCAAAAGCTGGGGATATTGGCTGGCCGACTGGCGGGCAGCCTGAATCTGACGCCGAAGTTTTTCGCGCCGAGCTAGGAGGTCGGCCAACAGACAGGATTGATCTGCGGGCGCTAAAATGCGATACCGGGCCTGGTGCAATTCTTTGGACACTTGGGCCAGGCTGACCCGGTCCACCCCGGCCGACAGTGCATACAGCAGCCTGGCCGCCTCCGTCTGGCTCAACAGAGCCAACTGCTGTAATTCCCGAAGTCCAATGGCAAAGATATTTTGATAAATGATTTCATCGACGCCGGCCAGCCAACCGGCCAACCGAGTCCCCTCTTCCCCAATCCCATCCGGTCCGAGGATGCGCAGTTGGCCTAACCGGAGAGCCGATTCGTTCTGGCCTCTGCTGGGAAAATAGCTGCCGTTTTCCCGCTCCAGGAGTGTTGCCGACGCTGCTTGTTCCAGTTGGTCCTCCGTCAGCAGCCGTTGAATCCGGAACAGCCCGTCTGAAGTAGCCACCTCCAACCAGCCGCCTGCCCTCCCAGGTCGAATTGGCGGCAAAAACCCATCCCAAGCCGATCCAAATCCATACAAAATGCTCCGCACAAACTCCAGCAGCGTCGTTTTACCGGCTTCGTTGGGACCGTAGATCAAGTTCACCCCGTCCCGGAAGCCTTCCAGGCGCAAGCCGCGCCAAACCCCAAACCCGTCCACATAAATCGCTCTGAGTTTCACCGAGGCCTCCTTTCCTGCTTGCCCGTTGCCTCAGTTCGCCCTGGCACTTCTATCCGCGTGGTTTGTGCCATTGCCACCATTTTTAAAATTGGGAACCTCTGAATAACCGCTGAATTAACTGAAAATTTTGTCCTTGATCGGATTTTTTCACTTCTGGGGCGGTTGGGAAGAAGGAGTGCTTTCCCAGACCGAGGCCAGCAAACTTTCCAGCGGGCTGGGGGCTGCTGTCGCCCCAGGCCCCAGTTACCATCCCTCCAGCCCCTCTCCCTGCAGCAAATCCGCTCCCAGCAAACCTGCCTCCTGCCAAAGTTGGTTTCGTAATGTCGGATTTTCCACAGAAAGGATCGACTCTAGTTGATCCACCCATGGGGAGCCGACCGCATACTGGCTCAAATCGATCGGCTCGGACCTGGCCTGCTGTTGGTGAATCAGCTGAATCCATGCATCCCGAAGCGAAGGCACCCCTTCGGTTTGGGCAGGCAGAGGCAACGGTTGGTCCACCCGAAGGGAAGCACACCAACAGAAAGGCTTTTCCTGGGCAAACTCTCGGCGTAATTGCTGGAGCAATTCCTCAGCAAGCCGACCTCGCCGAAGACGATCCACCAACCCTCCTTCGCCTACAATGACCCACTGGATGATCCAATCCACGCCGGGGGCGGTTTGCCGAAGGGCATGAATCCGGCCCCGTAAGAGCGTTTCCAAGGCGTCGCGATTGGTTCGGCTGTGCACGGCAATCCGTTCCGTCTGCCAGCGCACTGGATCCGTAGTTAAAAAGGCGAGTCGAAAGCGGCGGTCCGGATACCACCATACTAAAGTACATCCATTCGGTCCCGGTTCGTCCATGCCTCGGCCCTGGGGCGTCCCGGGATAATGAATCACTACGGGCTGACTGCGCAGGCTGCTACGTTGGTGCCGGCCGCCCAAGGCCCAATAATCAATCCCTTCCACATGCAACTGCTCTGCATCAGCCCGTCCATAGGCTATAGCAATGGTGGGTAGGTCGGAGGGTTGTTGCCGAAAATCGCGTGGCCGGAGTTTTCGGCCCTTTTGACGGCTTGCCCCGACAAGGCGGGCAATTGGCGTGTCATTTTGTTTATGAATATGTACTTCTGGGCGGCCTCGGCAAAATCGACGTACATTCTCCGGCAGTCGGAGCAAGCTGGGCCAAAGTTCCGGCGGATCCGCCCGGCCCCCTACCCAATAGACCGAAATACCTGCCTCGGCCAACCGGCAAAATTGCTCCCGCAAAAACACAGGCCCCCGGGGACCAGTCCAAGTGGGATCCAAAATATCCCCCGAAAGCACCACAAACTGCACCCGATGGGCTAGGGCGAAATCCATCACCCGCTCGGCCGCCCGATACGGCGCTTCCAGTAATCCTTGCCGAAGCTGCTCGGGCATCTCCGGGCTGGCAGCTCCAGGTTGCTCCAGGTGGAAATCGGCTGCGTGAAGAAAACACATCGGCTCCCCAGACATGGTTTGCCTCCTTGCAAGGGTTGAAGTCTGCCTATCCCACCAGCCCCCAACTTTCTGCTACCCGCAGGGAATTGTTCCAAATACAACCCCACCGGGCTTGCTTGAACTTGTTAGCCAAGGGGGAGATATGGAATTTCCCCCAAACAAAGGCTCTCCTCTCCCAATGGGGGATATGGATTGCCTACCCCGGCCTATTAAAACGGCCATAGTGTAGCAATCCCAGGCGATTCAATCCACATCAGAAATAAACAATGGGTAGGCCACCCGGGGGCATATCCCCAGAAATGGTTATTCAACATACTCTCTTTTAGTTAGAAAAGGGCCTGTAAATACGACCTATTGGTTACATCTAATAACTCTTTTGGGGAGGATATTTGACAAAATCTCTATTTGGCAAGATGATGGAAAGAAGCAGTTGCCAGACCTGCTGTAGGGCCTGCAGCCCAAGGTGGGGAACTTTTCTGCTCCCAGCAGCGTCTATTATGTGGATTGGGCTGTGAATGACGATCTGCGACTGATTGAAGCCACCTTGCAGGGCCAACGTTCGGCATTCGGCCAACTGGTCCAGAAATATCAGGACCGGTTGTTCACCAGCTTGGTCTATGCCCTGGGCAATCCCGAAGATGCTCGGGATGTCCTGCAAGAGGCCTTTATCCAGGCCTTGCTCCACCTGGATTCGTTTCATCAGTCCAGTTCGTTTTATACGTGGCTGTATCGAATTGCCTTTAACGTAGCGGCCAGTTGGCGTCGAAAGAAAAAATTGGATCGGGTTTCTTTGGACCAGCTCCGGCAAGCAAGTGGCCAAGAGCCGATCGATCCCAGCGCAGACCCCGAAGCCCCCCTGCATCGGGACGACTGCTGCCGACAGGTCCAGGAAGCCCTCCAGCAATTGCCCGAAGAATATCGCACGATTTTGGTCCTTCGAGAAATCGAAGGCCATTGTTATGAAACCATCGCCGAGATTTTGAACCTGCCGATCGGAACCGTCCGGAGCCGACTCCACCGAGCACGGACGCAACTATGCCAATTGCTCAAGCACCGAATCGCCTTGCATGGATCATAAAGGAGCTTACCAATCATAAACAATGAATCCACAAAAACCGATAAAGAACCACCCCTGCAATCTCCTTTCGGTCCAGAGAACCGAGGTTTTCTAATTTTCCTTCGTACCCGGATGGCTTCCTAACTGCCGAATGTGCCATGAACAGTCCCCCTGAAGAACTTCTCAGCGCCTACTTGGACGGCGAACTGACGGCCGAAGAACAAGCGCAGGTGGAGCGTCTGCTGGCTGGCAGTGCGGAAGCCCGGCAGTTGTTGGAAGAACTTCGCTTGCTGAGCCAATCGCTCCAATCCCTTCCCATGCATCAAGTTAGGGAAGATTTGACGGCTAAAGTGTTCCAGGAAGTCCAGCGGCGCAAAGCAGAAACCCCAGCCGAGGTAGCTAGCCTACCCCTGCCCGTATGCGAGGGAACCCAGCCGGCACCGGCCACGCCAGTTCCGCGGGAGGTTGCGGCCAGTTTGCCCAAGCAGGCGCCGGCGCCGCTAACCGGCCCAGCCCCCTCGGCTGCCTGCCCAAGAGCTGCTAAGACCAAAGCAGGCCCACCGGCTTCTGCACAACCTGCTGATGACCTCCTGGCAGGCACTGCGCCGAAGGAAGCCCCCGGATGGCAATGGGCTGCTTTGGTACGTCGGCTTCTTACCTCTAGGGGATTAATCTGGTCGGCCATAGCGGTGCTGGTGGCCGGGCTGATTTGGTGGTTCGGCCCAGCAGGAACTCGTTCACTTCGCCACATAGCCCTGGCTCCTCCAAGTTCCTTCCCCGATCGACAGGAAGCCGAACAAAAGCCGCCCCCCCGCACTGGACCTACCGGCGCTGCCGTTCGCGCTCGTTCTGCGGACGAACCTCCCCTTACATCCGAAGAAAAACACGCCTTGTTAGCGGACTCTCAGCAAAAGCCCCCGGAAGATGGGAGACCCTCGGCAGATCGGGCCTTCCAGCGCCGCCAAGAATCCGGTTCCGAGGCATTTCGGCAGGGGGCACCTAAGGCAGCATCTGGGGAGCCAGCCATGCTCCGATCTGCTGCGCCGTCCGCCCCCGCTCTGGAAAAACTAGAAGAAAAGGAATTGAGTAGGGGGTCCCGTGCTTCGGCTTTAGAGGGACCCAGCAAAGCCTCCGCCAGCAGAGGCCAAGGCTTTGGCGGGGCGGCACCCCCAGGTCCCCAAGCCGGGGCTAGCCCGGAGGTGGCCAAAACGCCGCCTTCGGCGGACGTCCCGGCGGCTGGACAATCCTCCGCCTTATCAGCCATGAAGGCCGAGCGAGGCAACCGCTCGGGTGAAACTCTGCCTGGGCACCGGGACATGGGCGTGCAGCCTCCTCCAGCCTCCGCTCCTTCGCCGGAAACGCCCAGCTTGCTCGCCCTGCAGGATAAGGTCCTCCGAAAAGGACCGGAAATACCCCCGTCGGCTAAAGCTCCTCTCATGGAGGGCAAAGGCTCTGGCCCTTCCGCAGCCGTAGCGAAAACACAACCCCCTCCGAATGAACTAAACAACATCCTGGCCGACCGCCTGACTCGGACGCCTCTTCCGGCTGATCCGACCCTGGTGGTGGTCTGTGATTTGACTGCGACCGCCCTTCGGCAACAGGCCTTTGAACAAATCCTTTCCAGCCAACAGATTGCTCTTGTCGAAGCCGATGAAGACGTGTTGGAAGAACTACAAGCAGATTCCCACGCCCTAAGAGGCCCACAGACCGACCCAGGCTTTGCAATGCCAGGCAAACCGGTCGAAACCGACGGGGCACATAAACCTAAACCTATTACCAGGCCTTCGAAGGATCTTTGGGAACGGGCTGTTGAGCGGGCCAAGCACCCAACCGAAACCCACCCGGCTCCTTCGAAAATCGCCAAGGCGGAAGCAAGGCCAGATCGAACGGAACAAATAGGAGTTCCGAGCCTTCCCAAGCCCGGTCCATTCCCTTCAAACTTCCCGGAACCGCTCTGCCAGACGCAATTACACTTCATCCTGGTGGAAGCCAGCCCAGCACAAGTCGAGGGCACCCTTCGAGCCCTCCAAGCACGTCCGGAGGAGTTTTTGGCTGTTTCGGTTTCTCCGGCACCGGCCGATCCTGGCCAGCAAATCTATCAGCAATACAACCGGGCCTATCGGGACCCGGGCCTGACGCCTCCTGGAGACCAACCAACTCCGGCCGGGCTAACGCCCTTCAAGGGGCAAACCCTCCAGGCCGATCAATCCCCTTCCCTGAGGCGATCGGCCACAGGAGAGCCTGTCCAACCGGGCGATGCGGGGTCTGCTCTCGCTAAGGCGCCAGGTCCGTCTGAACACTCGACAACTAGCCCCCCCGGAGAATCCGCCCAACAAAAAACCCTCCCCCAAAAAGGCCAAGCAACTACTCCTGGGTGGTCGCCGCCGTCTGGCTCGGCAGCGAGGGCAACCCCCGCCCCGGAAACCCCCCGCCAACAGGCCCCAGTTCAGGGCCAGCAACAGGCCTGGGCTCGTCGACTCCGGTTGCCCGAACACCTGCGCCAACAGCTCGCTTTCCAAGCCCAGGCACTCTCCCAGTCAAAGGTTCGGGCGGAAGCTGCCGATGCCACTTCTGATTCTGAGCAGATGTTCGCCCAACCAACGGAGCACCCTCCCGCTCTGTTAGATGAACAGCAAGTTCAGATGGTTCCTCCGTCCCAAGGCCGCCCCGCAGCCGCCGGGCCGCCTTCTGCCCCACCGCCTTCGGAACCTTCCATGGAAAGCCAACCAGTTCCCTCGGCGGGAAGTTGGCAATTCTCTCCGGCGGCAAAACCGCTAAAACCTTCGGCAAAAACCAAACCAGTTCCCTCTAACTGGAAGCCATCCGAAACCCCACTGCCGGAGGAAACATCCTCGGCCAAACCAAAATCGGCTAAACCTACTATGCCCCTAGAACAAGCTCACCCCGACAGCCGTCAAAAAGCAGATGCTCAGTCCATCTTGGGTTTGCCCACTCCAGCCGAAGAACCTTCTCTGCCCCAACGGGCTCCTCAGGCGCAGCGGCTTCGAGTGTTGTTTGTGCTTCGGCTCGCCGAGCCATCCCCGTAGCCTGGAATTGGACCAGGATAGTCCGATTAGCCAACCGGGCAGACAGCACGTCCGCACTCCGGGCAGCACCGGATAGGGAGATTGGGCCAGGATTAGGGCGATTGGGAACCGGGCATTTACTCTTCCTCGGCGGTTCGCTGCTGAGCGGAAGAGAGGTTTTTTTGCAAGAGTCGGGGCAGTTCCAGGACTGCCCGCATCAGATCGATAGTGAGATATCCGGAAAGGAAGCATAGATAGACGATCACCGGCAAGGCCGCAGCGCCGGCAAGATACCAAAAGGAGGTCCATACGGTAAGAGAGGAATCCAGCTTTTTAGTGGCCAAAAGCACCAATTCGTACAAAAGTTCTATTGTCCCGTGGAACACGCCCAGACCAAACAGCACTGGAGTGAGTTTAAGAAGTAATTTGAGCAAAAAGGTCCAGATGCCCAGGGCCTCTTCGCCGGCGCGCGTTTCCGGAGATATAGTAATTTGTACCGTTTCTGGAGCTAGGGCCACTAAAGCAGCCACTTCCATCACAATAAACAATTCTACAGCCCAAAGGAGGAGAACATATTGGTTTTCTTGGACGCCATAGACCACCAAGCCCAGGACGCTTCCTACCCCAATGGCCAATAGTAAAAGAGCTAGGCAATCCAAAAAGGCGGTGGAGCAGAAGCATGCAGGAGAGCTTTTGTTCAATCGATCCAAGGCGGGCAGAAACCGACCTGCCGTGTATTGAAGCACGATCAAACCAATCAGGCCAGCCACCCCCCATCCTAAAGGAGAAATTCGTTTAGTATCGCCACTCTCCACCAACGTAATCAGCAACAAAACAACCATCGCCCCATACAGGGTATAATACCCAACCACCCAAAAGCTCTGACAGGTGGCCTCTACCAGAACCGCTGGGAAGCAGCGCCGAAACAGATCCAGGAGGAAGTCGAATAGATGTATGGAACCTCCCTCTCTGGCCCGATAGAAAGCCGACAGCGATTTTTCAAAACCCCGGCCAGCGGCTTCTGGCAGGACCGCCAAGGGGGAAAAAACCGGAGCCGATGTCCCACCACCAACAAGGGTATCCGCCGGTATGCTCGATCCCTCCGGCGATCCGGGGCCAGCAACGGAGGTATGGGCAGCCGTCGGGCCTTCGGTTTCAAAAAGTCCTTTGACCCGACGGGCCGGTACCCAGCCATCCATCCCCTCTCGCCACACCAAATCCTCCGGCCGCAGCTTACCTGCATCGGCCAAGGCTTTTAGTTCCGCAGCCGACACCGGCCCAAACCGCTGGTTCTCCTGAGCATAAAACCATTCTACAGGACTCATCAACCTCCCCTTATGTGTTGGAATCAAACCCTCCCCTGAAGGGACATCAAGAGGATGGGAACCGCTTGCCACCAAACTGCCCTAAACAAGCTGGGACTTTTCTTCTACAAGCCGGAGTGATACATTGCAGGAAAATCCTGTGTGGGTCATTCGATCCTTTTTAGTTTACTGGATCCGGTAAGCAATGTCATCCCCTCGCATTGGCCACCCAGAAGGGATGGGAAACGAAGCCCTTTTGCTAGGAGAGGAGGTGTTCTTATGAATCCTCAAAAAGCGCCCAGACGCCAGTTTTTGAAGCAAGCACTGATTGGAGCAACCGTGGGCGTTCAAGGTCCTGCTCTGCTCAAGAATCCCGGGGCGGAAAAAACAGGAATTGCCTGGGCGGTTTTGGCCGAGAAACGGCCAACCCCATGCACCCGGGTTTCAGAGCACTTGGCCGTCTTCCATGGCCCGATCCATGTCGGCGTGCTTTTGGACGGCCAAGGCAAGGCCCTGCTGATCGACTGCGGCGATGGCCGGGTGCAGCAAATTTTGCCCAGCCTCGGTGTGCAGACGGTGGATACGATCCTTTGCACCCATCATCATCGGGACCAAGCCTGCGGGGCCAACCGGTTTACCCAAAAAGGTGCGAAACTTTTCGTCCCCGCCGCCGAACGCCTCTATTTTGAAAAACCAGAAACCTACTGGCAGGACCGAAAACAGCGATGGTATTATTCGGTGTTCCATCCTCATCGGCTGATGCTGGTCGAAGGGTTGCCGGTAGCCGGGGAGTGTAAAGAAAATCAGGAGATTCCTTGGGGACCGGCCCGCATCCAGGTTTTGGCCACTCCGGGACACACGGACGGGTCGGTCAGTTTTCTGGTGGAAGTCGATGGCCGACGAGTGGTCTTCTGCGGCGATCTAATCTACGACCACGGTCAGCTCTGGGAACTGTACAGTCTGCAAAAGGGTTTCCGACGAGGTAAACGTCAGATCAGCGATTACCACGGCTTTATGGGCGCCCAGTGGGAGCTGAAGGAGAGTCTAAATCAGCTCCGAAAAGCCAAGCCCGATCTGCTCATCCCCTCCCATGGCCGGATCATGGAAAAGCCGGCCGAGGCCATCGACGCCCTAATAGCCCGGATAGACACCTGTTACGACAAATACGTGGCTATATCCGCCCTTCGGCATTATTTTCCGGAGCTATTTGAGGAGTTTGAGGGCCGGCCGGGGCACATGCCGCTCCGGCCCGGACTGCCTGTGCCGGACTGCCTTCGCCACATGGGCACCACCTGGATTTTGGTTTCCAAGGAGAACAAGGCGGCTTTGGTGATGGACTGCGGCCATCCGGGAATCGTCAAAACCCTCCAGCAGATGCAAGAAAAAGGGGAAATCGGGCCGATCGAGGCCCTATGGATCACCCACTATCATAATGATCATGTCGGCGGCGTGGCCGAATTCCAGAAAACCTTCGATTGCCCATGCATTGCTGAGGAACATCTCGCAGCAGTGCTTACCCAACCGATGGCCTGGCGATTGCCTTGCATTTCCCCGGACCTGATCCGAGTGCATCGGCCTACCAAGCACGGCCAGACGTGGACCTGGCATGAGTATAAACTGACCGCCTTTTTCTTTCCGGGCCAGACGCTGTATCATGACGCCCTGTTGGTCGAGCAGGGCGATTTGAAGATGCTATTTGTGGGCGATTCGTTCACGCCGGCAGGGATCGACGACTACTGTGCGCAGAATCGGAACTGGCTCGGCCGGGATGTGGGGTTCGATCGGTGCCTGGCCCTGCTCGAACAGATCAAACCGACCCATCTGTTCAATTGCCATGTGGATGTAGCTTTCCAGTTCCGTCCCGAAGACATTCGGTTCATGCGGGCCAATTTGGCCGAGCGGGAAAAACTGTTCGGCCAGCTTATGCCCTGGGACCATCCGAACTACGGGATGGATGAGTCCTGGGTGCGGGCGTTTCCGTATGAACAGAAGGTCAAACCAGGCCAGGGAGTAACTCTGGAAGTGGTGGTAACGAATCATTCGGCTCAGGCGCAGGAGTCGGCACTTCGGGCGGTACTGCCCACGGCTTGGGGCGGCGGCGCCACGGACTGGTCCACCGCCCAAATCCCGGCCAAAACCGAACAAGGCCTCCGCCTCCAAATACCGATCCCCGCCTCCGCCAAACCAGGCCGATATGTCCTGCCCATCGACGTGCGCCACGGCCCCTGGGACCTCCCGCAGTTTGCCGAAACCGTACTGCAACTCGAATGAGCTTGCCAGAATCAACTCCTGCATAAAATTGGAAGAGGAATATTCTTTTTGGAGGCTGGTCGCTGGGGTTAGACCTGGTGATCGGCTCCCCCCAGGAGGAAGCACGAAAGTACACCCTAAGGAAACATTTCCATGGTTTAGGAGGTATTTGTTCAGTGGCCTTGTTCCGGACGTCTATAGAACCGGGCGGCAGCCCGACAGACCCATTCCTACTCCGCCGACCGACTCGAGCGGTGCGGGTGGGCAGTGTGTGGATCGGCGGAGGCCATCCGATCGTGGTGCAAAGCATGTGCGCCACCCGGACTTCGGACGTTCCGGCCACGGTTCGGCAAATCAACCAATTGGTTCAAGCCGGGGCGGGGATCGTGCGCCTTGCCGTGGATAACCGCCGGGATCTGCATGCCTTGGCCGAAATCCGCCAACAGGTCCAGGCTAACCTGGCTGTGGACCTGCAAGAGAACTATCGGCTTGCGGAGGAAGCGGCCCCGTTGGTACAAAAGCTCCGATATAATCCTGGCCATCTGCATCATCAGGAGCCCCATCGGGCCTGGCAAGATAAGGTGCGGTGGCTGGCCGAGGTGGCCGCCCGGTATGATTGTGCGCTGCGGGTAGGGGTGAACTGTGGTTCGGTGGATCCGGCCATTCAAGCCCGATTCCCACCAGAAGACAGCCTAGGACCGATGCTGGCCAGTGCGCTGGAACATTGCGAGCTATTAGATCGGCTGGGATTTGGCCGGTATTGTGTGTCGCTGAAAGATTCCGATCCGCAGAAGGTTGTAGAAGCCAATCGGCAATTTGCCGCGCAGAGGCCGGATGTGCCGTTGCATCTGGGGGTAACCGAAGCGGGCCTGCCGCCCGAAGGAATCCGAAAAACCCGCTGGGCCCTGATGCGCTTGCTTCGGGAGGGGATCGGAGATACGATCCGGGTCTCGCTTACCGTGCCAGCGGAGAAAAAGCATTTGGAGGTGGAGGCGGCACAGGCGATTTTGGCCGACCTGGCTGCCGGCCAATGCGAACCGCCGCTGGAGCAAACCGGCCGGAAGCTAAATATCGTCAGTTGCCCAAGCTGTTCCCGGGTGGAAAACGAAGCTTTTGTTCAGTTAGCCGAAAAGGTCCGGGCCATCTGTCAGCCTTTCCAGCACCTACCGATTACCATTGCCGTGATGGGTTGCCGGGTCAATGGACCGGGCGAAACCGATTCGGCCGATCTGGGCCTCTGGTGCGGCCCCAATCGAGTCAACCTCAAACGGGGCAGCCAACTTCTAGGCTCTTTCGGCTACGAGGAAGTGCTGCCCCGCCTTGAAGCGGAACTCCACCAGCTTGCCAGCCAGCACCGGCAATAGCCTTTCTGAAATCCTTTGGCCACCGCATAGGCCCACCCTGTCAGTTCTAGGCAACCGGAGACCCCGTGCCTATTCCAGGAAATGGTGGATTCCCGCCTTCGACGCAGCGCAGACTTCCCTGGGCACTCAGGGCCCTTCCCAGACCGAACAGGGGCAATTCTATTCGGGCAGGTAGAGGAGTCGGCCGCAGGATTTGCAGAAGACGACTTCGTTGAGTTTGATTTTGCTGATCATGTTGATGGGGACTTGTTGGTGGCAACCGCCGCAGGATTCGCCTTCGACCGGTGCTAGGGCCTGGTCGCCCCGTTGGCGGAGGAGCCGATGATAGACTTCTCGGATCTCCTCCGACAGGAGTGTTTCCTGGTGGGCTAGGTCAGCTTCAACCCGCCGGATTTCCGCTTCGATAAGGGGCTGTTGGTTTTGGACTTCCTGCCGGGTCTTTTCCAGCTCAGTTTTGGCCACAGCTAAGTCGGCCTGGGCTTGATCCAAGGTCAGCTTAAACTGGTCGATCTTTTCCAGGCCTTCGAGGATTTCATCTTCCAGCACGCTATTGGCCATTTTGACGGCTTTGATCTGTTCCAGAAGGGCCTGGTATTCGGGATTGGTTTTGGCTTCGTTGAGTTGCCGTTGGTAACGTTGGATTCTTTCTTCGCCTTCGCGGAGCTGGAGTTGTTTTTCATCCACAGCCATTCGGAGGGCTTTGGCTTCGGCCTGCAGTTGGGCCAGGCGCTGTTCCAGGCGTTGGACATGGGCTTGGTGAGCCTGGATAAGTCGGGGACCTCGGGCCAGGCGCTCTCGCAAATCCGCCAACTGCCGATGAATCCGATGCAATGTACGGAGCACATCCAACGTAACAGGAGGTTGGGATGCATTCATCGGAAGCCCTCACTTATAAAGGACGAAGTTAAAAATAATTTAACATAAGCAATATACACAAAATAGGCAAAGAATGCCTGCCTCTAAAACTCCTGGAAACAATCCCAATGGGGAGAAAAAATTCTATTTTCCCAGTTTTTTTCCAATTAAAAAAGCCGCTGATTCTGCCAGTGAACCAGCGGCATTCCCCCTGTTGGAGGGGGAGGCAGGAGAATCCATAACTCCGTGGATTGGCCAACGGCAAGGCGAAAAGGGGATGACAATCTTTAAAGGGAGGTAATACCCCCCCAAACGGTGCACATCGAGGTAAATTAGCCTGCCTTTCGTTCCAGAAACCCGACCAACTGGTCTGCTCGGACCGGATGCTGGAGTTTGGAAAGCGCTTTAGCTTCAATTTGCCGGACCCGTTCCCGAGTAACCTTGAAAATCCGACCCACCTCTTCCAGGGTATAGGGAGACCCATCCATAAGGCCATATCGGAGTCGGATGATCTCCCGCTCTCGATAGGTAAGAGTCTTAAGCAGGGCTTCGATCTTCTGCTGCAGGAGGGCATGGTGGGCCACTCGATCGGGTCGGTGCGAAGTAAAATCTTCGATAAAATCTCCGACACAACTGTCCTCATTGTCGCCCATGGGTCGATTTAGACTAATCGGTTGTCGGCCAATGTTCAAGACTCGGCGGGTTTCTTCCAGGGATAGATTGGCGGCCGCTGCTAATTCTTCTGTTGTGGGTTCTCGGCCCAATTCTTGCAAGAGGCACTGGGAAACATTTTTTAATTTTCCTAGCATGTCCAGGATATGGACTGGGATACGGATGGTGCGAGCTTGTTCGGCAATAGCCCGGGTAATTGCCTGCCGAATCCACCAGGTGGCGTAGGTGGAAAACTTATAGCCTCGGCGATATTCGTATTTATCCACCGCCCGCATCAAACCGGTATTGCCCTCCTGAATGAGATCCAAAAAGCTCAGCCCCCGATTTCGATATTTCTTGGCAATCGAAACTACTAGCCGAAGGTTCCCGCTGGAGAGTTGCTGTTTAGCTTCTTCATAGGCTTGGAATTGCTGGGCCATCTGTTGGCAGCGGATTCGCAGACTTCGAGGGCTTTCCTGAGTCTGGAGCATGAGGCTGCGAAGTTCTTTGCGTAGTTGGAGCAATCGGCCGCGGAGGTTGGGGTCGGCTTTACAGCGGGTAATCTCCTGACGTACCTGGTCCATGCGCCGAGAAGCCTGTTCAAGATAGCGCATCATCGTCTGAATCCGGCGGGTTCGCAGGCTAAGTTCTTCCAGCAGGATGAGGATCTTCCGCCGACGGCGGAGAAATCGACGCCGCGCCTCGGCGCGTTGTTCCGGCAGGGTGGATCGCCGAATCAGCTTCGCAAAATCCTCCTGATTGGCTTCCATCAGGTGTTTAATGGTTTTGAGATTGTGCGGCATGCGCCGCTGAATCTGTTCTTTGGTCAATCCTTCGGTAAGCGAGACCTTGATCGTCCGGTCGAAAGGCAGGTGGCCTTTGAAGACTTTCAGCAGAGTATGATAGGTAGCACGGCTGGCTAGGGAACAGCCCAATACAGTGCGGCGGAATCGCTTCCGGGTGACTTCGATTTTTTTGGCCAGGGCGATTTCTTCCTCTCGGCTCAGCAGCGGGATTTCCGACATTTGGGCCAAATACAACCGGATCGGATCGCTGGACCATTTGCTCTTTTCTTGCAGAGCTGCCACCGACAGGGGTTCTTCAGAAGCCGATGGATCTGCTGGGGGGACGCCGCCGGGGGCGTCGAAAAACTCCGGTTCTGGGGCCTTTTCTACTAGCTCCACCCCAGCCCGATCCAAGGCCCTCAGGAGGGCGTCGATCCGTTCCGGATTGACCTTTTCATCTGGAAGGTACTGAGTTACCTGATCGTAGGTTAAATATCCTTGAGCTTTTCCTTTGGCAACCAATTTGTGCAACTCTTGTTCAAAGTGTTCCACATCCTTGCTCCTTCAGACGGTAATAGTGGAAATACGTTTCCTACCAGATCCCTCGTCCGGATAGCCATTGCTTCCGGGTGGGGAACAAGGGGCAGTGGCGCGTTGAAGGCGATCCGAGCGACTGCCCAAGAAACCGAAGCCGAAAACTTCTAGACCCTTCGGTTGCCAAGCAACGCTGCTGGGGGCGGCCGGTGCCACCAAAAGGGTTGCCCCCGCCGCTTGCCGAGCCCGCAAAAGACTCCCTCTGGCCCTAGCTGTTGCTTGGCCATAGGACCCCCAAATAGATGAGCCAGCAATGTCCGGTCAGACGGCACAAGCCACCCGCTGGCCATGCAAACGCCGGAGCAAGACAGGGGAGCCTCTGAGAGGCGTCGACAGTCCGCCCCGTGGAGCTTACCGGCTGTGGGTGGACAGGAGCATTGTTGTGCTGCCCCCCGGTGCCGGAGTTGGCTGGGCAGGACGATTGAGCAAGCAGCTAGAATCCAACAGCAGGAGCCTTCCCTTATTGGGGCAATCCGTTGCACGCTGAAGTCTCCGACGAGCGATTCACCCCTTCCGTGGGGCAAGCAATACCATGCCGGATCCGTTCCCGCTCCAACAGTTCTCGAAGCCATCGGTGCTCATCTTCCGGCTCTGAAAGTTGCAGGCTAGAGGCTGCCGAACAACCTAAGGCCTGTACCTGGGTGGCCCGACGAAAATAGCACCGTTTCAAATCGTCCAGCAGGGCCAGCGGATCCTGGATATTTTTCTCCTGGGCCTCTTCGTCCAATTCGACCAGGAGGTTTTGTAATTCTGGCTGTTCGAATTCCAAAAGGAGGCGATGGAAATCGGGCAATTGGCCTGCCTCGGCCAACTGACAACTTGTCCAGTAAATCTGCTGAGCCCAAGGATGCCGGATTGCTTCGTGGGGGAAGTCCTTGGCGATGCGGCCCACCAGATGGGGAAAACGGACCATCAAAACAAGCAGTTCCCGTTCGATGGGGTCCAGCCGGCCGGGCGCATTCGGGTTTGCTGAACCAGACCTCAAACCAGCTCGGGCGACCGCCTCCTGCACCCGACGCCGAAGTGTCCGACGCACCTCGCTGAGCCGATCCCGCACCAATTGCTCGGGAACGCGAAAATGCTCGGCCAAACGCTGCAAAAGCAATTGTTCTCGGAGCAGTCGCTGCTGGGGAGAATCCTCCCGCAGCCGAGGGGCACTGGCTACAATCTCCAACAGAGCTTCCAAGGCCGCCATAGCCGCCTGGATGTCCCGCCGAATGTCCACTGCCTGGGTGTGGATTCGGTAGGCGTGTTCCAATGCATCGACCGTTTCGTTCTCTAGCAGGCGGGCAAAGGCCTCCGGACCCCGCAGAAGCAAAAAGTCGCACGGATCCATTCCCTCGGGCAAGGTCAAGATCCACAGATCCAGATTTTGGCTTACAAACAGGCCTAGCACTTCCGCAGCCCGGCGTTGGCCCGCTTGGTCGCCATCTAGGACCAGCACAATCCGGTCGGCCCATCGTTTAAGGGTTCGGAGATGGTCTTCGCCCAAGGCAGTGCCCAACACCGCCACTGCATTATCAAAGCCCATCTGGTGGGCCATCATGCAATCCGTATACCCCTCCATGACCAGGACTTGTTTGGTGCGGCGGATGCCCTCCTTAGCTAAGTCCAAGCCATACAGCACCCGACTCTTCGCAAAAAGGGAGGTTTCTGGACTGTTGATGTATTTTGCCGGTTGCGGGGTATCCACCCCAGGCAGCAGCCGTCCGCCAAAACCGATCGGCCGGCCTTGCCAGTCCCGAATCGGAAACAGCAGCCGACCCCGGAACCGATCATACCATCCAGGCCCAAAACTCGACCGCACCAACAGGCCCACCTTCTCTAGCATCGGGGCGCTGGGGGAGCCAGGACCCATCCGACTCAAAATCCAGGCGGCAGCAACCGGCGCAAAACCCAGACGGAACTTTCGGATGCTTTCCTGGCTAAGCCCCCGCTCAGCCAAGTACCGCCGAGCAGGCTCCGCTTCCGGACTGTCCAATAGACAGCGATGATACTCCGCTTCCGCCCAGGCCATAGCTTGGTAGAGCTGCTGTTTTTCCCCGCCTGGAACTGTCTGTGCTCCCGAAGCCGTTATGGGGATGCCTGCCTGATCGGCCAAGATCCGAAGGGCTTCCGGAAAACTCACCCCCTCCATCTTCATCACAAAGGCAAACACGTCTCCGCCAATGTCGCAGACCCAACACTTAAACGACTGCCGTTCCGGGTTGACCTGCAGGCTAGGATGGGTGTCGTCATGCCAGGGGCATAGACCCACAAAAAGCCGACCCTGCCGCCGTAACGGAATCGTTCGGCCCACCAACTCCACAATGTCGATGGCCTCTTTAATCCGCTGTTTCAGTTCCGGCGAGACGCTTCTTGCCACCCTTGGCTCTCCCAGGGCTAATCACCCAGACTGCCTCCCCAGGCAATCTCCAGCGCCACGAAAAAATTGATGCCCATTCAAGGCTAAGGAAACCAATCCCCTCCGGCTAGGGGATCAACCTGACCAGAAATTAGGATTTTCCACAATTTCCGGAGTTCCGAGACGTTGGGCGGTTTGGAAAAACCAGCGAATCTAGAGAACTACCACCTTCTGGATGCAAGAATTACTTCCCCCATTTCCACTCAGAAACAGACTCTCGGGGAAGGAAGATCCCACCCATTAAGGGAAAGGCCCCCCTCCTTTTTTGACCCGCTCACCACCTTAAACGCCAAAGCTACCAGAGATTTTCCCAAAATAGTACCCTTTCCGCCGAATGAAGCAGGTTCCTGGTTTTAGGGATAATACCTCCCACTGTCATTCCTGCGGAAGGCGGACTTCAGAGAGCAAACATCCATCGGAAAAAAACGGGATTCTGCTTTCGCAGGAGGAATAGGTTGCCTCATTCGGCTGAAATGTTATCAAAATATGTCGATCCTCCCTTCCACCTGGGATGCGATTATAAGGGAACCTTCTCTTGTCGGTCAACAGCAACCCGGAGTGGATTTTTGGCCTACCCTAAACTAGCGGGATTTTTCCTGGTCGAACCTCAGTTTGTTCCCCTATCCCTGGCTAGTAGCCAGAGAGGTAGTGAGCCAGAGAAAAGAGGCCATTTGGTTTGGCTTCGGCTGACCATGGGAGCCGAGAGTTTCCTTTAGCGTTCCTGGACCGGCTCTTGATCCAGGACTTCCAGGGCATCTTGATAGAAGCGGATGGTTTCGGAGGGGCTAAGGTTCAGGACAGCTCGGCCATCGGTGTCCCATCGGTTGCGAGCGAACCGGAAAATTGCTGTCCCTACTCGAAAGCTCCCCCCAGACTCCGAAACCCCTAACGGATGCCGTTTTCGCAGCAAAATCCCCACCAGCGCACACAACTGCCCACTGCGTCGGTTCCGCACGTAGGCCACCTCATCCTCAAACTCGCAGTCCATCCAATGGATGCCCGGCGTCAGGGAGCCTCGGCTGGCCAGGCAAAGAAACTTCATCTCTAAGCGTTCTCGTTGTTGGTGGAATTGCCGACGGATGTCCCGCAACCGACGCAGGCGCACCACCCGGCGCAGCCGGGGGGCCCAAAGCATCAGCCCCGCAGCCGCACCTAACCCCAAAGGTGCCAAAATCCACCAGAACTCGCCCATAAAACCCCCTAGACTTCCTGGCATCCGTCCTATCGTAGGGTTATTATAAAATCCCTCCCCCAAGATCTGCAACCATCCCTCCCCCAGTTTTTCCCGCCCAACAAAGAGGCTCCAAAATCCCTAAGGTCAGGACCCCCGGATTGGGCAAACCGGTCCAAACCGGAAAAATGGACAAGCCCAGAAGATCGCTCCGTTTGATCCAATGATTCGGCCGGGCTGTTGCTATCGGCTATGGCAGAGGATATGGTAAAAACAATCTATCTACTTTGCATCCGGCGGAACGCCGGCTGGCGGACGGCAGCCAAGTTAGTCCGCACAGACTAACCTTGGCAACGCCGGATGGGGCATGGGGTTTGTCTAGACGGCGGGCCGGAACGCCGGCTGGCAGACGGTATTTAGCCAGTTTTACCTATCGTGAACTCCCCCTTGGGGCAAGGGATAAAAACCAACTCCTTGCGCTGGATGGAATGGGGTTGAACTTACTGTTTGGTTTCTCCACTGATTTTGCCAAAGGTGTTGCCATGCTCCCACCAATAACCAAACCATTCCATAACCGAAGGTGGAATCGTCGAGATTTTATGCGAGGTTTAGCCGGCAGTTTGGCGGCGCCGTATGTGGTCGCTTCAGGGGTGATCGGCTGGGCGGGCCAACCAGCCCCTAGCAGCCGAATTACCACCGCCCTGATCGGCGCCGGGGACCGAGGCCGACAGATTATCGCCGGCGGCGACCGGGTGGTGGCCGTCTGTGATGTGGATGCCAAACGCCGCGCGGCGGCCAAACGCCAAATCGACGCTGCCGCCGGCGACCAAAGCTGCCGAGAATATGCCGATTTTCGAGAACTCCTGGACCAAGCGGATATTGATGCGGTGGTCATTGCCACGCCAGACCACTGGCATGTGCCGATCGCGATGGCCGCCATTCGGGCTGGCAAAGCCGTCTATGTCGAAAAGCCCCTCTCGCTCACCGTGGAAGAAGGCCGGCGGTTGGCGGAGCTGGTGCGCCGCTACGGCGGCATCTTGCAGGTGGGCAGCCAGCAACGCTCCGACGAAAAGTTCATCAAGGCGTGCGAACTGGTCCGAAACGGTCGGCTTGGCCGAGTCCACACCATCCAGGTAACTATTGTGGGCCGCCCCGGACCGGCTTCCGGGCCGTGGGCGCCCCAGCCGACGCCGCCGGAATTGGACTACGAGATGTGGCTTGGACCGGCCCCGTGGGCGCCGTACCACAAAGACCGATGCCATTACAATTTCCGCTTCGTTAGCGATTATTCCGGCGGCGATATGACTAACTGGGGCGCCCACCATCTGGACATTGTCCAATGGGCCTTGGACGCCGACGCAAGCGGCCCCGTGCAGGTAACCGCCCGCGGCCAACGACACCCAACCGGCCTGCACGATACCTTCTTCGACGTCCAGGCCGAGTATCTCTATCCGGGCGATGTCAAGGTGATTTTACGTTCTCAATCGAAGAACATCCGCACCGGCGGCGTCCGCTTCGAAGGGACTGAAGGTTGGGTCTATGTGAGCCGAGAAAAAATCCAATCCGATCCCCCATCCCTGCTTACCACCCAAATTGGCCCCAACGAAATCCACCTCGGCCCCGAAGGCGGGCCTAGCACCCATATGGGAATCTGGTTAGACTGTATTCGGCGGCGCAATCCCAAAGGGCTAAACGCCCCGGCTGAAGTGGGCCATCGGTCGGCCACCGTCTGCCACCTGGCCAATATCGCCATGGAACTTGGCCGACCGCTCCGCTGGGACCCTGCCGCCGAACAATTCCCCGACGACCCCGATGCCAACCGCCTCCTGCGACGAACCCCAAGAGAACCCTGGGCAATATAACCACATTTCCTGTGAGAGAAAGCTTACCTGTCAGCCCCGCGAAAGCAGGGGCCTAGAAATTCCTTCCCCCAGGTCGAAAAAGTCTTGGGGACGCAAATAGGCAGCCTCCAAAGAAACCTGGATTCCTGCTTGCGCGGGAATGACATGCCAAGGCCGCCTGATATGCCAATATGTTTTGCCCATCCCTCAGCTCAGGTAGAAGGAGACCTCTGATGAATCACCGGAGAGGAAAAGGTCCTCGGGAACCGGCGTTCGAGGGTCGGGAATCCGAAGCGTCACGCCAAACCGTTCGCTCTAGGACGCCGACGACTCGTCGGCGGTTTTTGGCCTCCAGTCTGGGAGGGATGTTGGCCGCTGGGAAAGCCCCGTATCTGTTGACCTCTACCGCTTTGGGCGGAGAAGGACGAGCGCCGTCCAGTGAGCGGATCACGATCGGCATGATCGGCCTGGGCGGCCATGGCCTTGGCCATAATCTAGCGGGTTTCCTCAACCAGCCGGACGCCCAAATCCTCGCCCTTTGCGATCCGGATCGAGCCCGTGTCGACGAAGCCCTGAAGGTCTGCCAAAAACGCCTGGGCGACTCGTTCACCTGCCAGTGCACGCAGGATTGGCGAGAAGTGATCGCCCGGCCAGATATTGACGCCGTGATGATTTCGACCCCCGATCATTGGCATGTGCCGATCTCAGTAGCCGCCATCCGGGCCGGTAAAGACGTCATCTGTGAAAAACCCACGCTGACCATTGCCGAAGGCCGCATCCTGGCCGATACAGTCCGCCGCTATGGGGCCGTTTTCCAAACTTCCACCGAAGACCGATCCATTCCGGTCTATATTCGGATGGCGGAGCTGGTGCGGAACGGGCGGATCGGCCAGTTGCAGCGGATTCGGGTGCAACTGCCAGGCGGCCCTGCCCAGCCTGGCAATCCCCAGCCAAAACCGGTCCCTGATGGGCTGGATTGGGAGATGTGGCTTGGACCGGCCCCGTGGGCGCCGTATCGCGAAGGGTTACATATGGCTCATTGGCGGTGGCGGCGGGATTACTCCGGCGGCAATCTGACCGACTGGGGCGCCCATCAACTGGATACCGCCCAACTGGCCAACAACACCGAACGGACCGGCCCGGTAGAAGTCGAAGGCACCGGCCGACGCCATGAAACCGGCCTCTATGATGTCTTCTACGAATTCCATCTGGTCTATCGGTACGCCAACGGGGTAGAACTTTATGTAGATAGCGGCGGCACCGGACTTCGATTCGAGGGGACCGACGGCTGGGTAGGTAACAAAGGCTGGTGTCAGCCCCTGGAAGCCAGTGACCCAAAAATCCTCCAAATGCCCATCGGGCCAAACGAACTGCACTTGGAAGTTGGACCTGGCGAACACCGAAATTTCCTGGACTGTGTAAAAAGCCGACGGGATCCCTACTTCCCGGCCGAAGTCGGCCACCGATGCTCGACCATTGCCCACATCGGCAATATTGCTATGGAACTGGGCCGCCGACTCCGTTGGGACCCAGACAAAGAAGAGTTCCTCGATGACCCCATGGCCAACCAGATGCGAAGCCGCGCCATGCGCCACCCCTGGAGCATTTGAGGGAGAAAAACAACTCAAAAAGAAAATGTAAAGCGTCAGAGTAGAGAGTAAAAAGTGTTTTAACACTTCACCCGAATGGAACAATCCCTTTTTCCCCTGTTTCACCAGGGGAGAGGAAACAGAATATCCCCCTCACCCGGCCAACCTGTCGGTTGGCCGGCCTCTCCCACGCTGAGGAGAGGCGAAATTGTTCACTCGATGGAAATGGGACGATTTTCCAGACATAGGGAGTTCTCATTATGCACACGAATCGGTGGACGCGAAGGCAATTTTGTCAAAAGATGCTTGGGGCGTTAGCGGCACCGGCCATTGTACCGGCAACCGCCCTTGGCATGGGAGGCCGAGCGGCGCCCAGCGAGCGAATCGTCATGGGCACGATCGGCTGCGGCAGTCGCGGCATGGACGATATGCAAAACTTCCTGGCCAATGCAGACGTGCAGATGGTGGCCGTCTGCGATGTGCAGGCCTCGAAGCGCAAACTGGCCAAGGCTGCTGTAGATAAATACTACGGCAACCAGGATTGCGCCACCTATCGGGACCTTCGGGAGCTTCTGGCCAGGCCGGATATTGATGCGGTGCTGATCGCCACAGGCGACAATTGGCACACCATGGCCACGATCTTGGCTGCCAAGGCGGGCAAGGACATCTACTGCGAAAAGCCGATGTCGGTGGTAGTGGCCGAGGGTCGAGCCTTATGCACGGCGGTGGAACGGTATGGGCGCATCTTCCAGTGTGGCACGCAGCGGCGCACGGTGGATCGGTTTGCCTGGGCGGTGGAGTTGGCCCGGAGCGGCAAACTTGGCCAATTGAAGACCTTGTACGCCGAAATGGCGCCGGCGGAATGGTTCAAACAAGGGCATCATGAAATCACCCTTCCGCCGGAACCGGAGCCGCCCAAGGAGGTACTGGATTGGGACCTTTGGTTGGGGCCTGCGCCGTGGCGGCCATTTAATCCCAGGTATGTGCAACGGCACTTCTGGATGGCCCATCGAGATTTTGCCGGCGGCATGCTTACCGAATGGGGCAGCCATACGGCCGACCTGTGCCAGTGGGCCAACGACGCCGACGCAACCGGCCCGGTGGAGTTTGAATTGGCCGAAGGAACGGTCATTGCCCATTACGCCAATGGAGTGCGGCTTTTCTTCGAGCCGGGCAAATGGCCCCTGCACGTCCGATTTGTCGGCACAGAAGGCGAGGTCTATGTGGATGACGACGGCAACGTGGAGGCCAAACCCCAGTCGCTATTGGCGGATCGGCGGTTCGGCAAAGGGTATCCGCAGGCCAACCATGTGCGCAATTTCTTGGACTGCGTGAAAAGCCGAAAACAGCCGGCCGCCCCCGCCGAAGGCGCCCATCGGGCCAACTCCGCTTGCCAGGTGGCGAATATCTGCCTGCAATTGGGCCGAAGCCTCCGATGGGACCCGGCCACCGAGCGGTTCGTCAACGATCCGGAAGCCGACCGGTTGCTCTCCAGGGCCTATCGTCCGCCCTGGAGCCTGATCTGAGTCTTTGGGGATATTTTCCTCTCCTACAGGTTGCAATCCAAGTATAATGAGCGTTAAATAAGAAGAAAAGATGCGGGCCGTTTGACGGCAAGCAATAGGTCCAATAGGAAAAAATTGTACTGGTGAAACTTTGTACGACAAAGGAGCATGCTATGTTTCAGACCAACGGGAAAAAGCTGGTGGGACTTTTGTTGGCCGCTGTGATGGTCGCTTTGTGGGGCGCTGGAGCGCCGATGGCTGGAGCGGCGGACGAAAAACTCGACAAAGCCTTCGATGCCCTGAAAACCTATGACTGGGGAACCGACCGCAGTGTGCTCAAACCGATCGAAGAGGCGATTGTGGCCTCGCATAAAGACGCGGCGGCCAAAAAGAAGCTGGAAATGCGCTTGGCAGAAGCCCTGAAAAGCAACGTTTCGCAGGCAGCCAAGGATTATATTTGTCGGCAACTCAGCCTGATCGGTTCGGCCGATTGTGTGCCGGCGGTGGCAGAACTGCTTACCGATGAGAAGCTTTCGCACATGGCCCGATATGCCTTGGAACGGATTCCGGACGAAGAGGCGGTAGCCGCCCTGCGAGAGGCGTTAGGGAAAACCAGCGGCAAAGTGAAGGTGGGCGTGATCAATTCGCTGGGCGTGCGGCGGGACGCCAAAAGCGTCGAAGCCCTGACGGCCCTGCTGGCCGACCAGGATGGGGAGATTGCCTCGGCGGCAGCGGCGTCGCTGGGAGCGATTGGCACGGTGGAATCGGCCAAGGCGCTGACGGAGTTTCAGGCCAAAGCGCCGGAAAAATTGCAACTGGCCGCCGCCGACGCCTGCCTGGTCTGTGCGGAGCGTTTGGCTGCCGCCGGCAATAAGGCCGAGGCCATGGCCCTGTATAAACTGCTGGCCAAATCCGAAATCAAACACGTCAAACTGGCTGCCACCCGAGGCATGTTGGCCCTGGCAGGCAAAAAAGAAAAACCAACCGAAAAACAATAAACCTGGGTAACACCGTCCACCTACCGCCGTCTGCCTAGACGGCGCGGTGGTAACGCCGTCTGTTAGACGGCGCCCGCCTCAGTCTGACAGACTAAGTTACATCACGCGGTAACGCCGTCCACGTAACGCCGTCTGTTAGACGGCGTTGAAGGCTCGCGTATTTTCCCCAAGGGTAATGTTTCCCGTTGGATGGAAGTCTTCTTGATTTCCTTTAGCCGAAAAGGAACATATTATGGAACAAAAAGACACTGCGCACGAATATGGCCGACGTGGTTTCCTGAAAGCCTTGGGCGGTTTGGGATTGGCTGGGACCGTGGGGGTCGGGTGGTCTGGTTCTGTAGGCCATGCTGCTGAGTTGGCCTCTGGGGCTGAAAGTGCTTCCGCCCCCAAAGGTGCCGGCAAAGTCAAGTTCCATCTGGGCATGGCGTCGTACACGCTGCGGAAATTTTCTACCGACCAGGCCATTGCTATGACCAAGCGGCTGGGTCTGGAGTGGATCTGCTTCAAATCATTCCACCTGCCGTTGGAGGCCAAACCAGAAGAGATCGCTGCTACGGTGGAGAAGGTCAAAAAGGCGGGTCTTCGGCTTTATAGCGGCGGAGTGATCAGCATGGGCAAAGCGGAGCAGGTGCAGCAGGCCTTTGCCTACGCCCAGGCAGCGGGGATGCAAATGATCATCGGCTCGCCCCATCCCGATCTGCTGCCGCTAGTAGAGGAGCAGGTGAAAAAGACCGGCATTGGCTTGGCCATCCACAACCACGGACCAGGCGATAAATGGTGGCCCCTGCCTCAGACCGCCTATGAAAAGATCCAGAATCTCGATCGGCGGATCGGCCTGTGCATTGACATCGGCCATACAGTTCGGTACGGGGCCGATTTGATCAAAAGCGTGGAGGAAACCGCCGACCGGCTCTTGGACATGCATGTCAAAGATATTACCGAGGCCACGCCCAAAGGCACTACCTGCCCCGCTGGCCGGGGCGTGCTGGATCTACCTGCCTTGTTCCGGAAACTGATTGAGATCGGCTACTCCGGCGTCTGCTCCTTGGAATACGAGTCCGAGGGAGACGATCCGCTGCCCGGCTCGGCGGAGTCGATCGGCTATTTCCGCGGCATTCTGGCTGTGCTCAGCCGCTAACTCCTCTCTCCGGGAGAAGCGGTTTTCGTGTATGAAAGGGCGTCTGTGTTTGGCATCCGGACTCCCCAACAGGATGGTAGCTGATCAGGTTATCTGAAAATCTATGCACGAAGAGGATTATCGGCCGGTTGTTACGGAAATACCGCCGACGGAGTTTCTGCCCGGCACGTCGATTGAGATTGTCCGCCCGGTGCGCCTTCCGACGCCGCCGGAGCATGTGCTTTTTGATTTCGACGGCACGCTCAGCCTGATCCGGGAAGGATGGGTCGATGTAATGGTGCCGATGATGGTCGAAGTGCTGCAACAGACCGGCACCGAAGAAACGCCCGAGCAGTTGGAACGGCTCTGTCGGGAGTTTGTAACCTATCTGACCGGAAAACAGACGATCTATCAGATGATTCGGCTTGCGGAGGAGGTGCAGCGCCGCGGAGGCAAGCCGGAAGATCCGCTTGTTTACAAACATCGGTATTTAGAACGGCTCCATCAGCGGATTGCTGGCCGACGGGAAGGCCTGCGCACCGGCCGAATCCAGCCGGAACAGATGCTAGTGCCCGGTGCCTTGGAGCTTTTGGAGGCCCTTCGTGGACTAGGGGTACATATGTATCTTGCCAGCGGCACCGATCAACCCTGTGTGTGGGAAGAAGCCCAACTGCTCGGCCTGGACCGATACTTCGGCCAGCATATCTACGGCGCTTTGGACAACTACACCGCATTTTCCAAAGCGATGGTCATCGAACAGATACTGAAAGAAAACCAAGTCCCTGGCCATCGACTCCTAGGATTCGGCGACGGCTATGTGGAAATCGCCAATGTGAAAAGCGTAGGCGGGACGGCCGTAGCCGTGGCCAGCGACGAAGCCGGCCGATCCGGAAAACCCGATCCCTGGAAACGCCAACGCCTCATCGGCGCCGGCGCCGATCTGGTCATCCCCGATTACCGCCATTGGAAACCCCTGCTAGAGTACCTGTGGAGACAGTAATCTGCCGGAGAACTTCTTCGGCCCCGGAGACCGATTCTGCTTTTCGCTGGCAGGAGGACCTCCTCGGCCACTGCCGCGCAAGCGGCAGGCCAGAAAAGCAAAACGGTTAAACAGCCTGGAGCTCCGCTTTCCCGGGGATGACATTAAGCCTCCCTTGGGTGGCCACGGATACAAATCCTTGTGTGGGCAGGGATAATAAGAAGCAGATCGCTTTTGATCGAGGGATCCTGAAAATCCACAGGTAGGTTTTAGGCAATGGGGCTCGAGATGGAGATTCTCAAAAAGTTTCCTTCGGATCGGTTGGCGGAGTTGATTGAGCGGTTTGCGAAAATTCGGATTGCCGTGCTGGGGGATTTCTTTCTGGACAAATATCTGGAGGTAGATCCCCGGCTGGCCGAAAGGAGTTTGGAGACCGGCAAGATTGCCCATCAGGTGGTGCGAGTCCGGCACAGTCCGGGAGCGGCGGGGACGATTGTTTCCAATTTGGCTGCTCTGGGGGCAGGTGCGCTTCATGCTATTGGTTTCACCGGCGACGACGGCGAAGGCTATGAGCTGCGCCAGGGGTTAACCGCCCTACGATGTTCAACAGAACATCTGATCTGCGCCCCAGATCGCAAAACGCCCACGTATCTTAAGCCTAGAGATATTACCGATCCGAGCCTGGCTGGTGAACATAACCGATATGATACAAAAAATCGTACACCTACCCCGGACTGGCTTCAGCAACGGTTTTTAGCTGGTCTCGATACCTTGTTGCCCGAACTGGATGCGGTGATCGTGCAGGATCAGGTGGAGGAAGAGGACTGCGGTGTAGTAACAGGCCGGGTAGTGTTGGCTTTGGCCGAACGGGCCCGCCAATATCCCAACGTGATCTTCTGGGCGGATAGCCGACGCCGCATCCGCCGGTTCCGCTGTGTCATCATTAAACCGAACCAGTTTGAAGCGGTCGGTTGGGAGGCGGCGCCGCCGGATGCCCAAGTGCCCCTGGAGCAGCTGGCGGAAGCGGTTGGGCAGCTTCGACAGGAAATCGGCGCTGCGATCTGCACGACCTGCGGCAGCCGAGGGATGCTGGTCAGCGATCCGGAGTTGACCTGGGTACCGGCGGTGCGGGTGGAAGGGCCGATTGATCCGACTGGCGCCGGCGATAGTGCTACCGCGGGGGCGGTGCTGGCGCTAGCTGCCGGGGCCAGTTTGCCGGAGGCGGCTCTGGTGGGCAATTTGGTAGCGTCGATCACCATTCAACAATTGGCCACTACCGGCGTAGCCCAACCGGACCAACTGCCACCCCGCCTTGCCCTCTGGCAAAGCCAACAGTCTGGAGGGTAGAAAAGGGCGGGAGGATAGAAGAGGGAAACTGGGGTGTGGGTGGTAACCAGGGCAGATGGCCAAACCCAAAGGGCAGCGAGGGCGGCCATTTTGGAGCTGCACCCGTTAAGCAGCAGGTCTTCCGGGGAGAAGCAGGGGGGAAGCAGGGGAGGGCCATGAAAGGCCGATAGCCGATACGCCATATCCACTACGCGCTCTGCGCCTCCGGCTGCCGGGCCGTTAGAGGTTCACCACATTTTGCGGCCTGCCGTCTAGGAAGGCCCGGATATTGTCGGCGGCTGCCTGGAGGAGGCGTTGTCGGGCTGCTTTGGTTGCCCAGGCCTGATGCGGCGTGATGTAACAATTCCGGGCCGATAGAAGCGGATGTTCGGCTGGTGGCGGCTCCACCGAAAGCACATCCAGCCCGGCGCCGGCAATTTGTCCGGTATTGAGGGCCTCGGCCAGAGCCGCCTCATCAATCAGCCCGCCCCGGGAAGTATTGATCAAAAAGGCAGTCGGCTTCATTAGGGCCAAACGCTCGGCATTCACGAGCCGCTCGTTCTCCGCCGTCAGCGGGCAATGCAGACTGACCACATCGCTTCGGCGAAACACATCCTCTAGCTCTGCCCATTGGACTTCGGCTGACAAGTTGTTTTTCACATCGGGGTTGATATCATAGGCCAACACCTGCATCTGGAAGGCCAAGGCGATGCGGGCCACGGCTTGACCAATCCGGCCGAAACCGATAATGCCCATGGTCAAGCCGGCTAGATCCACCAGAGGCCAATCCCAATAGCAAAAATCTTCCGAAGCACTCCATCGGCCAGCCCGGACCCCCTGCGCATGTTCGGCCGTGTGGTGGGTCAGGTTCAATAGATGGGCGAAGACCGCCTGGGCCACACTCTGCGTGGCATAAGTGGGAACATTAGTCACCGGAATGCCCCGCTGCCGCGCCGCCTCAATGTTGACAATATTATACCCTGTAGCCAATACCCCGATATACCGCAGCCGATGCAATTGCTCAATGGCCGAGCGAGAAACAATGGCTTTATTGGTAAGGAGGATTTCTGCCTGGGCGGCCCGCTCGACCACCTGCTCCGGAGGGGTCCGGTCATAGACGACCAGTTCGCCCAATTGCTGGATCGGCTCCCAGCTTAAATCGCCTGGGTTTAACGTATAACCGTCCAGGACAACAATTTTCATCATTTCGACTCCTCTTGGTTTTAGGAACACGTCCGCCGAATGAAGCACTCCCCAGGAAAGCCCTCTGTTGTCCTTCTCGCGAAAGCGGGAATCCAGAGAGCAGAAATCCGGTGAAAAACGGGACTGCTGGTTTCCCAGAAATGACCGGTTGCATCATCCGGGTGAAATGTTACCAGAAATGGAACGATGTTAGCTTTGGGGAACTGCCGCTTGCACTGCAACCAAACGGAGGCCCCCTCACCTGGCCAACCTACCGGTTGGCCGGCCTCTCCCCCAGTAGGCAGAGGCGATGAACAAGGGAGGGTCCGAGGGCCATGCACTATCCCTTACGCGGAGATAACCCGCTCAGTGCTTGCCGAGCAGAAGCGGAGGATTGCTTCCTTCGGAGGAACCGTTCGAATACTACCCCCCTAGCCAGGAGGGCATTTGATCGGCCGGTGGAAGTTTGACGATCCAAGCGCGAGAGACGGTATCGAGGGTTAATAGTTCGGCCATGGCCTCGGCCGGTGGGGGGCTGTCCAAGGCGAGGATACCGATGGCCCAACCGCCCGGCTTTTTGGTGCTTCGGCCTACGGACATCTGAGCGATATTGACTTGATGTCGGCCGAAGATGGTGCCCACCCGCCCGATCACGCCGGGCATATCCCGATGTTCAAAGATCATCAAGATTCCTTCCAGGACGGCTTCGACGCGGCAGGCGCCTTTCTGCACCAGCCGCGGCTGGTCCGCCCCAAACAAAATCCCCGCAGCCAGTGAGGTCTTCGCTTCGCTCTGGACCTCCGCGGTAATCAGGGAACTGAATTCGCCCGGCTCATCGCTCCGCTCTTCGGTAAGTTGAATACCGCGTTCCCGCAGAAAAACCGGAGCGCTGACCAGGTTGACGTCTTCCAGATAGCAACTCAGCAGTCCGGCAGCGAACGCCGCCGACAACAGCCGGGTATCCTTCTTGGCTACTTCGCCTTTATAGCGAAGGATACATTTGTTCGGAGGACAATGATCCACCTGTGCCAGGAGCAACCCCAACCGATATGCCAAATTCAAGTAGCCCCGAAGAGTCTGAAGCGTTTTGGCATCCAAAGGGGCCATATTGACCGATTGGCGGATCGTGCCGGTGGTAAAAAAATCCAACAGCAGTTGGACCGCTTCGACAGCCACATTGGCTTGGGCTTCTTCGGTGCTAGCGCCTAGATGGGGCGTACAGACGACGTTGGGCATTTCAAATAGCGGGCTGGCGGTACAGGGTTCGGTGGTATAAACATCTAAAGCCACCCCGCCGATTTGGCCACTGCGAAGTCCCTCGATCAAGGCCTCTTCATTGTAAATGCCCCCGCGAGCACAATTGATCAGCCGAACACCTCTTTTCATCATCTTGATTTCCTCCCGGCCGATCAGATTCCGTGTCTCGTCGGTAAGCGGGGTGTGGACTGTAAGAAAGTCCACTTCCGGAAGGAGTTCCTTCATAGACGAACAACTGGTTACCCCCAGTTCGGCAGCCCGCTGAGGCGAAACAAACGGATCATAGGCCAAAATACGCATCTCAAACGCTTTGGCCCGCTGAGCCACAGCTTGGCCCACCCGGCCCAGACCAATAATCCCCAACGTCTTGCCAGCCAACTGGGTCCCGATGAACGATTTCCGATCCCATTTGCCCTGCTTAAGGCTTTCAAAAGCCGGCACAATCTTCCGCGCCAGAGCCAACATCAAGGCAATAGTATGCTCGGCCGTGGAAATCGTATTGCCGCCCGGCGTGTTCATCACCACAATGCCTTGCCGGGTGGCCGCCTCCGTGTCGATGTTGTCGGTGCCCACGCCAGCCCGGGCAATTGCCTTCAGCCGACGGTTGCCTTCCAAAACCTCGGCAGTGATTTTCACGCCACTTCGGCAAATAGCCCCGTCAAATTGCATCAACGCCTCTCGCAACTGGGCCCCTTTCAGGCCGGCGCACACTTCATACTCCACATTGCCGGCTGCGTCCAAAAGCGCTAGCCCCTCCGGCGAAAGATCATCGAGCACAATAATCCGCGGCATAGCAAACCATCCTGATCCCCAAGAAAAAAAGCTACCCAATCCCTATCCAAAAAACCACATCCCCCTCGGCATCGTTGCCTACCTGTTGTCCGGAAATCGTTCCGCCTGGATAAATCCTCATGCAAACTCAAGCCATGGTATGCTTGGTATTTTTCCGTAAAAGGGTTATTATATCGCCTCTTTGGGTCCTGGAACAGGAACTTTGAGCAAAACTACCATATCCCCATTTTTATGTATAATTATCCCCCCTTTTTGTTGGCATCACTCAGAAGTTTCGTCAACGTTTTGGAAAGTTCTTCTGGTTTTTCAAAGATTTTCCACAATGCCGGGTCGAGCTTAGCGAAGGCCTTTTGGTATCGAGGGCTATCTGGGGATTCGGGTGTAACCCTCCGGATGTAGATTCCTACCACCTGTTGGGGGTATTGGCGGGCCAGTTCGCCGTAAACTTCCGGGTCTTGTTGGCCGGAGTCTCCAATCAGGATAAACCGCCGGTGGGGAAAGTGTTTGAGAATTTGGGTAATTTGGGTAATTTTGAAGTCTTTGGGTCCCGAAAACATCTCGACCAACGCCCCCGGATCAAACCGAACATGGTGGAGGTGAAAGGTACCCGGCGGGAACCCCTCCTTTTGGCGGAACTCTTCCAGCGGGACAAACAGTTGCCAGGGACTGGCCGATACATAATGCACCACCAGACCGGCCTCGGCCGCCTGCCGATACACGGCAGCCATCCCCTCGACCGGCCGAAATGGACGCACCAAGCTGTTCAAGAGCATCTGCCAGCTGTCGAGCATCTGGGTGTGCTTGATCGTATCATCGATGTCGGAAATGATCGAGAGTCCTTTCGGCCTGATCAGTTGGAGTCGGCCTTCAAATGTCCGGTTATCCCCGGGGGGCAAGAGGGCCGTATATCGGATCCATCCTCCTGCGCCAGAGGCTAATCGGCAGACCTCAGCAGCCGAAATCCGCACCCAAGAGCGAAAATATCCATCTGGCCCGGAAAGGCCTGCCGAAACCGTTCGCTGGCCAAACCGAATTCGAATCTCCTTGCCCTGCTGCCGATCGGCCAAAAACTCCTGAAGGCGCTCCGCAAGAATCTGCGCCTCCGGGCTACCGATTGGGACATCCAGACAGCGGCCCACCAGGGCAATCACCCCTGCCCGCCACAGGCAGTGTGTTTCCCGCTTGTAAATCACCCCATGGATATAGCCTTCCCAGGCGCCCGTGGTGGGGTCTTGATACGCATAACTGGGATAAAAGACCACGGTCTGATCCGACCGAATCTGGGCAGCCAGACATAGAATCCCTACCAGCCACATGATCTACTTTCCTTCCGGTAAAAAGGTATCTCCCGGGGAGATCTGACCTGATTTGCTCCAGGTGGGTAGCCTTTGCCCACTCGGTTAGGAAGACCGGGTTTGGGAAGCCCCTGAAAGGGCATATCATCGATCGGAAACCAGCCGTCGGCCCCTCGGCTTTTGGTTCTGCAACCTCTGGAAACTAGAGTATAATCGATCTAAGCAGGATTTTCCTGGAGGAACTGGAGGGGCAACCTGGGTGGCGGGGATTGTGGTCGGCTTCGTTTCCAGAAGGTGAAATCCTAATGCCAAACCATGCAGGTGATCTGCCCAGATTGAACATTATCGGTTGTGGCCGGGTGGGGCGAGCGTTAGGCAGAGTTTGGCTTCGGCATGGGCTGGTTCAGATGGGGGGGATTTTGAATCGCTCTTTGGCTAGCAGCCGGGCGGCCGCCGAGTTTTTAGGTGCCGGCCTGCCGGTGGAGGACTACTCCCAGTTACCATCGGCGGAGCTGGTGATGATCGCAGCCACCGATGAAGCCATTGCTGACTGCGCCGCCCAATGGGCACAGGCCCATCCTCAAGCCGACGGGGTGATCGTCTTTCATTGCAGCGGGGCTTTCGGCGCTGAGATTCTCCACCCGGCCAAATCGAAAGGGGCTTGGATTGCCAGTGTTCACCCGGTCAAAAGTTTTGCCGATCCCGCCCAAGCCGCGGAAACTTTCCCCGGCACTTGGTGCGGTTTGGAGGGGGATCCGGAGGCGGTGGATCGACTTCGAGGAATGCTGGAGGAGTGCGGGGCAAAAGTGTTTATTATTCCACCCAACCAAAAGCTCCTTTATCATGCCGGCGCCGTATTCGCTTGCAATTATCTGGTGGCCCTGATGCAGGTGGCTTTGGATTGCTTCCAGCAAGCAGGCATTGCCCACCTGCAAGCCTCCCATGTACTCCAACCGATTGTCGAGGAGACGGTACGGAATGTGTTTCGGCTGGGGCCGGTACGAGCGCTGACCGGGCCGATCGCCAGGGGCGAACCTTCTCTTGTGGAGCGGGAACTGGCCGCCTTAGACGCCTGGCAGCCAGCCTATGGCCAACTGTATCGGGCCTTAGGTCAGGTGGCGTTGCCGCTAGCCCAATCGGCTGGTCATGCTCACCCGGAAGCCCTTCAAAGAATTGCCAACTTACTCGCCAGGAGTTCTCAGGAGCCGACTCCAAAGGCACCGGAGGCAAGGGGATAATATTGACATTTGTTTAGTAAATGGAATTGGCCCCAATAGTCAGACTGAAACACATATTTGTTCCTATAACCTCCTGCCCCCAATGGTTCCAAGCACTAAGGAGATTGCATCTGCGAGGCAGCTCCACCCCTGGCAAATGCGGAGCCAAGATCCCCTCGGAAAAACAATCCGGCCAATCTAGCAATGCCTGAAAAATTAGCCGGTCGGAACAAAAGGCAATCCTCTTTTTGGAGAGACTCTAAGAGGCGCTCCCAAAACCACCTTTTCAGGCACTATATCCGTAGGGAGGGGCTGGTTAAACTTTTGGGAGCGTTCTGTTTTGGTAGAGCTTCTAAGAAGAAGTGGTTTTGCTTCCGAGGATTGGAAGCCCCAGCAAAGGAAGCAGGTCCAGGGGGTGAGCGATGAGCTGTTGGGCGCCATGGGCCAGCAGTTCTTCGGCGGTCCGGAAGCCCCACAACGCGCCGACGGCAAACAGGCCAGCCAACCGCGCCGTCTGCATATCCGTCTTGGTATCCCCTACGTAAAGGATTGCTTCCGGCGGCGTCTGAAGGGCTTGGGCCATTTGCAAGGCACCGGCTGGGTCTGGTTTTCGGGGCAGGCCTGGCCGCTCGCCTAGTACCATCCGGAACGGCCATCGCCCCAAAAATCGCTGGACACATTGCTGAGTAAACTCATCCGGTTTGTTCGACAGCACCGCCATTGGCACCTGATGGGCTGTCAGAATATCCAGCAGTTCAGGGATTCCTGGATACGGCTGGGTGGACTGTGTCCATCGGCGACCGTATTCTTCCCGAAACAGGTGGGCAAATTGCTGAAGGAAGTCCGTCTGTTGGCGATCGGCTGGGATGATCCGGCGGGCCAAGTTCTCCACTCCGTCGCCGATAAAATTCCGATATGCTTCGATCGGCCAACCGGATAGTCCAAGCCGCTCTAAAGCGGCATTGGCCGAGTCGGCTATATCGGCCAACGTGTCCAGCAAGGTACCATCCAAGTCAAACAGGACTGCACGAAAACGTCGGCTCATGGGACAGGGAGCAACAACCTTTAGAAACGATCTGGCTCTGGTGAAACTTTTTCCTGCAGAAAAGCCAAACCCCCATAAGAGGCCAAAAACCGAATCTTATAGGCAAAATCTCTCGGAATCTGCAGGAGCTTTCAACAGCGCAAAACGATCTGAAAGGCTGGTTCTAGATATTTTGCCTTATGAAAGGGCTTTTTCGCCAGATGGGGCCTGGAACGGTTTCATGAAGAACCAACCAAACGGCAAAAACAGCCACCCCCACCGGCAACAACGCCCGACCCCATATAGTTATTTTCACCACCACCCGTTCCACAGCGCCCATACTGAACATTGTAATCAATATCCATGCGCCTACTGCCAAGGCCCGGTACCTGCCAGACTGCCAACTGGCTAGCACCGCCCAAGAGACCATCGGAGCAACCAGAATATAGGTCAATCGTTCCGTCCCAGGGCCGAAAAGCAATTGCCAGCTCGCCCAGGCGCTCAGCAGTCCGGCGGCCATCCGGCTAAACTGACCAGCCGTAGGCTCCCCAGAAATGGCTGATTGGCCAGAAAGTTGGTTGCCGAGAAAGGTCTTCGGAGCTGGAGCCTGATCGGAAGCATCTTTCGGCTGCTCTTCCTTCTCGGTCTGACCGAGCCATTCCGGCCGAAGCTGCTGCCGTTGCCACAGGCACCAGGCCAGCACGGCCAAAGCAGTTTCACATTGCACGAGTTCATAAATATCCCTGGGCACAGGCCAATGAATCAACTCCCAAATGGTCCAGGCATCTCGGTAGCCGCCCCATCGGTAGATTTGGGTCGTATGAAGCATCTGGAGCCACTGGCCGTACTGCCAGAGGACTGTGTCGGGCGGCTTGGTCAAAAACGGAATACCCGCCCAAAAACACACCGAAATAGCTAGCCGAAATACCAGTTGCTTCGGCCAACAGGCGGCGGCCACTAGCGCCAGCGCCCAAGGCCAGACTTTGATAAATCCCCCGCCAGCAAGCAGCAGGGCAGCCAGCCACCATCGCCGACCACGGATCGCCAACAGGGCGCCAATAGCCATGGCCAGAATTAAACTGTTACTTTGTCCAGCCCACAAACTCCTCGCCGACCCCACCAACGTCAATATCAACCAAATCCCCTTCTGATCCGGAGTACCGATGCCAGGGAAAATTTGCTCAGCCGACCGATCCAAAACCGCTAGCAGTATCGCTACATTGCTCCCTAGCCAAAACAGGCCGCCCAGCCAGTGCGGCCATACAGCAAACGGCGTCATCAACACCGCAAAGGTAGGGCTATACCGATAGAGATCCTGATCGGGGCTCGGCTCATAAAGGGAGCAGTCCTGCCACCAATTCCAGCTCGCATGCGCAAAAACCGGATAGACTGTATGGACAGTAGGTTGCACAAGAACTTTCACTGCGGCGGCTACGGTAAAGGCAATCCATAACCCCACCGCCCAGTGCATCCCATTGCTTCGTTGCCCTTCCTGATGCCACCACCGCATAAGAGAATCCATCTTGGGAGCGCCTAGGCTCTGGCCCCCATAGAAGAAGCCCCCATTGCATTCCCGCTAAAACAGCCCCCTGTGCAGCGCAAAAGAAAGACCTCCCAGGGGCCAGCAATTACCTGTCCGTTTACGTTACCACCTGGGGCCGGAAGAAATGATAATACGCCCGGGCCGAATCCCCATGCACCACCAGCAGATAAAGCAGCCCATTCTCTTGCCAAGCTGCCGCACAATACCCCCCGGTGCGCAGCGTTTGCTCATACCGAGGAGGTTCCACAGGAAGGTTGGCTTCCACAGGAATACCCCCCGCCTGGTGGATCGGCACCACGTACAAGGTGGCACGGAGGCCTTCGGCGCTCCGAAGGTCATAAGCTAGGCCTTCCCGGCCCAACAAACCGGAGACTTTCCGAAAGCGGATCTCGGCCGGGGACCAAGGGCGGCCTGGGACCCAAATGGCCCGGCTGAAGGCCAGTGGTCCCACACCGGGTTGACCTATCCAAGGCTGGCCAGAACCAAAAAGCTCCTGCGGTTCGCTCATGGCAAACCGGAGGGCCTCTTGTTGGATTTGAGCCACAGAAAGCGGCGGAGCGGATTCCCTGGGCCAGAAAAGCCACACCAATCCAGCAACGGCAGCGGTCCCTACCCCAGCCAGCAGAAACCATCGGCGCAGTTTGCTCTTTCTGGAGAGGGGGGTAGCTTGGGCAGGGGAGGTTTCTGTATATTCTCTAGAGTGCGTATGTTGTGTATATTGTTTGTTTTGCCTAAATTCCGCCTTTTCAGTTTCTCCAACGCCGCTCCTCAAGATACCAAGTCCTTCACCAACCCCCTGTTCTGAGTATCCATCCTCCCCCGCCTGGAAAGGTTCCTGAACCGAAAAACCAGCTTCCAGTCCTGTTTGTCCAGCCAACCCACCCTCTTCTAAACTAGTAACCCCAACGTGTTCCGAACCCCCTTGGGCTGCCAAAGCTGCTCGAAGTTTCTCCAAAATCCGGCCTTCTACACCCTCTGGTACCTGCAGATCCGCAAACGCCGCTGCCACCTGCCGATCAAACGCCTGGCTCCACCGATACCGCCCCCCCAATCCAGGTTCCTTTACCAGTGCCTGGGCCAAAAAGGCTAACCCGGGATCGGCTAAATCCTGGCGGCCAGGCCGACAAGCATCCATCGCTTCATAGATGGCTTGTTTTTCAACTTCAGAGGCCATAGAAAACCTTCATCCCTCAGGTGGGCAATTTCACTCCGGTAGCGGGGTGAATCTGTTTGTTTGGCCTAATCCGCTGGGGTTACTCACTAATCTCGAACCCTCCTTCCAGTGGTATACCTGACTTCCATCTTACCCCCAAGTAAAGTTTCCTCTCCAGATCAAATGCAGGAGTCGATCTTTCTGGGACGGTGGTTAGGGAGGTACGGGAAGTTTCTTTTCCGGCAGATTAGGCTCTATAGCTTCTCCGGGGGATGAGACGGTTTTGCGGGCCGCTAAGGATTGCTCCCCCCAATGCGGGAATAACTGCCCGCGCAGTCGGGCCTTCGCCCGCGACAACCGACTCATCACCGTTCCCATTGGGATTTCTAATCGCTCGGCAATCTCCCGATAGGAGAGATTTTCAAAGTAAAACATGCCCAAGATCACCCGATCCTGGGGGGATAATCGATCCAACGCCTGTTGAAGTTGATCTGGATCGATAGCTGGAGGTGGACTTTCTGGCTCCGGAAGGTTTTCCAACGAAACTTCCAGCGTCCCCACCGGAGTGGGGACCAGTTTCGCTCGGGATTTCAAAAAGCAATTTCGCAAAATTGTAAAAAGCCAGGAGCGGACCGCCTCGGCCTGTCGAAGCTGCTCCCCCTTGAGACAGGCAATCAAAAAGACCTGCTGAGTCAGGTCTTCGGCTTCTGTCTGGGAGCCGCTCAGACGATAGCCATACCGATACACCGCCTCATAATGCTCGGCCACCAGCCGGGCTATGTCCAACGAATTACCTTCGGTGGCCATAGCGGCCTCCTACCTTGCTAGACTCTCTAGCGGTGAAAAATATTCCCAAAAATGGGAAAAAAACGATCCGGAGGCAAGCCCCCCGTATGGGTTAAACTCTTTGAGGGGGGAGACCTCCAAAATCCTCCTTTAGGGGGCTTCCCTCCCCAGGGCCTTTTCCTTGCATGAGTTCCTTCTGCCGACCTTCCAACCCAAATAGTAAGCTAAAATTTAGCAAATCCTGGAATAAAAACCCAGTATCCAGGATCAAATCTCTGTAGAAAAGGCAGGAAGCAGGTTCCTGTCAGGTTCACAAGTGGTTGTCTTTTTTAATGAGGAGGTCGAGTGATGCTGAAGAGGATTGGTTTGTTGCTGTGCGTATTGGCGTTAGGGATGTTTTTGATTGGCTGCGGCGGCGAGGCGAAAAAGCCCGCCCCGAAGGCGCCGGAAAAACCCGCCGCTGGTCCCGCCGAACAACCGCCTGAAAAGCCAGCGGAAAAACCAGCCGAAACACCTACGGAAAAACCCGATGAAACTCCCACGGAAAAGCCAGAAGAAAAGTCCTAACCTCTATATTGGCCGCCTGGTGCTCGTAAAAATCTGGGTCTTCCCAGGGGATGCCCATTAGAAAAAAAATGGGCATCCTTTTTTATTTCTTGGCTTCCTCCTCAGCATTAGAAGAATCCAAAGACATCTTCAAAAACTTCCTCTGTGTAATCAGAATGATTCGCAATGAATCATTTTGATTCTAATTTGGGCTGATCCTGAAAAAACCCCATTTTCCAGGATGCTCTAACTACCTACAATAAAAAGGGTTACAAAAAATGGTTTTTCTGCTCGGGGTGGTCCGGTTTATGCATTCTCCTCTTTTAGAACTTCAAACCATCTCAATTAAGAAGTTCAAACCACCTCCAGGAGGCCAGAGCCATGAAAAGAGCTTTGGAGGCAACGTGGCAAAGGAAGGTTTGGAAGGCAGATCATAAATTGCTCCAAAGGCCAAAAGCCTCTCCCAGGTTGGCGAAGGAGGCCTTTCCCCTTAGCCATTTGCCAGAACAATGGCCCAGGTACCCGCAGGGGGACGGCCCCCGCCTCATTAGGCAACCCCTCATGGGCCTATTGATGATCTTCCTGACGCTGGGATTGTCCGGCCTGCTTTGGGCAGCCGACTCCCAGCCCTCGAAACCCTCCCCCAAAGCGCCCCCTCAGATCACCGCTCCTGGCCATGCCGACTTCATCAAGACCAACGGCTCCCATCGGCCCTCAAAAGATTCCCCACAGCCCCAGGAAGGCACTAGTGCCTCTGGGAGCCGATCCTGCTCCTCGGAAGACCGAACCGGTCGTCCTTACTACCGGTATTACCATTACTACTATGGCCCCTATTGGCCGGGTTATCCTTGGCCGTATCCGCCGCCCCCGCCGCCGGTGTATATTCCGTACGGACCAATTTTTGTGGATCCGGATACAGCCGGGTATGGGCCTCGGTCCGTTCTTCGCATGATGGGTGTGGAACATTGGTTTTCGAGGCCGCCGTCCACTCAACCGAGTCATCCCCAGCGGCCTTCGGCGCCAAACCAGCCACCCCATGGCGCCGGAGGAGCGATTGGCCAGCAGCAGCAAGAGGCGCCCAAACCGCCGAATCCGCCCAATCTGAATCCTCCACTGATCCTGGAAGGCCCCGGCAAAGCCCAGCCTGGGCAGGGGGATGCTGGAGCGGGCAATCAGAATCCCGCCCAGCCGGCTGCCCGAAATCCAGAACGGGCTATGCTCTTAGTGGACCTGGGGGACGCCCATTTTGCCCACAAAAAATATGCCGAGGCCCTGCAACGTTACCGGGAAGCCGCCCGCCTAGACCCCCAACTGCCTGAAGCCCATCTGCACATGGGTTTTGCCCTGGTGGCTGTGGGCAAATATGCCGAGGCAGCCCAGGCGTTCAAACAGGGCTTGCAGCTTCATCCGAACTGGCCTGCTAGCGGATTTCGACTCCAAGGGCTTTATGGGCCCCAGGAAGCCGAACGGGTGGCCCATCGAAACGCCTTGGCTGGTGCCGTAGCTACCAAGCCGAACGACCCTGACCTCCTCTTCCTGTTAGGGCTGCTTTTCTATTTTGACCAGATGCCGGATCAGGCCCGGCGCTTTTTTACGGAAGCGGCCCGGCTCACCGCCCCCAACACCGCCCACCTTGACCCCTTCCTCCGCCGATTGTAAAAAGAGAGAATGAAACGGCAGGTAATCGGTCCGGAAGGGTTCCATCTTGTGGGAGGAAAAGATGTATATTTGTCTGCATACCCAGCGGGGTGCTCCGTTCAACTCTTTTGAAAAAACAGGCCCATTCGGCTCCGCTTTACAAACTGGCAGATGGCAAAGGGCGTTTGGGCTTCTTTTGATTCCGGCGAGCATCGCCGGGCTGGGGCTATTCTGCACCGTACGTATCCTCGCAGCGGATTCCCAGGGGCCTTCTGCCGCTCCGGTCAGCCCCTCGGAGGTCCGAACGGACCAACCGACCCCTGGCCGGCTGCAATGCCGGAGCGATTTCGAGAACGGCTCCGGGGTTGTCGAACTGATCGATGCGGAGCGAGGGCTAATTCGGCTTCGGCCCACGGAGCACAAAGATCGGGGCTGGCCGTGTTGGTGGTTTGTTCATGTAAGCGGCATCCAGCCTGGTCAGGTGATCACTTTGGAGGTAACCGGCGGCCTGGGTGAGCGGGCAAAACCGGAGAGGGCGAGCTTTTCTTTGGACGGCAAAACCTGGCAGCATACCGCCCCCGGCCAGCGCCACAAAGACCGGATCGTCTATCAGCAGAAGATGGACGCAGCGGAGGCCTATTTTGCTTGGGGCCCGCCGTTTCGGCTTTCGGATGCGGAGCATCTTTTGGCAGAGGCGGCCCAAAAGGCCCCTTGGGTGGAGAAGTTTGAGCTTTGTCGGTCCAGGGAAGGTCGATCGGTACCGGCTCTTCGAATCGCCGAACCAGGGCTGCCGGAATCAGAGCGGTTTGGTGTCTGGGTGATTGCCCGCCAACATGCCTGGGAAGCCGGTTCCAGTTGGGTGGCCTGGGGTCTGATCGATTGGCTGCTCTCCGA
>CALIRO010000047.1 GCA_938042245.1 uncultured Thermoguttaceae bacterium
GAACGCGAAAAACAGCTCCAGGCCGAGCGGGCCGAGGCCGAACGCAAGCGGATGGAAGAGGAACGCCAGAAAGCCGAGGGCCTCCGCCGCAAAGTGGATCAACTGCTCGAAGTGGTCCATGCTGCCGCTCAGGGGGATCTGACGCGCCGAGCCGACATCGAAAACACCAACGATGCGTTCGATGAGCTGGCTAAGGGCATTAATAAGATGTTGGCCGATCTGGCGCATCTGATCGGTCAGGTGAATGAAAGTGCGGCCCAATTTGCCGAAGGCTCCCGCGTGATTGCCGACGGCGCACAGACCCTGGCCCAGGGCGCCCAGAGGCAAAGCTCCAGCGTCGAAGAGATGACCGCTTCGATCGAGGAGTTGGCCAGCAGCGTAGAACAGATCAAACAACGGGCCTTAGAAGCGGATCAGAAAGCCAAGCAGACCCGCCAGGTCGCCGATTCAGGGGGCAAAGCCGTTCAACGCTCCGTCGAGGCGATGCAACTGATCAAAGCCAGCGCCGAACGTATTAGCGAGATCATCCAGGTAATCTCTGAGATCGCCAGCCAGACGAACCTGTTGGCGTTGAATGCGGCGATCGAGGCAGCCCGAGCGGGTGAACACGGCATGGGCTTTGCCGTGGTGGCCGACGAGGTCCGCAAACTCGCCGAACGCAGCAACAAAGCCGCCGGCGAAATCTCCAAACTCATCAAAGAATCCACCGAACGGGTTACCGAAGGGGCCTTGCTCAGCGAAGAAACGGGCAAAGCCCTTCAGGAAATTATTCGGGGTGTGGAGACCACGGCGGCAGAAATCGGCGCCATTGCCGAGGCCACCGTGCAGCAAGCAACCCGTGCCCAGGAAATCTCCTCCGGGATCCAAAACATCGCTCAAGTAACCGAGCAGAACGCGGCTGGAAGCGAGCAGATGGCCTCCTCGAGCGAACAACTTGGCGCTCAGGCGGCCGCGCTGAAAGAACTGGTCAGCCGGTTTAAACTCCAGTAAACCAAATCCGACTGCTCGGTTTTCCCCTCTCAATATAAAAATACAGATTTGCTGGGAGGATCGCTGCATCCGTTGCATGAAAAAGCCAGGTTCTCAACGGGGCAGGAGAACCTGGCCTGGGAAAAAGAAGGTTGGGACGTGGGGCCCGGTCGGCTGAAAACTGCTCGGCCGGGCCTTCTTTTTTTCTGAAACCAATCTCCCCGTCGAGAGGGAAGGGAGCAACGGCCTAACCCCTAGAGGTTCACTCGGAAACCCGCGTTCCGATGCTCCACCTCCGGTAAATGGAGAGATTCCGGTAATAGACTTCCAGAATCATCACCGCCAGGGCCGTACAATATAGACGTCCTCGCCAATTTTTTCCATCCGTCCCTAGTTGCTCGGGAACGAATCAACTGCCTTGTGCATGCTTTGGGTGGGCTGGGGGCTGGCCTGCGCCGACAAACCTGAGCAGCACCAACCCGGTGTCCCCATGGCGGGCCTGGATGTGGCTACCAGGATTTCGGCACTGGCCCTTACAACTGGGCGCCTCGGTATGGTTAAAATTCCGGCCACCATTCCGGCTTAGCGCACCAGGGAAATATCCTTCTTCCTCTACGAAATAGCTCACCTCTTAAAAGAGTTCGGCTTTCTCCGGTATAATCAGTAGGTGGTACGGAAGTGGTTAGGAGGGTTTTTTTAGCGTTTTCCTGGAAGGGGCTATATATGCATCCTTTGCACCGTCGGGAGTTTTTGGATCGATTGGGCCGGGCTTCGATGGGTTTGGGGGCGGCATGGGCGGCCAAGAGTTCGATCTATTGCCGTTTGGGAGCGGAACCAGGCCTGCAGCCTGCCTTAGCCAAACCGGCATTGGACTCCAGCCCCAGCAACCAACCCACCCCCAGCAGCAAAAAATGGGAGCCGATTTCGGACCGAAAAATCCGCTTCGGCATCGTGGGCTATGGGGTCTGTCGGTTCGGCGCCGCCTTCGGTTTCCAGGATCATCCGAACGTGCAGATTGTGGCCGTCAGCGACCTGATCCCCGAACGGTGCCGGGAGCTTGCCAAAGCGTGCCGGTGTGAAAAAACGTATCCCTCCCTGGAAGAACTGGTCAAAGATCCCCAGATCGAGGCGGTCTTTGTGGCTACCGACGCGCCAAGCCATGCCCGTCACTGCATCGAAGTGCTCCGTCATGACAAACATGTGATGACGGCCGTACCGGCCGTCTGGGGATCGTTGGAAGAAGCCGAAAAGCTCCTGGAAACGGTCGAAAAAACTGGTCTCAAATATATGATGGCCGAAACGAGTTGTTTCCGGGCTGACTGTTGGGCGATGCGGCAGATCTATCAAGCCGGTGGTTTCGGCAACCTGGTCTATACCGAAGGGGAATATTACCACTATTCGCCCAGGCCGATCGATTCGTTCCGGGGCTGGCGCATTGGGAGCCCGCCGCTTTGGTATCCCACGCACTCGACGGCTTATTATGTGGGGGTGACGGGTAAACGGTTTACCTCTGTTTCCTGCCTCGGATTCCGCGGCAATTTTCCTGCCTATCAGCCCGGGGCAAACAGATATAATAATCCGTTTACTGATGAAGTGGCCTTGTTCCAAACCACTGAGGGCGGCACTGCCCGGATCAGCATGTGCAAGTCGATCCGCGGCCTGGTAGCAGAGCGAGGCCGGGTCTTCGGCCAACTCGGCTGGATGGATGAGAGCGGCTACCACGGCGCCATGGAAAAACTGCCGGAGACCTCCCGGCCGCCGCTTCCGCCTACTGTACCAGCGGGCGGCCATGGTGGCTCCCACGGCCATTTAGCCCACGAGTTCGTCTGCGCCATCCTCGAAGACCGCCAACCGCTTATCCATATCTACGAAGCCCTGGCCATGACCGTCCCAGGCATTATCGCCCACCAGTCCGCCCTGAAAGATGGCCAAACGATGAAAATCCCCCAATACGATCCACCGAGGAAACAGGCAGCCAACTCTTAGGAACCCCCATAACTTGCTGCAAAAATAGTGCTTCCGCCATGGACCTGGAAGAAGCTTTACTTTCCTCTTATGGACAGGCCAGCAGCCAGCCGGCGCCGGTCAATCGGATGATGGCCCAGTTTGCGGCCGATTTTCGGCTCCAGATGGATATCAACCTGGGCGTCGGGTATGTGAACGAAAATACCATCCCCCGGCAATGGATCCGTCAGGCATTGGAGGAGGTGTTGGCCAAGCCGCAGAAACACCGCCTGGCCCTGAATTACGGCAGCCCGACCGGTTCGCCCAACCTGATCGACTCGATCCGCCGATTCTACTTGGAGCATCGGATCGGCGGCCTGACGGAACAGATACTCAGCCGCCGACAAATCATCATCGGCCCCAACGGCGCCAGCAGCCTCCTGGAGGCCATCGCCCAAGTCTTAGCACCGGGATTGGTCATCACAACCGATCCCATCTATTATATTTACTGCGATTTTCTGGAGCGGATGGGTTTTGAACTGCTGGCCATTCCCGAAGATGCCCAAGGATTGGATACCCAGCGATTGGAGGGGGAGCTAGCCCGGCTGGGCCCCCGGCAGGCAGACATCCGCTTTTTCTATCTGGTTACCGTCAATAATCCCACCTGTACCATCCTTTCCAATCGCCGACGCCAGCAGGTAGTGGAAATTGCCACAGGGCTTTCTCGCCGATTGGGCCGAAAAGTGCCGGTGGTGCTAGACCTGGCTTATGAACTTTTGATTCATGATCCAACCGTCGAACCGCCGCTTTCCGGCCTGCTTTTTGACCAATTAGGTATTGTCTATGAGATCGGGACGCTGTCGAAGATCTTGGCGCCGGCGCTGCGGATCGGCTATTTGATTGGGCCGGATGGGCCCCTGCTCCGAGCCATCGTGCAGAAGACCAGCGACACCGGCTTTAGTGCCCCCCTGGTTACCCAGGAGACGGCCAGTGTGCTTTTGGATCGCCATGCCGCCCAGCAACTGGAAGCGGTCCGGGCCGGCTATCGCCAAAAGGCCCAAATGAGCCGGCAGTGGATCCAAGAGCGGCTTGGACCGTATTTATCCTCCTGTACCGGCGGCCAGGCAGGGTTTTATTTTTATCTGACTTTCCACCGGATCGAAACCCACGAAGACTCGGTCTTTTTCCGTTTTTTGGCCCGAACTACCGGAGATCCCCAGATCGACGGTCCTCCAGGGACCAAAAAGCCGCGGGTGGTGTATATTCCTGGCCAATTCTGCGTGCATCGGCGGGGGCATTTGGTCCAGGTCGGCCGCCGCCAACTGCGACTTTCCTACGGCTTTGAAGAGCTGGAGCGCATTGACCAAGCCATCCGCCTCATGGCCGACGCCGCCGCCTACGCAGAAAAACGTCTCGGCTAAAGAATAGAAAGCCTTTCTCCCAAAGCACGAAACAGGTTAGGCCCGGCAAACAGGGATCCCGTTCCTGGTGAACCGCCAAGCCGACTTTTAGCCAACCTCTCCCCCACAGGAGCACATCCTGTAACGTAGTCTGTTAGACTGCATCTGTAAGACTGCCCCCTCGCCAAACCTCACTAAGACCCTATGGCAAAAAGAATCGGGCGAAGACAGCAAAGCCCAGAAAATTGGGGGTTTGAAAAGCCGGTAATGGCCTTGGTGAAATGGACTCTAAGTCTGTTCCACCGCGCGGAGAGCCCATTGGCGAATAGCTACCTGCTACCAGGCGGTGGTGCCTCCAAAGCGTAGTGTTTTCGTAACACCTCAGCCGTATGGTCTACTAAGGCATTCCTATAAAAGCAGGAAGCCCGTTTTTTGGGATAGTTTATTTGTTCTGCGCTGCCGCTTGCGGGGGAATCACAAGTTGGGTCTCTCCCACTAGGGGAGAGGCGATGGGACTTCCTCAGCCGTCCAACCTAGCGCCGCCTTCGGCCCTCAGCCTTCCACTTCCTACTCCCCCTGCCCTTAGTTCTCCCCCACAAGGTCGGTTCCTGAGGGGGGGCTGGGTACTCTCTCCTCTGGTCAGATCATTCAGGGGAGAGCACTTCGCCGCCGTCGATGCTGGCCAGCCCGATCCAAAGGGCCGCATGGATCGAATCGCTAAAGAAGCGAACGCTTCCGTCAGCCAGTGCCGCATTTACCCCGCCGGGGTGATAGCTGCGGGCGGCATAAATCACCGTGCTCCAGCAAGGCGAATTGCCCACACAGGGGGCTTTTCGTTTAGTATTGTCGCAGTATCGGCCTGCCAGAAGTTGGTCGGGCACCGGAGAGTTGGGCGTGCGCAGGTGCGAATAGCCGATGCCCAGGTCCGACACCCATAGGCCGCGCAGGTCGGCCGATCCACTTGGCCCGGCAATGAGTTCGCTCAGGGCCACCGTATTCGAGGTGCCGTCTATGACATCCCGAATGCCTCGGAACACGTTCCAATTGAATAGCGCCCGTTTGGTGGCCGGGTTATTGGCGTCGTTGCAGGATTTATCGAAGTTGGTAATGCCTTTTTCCATCACGGAGCCGTCTGGGCTGTGGCAGGCCACATAATTCGAGCGGGTGTAGCCGTCCGTAGGAAGCGGCGATTCATTGCCATAGACGCCGGGCCGGTCTGATGGACATTGATACAGCGGAATCACGGTGCGGAAGATCGGCCCGTTCACCTTGTCGCAGTCCGGGCCTCGGAAGCCAACGCTCCAGTTGTAGGTCTGGGCTAAATTGTTCAGTTCCACATAAGGCCAGATGAACATCGTCCAATGGTGGATGGCCGTCCGGCCCCAGGTGGCCCGATTGTTCGGATCATAGGCCAACGAACCAGCCGGAAACACGTTGTGGGCGGCATGGTAATTATGCATGCCCAGCATCAGTTGCTTGAGGTTATTGGTGCACTGCATCCGGCGGGCCGCTTCTCGGGCCGCCTGCACCGCCGGCAAAAGCAGAGCGATCAAAATGCCAATAATGGCAATGACCACCAAAAGTTCTACTAGCGTGAAACCATAGGCCTGGATTGGGAAGGAGAACCTCGCTGAGAGCTTCGGCCGCTGTCGTATCCTTGACCCCTGTCTGCTTCCCCTGGGGAAAGAAAACCTCCGTGGCAGTACCCTCCGTTTTTGATCGCCGAGGCATTCTGCCATTGGTTTCCCCTCCGTGAAAGTGGCCCTAAAAGAACCGGCCAGGAAAGATCTTCCTCATCGGCTTTTCCGGACGCGGAAACTCACCAGAGCGAAGGCCCCCAAGGCTAGCAGCAACCAACCGCTCGGCTCCGGCACCAAGGCGGCGTTGAAATGGGCGAAGATCTCCGCCTGGCTCAAAGCCCGGCCGTAAATGGCGATCTCGTCGATATTGCCCGGCCACTTTAGCATGTCGTAATCGCTTCGGCCGCCGAAGACCCAGGTGCCCTGATCAAAGTTGGTGCCGGAAGGAAGAGGGAAAGTCGCTGTAAACTCTAATTGACCATCCAGATAGACCCAAATGGTGTCCCCATCCCGAACAAAGGCCACATGGTACCACTGGTTCGGTTGGAGGATGGTGGGATTGGCCGCCCAGACGCTCTTCTCCACGTCTTTATTGTAATAGAACAAGGCGCCGGCAGGCGGATTGTTCGGAGGCACATTGTAGGTGCCGCCCATGCCCAACGCGTCGCCGAAGAGACCGGAGCCGTCAAAATCGCGGCGGTGGAAGATGTAGCCGACCGGTCCATAGGTGGTCGTATTGGAAGGCCGAATCCAGGCTTCGACCGTGTACTGGGTGTCAGGGACATTAACCGGCGCGGTGGAGTGGACCACCAAGGCATAGTCGTTATCGGTATATCCTGCTATTCCGATGGGGATGGTGGGGGCGTAATTGATGGGTTCAAAGCCGCCTAGCCGGGCTCCGTTCCGAGCCGTATCGGTGGGTCGAGGGCCGACATCCGGCGGCTGGCCAGTGCGGGTTACCTTGGGCGCCTGACCGTTGCCCAGGGTTTGGTCTCGGCCATTGCCGCTAATGTCATAGGCCAGATTGTCGCCGGCCAGCTCGTTAAGCCGCCAGTAGGCGGCAGGCCCACTCTGCAAAACAGCCGCCGGATAATCGGGAAAAGCAGCCATATACAGCGAGCGAACCTCCTGGGGCGTAAGCACCCGGTTCCAGACGGCTGCCTCGTCGTACCAGCCGCGAATGCTCATGAAGGGGTCCGGTTTATCCGGGCGCACGCCGATGCCAAGCCGTTCGCCGTTGTTATCGCCGGTGGTAGTGCGCCAGGGCCGATACGTCCAAGGAATATCCTGTTTGCCATTCAGATAGGTGGTGAAATAATCCCCGTTCCTGATATAAACAAAGTGATACCATTTACCGGCTTCGACCGCCTGCGGGCTGGTGCTCGAGATGACGCCTACGCCGTCCCAGAAAAACATCTTTTTGGCTACCGTGCCGTATTTGCCCGATCCAATCCCTAGAGAGTCTCGCAGATAGGTATCGTCTCCGATCACTCCGTTGGCCCTAGAAAAAACATAGGTGGGGAATTCCGTAGAGAGGGATTCCTGTTTGAACCAGACCTGGACGCTGTAGGCGGTTGGACTGACGCCGGCCGAGCTGTAAAGGGAAGTATAGAGGGTGCCAGCGCCTCGTTGATCGGTCATGGGGTGATTGGCGTAAGGGGCAAGATTGCCCGAGGGCATGTATAAAAAGCCATCTGTGGGCCGAGGCCCCGGTTGGCCTAATGTCAGTACACTATTGGCGTCCGAATGCTTCACGTAGCTGGCATTGTTGGCCCCAGCCAAGGGGAGCAATATCCACAGCCGCCGGATACGGCGGCCCGCCAGTCTCGTCCAACGGCCAATAGATGACCGGGTTGGTTTCGAGCACCACATCCCGATACATCAGCGCCGCTTGAAGATCGGAAGTTTCCAGCACCAGCAACCCCAGAATCCCCCAGATGACCAATATGCAGCGGGCGAACATGGGTGGCCTCCTACGGAACAAGAATACTGACTCTTTTGTTTACTTAACGCACTATGAGAAGTCCCCCGGAGCAGTCTGAATATGTAACCGTGTTCGATTTTAACAACGGCAAACAGCAATGTCAAGAATTTCGCTGTGGAAGCGTATTCGAAACTGAGGGCAAATGGACAGATTGGACGAGAAAACTGGTTTTGTGTAGATTATGATTAAATAAACATTTTATATGTTCATTTTGCCGCCAGAAGCAGACAGGAACATCTTTTATGAACAAGTCGCTTTCTCGGATTCATGGGCGTCAACGGAAAATCTGCGACCTGATCGCCCAGCGGGGCGAGTGCAGCGTGCAGGAACTGAGCCAGGCCTTAGGCGTTAGCAGCATGACCATCCGCCGGGACCTTCAAGCCCTGGAGCAGCAGGGCCAGATCGTGCGCACGCACGGCGGGGCCACGCTTGGGTACCGCACCGTGTTTGAGTTTGACTTTTTGAAGAAACTGCGGTTGAACCTACCGGCCAAGGAGGCCATTGCCCGGGTGGCGGCGGAGCTAGTTCGGAATTGTTCCAGCCTGATGCTGGACGGAAGTACAACGACTTTGACCATTGCCCGGCATCTGCGTGGTCGGACCGGCTTGACGGTGATTACCACGTCGCTTCCGGCGGCCAGTGAACTGCAACACGAACCAGGCATCGACGTATTGCTGCCAGGCGGCTATCTGCGGCCCCATTCGCCCGATCTAACCGGGCCGCTCACGGAGATGAACTTGGAACAGCTGCACGCTGAGGTGGCTATCCTGGGGGCCGACGCCATCGACGAGGAAGCATATGTCTATACGAATCCCCCGGATACCACGGATACGCTTTTGAAGATGGCGGCCGCGGCCGATCGGGTCTATATTGCCGCCGATAGCTCCAAATTGGGCCGACGAGGCCTGCGCCGGTACGGTCGGCTGACCCAATGGGACGGCCTGATTACTGATAGCCGGGCCGACCCTCGCTTTCTGGACGGCTTGCGCAAACTGGGCGTGCAGATCCTAATCGGCGAAGTCCGGTAACCGTGTCGCCCAAGGAAGCAGAAGCTGTTTGCGGTCATCCCCCCGAAAGCTCTCGATTCCGCAAGAACCAGAGGGCTGTCGTAAAGCCGCCTCGATTGCCGCTTGGGCGGGAATGACAATAATGAACTTTCGTACCGGTATGGCCATCTAGGAGGCGAACAGGGGCTTTTAGGAGAGGCAAAACTTCGGGAGCCAGAGGAGATGTTAGGGTTTCCATTTAGGGGCTTCGTCGCCGGGGCCGACGGAAGAAGTGTCGATGCGAATACGGGCCCCGGAGGCGGCAATGGTTACATCCAAGATGGTCAGGCCCCAGCGGCCGTCGATGCAGCGGGCTTCGACACGTACCTGGCCGATTCCGTTGGGGCCTTTGACGTCGAAGCTGTAGAAGGCCCGGCCTTGGCCGCCCTGCAGTTCCATTTCCCCGCTCGGTGGAAGATACCAGGAGGCCTCTTGGATCGGCTCGCCTAGGGCCTTCTGCACTTGGGGGTCCTTTTGGAGCAATTCCAGCGCCATTCGGTACGGCTCAGCCGATTTAGGCCGAAGCACCACCAACCAAAAACCTACAAAACCAGCTCCTACGCCTACCAGACTCACCACCACCAGGCCGACAAGCACCTTCCCCCAACTGGAGCTACCATGCCCTCCTCGGAGGGACCCTTCGGGGGCAGGAGCGGCGATTGGGTTGGCAACCGGGTCCATGGAACCACTCCTTTCTCCAAAAGGCAACAGGGGCGCACCGTTTGCCCGGCTGACATATTAGCAGGGTGGTTTCTCCAAGGCAAGTGCATTAGACTATTAGACTAGAAGCGGGTACTGGGGAAGGAACTTCCCGGTTAAGCAAGCAAGCAAGGAAGGAGCAGAATATCATGCAAATGTCCATTATTATTTCTCGTAGGAGGAGCACCCTATGAAATTGTATCGGCGTAGGTTTTTGCAAACGGCGGCTGCTGGGAGTCTGGCGGTGCCGATGGTTGCTCGGCATCTGCTTTCGGCCCCACCGAGTAGCCGCATTCGACACGCCAGTTTTGGCGCCGGCGGCATGGCCGGGTCCGACATGGTTTCCATCGGCGGCCATCCCAACGTGGAGTTGGTTTGTGTGGCTGAAGTAGATCAGTCCCGCCTGGGAATGCTCAAACAGCATTTTGCCGACAAAAAAGTGGCCGTCTATCAAGATTGGCGGAAAATGCTCGACAAAGAGGGAAAACGCCTCGATTCGGTCAACGTCGGCACGCCGGACCACATGCACGCGCCGATGGCCATGTCGGCCATGCAGTTGGGCCTTCATGCCTACGTGCAGAAGCCCCTGGCCCATGATATTTACGAGGTGCGGCGGCTGACCGAGGTGGCACGGGAGAAAAAGCTGGTCAGCCAGATGGGCATCCAGATTCACTCGGCCGCCTATTACCGGATCGCTGTGAAGTTGGTGCATCAGGGGGCCATCGGCAAAGTGGTCGAGTCGCACTCTTGGAGCAGTAAAAAGTGGGGCGACAAGGGACCGCCGCCAGATCGTCAGGACCCGATTCCCCCAGGGTTCGACTGGGACCAGTGGATCGGCGTTTGCCAGCCTAGGCCCTATATCCAGGGGTATTATCATCCGGGCAATTGGCGCAAACGGCTAGATTTTGGCACTGGCACCTTTGGCGATATGGGATGCCATATTTTTGACACGGTCTTTGAGGCACTGGGGTTGCAGGCCCCGCTAACGGTTCGGTCCGAAGGCCCAGCGCCGGACCAATGGAATTGGGCGATCAATGCGGTGATTCATTATGAGTTTCCCGGCAGCCAATACACGGCGGACAAGACGGTGAGGGTGCACTGGTATGATGGGGATGAACGTCCCCCGAAAGAGGTACAGGACCTTTTGGAAGGCAAACCGCTGCCGGACCAGGGATCGATCATTATTGGCACGAAAGGGGTATTGCTTATCCCCCATGTGGCGGTACCGGTCCTGTTTCCGCAAAAGGTGTTTAAAGATTATAAGCTGCCGCGGGACCCTGGCACTTCCCATACCAACCAGTTTGTGGAGGCCATTTTGGGCAAAACTCAGACCAGTGCTCCGTTTGAGTATTCGGGACCGTTGACGGAGGCAGTCCTTTTGGGGGGAGTGGCCACCCGCTTTCCGAACACCACCCTAGAGTGGGATGCAACGAATTTGCGGTTTAAAAACAGCCCGGAAGCCACCGCCCTTCTTCGCCGGCAATATCGCAAAGGCTGGGAGGTACCAGGGTTAAGTTAATTCCCGGGAGTTTCCAGGAAGTTGATACCCGAAAAAAATTTGCTTTACCCTTTAAAGCTTCCAGATGACATGTTGCCGGGGAAACCTAGTGGAGGGACTTTTTTGGGTGCAAATATTGCTTTAACCCCTGAAGCTAGTTGAGTTCCCTAACCACTAAATCTTCCCTTTCCCTACTGTCTGGAACCATAAATTATTTTCTGGAAGTTCCTTTAGGAAGACAGCTCCGGATAGGGGTGTTTGAAAGATTGCATTCTGTGGGAAGGAGAGCAGAGGGTTGGAGGGGTTCTTTTTGGGGGTTAGAATGCCAGCCACCCCCTAAGAAGGGGGCAAATACCCAGAAAAACACAGTAGCCGCGAAACACTTGACGCAGGTTTTTGAAAATTTATAATAATTTTTGCCTAAGAGGCTGAGAGCTGAACTTAGGCGAAAGCAGTACTATAGGTGTCGAGAAAATTGGCCGAAAAAATTTTTTGCGAGGCGGTTGACACCTTTTGAGAGCGTGCTAAAATACAAAATTGCCTGGAGGATGGTAGCCGAAAAGGTGGCCAACTCTGGGTGATATGGTATGATCTTTGACAATTTGGGAATGGCCCCGAGAGGGTAGCCGTTTCGGCCTTTGCGGAACCGGATCAAACTCGGGTGCTTTCTGGGAAATACCCCCCCAGAGGCATCCAAGGGAAACCTTTTCAGAGTTAGCCATCCGTTGCCCGGGGCGTAAGTTTCGGGTAACGGAAGCAAACAAACTGAAGGGTTTGATCCTGGCTCAGAATGAACGTTGGCGGCGTGGATTAGGCATGCAAGTCGTGCGGTAGTCCCCGCAAGGGGGCGAGAGCGGCGAAAGGGTCAGTAATGCGTAGGTTACCTACCCCCCGGACCGGGATAGCCACGGGAAACTGTGGGTAATACCGGATAACGTCTTCGGACCAAAAGGTGGGATTCCGCCGGGGGAGGGGCTTACGTCCTATTAGCTAGTTGGTAGGGTAATGGCCTACCAAGGCGAAGATGGGTACGGGGTGTGAGAGCATGTCCCCGGACACTGGGACTGAGACACTGCCCAGACACCTACGGGTGGCTGCAGTCGAGAATCTTCGGCAATGGGCGCAAGCCTGACCGAGCGACGCCGCGTGCGGGATGAAGGCCTTCGGGTTGTAAACCGCTGTCGGCGGGGAAGAAATCCTAGGGGGCTATCCCCCTAGGTTGACTGATCCGCAAAGGAAGGACGGGCTAAGTTCGTGCCAGCAGCCGCGGTAAGACGAACCGTCCAAACGTTATTCGGTATCACTGGGCTTAAAGGGTGCGTAGGCGGCCGGATAAGTTGGGTGTGAAAGCCCTCGGCTCAACCGAGGAATTGCGCCCAAAACTGTCTGGCTCGAGGGAGATAGAGGTGAGCGGAACTTAGGGTGGAGCGGTGAAATGCGTTGATATCCTAAGGAACACCGGAGGCGAAGGCGGCTCACTGGGTCTTCCCTGACGCTGAGGCACGAAAGCTAGGGGAGCGAACGGGATTAGATACCCCGGTAGTCCTAGCCGTAAACGATGAGCACTTGGCCGGAGGGTCCCCCATAGCCTTCTGGCCGAAGCGAAAGCGTTAAGTGCTCCGCCTGGGGAGTATGGCCGCAAGGCTGAAACTCAAAGGAATTGACGGGGGCTCACACAAGCGGTGGAGGATGTGGTTTAATTCGAGGCTACGCGAAAAACCTTATCCTGGTCTTGACATGCCCGGATTATCCCCACGAAAGTGGGGTACGCCCGCAAGGGTGGAACGGGCACAGGTGCTGCATGGCTGTCGTCAGCTCGTGTCGTGAGATGTCGGGTTAAGTCCCTTAACGAGCGAAACCCCTGTCGCTAGTTGCCACCGGGTCATGCCGAGCACTCTAGCGAGACTGCCGGCGTTAAGCCGGAGGAAGGTGGGGATGACGTCAAGTCCTCATGGCCCTTATGACCAGGGCTACACACGTCCTACAATGGCGCGTACAAAGGGAAGCCAACCCGCGAGGGGGAGCAAATCCCAAAAAGCGCGCCCCAGTTCAGATTGCAGGCTGCAACCCGCCTGCATGAAGCCGGAATCGCTAGTAATCGCGGATCAGCATGCCGCGGTGAATGTGTTCCTGAGCCTTGTACACACCGCCCGTCAAGCCACCAAAGTGGGGGGCATCCGAAGTCGCCAAGCTAACCCCGCAAGGGGAGGCAGGCGCCGAAGATGAACTCCGCGATGGGGACTAAGTCGTAACAAGGTAGCCGTAGGGGAACCTGCGGCTGGATCACCTCCTTTCTAAGGATCTTGCCCGGTCGGAGACCTCACGACTCCGACCGACCACATATGGGGCGGTTCCGTAAACCGGAGCGGCTTCCTCGGCCATTCTCAAAACCAATCGGCCCAGGCCGAAGCCCCCCGCTTCGCCTGGGCCGTTTTTTTGCGCCCCCAATTCCCCCACTTCCTTTTAGTAGCTCTAATTCGAACGCCCCTTCCATACTCCTCTTTTTTTACCGGCCCGATTTGCTCTTCTGCCGCCTCTCTCCCGTAATATACGGAGTCCATTCTCGGTCATAATAATATCTATCCATCCACGAATCAATAATTGGCGCCACGATCGCTCGAAACGCGTTTTAGGAGATTCTTTATGCCAACCGAATGCCAAATCTCTTTCCGATGGGAATCTATTGGCAGGCTGGGGATTGTTGGGCTGTTCGGAGTCGTTTGGCTTGTTGGAAGTGGCTTTATAAGCCTAGGAGGAGAGGCTGGGAGCGAGGTACTCTGGCAGGCCAGTCCGCCCACGGTAGCCTCTCGGTCCAGGGAGGCCCTCCAACCTACAGTCGAAAACCCCTCCTTCCCTCAGAAGGTTGCTTCGGAGAGCAAAGAACTTTTTGATCGGCAAGACATGGAAAAATGTTCATCTTATGCGGACCAACCATCGGACAGCAAAGAACTTTTCGATGGCTACTCGCTAACCGGCTGGAAGGTCCTAGATGAGTTGGCCTTTAAAAGCCACGGCAACGTGGAGGTCCGGGAGGGGCAGATTCTTTTGCACCAAGGCGAACCTTTTACCGGCATTCGGTGGACCGGCCCATTTCCCCGCAGCAATTACGAACTGCTGGTCGAAGCCCGACGGGTCGAGGGCGACGACTTTTTCTGCGGCCTTGTCTTTCCGGTAGGCCAGGCGGATTGTTCGCTGATTGTGGGCGGCTGGGGCGGCAGTACGGTGGGGCTGTCGAATATCGACGGCGAACCAGCCGCCGAAAACGAAACCGCCGCCATCTGCGACTTTGAAAAAGGCCGATGGTATGCCATTCGCCTCCGAGTAACCGACCAAAAAATCCAGCTCTGGATCGACCAGGAAAAGATCGTCGATTTCCAGTATCCGGACCGGAAGCTGTCGATCCGATGGGACCAAGAGCCGATGCGCCCGTTTGGCATCTGCACCTGGCGAACCACCGGCGCGGTCCGGAAAGTGCAACTTCGCCGGCTGCCGAAACAGGATCCGCCTTCAGAGAAAAATCCAGCAAAACCGGCGCCCGCCAGCCAGGAGAAATCCTTTTCAATGAAACCCCTCCCGTCCAAGGTGGCCCAAACGGCGGAAGAAGGGCCATCGGTTTCACGCTGGTATCCAACAATCTATGAAGAAGGAAGGTTCACCGAGTCCCCCCCACCGAAAGAAGGGACCTCTGTGTCATTTGCTCCTCCGACCGCTGGTCAGTTGCCCACTCCTTTTGCTGAGGCAGTGGTGGATCTGGCGGACGGTACGTTTATTTCACCACCTCCTGTGGCCCCTGGTCCGTTGCCCACCGCACTGGGCGCCCGAAGCGAGTTTGTTGTGCCGAAAACTTTCGACGGCAAACCGGCCCTTTGCCAGGCCGAACTGCAGAAGATCGAGCGGGGATTTCGCATCTATCGGCTTTGGTATCCGTCGCCGGTGCAGACGCCGGTAGAACAAAACAATACGATCCCGGCCGAGTATTATATGCCGGAAGGAGCTGAGGTCGGTTCGCCGCGGCCGGCGGTCATTGTGTTGCATATCCTCAACGGCAACTACGAGTTGGAGCGGCTATTGTGTCGGACGTTGGCTCTGCGGGGCATCCCGGCTTTGATGTTCAAATTGCCCTATTACGACGAGCGGGCGCCGACAGGTGGCCGGAAGCGGCTGCTGCAGGAGCCGGAACTTTTTGTCCAGGCATTACCTCAGGCCATTGCCGACTGCCGACGCACCCTCGACGTCCTGGGCGCCCGGCCAGAAGTCGATCCTGCGAAAATCAGCTTGGCCGGGATTAGCTTGGGCGGTATTGTCGGTGCTACGGCGGCGGCTGCCGACAGCCGAGTCCATCGGGCTGCCTTGATCCTGGCCGGCGGCGATCTGCTGGCGATCATCCGCCACTGCCGGGAAGCCAGACCTTTGCACCAATTCCTCCAGGCTTTGCCCGCGGACCGCCGCCAACTGATAGAAAATGCCCTCCGAGAAATTGATCCACTTTCGTATGCGTCGGCTTTGCGAGACCGGGCAAAGGCAGACCGGGTCCTGATGGTCAATGCTGCCCAGGATGAGGTGATCCCACGGGCCTGTACCGAAAAACTGGCGCAGGCCCTTGGCATGGCCGATCGGGTCATCTGGCTGGATGGTTTGGGCCATTACACGGCCATAGCGGCTTTGCCGGAAACTTTGGCCCAGACGACGGCCTTTTTTGCCCAGGATTTGCCGCCGGAAGTGAAACCCCCTGTTGCCGAAACGCCTAAACCAGGCACCCCCTTACAACTGACGGCCGATTTGGTGAAGCAACTATTGGATATATTTGTTCATGAACCGAGCGAGGGCCGATGCCATCTGTTGGATATTTCCGCCGAGGTGGTCGATCCGGCGGGCAAAAAGTACGAAGGTCGGCTCCGATGGGTTCGGGGCGCCCAGCACCGATTCCGATTGGAAGTGAACATGACTGGGTTGCCGGAAGTGCAGACCGGCCAAGGGGATCGGCCTTGGTTGGCTTCGGCCAAGCGGGTCTTTGTAGGCCGGACCAAAGATGGGCAACTTGCCGGGCAAGACGCCCCAAGCGGCCAGGCGCGGCTGGACCCACTAAAATTTGTTCCGGATCGGCATCTGGTGCGAGCCAAAGCCTGGCTGGCCGCCCTCCAAGGCCTGGGGCAAATGCCCACGTTGCTCGAATCCTTGTTGGAAGCTGAAGAACTCCAGGGCCCGTCCAGTGCCGAACCCGAATCGGCCAAGCCGCCGACCAGATCGGAACAATCGGCCACGAATCCATCCCGCTTGCCAGAAACCCCGGCGCCGGAGCAAACGATCCCCCCCGGACGGCTCCTTCTGCTTCGCCAGAAGAATAAAAAGCAAAATACCCTCCAGATTGTTTTGACGCCGGAAGGCCGACCTAGCCGACTGGAGCTTTCCGTCGATAAGTTCCGGGCGAAGATCACCGTCCACGCCTGGCAACTGGAGGCCCCGGCGCCGGAAGGGCTTTTTGCCCCGCCGGATCGACCCATCCAAGAGGTCGATCCGGAAGACCTGGTCCGCATCTGGTCTGCCCTGGTGGAATTCTGGATGGAAAAGACGGAATGAAGAAGTCGCTGAGACGCTGATCCGTTGGCGATACCCAAAGGAGATGATGGCATGTATCGAAGATGGGTTTTCGGTGTTTGTTCCCTTGGGATCGTGGTCCATTTTTTGGCACTGCCATCCTTTTCAGTTCTGCCGCCCTTGCCGGGCGCTGAAGTGGGCAGACCTAGCTTAGAAGCCCGACCTGGTCAGCAACACTCCTCAGGATCAACAAACCGGTCTTTTCCGGAGCCGGAACTGGTGGCCAAGGACCCGGCTGGCCACGGTGTGCTAGGCCGATTGGAAGGCAAAACCATCCTGATCGTTCACGGTACGCCTACCCAGATGGGCCGGGCGCACGGGACGCTTTTGGCCGAAAAAGCTCGTACCTTGACCAATCGAGTGCTTTACGGTGTGGGTGGCCTGGAGACCATCCAGAGTGGGCGATGGTTTCTAGATCTGATGGAAGAAATCCATCGGCGAACCGGCCCCTTTATTCCGAAACGCTTTTTTGAGGAGATGGATGCAGCCAGCCAGGCCGCCGGCATTTCCGTTCGGGACGGCCGACTGGCCAATCTGTTCCCGGAACGGTTCCATTGCAGCGGCGTAGCGGTGCGGGGCAAGGCCAGCCGAGATGGCCGCGTCTATCACGCCCGGGTGCTGGATTACATGCGCGACATTCACCTGCAGCGGGCCGCCGTGGTGCAGGTGTTCATCCCGGATGGCTATAACAGCTGGATGAGTCTGGGTTATGCGGGCTTCCTGGGCACGGTAACCTGCATGAACGAGCGGGGTTTGGCTATCGGCGAAATGGGCGGACGCGGCGAAGGCCACTGGGACGGAATGCCCATGACCTTCCTTTTGCGAGACATCATGGAACGAGCGAGCACCGTGGAAGAGGCCTTGCAAATTTTCCGCAAAACGGCCCGGACCTGTGAATACTACTATGTGCTAAGCGATAAGAGTCGAAATATGGCCGCGGTGCGGGCAACGCCGGAAGAACTGCTAGTGCTTCGGCCTGGGCAACAGCATCCGCTTTTGCCTTATGTGCCGGAGGATACGGTCTTTGTCTCCGGCGACAGCCGGGCGCAGGTGCTCAGCCAGCGGTTGCAGGAGCACTACGGCCAGATCGACGTGGAACGGATGATCCAGATCATCAAGCGGCCGGTCGCCATGGCCAGCAACCTGCACAACGCTATCTTTTCCCCGGAGACGTTGGAGATCTGGGTAGCCGACGCTGGCAGGGACACCCCCGCCTGCGATGAGCCGTATGTACGGGTCTCACTGCCGGAACTCATCCAATGGTACCGGAAGGTAAACAATATTACTGGAGAACAGAAAACTCCTGTTCTTCGATCAGCCTCCCCGAAGGAGTCTCCGACTGCTTTAAAAGAAGCCTGCCTAGGGGGTAGCCCTGGCCAAACCGAAACGGATGTTTCTAAGCCTCTGGAGGTTTAGCTTCAGGGGGGTTCAGAAGAAGCCAAACCGGCAACGGATGCCCTTTTGGAGGGGCGGTTTTCCTGGCAGGTGGGACCGCTGCTTGTAGAACCCGTGCAGCCGGAAGACGACCTCTGCTACAGTGTCAAAGACCCCAGTATTGTGTTCCACCAGGGCCGATGGCATTTGTTCTGCACCGTTCGGGGCCAAAAACGCACTCATCAGATTGAATACCTGAGCTTTACGGATTGGAAAGAGGCCAATCAGGCCCGACGGGTTCGATTGCAAAACCATGCGGGATTTTTCTGCGCACCGCAAGTATTTTATTTTACGCCCCACAAGAAGTGGTATCTGATCTGCCAGGCAAGCGACCCGGCGTGGAATCCGAAATACGGGGCTGCCTTTGCTACTACGGAAAACATGGCTGATCCGGCTTCCTGGAGTGGGCTTCGATTGTTGGGCGCCAAGCCGGCCGACGGCAAAGCCGGCCTGGACTTCTGGATCATCTGCGACGACAAGCATGCCCATCTTTTCTTTACCACGTTGGACGGCCGGATGTGGCGAGAACAGACCCGGCTGGAGGATTTTCCCCACGGCTGGTCGGAACCGGTGCTGGCCATTCAGGCTGATATTTTCGAGGCCGGCCATGTGTACCGGCTTCGAGGAATGCAGAAATACCTCGCTTTGATCGAAGCGCAGGGAGGTCATGGGTGGCGATACTACAAAGCCTATTTGGCTGACCAGCTCGAAGGGCCTTGGAGGCCTTTGGCCGACAGCAGGGACAAGGCGTTTGCCAGCATGAAAAACGTCCGGCACATCGGCCAGCGGTGGACCGACTGCATCAGTCACGGCGAATTGCTCCGCTGCGGCGTGGATGAACGTCTGGAGGTGGACCCGAACCATTTGAGGTTTCTCTTCCAAGGGGTATTGGACCGAGAGCGGGCCGGTAAACCCTACGGCCAAATCCCCTGGCGATTGGGCCTTCTGGAGCCGATCCCCCGGGACGCTCCGCCTGTCTTTTAGAGCCTCTCACAAAACAGAACCCTCCCAAGGTGGAACTAACCCCTCTAAGAGGGATATACTGCCTGCAAAGGGGGTTTGATGGGAGGTTCTTGATCTGTTTTGTCCACAGAGTTGGACTTCTCCTGTTGGCCGTCTGCAGAGTATAATTTTTTTGAGGATGCTTGGCATTCTTAGGGAGGAACGGAGCGGTGGAAAAAGAATGGTTGGATCGGGCCGAGGCGATTCAAAAGCGGCTAAAACAATTGCAGGACTCTCTTTGACTATGCTGGCCGAAAAGCTCGGGCTACCGAGCTAGAAACGCAAATGGCCGAATCGGATTTCTGGAATCGGCCCGAGCGTGCCCAGGTGGTCGTAGCGGAGCTAAAGACCCTGAAGGCCATTCTGAAACCGATGGAGACCCTGGCCCAGCAGGTGGAGGATCTGCAGATCCTGCTGGAAATGGCCGACGAAGATGCTGAGTTTGCTGCCGAGGTACCCAAGACGCTTGGACAACTCGAAGCCCAATTGAAAGATTTGGAAATTAAGGCCCTTCTCAATGGCCCATGGGATAGCCATTCGGCCCTGGTAAGTATCCATGCGCGGGACGGCGGAACGGATGCGGCTGACTGGGCGGAAATGCTTCTACGCATGTACATCAACTGGGCAAAAAGCCACGATTATGAGGTGGAACTTCTGGATCGGCAAGATAACGACCCGGCCGGGATTGCCAGCGCCACCATTGCTATCCGAGGGCCGATGGCCTATGGATACCTCAAAGGGGAATCGGGAATCCATCGACTGGTGCGCATCAGCCCTTTTAATGCGGAAGGGAAACGCCAGACCAGCTTTGCGGCCGTCGATGTGACGCCGGAAATTACCGACGAAAAGCAGATCGAAATCCGAGAGGAAGATATTGAGGAACAGGTGTTCCGGTCCAGTGGGCCGGGCGGCCAACATGTCAATAAAACTTCTAGCGCCGTTCGCTTGATTCACATTCCCACTGGCATTACGGTGGCCTGCCGGAGCGAACGAAGCCAACACCAGAACCGGGCCACTGCCATGCGGATGCTCCGAGCCAGGCTGGCCCGAATCGAAGAAGAAAAACGCGAAGCCGAACAGGCCGCTAAATATAAACAAATGCCCAAGACCGGCTTCGGCGCCCAAATCCGCAGTTATTTCCTCCACCCCGAACAACGAATCAAAGACGCCCGGACCGGTTTAACCGTTACCGACTTCCACCGGGTCCTGGACGGCGATATCCAGCCGTTTCTGGACGCTTACTTGCGCTGGCGTGCCGCTCAAGAAGAATCCTCCGCCAACTCCCAAAATTGAAATGAATCTCCCCTGGCTATCCGGTTCCCCAGTAAATCCCACAACCCTATGTTAGACCTTCAGATCCAAAAGCTCCGACAGGATTATAGCAATCGGTATGTAGTGCTCGAAAGCGATCGGCCGGAATCTCGCCGGTTTCAGGGCCGGATCGGCCTGGTAAAAACAATCACCATGAACTGCCAGGCTTTGGTGGAGTGGGTGGACTCGGCCGACCGGGCTTGGTACGCTTTCGATCTGGATGATTTGCGTCTGGTGGATCGGCCTGTCCGGCCAACCTCCTCGCCTAGATAACTCCGCTCCCTCCCCCGATTTCGATATGGAAGGCTACTTCGCCAAATCGCCAAGAGGTTTCTTTTTGTCAGACCGGCCAAGCAACGTAGTTTTATTGGGATCCGGTCCACGAAGGTAAAGAGGCAGTGCGGGTTCGGCTTGGGCGCTGATCCAGCACCGTCCAGACCGGCACCCGCTGCCGAAGCTGATCCAGGTAGGCCTGCTGCTGGATCTGGATGCGCTGCTTACGGATTTCCTCTCGGATTTTCACCTGAGCTTCTTCAAACGGAATCCGGTGGGCTTCTTGGCGATCAATCACGCGCACAATATGCAACCAATCCCCGTCTTCCAAGATGGGGCTCATCGCACCCACAGGAAGGGAGAACAGAGCCTCGTCTAAGATTTCCGACCGTAGGCTCCCCTGGGTAGTCCAATCCCGAAGGCCGCCTTGGGAGGCGCTAGGGGCATCGGAGAATTCTTTGGCCACCTCCGCAAACGGACGCCCGTCCAGCACCTGGTTGCCTGCTCGGGCTAAGATAGCCCAGGCAGTCTGTTGATCGGGATATTTGGATATGCGTACACTGATCTGTTCCCATCGGACCCGGGCCGGCTGCTCAAATTCGCTCTGATGCGACTGATACCAGGCCCACATCTCTTCGTAGCCTACCTCCTCATTGACTTTTATCTTTTGGGCTACCCACTGGGAGGCTAACGAGCGCTGGAAATACAATCGCCGATGCCGAGCCACCGACGTTCCCCCCCGCCGTAACCGAGCATCTAGCTCCTGGTACGTTGCTACCTGATAAAAGGCAAAAAACTTGGGCAATTCCACCCTTTCAAAATGCCTAGACACCTGCTCTTCCATGTTTTTCAAAGCCTCCTTGGGGACCACCCCTACCGCATCGGAATAGGCCAACTTCGCATCGACCAATTGGCCAAGCAGGGTGGAAAACTGCGCTTGGACAAAGGATTCCCTTTGGAACCATATCTCCTCCAACGTAGGCGGGGGTAAGTGTCTGTCGGCGGCCTTTTGACGGGAGTAGATAGAGATTAAAAACTGCTCGGCCGTTACCCAAACGTCGCTCATCAGCACCACATCGGATCCCACCCGGGCTACCACCCTGGCTCCCTCACAAAAGACCTTTTCCACAGAAGGCTCTAGTACTGCCACTCGTTCGCCAGAAGGATATGGAACCCCTCTTTGGTGGCCGCCACCAGGGTCCTCCTCCATGGCCCCCGGTGGATTCCGCAGACCGGACAGGTCCTCTAGCCTTTCCGGAAGAGAATGCCTGGGGGCAGTTGGTTCCCGGCTAGCCAAGCGGGAGACCTCCGAAAATCTCCCGGCGGTCTCGGCCAGGGGGTATGGTCCCTTCCCAGGCTGCTCCAGAACAATTTCCGAAGGAGATGTTCCCGGGAAGCTCTCAGAGCGGGGCTGCCCTGCCCACCATCTAGGGGGATCAAAAACCGCCTCTCTCTCTACAACCCCTCTATCAAGGGGAATGCTCCCATGCTCTGTTGGCATTTTCCATGGAGAACCTTCAGACGAAGGCTGACCAGATGGAGAAGGAGCTATCCGAGAAGTGGAGGATGGCTCTGTCGGAGGTGAATAAGGCACACTTTCACCGGGGATGATCTGATCGGCATCTGCTGGTTGAGTCTTTTTAGGGGGATCAAATCCACCAAAAGAAGGGGACGGCTGAGTAGGCAAATCAGGGGAGTTCACAGCGGCCGTTCTGGAAGGTGGAATTGGCCAAGCAGAGGCCTGGCCCCCCGAACTGGGGGTTGGCGGGACAGTAATTTCCTGGGAGGGGATTGGCGGGACGGGGGGTAAAACCCCATATTGGGGTATATATTCTAGATCTGAAGGGGGGGATGCTTCTGCCTTTCGTGCCCAACTTTCCACCCGCGCCAACCACGCCGCTGCCCATTCCGGCCGAAGACAGACCACGACCGCTCCAAGGATGGCTACAAATAACAAAATCCAATAACAATGCCGCACCACAGGTACTACCTAAAATCCGGAGCCATCCCCCCTTTTAGGTTATAATCCTATCCAAAATCGTGGTTTTACCGGAGGTTTCCCGCCTTGCTTCGGAGCAAACCTACCCGAAAATGCAAGCTAAAACGCGCCATTCGGGGGGCATTGGGAGGTTTTCTGTGTGTATCAGATAGACTCGGCGGGATTATAGGGAAGTTTTTCCTCGGATTGCAACAGCATTTTGACAAGCTGGAGGATTTCGTCGGGCGATGTAAGTTCTTTTGGCAAGGGGAGATAAGCTGTTTCCGCATCGACAATGCGAAGTCGGCCGCCGCTCAACCGAGCCAACCGCCGGATCAGGGATTCTACCCGATAGGCTAAAACCACATAGGGCATGTCCAGATCGTGGCGTTCCATCCGGATGGCGGACAGATACCAGTGTTGGGCGGCAATCCGAATTTCATGGACTACCAGCAGTCGTTCGACTTCCGGGGGCGGGGGACCAAACCGGTCCTGCATTTCGGACCGAAGCAGGTGGAGGTCTTCGTAGGTTTCGGCTCGTGCGAGCCGACGGTATAGGTCCATCTTCAGACGCATGTCGGGCACATAGGTCCTGGGCAGGTAGGCGGCTCCCGGTAGGTCGATATCCACTTCTAGAGGGGTTTTCAGGGGTTGGCGTTTAAGTCGGGCAATCGCCTGCTCCAACAATTGGCAATACAGTTCGTAGCCGACCATGGCAATATGGCCGCTTTGTTCTCGTCCCAGGATATTGCCGGCGCCTCGGATTTCCAGGTCGCGCATAGCGATGGCAAACCCGGCACCCAGATGACTATATTCTTCGATGGCGCGCAGACGCCGGGCCGCATTGGGAGAGATGTACCGTTCTGGGTGGATCAAAAGATAACAATAAGCCCGATGTTTATACCGGCCGACTCGCCCTCGGAGCTGATGGAGGTCAGCCAGTCCGAACCGCTCCGCCTCATTGATAAAGATGGTATTGACATTCGGAAGATCCAGACCGCTTTCGATGATGGTAGTACACAAAAGAATATCAAACTGATGATCGATAAAATCCAGCATCACCCGCTCTAATTGTTCTTCGGGCATTTGAGCATGGCCAATCCGTAAGGAGGCCTCCGGCACAATCTCTTGCAGCAACAGGGCCATCTCTTGGATGTCGGCCACCCGATTATGTACAAAGAACACCTGGCCATTCCGGTTCAACTCTCGAAGGATCGCATGACGAATCAGCTCCGGATCGAATCGGCAGACATGGGTTTCCACGGCCAGCCGATCCGCCGGCGGCGTTTGCAGGTTTGATATATCCCGTAGTCCCACCAGGGCCATGTGCAACGTGCGAGGAATCGGTGTGGCCGTCATGGTGAGCACATCGGCCATTTCGCGGAATTGCTTGAAACGCTCCTTCAGTTCCACGCCAAACCGCTGTTCCTCGTCGATGATGACAAGGCCCAAATTATGGAAGCGGACATCCGGTTGGACGAGGCGATGGGTGCCGATGATGATGTCGATTCGGCCGGCGGCTAGGTCGTCGAGGATTTGTTCCTGTTGGCGGCGGGGGACAAACCGGGAAAGCACGGCGATTCGGATAGGGAATTCGGCCATTCGGCTCGTGAAGGTGCGCAAGTGTTGCTCAGCCAGGATGGTAGTGGGGACCAACATAGCCACCTGATAACCGGCGCAGACGGCTTTGAAGGCGGCTCGCATGGCCACTTCGGTTTTGCCGTAGCCGACGTCGCCGCACAAGAGTCGATCCATCGGCTTGCTAGATTCCATATCTTGTTTGACGGCCTGGATGGCAGCCAATTGATCGGGTGTTTCCGGATAGGGGAAGGAGGCGTCGAATTCGTGTTGCCATTGGGTGTCGGGGGGGAAACGGATGCCGGGCAAGGCGGTGCGTTTGGCTTGCATTTGGAGCATTTCGGCGGCGAGATCCGAAACAGCTTTTTCCACGGTTTTTTTCTGGCGGTTCCAGAGCCGACCACCCAATTTCGCTAGCCGAGGCCGAGCTTTTGTGCCGCCTACATATTTCTGCACCAGACCAATCTTCGAAGTGGGAACATAAAGTTTCGTACCCTCTGCAAATTCTAACACCAGATGTTCTTCCACCTGGCTATCTTTCTGGAGCAGTTGGAGGCCCCGGTAACGGGCAATGCCATGGGCCACATGCACCACCAGTTCCCCTTCCCGCAGTTCCAGGAAACTGTCGATGACCTTGCCTAGATGCCGGGCTACTGGCCGACGGATCTCCTCCCGCCGGAAAAGCTCGGCGCTAGAGACCAGAACCGTCCGCTCCGGCACGAGTCGAAAACCCCGATGAAGTTTGCCCAGCACAAAGTCAAGACGGCCTCCTTGGGCCAATCGGCTCTCCTGAAACAGCTCCCTAAGCCGACCAATCTCCGCCTCCGTCTCGCAAACCAGATAGACCTGTTGATCCGCCCCAACCGCATCCAATTCTTCCCGCACCCGATGGACATCCCCGGTAAAGCGTTCCACCGATTCGATCCGGAGCCGACAAGTCGTCTCCCAGGAACTGGCCGCCACCGCCGAAACGGTTACTGAAGGAAACCGGATAAGCCGTTGGAGAACTTCCAGATACGAATGAACTTTTTCCAGCTTTGGGAGGCGCTGCTGGTATTGCTGTGCGGAGCGTTCTATTTCCCCTGGTTCCACTAGGATTACCCAGGCGGTTTGGGGCAGGTAATCGCTCAGGCAGCCTCGTTGAGCTTCGAGCAGACCAAGGCCGGTAATTTCTACTTCCCGGAGGGATTGGATGCTTCGCTGACTTGCTACCTCAAATTGCCGGATGGAGTCAATTTGATCGCCGAAGAATTCCACTCGCACTGGGTCCGCCGCATCCGGAGGAAACAGATCGACCAGTCCGCCACGGACCGAAAACTCTCCCGGCAGTGCCACGGCAGTCATCCGCTGGAACCCCTGGGCCTGAAGCCACTGGACTAACTGCTCCAGCGGAAGGCTCATGCCCACCTGAAGCAGTCGGCTATGGGCCTGCCACTGGGTTGGTTCTGGAACCGGTTGCAGCAGGGCCTGAATCGGACCTATCACCAGTTTAGGAGGAGAAACTGTTCGGAGCTGCTTGAGCACCCGCAGACGCTGAGCGAAGACTTCGTCCGGCTGGGGAGATTCTTCAGGCAGATGCTCTAGCGGGGGAAAAGGCTGCCGAGGGGCTTGCTCGGCCGGAAGAAAGAGCTCTAGATCTTCGAGGAAATCTTCTGCGTGTTCCGGCTGGGGAGTAACCACTAAAAGGGTGGCAGGGGCATGGGCTGCCAGAGCGGCCACCACCAGCGCGCACGAAGACCCCCATACTCCGTCCAATGTGGCGGCATGACCTGCCTGCAGGCTGGCCACCACCTGGTCGAAGCCTTCATGCCGCTGGATCGAACCGACCAACTGGTGGAGTTGGCCCGGCGTGGCCGAAGCCCTACTAACTACTGTCATCTACCGTCCATTTTAAATCTCCTATTCAGGCCCGGCAAAGGGCACTTTAATCTTTCATAACCTGCAGAGAAGCGTTTAGAATGGGGCCAAAAAGTATGGCTGCGGGGTCGAAGTAAAAGGCCACCGGAACGGAAAAACCGGGGGGTACCTGATTGATCCCACTATTGAGGGGGACAGCAAGCGTGTCGGAGGAGTTACTTCCCAAATATACTTAAAAACTGGGCAAAATAGAAAAAATAGAAAAATTAGTAAAGCACCGGCCTGGATAAGTCTTAGGTGGCCCGTTCGTTCCGGGGGGATGTGCCCCGAAGGGTCCAGTGGCCCTGGGGGTAGCCTTGCGGAAGCAGAGCTTTTTTACCAATCCTCCTGAGGCCCTGAAGGGGAACAGGTGGATGGGGGGGCGGCCGAGAGGGCCAGCCCGGGCGGCCAGCAGCGGCCTAAAAATTCATGCACCGGACGGGCGTAGCTCCGGAATTCGGCTACTGGAATGCTCACCGTCTGCCAGCGCCGGGAGCGTTGTCGGCTAGAGGCCTGGTAGTCCAGCAGGGGAATGCCTAAAAATCCATAGCTTTGGTCTCGGAACAGGAACAATTGTTCTGAAGGAACCGGACTCCGTGGCCCGACCACCCAATACGCAAAGACCAAAAGGCCTCGGAACGACTGGCCAAACATCTGTTCCCATTGCGCTAAACTCTCCAGTTCGTCCTGCGTGCACCAATTGGTCCAATATTGAGCGGTCTTCTGACCGGTGGGGAATCGACGGCCTTTGACGTCGATGAGCCAAACAATCGGTCCTGGCGAAGGCACAATAAAATCCAAACTCTTTAGAGTGGCCCCTTCCGGCAGGAGGCTACGTCGGCTTTCGTTGACCGCAATATACGGGGTGCGGAGCTGCCGGAGATAGGCTTCGAAGGCGGCTTCGTAATGATTGTGCCGATCTGCCATCGCCCTGAATCCTTCAGTCAGAAGCCCAACCCAGAGAGATCGGAGGCGTTCGTGCCTGCTCCAACAAACATCCTACCATTTCCGCCGAAGGGAGCAAACGATCCTGCCCCACCAAAGTGGAGCTTCTTTGTACCTCTTTTGGGTTTTAGAGATTACCAGGCTCCTGGCCCCTCTACCATGAGCGAGACAGCCAGGGGCTCCAGAAGTTCGGGCACTTCCCCGGACCGGATGAGCAAGCTCCCAGATGCGCCGGAAATGCTCTGGCCCAGGGTGGGCCGAGGGGTTTTCCTGCCAAACTGGCACCTCTGTGGAATCCCCTAGGGAATCTTCCCGGAAGGCATATGCATAACTGCTTATTTATCAATGGGTTAAGAAAAGGGTTCTTTTGGCATAAAGCTTGCTCTATAGAAGGGCAGTTTATTTTCGGCTGCCAATTGCGCAGGCGGCGGAAGTGCCGCTGGCCCTTTCAGAGTATGGCTTATTCCCCTTGGGGTACCCAAAGAGGGGATATTAATAACCTCCCTATCGGTGGGTAATTGGGTTGCACACAGGAGGAAATCACCGTGGCAAAACAATTGATCTTTGAGGATGAAGCCAGACTGGCTTTAGCTGCTGGAGTTGGTAAGTTGGCTCGGGCCGTCCGCAGCACCTTGGGCCCTAGAGGGCGAAATGCCGTGCTGGATAAAGGTTGGGGTTCGCCCAAGATTACCAAAGACGGGGTAACCGTGGCCGAGGACATCGAACTGGAAAACCCCTATGAAAACCTCGGCGCCCAGTTGGTCAAAGAAGCAGCCACTAAAACCAATGAAGTGGCCGGCGATGGAACTACCACTGCTACCGTGCTGGCCGAGGCGATCTTCAAAGAAGGTCTCCGGATGATTTCGGCCGGTGCCGATCCGATGGCCTTGGCTCGTGGCATCCACAAAGCCACTGAAGCGGTGGTAGCCGAGATCAAAAAACTCTCCAAATCGGTGGATTCCAAAAATAAAAAGGAGATTCAGCAGATTGCTACCATTGCCGGCAACAATGATCCGTCGATCGGCAGTGTGCTGGCCGACGCTTTCATGAAAGTCGGCAAAGACGGCGTCATCACCATCGAAGAGGGTAAACAGAGCGAAACCTATGTGGAAGTGGTTGAGGGGATGCAATTCGACCGAGGTTTCCTCTCGCCGCATTTTGTTACCGATGTGGAAAACCAGAAGGTGGAGCTAGAAGATTGTTTGATCTTGGTGCATGAAGAAAAAATCTCCAGCGCCAAGAATCTTATTCCCCTGTTGGAGGCGGTCAGTAAAGCCAATAAGCCGCTGCTGATAATTGCTGAGGAGGTCGAAGGGGAGGCCTTGGCCACCTTAGTGGTCAACAAGCTTCGGGGGATTTTGCGCTGCTGTGCGGTGAAAGCTCCGGGCTACGGTGATCGGCGAAAAGCGATGCTGGGCGATATTGCTATTTTGACCGGCGCCCAGCCCATCTTTAAAGACTTAGGTATCCAATTGGATTCGGTGCGACTAAAAGATCTGGGCACCGCCAAAAAGGTCATCGTGGATGCGGAGAATACGACCATTGTAGGCGGCGGAGGCGACAAGAAGGCCATCGAAGGCCGGATCGAGCAAATCCGCCGGGAAATCGAAACGACCACGAGCGACTATGACCGGGAGAAGCTGCAGGAGCGGCTGGCCAAGTTGGCCGGTGGCGTGGCCCAAATCAATGTCGGCGCAGCCACCGAAACCGAAATGAAGGAACGCAAGGTGCTTCTGGAGGATGCCCGGGCCGCCACCCAGGCTGCTTTGGAAGAAGGAATTGTGCCGGGTGGTGGAGTGGCTCTGATTCGGGCCGCCAAAGCCCTGGAAAAGTTCCAGCTCGATGGCGACGAAGACCTGGGGGCCAAGTGTGTCCTGAATGTCCTGGATATGCCCCTGCGGGCGATCGCCGAAAATGCTGGCCTGGATGGCGCCGTCGTTGTCAATCGGGTCCGCCAAATGAAAAACAAAACCGAAGGCTTCGATGCCGAACGGCAGGTTTACTGCGACCTGCTTGAAGCCGGTATTATTGATCCGACCAAGGTGGTGCGCACCGCGTTGCAGAATGCCGCCAGTGTGGCCTGCTTGCTGTTGACCACTTCGGCCCTGGTAACCGAAATCCCCAAGAAGGAGGAAAAGAAAGGACGCCGAGGCGGTCCAGACATGGAGGACATGGGCGATATGGATGAGTTCTAGACCTCGCCTAGGAAATCCCCTGCGGTTGGAAGAAATCTTTCTGCCGTTTGAAGTCCATTTGCCGAGTTTGGGCGGAAAAAACGCCAGGTGTGATTCCCGTGCAACCGGGAAATTAGGGATTTGCTCATCCCAACACACTAACAGGGCGGTAGGATTTATCATTCCCGCCCAAGGGGAAACCCAGGTCCGTTATGGGTGTTCTCCCTTGGGTCCCTGCGTGCGCAGGGATGAGGTTATGGGGATTGCTCTTTTTGCATGGATGCAATAATGGATTGGGAGAACTTATACTGGGATGGGATTGGGATTCCGAGAGTTTTTGAAAGGATGATCAGTTTGGTCGTTGTGCCGAGAGGCTGGTATTTTGGTCAATCGGCTGAAAACGATGGGTTTGGAGAGGAAATAAGCGGCGTTTGGACAGAAGGAGTTTTTGGGATATAAACGTTTTTCCATTTTTCCGTGAGGGAGCAAGAGATGGGCAAGAGCATCAGTCTTCGACCGTTGGATGATCGGGTGGTTGTGGAGCCGAAGGAAGCCGAAGAAGTTACCGCCGGCGGCATTGTGTTGCCGGACACCGCCAAGGAGAAGCCGCAGCGGGGTACGGTGATTGCCGTGGGTCCTGGTCGGCTTCTGGAGGGCGGGAACCGGGCGGAAATGTCGGTGGCTGTCGGCGATGAGGTGATCTTCGGCAAATACGCTGGCACCGACATCGAAGTGGATGGCAGGGAACTGAAGATCCTGCGTGAAAGCGACATTTTGGCGAAGATCGTCAAATAGTCTGCCGAGTGAGTCCAATTATTTTGGCAGGATTCGGATAGAAGGGGTTGTTCTGGCTGGCAGATCGGCTGGAGGAGCTGGTTTAGCCGGCGGAACCGATCCTTGGGAACTGGGATAGGGGAATTGGGTTTTTTTGAGGTCTCCTTGTTTAGGAAGGAAACACGACCGTGCCCAAGCAACTTTTGTTTGAAGATCACGCCCGGCAGCGGCTTTTACGAGGGGTGGAGAAACTGGCCGATGCCGTGGCCGTTACCCTGGGGCCGACCGGGCGAAACGTCATCCTGGACAAATCGTTTGGTGGGCCCACGGTTACCAAAGACGGCGTAACCGTGGCCAAAGAAATCGAACTGGAAGACCGGTTCGAGAATATGGGCGCCAAGCTGGTCAACGAGGTTGCCTCGAAGACCAGCGACGTAGCCGGCGATGGCACTACTACGGCCACTATTTTAGCCCGTGCGATCTACAAAGAAGGGCTTCGGCAAGTAACAGCCGGGTCCAATCCGACGGCTATTCGCCGCGGCATCGAGCGGGCCGTTCAAGCGGCCGTCGAACACCTGCATTCCATGGCCAAAAAGGTAACCAGCAAAGAAGAAATTGCCCAAGTCGGCGCCATCAGTGCCAACAATGATATGACCATCGGGAAACTGTTGGCCGACGCCATGGAAGCCGTAGGCAACGACGGCGTCATCACCGTGGAAGAGGGTAAAACCGCGGAAACCACCTACCAGCGCGTCGAAGGGATGCAGTTCGACAAAGGCTATCTGTCGCCCTACTTTATCAACCGGGCGGAAACTATGGACTGCTACCTGGAAGACGCCTACATTCTTATCCATGAAAAGAAAATCAGCAATCTCCGGGAACTGATTCCCATTTTGGAAAAGGTGGCTCAGAGCGGCAAGCCGCTGTTAATCATCGCCGAGGACGTGGAAGGCGAGGCGCTGACGGCCTTGGTGGTCAATAGACTCCGAGGGGTATTGCCCTGCTGTGCGGTAAAAGCCCCAGGTTTTGGGGATCGGCGAAAAGCCCTCCTGCAGGATATTGCCATCCTGACCGGCGGCACCGTCATCAGCGAAGACCTTGGGATTAAGCTCGAGAACTTAACATTGGGGCACCTTGGCCGGGCCAAAAAGATCACCGTGGACAAAGATACCTGCACCATCGTGGAAGGGGCTGGCAAACCGTCGGAGATTAAAAACCGCATTGAGCAACTCAAACACCTGATCGAGACGACCGACAGCGATTACGACCGTGAAAAATACCAGGAGCGGTTGGCGAAGCTGTCGGGCGGGGTGGCGGTGATCAAAGTGGGTGCGCCAACGGAAACGGAAATGAAGCAGAAGAAGGCGCGGATTGAGGACGCTCTTCACGCCACCCGGGCGGCAGCCGAAGAGGGCATCGTGCCGGGCGGCGGCGTGGCCCTGTTGCGCTGTATCGAAGCCGTCGAAGCCGTTCGCAACTCCGCCCGCGGCGATGAAAAAATCGGCGTCGATATTGTGCGCGAAGCCCTCAAAGCCCCGCTTCGCCAGATTGCCGAAAACTGCGGGCTGGACGGTTCCGTGGTGGTCGAGGAAGTGCGAGAAAAACCGACCAACGTCGGTTTCGACGCCAACACCCGGAAATATGTCGATATGTTTAAGGCCGGTATCATCGACCCGGTCAAGGTGGTTCGCGTGGCGCTGGAGAATGCGGCCAGTATTGCCGGCCTGATGCTCACCACCGAAACCCTCGTTACCGACCTGAAGAAAGAAGATAAGGAAAAGGAGATCGAAGGGGCCGTGCGGTAAGCTAGCGATCCGGCATTTTCCGGCCAACTCCATGGAAGGATGTCGATACAACCTGAAGGCGGGCTACTGCGTAGCAGTGCGGTGGCCCGCCTTTGTGCCTATAAAACGGTAGCATTCGGAGGGGCTTCGGCTTCCGGGATAGATCGAAAAGTTGGTTGCGGCGTGCTATGATTCCCTAGGGTTGTTTTGCGCCTCGGGCCCAAAATCCATCGGTGGAAATATCATCGATCCATATAGGCCATGAGAACCATGGCAACCAAACGGGACTATTATGAAGTGTTGGGGGTACCTCGGACGGCAACCCGCGAGGAGATTGCCCAGGCGTATCGTCGTTTGGCCCTGAAGTACCATCCGGACCGGAACCCGAACAATCCGGAAGCGGTGGAAAAGTTTAAGGAGGCCTCCGAAGCCTTTGAGGTGCTGAACGATCCGGAAAAACGGCAGATTTACGATCGGTATGGCCATGCTGGGCTGGAAGGCGGCGGACATGTGCGCCACTTCCAGGATGTGGAGGACATCTTCGAGGCCTTTAGCGACATTTTTGCCGACAGTATTTTCGGCGACCTGTTTGGCACGTTCCGTTCCCGGCGTGGCCGACGCCGTGCGCAGCCAGGGGCCGATGTGCGGTGCGATCTAACCATCGATCTATTGGAAGCTGCCCGAGGAGCGACCAAAACCATCCGTTTCCAACGTCGAGAGCTTTGTTCCCGTTGCGGGGGCAGCGGGGCAAAACCTGGCACCCAGCCGGAATCCTGCCGCTATTGCGGCGGCCGAGGCCAGATCGTTCAGCGATCGGGGTTTATTTCGATTCAGACCACCTGCCCAGCCTGTCGGGGGGCTGGTGCAGTCATTCGCGAAGCTTGTCCGGAATGCCGAGGGGAAGGGACGGTAGTTCGGCTGGTGGAGCGGGAAGTGCATATCCCAGCCGGGGTCGATACCGACACGCGTTTGCGTCTAGAAGGCCAAGGAGATGTAAGCCTGCACGGTGGTCCGCCGGGCGATTGCTATGTATTCCTTACCGTCCGGGAACATCCGCTGTTCCGCCGAGAAGGCCAGCATTTGTTTTGTCAGGTGCCGATCAGTTACTCCCAGGCAGTGCTAGGGGCAACCATTCAGGTTCCTACCTTGGAAGGAAACGAACCGTTAGAGATTCCGCCGGGTACCTCAAGCGGACAGATCTTTCGGCTCCGTGGCCGGGGGATGCCTGATCCGCGGTATCGCGGTCGAGGCGATCTGTTGGTGGAAGTGGTCATTGAGGTGCCCAAACGGATTAACTCCGAACACGAACGGATCCTTCGTGAATTGGCGAAAATCGAACAGGCGGAATTGACGCCCCAGCGGAGATCCTTCTTGGAAATGCTCAAAAGTTTATTTACTCCCGGAACCGATTTGGAGCGGAAGGAGAGGAACCGATGAGCAGCGACCAGATACACGGTAATCAAAGTGCAAAAGCGAGTCAGGGAAACCGGCTGACTCGACAGGTGGACAAATCGGCAGAAGAGAAAATGCCGGTGGGCCCACCGGCTGCCGGTGGGGAAGCTGCCGAAGGAACCTCGGAGGCAGGCATCGGCCAACTGGCTCCCTCGCCTGCTGAGGAGCTGGAGCAATTGCGCCAGCAGTTGGCCGCTGCGCAGGAGGCCTGCCAGCGAGCGGAAGCGGAACTGGCTGCGGCCAATGAAGCTAAACTGCGTGCGCTGGCCGAACTGGAAAACTTCCGCCGACGAACCCAACGCCAATTCGAAGAAGAACGCCGCTATGCGTTGTTTCCTTTGGTTCGGGATCTGCTGCCGGTGTTGGATAATTTACGCCGGGCAGTCGATTCCGGTCAAAAGAGCCAGGACCCAGCCGGTCTGCTTACGGGCGTGCAGTTGATCTATAAACAATTGCAGGAGGTGCTCCAACGGCATCATTGTGTCGAGATCGAGGCCTTGGGCGCTGCGTTTGATCCGCATCTGCACCAAGCCGTTTCTCAACTGCCTACTACCGAGCATCCGGCGGGGGTGATCTTGGAAGTAGTTCAGCCGGGCTTTCGCCTCCATGAGCGGGTGGTTCGGCCCAGCTTGGTGGTGGTGTCTGCTCCGCCGTCCGGTTCCCCCCCCGAGCCACCCCAAAAAGCCGATCATCCCCCACCCCAAGCGGAAAGCCCGCCTCCTGCCCAAAAGCCGCCTTCCGACGATTCTTCCGAAAAGGCCCCAGAAAAATAGATATATAACTCTGTTCCTCAGGTTGCCCGAGATTTTCTTCTGGCCGTTTCACCCATTCGAAAGGAGACGCTTATGCCCACTTATGAATACCGCTGCGATGCGTGCGAGCATCAATTTGAGCTTTTCCAATCGATCACGGCCAAGCCGGAACGTCGGTGCCCCCGGTGTGGTCGGCGGAAGTTGCGTCGGCTGATCGGACCAGGAGCCGCTATTTTGTTCAAAGGTTCCGGCTTCTATATTACCGATTACCGAAGCGAGTCCTATAAGAAGGCGGCTGCCGCAGAAAAATCAGCCGCCAAATCAGATAGCCCCGGCCAATCCGATGGCAACGGCGCGCCAACTACCCGCACCAAAAAAGAAAAAGCCCGTACAAGCTAAACCCAACCAAAACAGGTTTTCCTGGCCGGAGGAATTCGTCGTCCCACAAGGCAAATGGGCCATGCCGCAGCATCCGTGTCCGATATGTGGTCGGCCGGTGGATCCGGCCACGACACCGGCGATGCCTTTTTGTAGCGAGCGGTGTCGGCAGATCGACCTGGCCCGCTGGCTAGGAGAACGATATCGGATCTCCAGCCCTGTGCGTCCATCCGAAGAAGCCCTCGAAGAACCTGCCTCGGAACCTTCTGCCTCGGATCAACCCGCCGAACATGAAATCCTCCCAGAGGATCAAACCTCTGATTCGGAGGATTAACTTCCGGCGCCGCCCGACAAGCACCTCAATGCACCGCCTTTTGCGCATTCCGTCGGGCAAGTCGGAGGTTTAGCAACATTTCGACCGAGGGAAGTAGGTTCCAGTTTTTCAGGAGAATCCTCGAGAGTGTCATTCCCGCGGAAACGGCACTCCAGAGAGGAGCCATCCTTCGGAAAACCTGATTTCTTCTTCACGTAGGAATGCCTTGGTACACCATTCGGCGGAACTGGTACGGGCTGTTAAATCTGGTCCAAGGCGTCGATCCAGCGGAGCAGTTCGGCCAGCTCGTCGGCCGTAAGCTCGCGGACTTTTTCGCCCAAATCTTTGACAATCACAGGATATTTGGCAGCACGGAGGCGGCCGATAAAGGCGTCCACCTGAGCGGTGTGCTGGTCCTTTGCCGGCCGAGCAATGTACACCCAAAGGGGATAGGCCGGGTCGTTTTCTGGCGCCGCAATCATGACCGGTTCCGGACACACCATAGCTAGCCCCCGAATCCCTTCTCGATGACCGAAGGCCACCATCCCGGCAAATCCACTGCCAGCCCCATCGCCAATGACTACTACCCGGTTGGGGTCTACGTGGTAGGCTGCCCGAAGGTTTTCCAATAGTTTTTTGAGCAGTTCGATTTCGCCTGCTTGCCATTGGGGCGGAGTACCGTGGACGGCCTTTGGTACCACAACAATCAGATCATACGCATCGCACAGCGGTTTCCAGCGGGTGATGAGTTCTTTGGGGTCCAGGGCGGCTCGGCCATGCAGCCAAAAGACCACCCCATAAGAAACCGCCAGATCGTAGCTATCCGGTACATAGGCCCAGACTTCATGGGGCATTTCCGGCACTTTCAGTTCCACCGTGCCCACTTTTACCCCTTCCGGGAGAGGCTGAGGTTTACCGGCAATTCGAGCAGGCGGCAACGGACCAGCAGGAAGGTTCTCCGGCACCTGGTCGAGCAGTATTTGCCGGTTCTGCTCCTGCCCATTTCGCCGAAGCACCACTTCTACCGTCTGGTTGGGTTCCCGGTCGGCTATCAGTTGGCGAAGCTCGGCAGCGTCTTTGACTTCCTGCCCGTCAAACCGCACTAGCAGATCGCCTGGTTGGATGCCTGCCTTAGCGGCCGGGCTATTCGGATAGATATATCGGACCACCACCCCTGCCGGATACTCGCCGGGTTGGCTTCGCATCGGCAAAATGCCCAAAAACGGCCGAACATACGGGGCGATTTCCGCAACTAGTTCTACTTCGCACTCAATACGGTCTTTGCCCCGTAGGGCCGTCAGCCGAAGTTTATCCCCAGCATACCGTTTGCTGATTTCTTCTTTCAGTTCGGCGGCCCGACGGATCGGCCGGTCGTTGACCTGGATGATTCTATCACCGGCTTTTAAGCCCGCTTTGGCCGCCGGAGAGTTCGGCCGACTGCTGCCAATCTCCGCTTCGCTGATATGAAGATTGGGATTTTTGAACTGAATGCCCAAAAGGCCTGGTTTAAGATCTTTGCCTTGTTTTAGCCGGGGCAACACCTGCAGAATATCTTCCAACGGGATGGCAAACCCGATGCCGGAATCGTACCATTCCACTCCCGCCACTTCGGAGGTTCCCTGGGGCGATAGGGGCGCCAGCAGGCCCAGCACTCGACCGTGAATGTCGATCAATGGACCGCCGTAATTATTGGGCGAAACTGCTGCATCCGTTTGGATGGCCTTGCCCCAGATCCGGTTCAATGCACTGATAATACCTACAGTAATATTCGGATGTTCCTCTCCGAAGGCCCTTCCGACGGCAATGGCCCACTGGCCGACTCGCATCTGACTGCGAGGGACGGCTTCCGGCACCGGCAACAGCCGTTCCGCCTCGATTTTCAGCAAACTGATCATTCGATTCGTATCATTGGCCACCAGTTTGGCCGCCTTCCGGCTCCCGTCCGGAAGCCGAACCAAAATGGAACTGGGCTTGTTCACAAAATTAAATGCACTGGAAATAATGTACCCTTCTGGATCTACGATCAGGCCGGTGGTGGGCCCAGTGCCAAAAAGTACCGGCCCGACCTTTTCCAACCCGCCTACCGTCTCGATCATCACCACCGAAGGGGCCACCCGCTCGACAGCCGCCTGAAACGCCTTCTGCTCCAGGAGTTCCAGGTCTTCTTTAGCCGTCTTGGCGGAAGCCGGCGTGTTTCCGGCGTTCTGTGGCGCCGGGCCGGGCGGAGGGTTCGGCGCCGCCACCTCAGCTGCCCACAAAATCGGCCAGGCTGTCAGCCAAAACGTCAGCCAGCTCCCAACCCTTACAAGCCCCGTCTTCCTCTTTCCGACACCCATGTTGGCTCGCCAAAGGGTTTCTGTCCAGCAAAATGAATTTCTCATGGTTTTCCCACTCTGTTTTCGGGGTTAGAATTGCAATAGGGGCAAAAGGTACACTCAGATGGGTTCCTCATGGCTTTCCCGCTGGACCAGAAGAATCCGGCGGTGCTTTTAATTTCACCTCAATGAGTTCCAATCCTCGAAGCAAGGTGAGTGTAATCTCCGCATCGTGTTCGATAAACTCCAGTTCCTTCTGGAGCATCTGGCAGGAATGGATGAGGCGGTCGTTTAAGAGGATGATCAGATCATCCGGTTTGATACCGGCGGCTTGGGCAGGTGAACCCTCCTGCACCCAATCCACGTAAGGGGGCGTCCGAGGCAGCACATCCGGCACCAGCACAATTCCAAGCCGACTCAGTTCCAAACACCGTTGCGGCCGAGGCGGCGCCTCCGGCTCTAGTTTATTCACCATGCCCCCTTTGGCGATAATCTGTTCCACCGAAGGCCGAAGGGCTTCGATCGGCACCGCATAATTCAGCCAGGTGTTATTCAGCGTATTTCGCACCTCTTTGCCGATCATGCCCACCAGTTCACCTCGATAGGTTACCACGGCGCCGCCGGCGGCACCGGGATTATTCGTCACGGCGTCGATCACATAGACCGGACCGTTGTACAGGGTCTCAAACGCTCCCCGCCGGGCGGACAGATGTGTCTTGATCGAAATAATCCCCTGCTGGACGCTGACCGGCTCATCGCCCATAGCCACCTTAAATAAGTTGCTGAAGGCCAAGATCCGGGTGCCCGCTTCCACCTCAACTACCTCTTGCAAGTTGAAATGGGGCAGATGTTCCTCGTCGATTTTCAGCACCGCCACTTCCAGCCGAGGATCCGCTCCCAACAGCTTGGCCCCAAATCGACGGCCGTCGTACAAAACCACCGTGATTTCCTCGGTATCTAGGACATGGCTCCAAACAGTCAAAATATGTCCATGCTCTGAAATGAGCATCCCGCTTTGATATTCTTCCAAACCCCGGAAACCGCCAGCGCCGAAGATTTTGACCATTTTCGGCTGGACCTGGGCGATCGTAGCGGCAATCCGGCTAGACGGCGCCGCCCACACCGTAGCAACGGCCAAACAGACTCCTATCGTCCCACAAATTCCGATCCATGGGGAAGAACTCAGGCGTGGCATATACTCCGGCGTTCGGCTCACCGATGCTTCTCCTATCTGGAAGAACTATTTTTTAGGTTTTTGGGGTTGTTGGCGATGTTTTCTTCTTTTAGTTGATTTTCTTAGGATGACTTTTCCGCGGCCGGTTTGCTCTGGGAGGTTTTTCCCTCGGCCGGTTTAGGTGCTGGAGGCTGTTGGTCTTTTGGTTTGTTCTGGGAAGGAGGTGGAGCGGCCGGTTTTTCGTCGGCCGGGTTGGCCGAAGGAGGCTTTTCTTGCGAAGGCGGTTCGGACGGCGCCGGTTTCGGTTTCTCCTCGGTTACCGGTTTGGGTTTCTCTTCGGAGGGGGAGGGTGCTTTTTCCTCTGAAGGGGGTTGTTTCGGCGGGAGTTCGGAGGGTTGGGCTGGTTGCTCGGATGGGCTTTCTTTTGCCTTCTTTTCGCTCGCCTTCTCTTTCGGCGGAGCCTCTTCTGGCCATTGGCCTTTTTCAAATTGCATCTGGCTTATCAAGAATACACCGAAAACGATATCCCCATAGTGGACCTCCATCCGCTGGGGGATCCATCGGCCTTCCAGGAGCCGATAGTCATGAAAATATACCTCACAAGGATCTAAAAGTTCGTCGCCAAACAGTTCTAGTAATACCAGGTGTCCTTCCGTGGGGTCGAAGTAGAATCGGCTTTCGACGCCGGCGTATTGGCCTTCCAGGACGTCGGCAAGTCCGGGTCGGCCGATCACTGGGGCGGTTCCCCAGTAGCTCACCTCTCCGAACCGGTCTGCGCCCAACAGGGCCAATCGCCGCCACAGATACAAAGCAGGGAACAGGCCGCCGCTATGCTGCGGCTCTAGGAGGAGGCTGAGGTCTGGCCCGGCCGTCCATCGCAATTGGTTGGCCCCCACTTTCATGCTCAAGCCTTGGTTCGTAAGTACCAATTCAAACTCCGCACCAGTGTCCAATTTTCCACGAATCGTCCACTCCCCGGCCAACCCTTCCACCGGAAACTTCTGCTGCCAGCCCTTGAGCACCCGCTCCCGGTGGAGCTTATTGAAATAGTAGTTGGCATAGCCGCGTTTGGCCTCGAAATGTTTTTTTACCATCTCCGGCATCGGTACTGGCGCCATAGGCATCATCCCGGGCATAGGCGGCTGGCCCGGTCGGGGCATCGGAATAGGCAATTGCTTTGGCGCCGGTTTAGACGGCAAAGGCTTTTCCCTCACGGGTTTTTCTGTAGGGGTTGTTTTTTCGGCCGGGACCTTTTCTACCGGCTTCTCCGGAGAAGCTTTTTCTCCGGAGGGATTTTCCGGAGCTGGTTTTTCCGAGGTCGGCTTTTCGGAAGAAGGTTTTTCCGGTGCTGATTTTTCCGGCGTCGGTTTTTCAGGTTCGGACTTTTCTGAGGCAGGTTTTTCGGCCGATGGTTTTTCGGGAGATGGTTTTTCTGGGGCGGGTTCTTTGGCAGCAGGTTTTTCCGGCCCCGGTTTTTCTTCCGGTTTTGGGATCGGCATAGGCATGGGACCACCTCGGCGACGACCTTCCAAAAGTTCCAAAAGTTCATCCGTCCGATGGACCCCAGCTAGCCGAACATAAACATCGTATCGTTGTCCCTCGTGGATAAACGAGAGCGGCACCCGCCAGCCTTTCGGGAAAATTCCCAGGACGTTTTTGAAGTGGTTGGGAGTGCTGATAGGCCGACCAGCAAAGGAGATGATTTCATCGTCTGGGTTGAGGCCCCGTCGGTAGGCGTCGGAGCTTTCCAGGATATGGTTGACGACGACTCGGCCTTTGTCGTCGGTGGTAACCGTAGCGCCCAGGGTGGCATGATCGACGATCCGTCCGCCGTACAGATGGCCGAGGAAGTTTTTGATCTGGTTGATGGAAATGGCATAACCGACGCCCACATTGACCCGGCCTCGCTTTTCAAACGAGCCGCGTCCGTTGATCCCGATCAGCCGTCCCTTGGCGTCAAACAGCGGGCCGCCGGAATTGCCCGGATTGATCGAGGCGTCCGTCTGGATGCAGTCGGTATATTCCAGGATGCTGCCAGCGGGCGGTTGATACCGATGTACACCAGAAACAATGCCGTAGGTAACCGTCGGCTGGAAATCGTTGGCCAGCATGAAAGGGTTGCCCATGGCAAAGACCCAATCGCCCATTTGGACCTGGTCGCTGTCGCCCATTTCAGCGGCTGGGAAATCATCCCGACCAAAAAGTTTAATCAACCCTACATCACCCGTCGGGTCCAGGCCTACTACCACGGCGTCATACACTTGGCCGTCGGGCAGGCCGCACTTCATCCAGTTGCCGCACGGCCGGACTACGTGAAAATTAGTTAATGCATACCCGTCTCGGGAGATAATCACTCCGGAACCACCGCCCGGCCCCCCAGGCGGAAAAATCGCCACCACCGAAGGTTTGGCCCTTTCAATAGCGGCAATCCGCTCGGCCTCCGCCTGCAACACCGCCTCAGGCACATCGGCCCAGGCAACCCACCTTCCGCCTCCCCATAGCCCTGCCAACCATACCCAAACGAAAAACCAAACGTCTCGGGCTTTCATAGTGCTATCTCATCCCTCAGAATGTAACCATGAAATTTATTGAACCAATTTTATCTCGCCCAGTAGCAGATGGTCGCCAATGTCCATGTCCTGCCCGAAATCCACCAGGATAACGAGGCGTCGGACGCCGGTAATGTCCAGGTCGATCGGTTTGGGCGGTTCCTTGCCAGAGATGGTCTCATCCAGCAGTACCCGGTCATCGCCTCGGATGACCAGTTGCACATGGCCGTTCGGTTTGATTTGATCGTCGATCCCAGCGACGGCCTGCAATCGCCGGAACGCCCGCGGCAAACGATAAACTATTTCGGTTCGGCTATGGATGGCTAATCCTTTGGTATATTTTTTTCCACCCAACTGGATTGGCCGAGGTTCTAAGGCTCGGTCTTTCCGAGGAGCAAAAAATTCCGCCTGGCTTGCAGGAACCTCCGCTGGCCCCAAAAACGGCGTCCAGCGGACCGCCTCCGGCTCCAAATCGCTTAGATATACAATCTTACCCTCGGAAAAGTCCAGCCGAACCAATTCGCCCCACGGCGTGGTTCCGCTCACTCCCGCCGGGCTGCTCCAGCGGAGTATCTGCCCCTCCAACATCACCTTTTGAACATGCCATTGGCTGCCGTTTATGTCGTGCAAAACGCCCACCGCAGCAGGCAAACTGCGCCCTGCCGCATGGCGGAACATCAGCCCAAACACCCGATTTCGTTTTACCGGAATTCGCTCCCCGTCCAATTCAAACTCAACCGTTTCGGCAGTTACCTGGTGGATGATCCCCCGATGGTAGTCCAGGCCCTGATCAGTCCGAAGAACAAGAAGATCGGCATCGGTTTTCGTTTCCAGCAGTTTCTTCCAGGCTGGAGCAAGGGCTTCGGTCTCGGGTTGCAGTCGTACCCAAGCCACATCTCGCCGCGCACATTCCAACGGCGGAGTCGAACCGCTGCGTTGGAGTCGGACTTTTCCTTCTTCCAAAACGAATTCTTGGACGACGGCCCGGGAGCCATCGACCAACTGCACACAGACCGAAGGAGCCGGTTTGGCCGACGGCGGCGTTTTCGGCGTCAGTTCCGCCACCCGTTCCAGTGGAGTGGAAATCAGTCCACTACTTGTCTGCACCCCAATCGCTTGCTCGGACAAAGCAGCCAAGATGCCGGTATGCACTTGACCGTCCAGGCTGCGCAGTTGGACTTCCAAAAGGGGACTTTCAGCGCAGGCAATTACCCACAGGCAAATCCAATAGGCCATCTGCTCCGTTCTCCTTAGGGCGCCATCGTTGCTGGAAGTTTCTCAACTTTATGTTTTATGGGGAATTTATGGGGACTTTTTTGATTCGGCCGATTCGGCTAATTTTCGGAAGTATTGTTCGATTTTATCGCGGTATTGGGCGGGGAAGTCTCGGCCGATTTGCTGGAGGACTTCTTCGCGTTGTTTAGGGGGGAGGTTCCCCCAGCCGCTGCCGGCGCCGACGTCCCGTTTTTCTACCTCGCCGGGTCCTTTGCCGCCGATGATACGGCTATCAGGGGCAGGGCGGGTAGATCGGATGGTGCGTCCGCCTGCCGAGCCGCCCCCACCTTGTTGTTGCTGTTGCTCTTCGAGACGTTTAATGATTTTATCCAGGTCTTCGACGATTTTGTCTTGGATGTGGCGGACTTTCGGACCGGCCCGATACAGGCCGAGCCGCCGCTCCACATCCTTCATTCGCCGAGCAATATGATCTAATGTCTCCTCTCGCAGCGTTTTGAGGTCCTCTTGCATCAGGGTAGCCAGGGCCACGTATCGCCGAGGACACTGGTCCGGCTCCCGCAAAAGGGCCTCCAATCGCCGAAGGCCCTCTTCTTGATGGAGCAAAAAGTAATTCGCTACCGACTGATAGAAGAGCAATGAGGCTGGGTCGGCCACATCCTCCGGGTTCAAATCGCCCAGCATTTCCAGGGCTTCTTCGTAGAGCATTTCGTGCACCAGCCAGCGCCCGTAAAGCAGACGCAAATTAGCCGCCATATACGGATCGGTCTTCGGGTCCTGCAGCCAGGGGAAACTGGGCAGGATCAGATGAATCCGAGGAGAGGAACAAATCTTTACTACTTCGGCGGCCTGGGTATCTGCCAACGCATAGCTTAACGCCACCCGCACCAGCAACTCCAAGCCGCTCAATTGATCCAGATCCACCGCCCATAATTGCTCGATTTTCGCTTGGTGTTCCGGAGGCACCTGCCGACCAACTAGCCACGAAAACACCTTATCCCGTACCTGCTCCGCCCGAGGCGGCTGCCAGGGGGGCAAGGGGGGTAGTTTCGGCTTGGACGGCTCTTTGGGCGCCCCATGCCCCGGCACAACCTTCTCGATCCGGCCGGGTATCGGAATCTCCTGCTTTTGTTCGATGAGTTTGGGCCGAGGCGTTTTTGCTTCCTCCGGCTTGGGTTGGTCCTGCGGGGTAGGGTTCGGCTGTTCAGCAAGTATGGGAGCAGGAGATGGTGGGTGGGTAGATTTCTGAGCAGTTGGCGCAGGCTTTTCCGTAGGCGAGGCTGCGGAGGGTTTTTCTTGGTCGGCTAGAAGCCAACCTGTTCTAGAAACCATCGGCCGAGGCGCCTCGCCCGCCGCCCAGCCATCCAGTACCCCCAACAACCCTATCCCCACCCCTAGGCCAATCAGAAGAACAACGGTGTGCTTCATAGTTATCGGTTCCTCCCTGTTTCGATGTCTCGGGTGATTTTATGGATGCGCTGTTCCTGTTCGGCCAATTTTTTCAGGGCGGCCTGCAGTTCCGGGATTTCCGTCGATTGATCACCCTGCACCAACCGACGATACCGCTCCGTCCGGTTGTTGACCCGCAGTTGCATGGCCTTGATCATCTTCAGCTCGGCGATCAGATCCACCAAGGCTGGGTCCTGCTGCTGGCCGCCTTGCTGGCCCTGTTGACCTTGTTGCTGTTGTTGCCGCTCTTTTTGCGCCTTTTGCAACGCTTCGATCATCTCCTCTAAGGCGGCAATGATGTCCAACTCGATCTGTTGGGTAATCTGGTTGACCTTGGCCTGGGCCAATCGCTCGGCCACCTGCTGCATGTCCTCCCGGACTTGGGTGGTGGCTTCGATGAAGGCAACGGCAGTGCCGTCTTCTTTGAGTAACGCCAACGCCTTATCCGCCTCCAGCACGATTTCCAATTCTTTAGTGCTTAGACGGCTAGCTTCAATTTCATGGCTGTATGTGCGTTCCCATTCCGGTACCTGATCCAGCCGAACCGTCCCTTCGTACACCTCCCGCTGCATCTGGAGCATCTTCTTGAACCGAGCCTCCAGAACAGCTAAAAGCCGCCGGATCTCCTCTTCCCGAAGCTGCCGAAGGATCTCTTCCAGCTCCTTTTTGGCTTGCCGAAGTTCTTCCAGAGCTTTTTCTTGCTCTTGGACAGCGCCTTCGCGCTGGGCTTTTCGGAGCCGCTCTTCGGCTTCTCGCATCCGGCGTTCGGCTTCCTCCAGGCGCCGGCGGACCGGATGGCCTTCCTGCTGAGGCTGTTGCTCCCCTTGCTGCCCTTGGCCTTGCCCCTGGCCCTGGCCCTGGCCCTGACCTTGTCCTTGACCCTGACCTTGTCCTTGGCCTTGCCCTTGTCCTTGGCCTTGCCCCTGGCCCTGGCCTTGACCCTGGCCCTGACCTTGGCCTTGGCCTTGCCCTTGCCCTTGGCCTTGCCCCTGGCCCTGACCTTGGCCTTGCCCTTGTCCTTGGCCTTGCCCCTGGCCCTGGCCTTGGCCCTGTCCCTGTCCTTGGCCTTGCCCCTGGCCCTGTCCTTGACCTTGTTGGCCGCCTGGGCTAGGTTTACCGGCTTGGCCAGGCTGCCCCTGGCCTTGTTGGCCCTGAGCGCTTCGGCCAGCTTCTTCATTTTGTTGGATGCGGCGGGCCAGGTCAGCGGTTTGTCGGCCCACTTCTTTTTGTTCTTCGGCCAGTCGGCCCATGTGGCCGCCGCCAGCAGTCCGTCCCTGGATGCCCGACTGCGTTTTGATCAGCCGATTGATCTCTCGAAGGTATGCCTGATGCCGGGCAATTTCGGAAGCCAACTGGTCTTGCCGAGTTTCGGTCAAAAGCAATTCCAACAAGGCGAGCAAATCGGCTTTGAGTTCTTTTTGATTTTCTAGTGCGTCGGCCAGTTTTTCTTCTTTAAGGAGTTGGACTAGGCGTTCGAATTGGATAGGGATTAATTGTTCATTGCTCATTTGGACGGCTCTTCGGAGCAGAGCTGCCCGCCGGGGGTCCTGAGAGGCGGTCAGCTCGGCCATGCGCAAAAGCACCTGTTCGAGCCGACGGTATCGGTCGGCCAATGCCTGTTGCTCGGCCGACAACCTCTCCCCCGGCCGGGCCGATTTGGATTGCTCGGCGGACGACGCCGAAGAAGGATCGTTCTTTTCTGACGCTGCGGAACCGTCTTTCTCTTTGTCCGCTTGGACGTCTTGAGCCACCGTCCATGGAGTGCTCCAGAGGAGCACCAGAGCAGCCAGCAGCCCCCCAATCGCCGATAGACGCGTTCGCTTCATAACACATCCTCCTTATGTTGGTAGGATACCCTCTTCGGACTTCCTTAGTTATTTTATTCCTCCAGGAGTTTTCGGAGGCGTTCTTTATGGTATTGTTGGGTTTGTTGGTGGAGTTTTTCTTGTTCTTCGATGATGGCTCGCAGGGTAGCGACCACTTCGTTGAAGGTTTCTAGTTCGATCATTTGATGGAGGATTTCTTGCAGTTGGAGCAGGATGGCATCCAGTTGCTGGAGGGCCAAGAGCCGGTTTCGAGGGCCTTGTTCGGGATGATCGAGGGTGGCTTCCAATTCATGGAGGCGTTGTTCGAGCCGGGGCATCGGCTCCTGGGCCACTTGGCGGAGGGGATCGGCAATTCCTTCTTTGAGCCGACGCCGGAGTTTTTCGCTGTCAATCCGATTATTGATCAACTCTTCACGGATTTCGTCGAATGCGTCGGCGATTTCTAGCAGATCGTTTCGGTCTTTGATAAGGGTATTTTGCGCCCGTTGGACGGCCAGCAGGGCCCGGTTTCGGATTTGCTCTGGGGTGTGGGCCTCTGCGGATTCTGGTTCTTCCCCGGGTTCGACTCCAGCCGGCCCCGGCCGCTCGGTCTGAGAGGGCGAAGGTTTTTCAGCGGCTTCTGGAGTTGGAGGAACCTTTTGTGGAGGCGGAGGAGCTTGCGGTTTTGACGCTTGGCCAGAGGAGCTCGGTTTTTCAGCAGGAGGGGCCACCTCGGCTAGCAGCTGTTCCTCCAAACCGCCGGTAAAGGCACTGGTTGCCTCTACGGACAGGGCTCCGGAAGCGGTAGGTTTCGGTTTGGGCTCCGTGTTGAAGCCGGTAGTGGGGAATTCCATTCGGCTGAGGAGTTCCCGAGTTTCGTCTACTTCACGGATGATCACTTCAAACCGTTGGCGGAGGGTCAGTTCTCGAGCTTCGAGCATCAGGCGCAATTGGTCGGGGGTTACCACGTCGAGCATCCATCGGTCGCTGGAACCGATGTTGGGCCCGCCCCGGCGATCGTACCGGTCAGCGGCTTTGATCGCCAAGAGCAGCTTTTGGCCTGGCCGGACCTCCAGATCGCTTGCCTCTAGAGCTACATTCAACGAGTAGTCCGTAGGGGGATTGGTAAAGGAGGCGATCAGCAGTTGATCTGCTTTTTCTGCCGGGGTGCCTTTTTCGATAGGCGGAGGTTTCCCGTTGGAGGACGATGTTTCGGCGGGCTTTTCCGAGGAAGAAGTTGAAGTCTGGGCTGATTTTTCCTGGGTTGTCTGAATTGTATATTCCCACCAGATGCGGGCCAGCCCGTAGTCGTCCATCAGCCGACCCACTGCCGGTATGCGAGCTTGGGGGGTAATGGCTTGGCCGATACCTCGGAGCCGAACCTCCAATTGCGGCTTTTCGTCGGCAACGGCGGCCAGAGTCAGACGGACCGGCTCTCGGCTTCGGATGCCGTCGGTATCAAGAAGAGTAAACAAAAGTACTGTATCCTGCTCCAGGCTCTCGATCCGGTAACAAAAATGCTGCCGATCCAGCCAAAGGGACTTCTGCTCTTCGTACCGAAGAAGCACCGGGGGCTGGTTCGGTTCCAGTACCGAATGAATTTGAACCAGTTGCAAATCTTTATTGGCTGTCGCATGGATGGTCAGCCTAGTGCCCTCGGGTACCGGCATTACCCCGGTAACTTCCACGGTCCGTCCGGTTCGGGCCATATAGGTCGGATATTCATACTGCAATTCCAGACGGGCCAAGGTGGGATTGTCCACCACGTCGATTTCCAGCCCTTCGATCCAGGCGTCCCCGCCATGCAGATCAAACCGGACATCCGAAAGCAAACCTTGGAACGTATAGGCATAGTGTTGATATTTGTCTTTTCCAGGTTGGGCATTGCCGATGCGATTCATGGTGGCTCGGATGCGAGCGCCATCTTCGGTTCGGCCCCGAATATACACAGCCGACGGAACCCGTTGGGATTTTTCCAGATCGACGCGGGCAATGATTTCCAGATCGCCGCCTCGGCCCACCTTGACTGGCTTGTCAAAACCTTCCACCACCAGCACGGTTCGGCGAGGCCAAAGCCGATCCGAAAGCCCCACCACCCGCTCATACCAGACCCCAAAGGCTTCCGGATACATGGCCGCCCAAAGGACAACGGTAAGAGAGAGCAGTAGAGCGGCGGTGGTAACTTTGTATAGAGGACGGAAATTAAACACCTCTCGAAGGCGAAGCGGCGCCAGACGAGTTTCCGCCTCCCGAGCTGCCAGGGCTAGCATCTGACTATGAAACTGCGCCGCCCGCTCTGGCCGAGCCGCTACCTCCACCGTCGTCAAAAGCGCCTCGTTCAGTTCTGGGAATCGCCGCTCTAAGATCATGGCCAAATTGGCCTCGGTAAATCGAACCACGAGGCGTCGGAGCATCTGCCAGAACAGAATCCAGCCAAGCCCGCCGAGTGCCACCAACCAAAAAGCAATCCGCACCGGACGGGCCGGTTCAAAAAACCAATCCACCACCAAACTGCCCCAGAAGGCCCCAGCCAGCCAAAGCAGACCGGCCATCAGCCCTTCCCAACTCACATAGGCCCGAATCCACCACCGGAGCCGGCGAAGACGCTCCTGAATCCCAGGTGGAATCCGGTTGCTTGCACGTTCTTGTACGCTTGCCATAGTTGCTCACTGAAAAATATCAAAAGGCCATGGTGTAGTTTTAGCTCATCTCGTTGATCCGAAAGTTATCCACCCCTCTCTGCTAGGCGATTTGTCCTGAAGCGAGCTATTGGTTTTATGCCAGGCGGACCAGGCGGCGAATGGTCCACTCTAAAAACAGGCAGCCGCACAGGACGACCAGGATCACCCGGAGCCACCGCTCTTTCTGCGGCCGGTTCGGCGCCTCCAAAAGCACCGTGGTCCGAGTTTTGTCTTTCAAAAGGGATACCAACGAGGGTTTTTCCTTGGAGCCGGAAAGGGCCTCCTCAAAGCTCAGGTAATATTGGCCTCCTTCCGGGCCTTGGGTAAGTCGGCTCAGGATGTCATCGCGGCGCTGAGGAGTTTCGCTTTCCAACTTGGGCATCCGGACGCGCACGATTTGCACCAGGCGTTCGTCGGCGCTGTCGGGCACCGGGAGTTCCAAGCGATAGGTACCTTCTTTGGCGGCGGTAAACTGGCCGACAAAAGTGCCGGGCCGGGCCGGATCCAGCGCCAACGTAAGATTCTGTACAGACCCCGTCTCCACATGGAACAGCTGGGCCGTTACCGAAGGGACGTCCAACGGCTGCATCTGGGCGTTGGTAAGCTGAGCACGGACCTCCACGGGATTTCCCAGTTGATAATGCTCCTGAGCGACTAAAAGCACCCCCCGGGGCGACCCCCGCAAAAGCCGACCCTGCGAGACATGTCGAATCAGCTTCGTATAAAAGGTTTCAAAATATGTTTCATCCACAGCCCGTAATCGCCACATTTCGCCGCTGGCCATGTAAAAGACCCGACCAGAGCCGTAGAATTGCGTTACAAAATACGGCGCCCCTTCCCCCCCAGAGCCAGAACGAGGATCCGAAAACCGGGCGAGCACGGTGGCACCTGGTTTGACGCCCCGAACCGGGAAAAAACTATATACACCGGGAAAGCTCTCCCAGGCGCTTTGGCTGGCTGAAGCCGTATCGCCAAGCCAGAGATACTCGGCCTCCAGCCCAGCGCGGGTAAATTCCAACGGCCAAGGCTGTTCAGCGGTGTATTCGGCCGGTGAAGTAAACGTCAGTTGCCTATGAAACTCCACCGGATACAGGGCCCGGATTTTGGCAAGTTGAGGATCTTCGATCCATCCCCCGACCGATTCGCCCATATAGACGGGACCAGCGATCAGGATCAGGCCGCCGCCTTGCTCGGCCACCCAATTTTCCAATAGCTCCGCTGCTTGGGAGCCCATTTTTCGCCAATCTGGATCAAACGCCACAATACAGTCATATTCATAGAGTTCCTGCCGGAGGATGGGAAAATCGTCCAGGATTTGGTCGGCCTCTTGGGAGATGCCGGGTTGGCCGGTCTGTAGATAAATATCTACCGTTGTCGATTTGTCCCGATACAGGAGGTTTCGCAAGAATTGATATTCTCTGCTTGGGCCGCCGGCTACCAAAAGGACTCTGTTTTTGCGTTCGACAATTTCCACCTCGGCTTCGCGAAAATTGTCAGTCGGGTCGGTATCGCCGGCAGGTGGCTGTACCCGCACACAGTACATGCGGCGACCGGGTTCAGGGCTGGGAATCTCGAACTTTACGGGAACGATTTCGCCGTCAGCGCCCAGGATCAGCCGCTGCGAATCTTCCAATTGACCGGTGCCTGCATCCTGTGGCGAACTGGCCGTGGCAGGCCGAACTAACAGTTCCGCTACGACCTCCCGTTTAGCAAATTGCTGAGCCTGGATGTAGGCAGTAATCGTGAGCCGATCGCCCGGATACGCCCGCGCCGGCGCCAATAAATCGGCGACCCGCACATTGGCCGGTTTCTTCTCGGAACCAATGCCGATGGCAAAAATCGGTACTTTCATCTCCTCCGCCAAAGGCAGAGCGGTTTCCGGGGCTGGTCCCGCATTATGGCCACCGTCGCTGATAACAATCACCCCCGCAAGCGGGTACACGCGCTCTTCGATCAGTAGTTGGCGCAGAGACTGACCCAACCGAGTCTCATTGCCCACAGGCCGAAGCAATTCGCTCCAATTGGGTTTGGGCGGTGGCTGGTTGGCAGCCGCCTGCTGGCTGGAGTATTCATTTGGCTCCCCCGCCTCTTCAGAGGCCACGTCGGCGGAGCCGTCCGATGGACTGGATTGGCCGGATTGACTCCCTTGGCCGGACCGGCCCAACCGCTCCAATTGGAGAAGACGTTTGAGTTCCTGATCAAATCGCCATATGCTCACCTGATGGGTCTGTCGCAATCGGTCCAGAAGTGGACTTTGTTCCAACCCATGGGCCACCAGTTGCGTTCGGCTTGCAGTAAGCGTGGTGCCCGGTAGGTTCACATCTGTTATCCCCATGCTCAGACTGGTATCTATCAGGAAAGCCACTCGGGAGGGATGAATCATTTCGCGTTCCGTGCGCCAAGTGGGGTCCAGATAGAGAATCAAAAGAGCAAGGAACACAACGGAACGAAATACCGTCAGCGCCCAACCGAGCCAGCCGGGCAGCTCCCGGCTATCCTTCTGGTACATAAGGCGTATATAAAGCAACAATAGCACACACACCACCACCGGCAGAATCCAATCCACATTGGATTGGATGCGGGCCCATTCAAAATGGATGCGCTTGGGCTCCTGAGTAGCCCAAATTGGGCTAGCTACCAAGGGAAATATATTGTGGCAAACGAAGCGGCTCATGGCGGTTAATCTCTCGGCGCAGCAGTCGGAGTAGCAGGATGATAACTCGCAGAATACGCTAACATTTGTTCCAACACCAAAAGTACTAATAATGTGTATAGTAAAACCTGGAACAAGTTCCATCCGGTTTCTTCGGCCTGATATTGAAAGGCATCGGCCAGACTGTAGGTAAAGCGGAGCGGGTCCAGAAGGTTGGTCAGTTGCTCTCTGCCGACCAGTTTCAGGTTCCCTTCGGTAGGATCGACGTTATAGGCCACTAGGCGTTCCTCTTGGATGGCGTCTTTTTTAGTAAGTTGCACCCGATAGATGCCTTGTCGGTAGGTATCCAGAAAGGAGGCCACCGGAGGACCGTCTTTCGAGACTACGGCATCGAGCACCTGCGGCAATCCTTCCGTCCCCATGGGTGGAATGATCCGCACTTGGGAGTCATACTGGGCTAAGTCCACCGCGACGTCCAGCGGGGCCCCTACCTGGCGGCCTTGATCGGCGGCAGGTTGATTAGCCAGGTAAGCCTGCATCTGCAGCATGGCAATCACGAAGCTAGGCTCCTTGGCCCAGTTATTCCAAACCGGAGCGGCCGTGGTGGTAAAGGCAATCACCCGCCCTTTGCCGAACGGCTTTTCCACCACGAGCGGCGCTGCGTTTCGGAGCCGGGCTAAAACCCGCACGCCAGATTCGGCTGAAGGCTTCCAGTCTCTGGGCACCGCAAAATATTGTTCGACGATCACGGATTGAAGGAATCGGTAACGTTCGCTGGCTAGGATGCCCAAAATCGGATGGCGAGGATCGACCACCTCGATGTCGGGCGCGCGCTCGAGATAATCGACCCGGAGGATGGTGGGGGCGGCTACCGGCATGGGAAATAGTCCCTTGCCCTCCCGGTACAGTTCGTCGTTGATGAATTTGGTTCGCCAGACCGGTCCGAGGAAGAAGGCCACGCCGCCGCCGGCGGCCGCATATTCCTCCAAAGCCCGAATGGCCGATGCCTCCAGCCGGTCAATGTTGACCAAATAGATACTATGGAACTTTTGTAGCGGCTGAAGGCTGAGGAATCGAGGGCCTTCGATTTGCGGAAGGATGCCGGTACGTGCTCGGGGATCGGATTCCAAGGCCAAGGCGAGGAATCGACCTTCGCTCGCTGCCGGATCGCCGTCGATGATCAACACGGGCAGTCCGGCCGGCACCTCTAGGGCGGCGTATCGATAGTTATCGGCGGCCACGGCGTCGGTTTCCAACCGGGCTGTGATAAAATGTTGCCCTGGCTTTTCAAAATGTACCCGAAACCGCTCCCGCACCGTTTCCCCCGGACGTATGTGCCGAAGGGTAACCGCTGGCCGGGGAGCGCCGTCCTCCTCCAGCGAGACAACCACATTGCTGACGGGGCTATCCCCGTGGTTGGTAACCGCCACTTCCATAAACATTTCTGCGCCAACCGCGCGGATGCCCGGCAAGACCACCAATTCCGAAATCCCCAGATTCTCATGCATCGTTTCAACGCATTGGATGAAGAAAATTCGTACATCTTGCCGGTCCAGTTGGAGCAGGTGCTCTTTCAGGTCCGTTGGCCAGGTCCAGTCCTTCGCTCGAAAGTCGGAAATCAAATAGAGGATCCGTTCTCCGCTTTCAGGTTGTTCTGCGAGGAATTGCTGCATGGCTTTTAAGGCGGGCAGCGGCCCAGCGGCCGTCTGCGAGGCCTCCAACGGCCCGATCCGATCCTTCAGCTGCTGGAGAAACTGAGTATCCACCGGCACTTGCAGCAGATCGGGTTGTGGGTTTCCGGCCCGCTGGGCCTGGGAAAACCGAAGCAAGGTAACCTCTTGCGGACTGGGCTGAGCCATGGCCGACTCGGCAATTCGATAGATCACCTCCTTGGCCTTTTCAAAAGCACTAGCCCCACCAACGCGGTCCGACATCGAATAGCTATCATCCAGCAGAATCATATGATGGGTTTTTACACCGCCCAGCAGTCGGGCCAACTGGCTCTGGAGTTTGGGATGCGGCACCAAAAACAGCACTGCCGCAATGGCCCCCATCCGCATCAGCAACAGGAGCAGTTGCTTCAGGATGATCCAGGTACGGTTTTTCTTTTGGCTGATAAGCAGAAACTCCATCGCCGCCCATTCGACCCGGCGATGCCGCATCATGTTGATCAGATGGATCAGGATCGGCACGGCGATCAGCACCGCCGCCGCTACAGCTCCGACCCATGCTCCCGGATACAGAAAACTGCTCATAGCCTGATCCTATCGGTTCGTTCAAGCTCTCGGAATTCTTAGCCAGGTATTCGCTTATCTTCCTTTCCGTAGGCCTCGGCGATGTCGGCTTAGTCGGTAACTGAGGAAGGCGGCCAAGGCGGCATCCAACGCCTGGCTGGTCCGGAGCAACACATAATCGATGGCCAACCGGGAGCAGCCACGACGCACTTCCTCCAGATACGCTCCCAAAGCGGCCAAATATCCTTCCCGCAATGCCCGAGGATTGCAGTTCAGGTGGATGGCCTCCTCAAGGCCTTCAAAGCGGGTGGGACCGCTGAAGGGGAAATCCAATTCATCGTCGTCCAATATGTGAAACACCAAAATGTCGTGCCCTCGAGCTTTTAACAGCTTCAGCCCTCGGAAAAGCCCTTCTCGGGGCGCCAAAAGGTCTGAAACCAGCACCATGATTCCCCGCCGGGGGTAGCTTTCCGCTGCGGTGGTAAGCACCCCGGACAGATCGGTTTTATTGCTCGGTTCGGCAATGTGAAATGCCTGGAGGATGCTATCCAGGTGATTGCGTTTAGTCCGCTGCGGGACGACGACCCGGACCGATTCGTCAAACGTTACACAGCCAACGGCGTCCTGTTGGCGAAGAGCCAAGTATGCCAAACTGGCAGCCACGGTGCAGGCATATTCATATTTATTCATGGCTCCCCGGCCATAGCGCATGCTGTTCGAGACGTCCACCAACAGCGTGCAGCGCAGGTTGGTGTCTTCTTCGTATTGTTTGACGTAGAAGCGGTCTTGCTTGGCCCAGACTTTCCAGTCCACATCGCGCAGGTCGTCGCCCCAGGCGTACTGGCGGTGTTGGACGAATTCGGGCGAGCGGCCGTAGTAGGGGCTACGGTGCATTCCGGCCAGGAAACCTTCCACAATATGCCGGGCACGCAGTTCCAAGCGCGAAATCCGCTTGATCGCCTCAGGATGCAAAAATCTTTTGGAATCGGGCATCGCTAGTAAGCTCATCTTCTCGAGTAGGAGTAACTGCCAACAATTGTTCGATCACCTGATCGGTGGTAATACCTTCACTTTCGGCAGTAAAGCTTAGCACTAGCCGATGCCTCAGCACCGGTTTGGCTAAAGCCTGAATGTCTTCGACGGTAACATAAGTTCGGCCATGGAGCAGAGCGCGGGCTTTGCCGCCGATGATCAAAAACTGCACTGCCCGGGGACCGGCGCCCCAACTGAGCCGCTCTTCGATAAACTCCGGACTGCCCGGTTGTCCTACCCGCGTCTGCCGCACCAGCGCCAGCGTGTATCGAATGATGTGATCGGTTACCGGCACTTGGCGCACGATCCGCTGCAATTCCAGAATCTCTTCCCCGGTAAGCACCGGTTCGACCTCCTCGCTGAATATCGCCGTAGTGCGCCGGGCGATTTCAAACTCTTCGTCGAAACTCGGATAATTCACAAACACCTTGAACATGAAGCGGTCCTGCTGGGCTTCCGGAAGCGGGTAGGTGCCCTCTTGTTCGATGGGGTTTTGAGTGGCCAGTACGAAGAACGGATCGGCCATCGGGTGGCGGACTCGGCCGATCGTTACTTGCCGTTCCTGCATCGCTTCCAGCAGGGCTGCCTGCGTTTTGGGCGGCGTGCGGTTGATTTCGTCGGCCAAGATGACGTTGGCAAAGATCGGCCCCTCCAGAAAGCGGAATTCCCGCACGCCGGTGGCTCGATTCTCTTCAATGATTTCGGTGCCGGTAATGTCGGCCGGCATCAGGTCGGGCGTAAACTGAATTCGTTTGAACGAGAGGTTCAAGGTTCGGCTCAGCGTGCTGACCATCAGGGTTTTGGCCAGCCCAGGCACCCCTTCCAGCAGGCAATGGCCCCTGCTGAACAGGGAAATGAGCAGTTGCTCAATCACTTCCTGCTGGCCAACGATCACCTGGGAAAGTTGCGAAAGGATTTTTTCACGGGCAGCGGCCAGTTTTTCAATGGCTGCCGTATCGTGGGCGTTGAACGTCTCAGACATGCTAAACACCTCGTAGAGAAAAGGACTTTACTTGCTCGGCAACTCCTCCGCGGGATTTGCCTGGGGAACCTATCGAGGACTGCTTCCACCGATTATCGTTGATAAATGGGCAAAGCGGCTCGTTCCAGTTGCAGGATGGTCAAGTTGATGGCCGTCGTATAGACCGGCCCGATGTAACCTTGGGTCCAGGCGCCGTCGGGGCCGGCTTCGCGAACAATCCGCTCGAAAATCTTATTGCGATATTCCTCCCATTTTTTGCCGCCTTCCCGATACATCACCTGAGCATAGTAATAGTGCGCATAATGCCAGTGGCCGAAACTCTCGTGTTGGATGTTCGAAAGGTTCTTTTCGCAGTAGTTGAGCAGCCTGGGCACATAGTCGCTGTCGTACTCGCCGGCGTTAAACAGGCAGGCGATGGCTGCGGCGGTAATGGCAGGGCGTCCGCCGCCACCTTGGGAATTGTACTGCACCCCGCCATCGGGCAACGTGCACCGTTTGATATAGTTGACGGCGTTATCAATCATTTCTTTAGGTACGGGGATGCCGGCGTTTCGACAACCCCGCAGGGCCTGCACTTGGGTAATGGTCGTGGATCCTTCGTCGAATCCTTGGCCGTCTTTGGCGCTGACGTAGCCCCAACCGCCCGCTCGCGTTTGCGCTTGGCCAGAAAAGATCACCGCCTTGGTCAGCACCCGCACCAATTCTTCCCGACGCTGCTGGTCTTCTTCTTCGCCCAAGACTTGGGAGAGGAACAAGGTGGCAAAGCCATGGCCGTATGTATATCGGTCGTCCCGGTGCGGATCGCCGATTAGTCCGTTGGGCCGGGCTTTGGTCAGCAGATAATCGACCGCCCGCCGGATATTGGGGGCGTATTTCCCTTGGGTCGTGGTCGAACCTTCGCACAACAGGGCCAGGCCGGCCAAGCCGGTCATCGCCGTCGGATATTGGCCGTTATTGGCCGTCCAGAACCCGGCCCGGGATTGGTTCTTGGCCAACCAGTCTAGGCCCCGCTGCACCACCTGCTGCACCTTGGGGTCTTTTAGGTCCAGGCCGTAGGCTGCCGGGCTGGTGAACACAAACATCATCATCCCCCCGAGGGCTAATTCGGCGCCCCGCAGGCGGCATCGCCGCCCTCCACATCCTATCCCCAACCGATTCTCTCTCTTGCCTGCCTGTCCAACCGGTTCGCTCATCAGTCTATACCTCCTTGGAATTCGATAAAGGCTGTGGAAATGCAGCATGCTGGGGGTTCACCATCTCATTCATCCTTTAAGGATTCTCTCTGAAAGTGCTTGAATTGGCTGGCCGCGGTGCGAAGATCCACCTCAGCATGTCATTCATTCTTTAAGGATGCTCTCTGCCCAGGGGAAATATCGATCAAACGGCGTTTATCGGGTATCCGGCACGGGGACCACAGGAAGGGGCGGGTCAGGGACTGGCTGAGGCACTACCGGTATCCCCCATTCCTCCCCTTCTTCGTCGGAACTATCTTCCGGCAGCAACACCTTTCGGATGCTTCGCCACAGGCCTTCCCGCAGCGTAGGTGGTTTTTTGGCTAAGGGTTTCGCCTTGGTTCCCGGTAGATCGGCCGAGGTAGCTTCCTCGGCCGGCCAAGGCTGGTCGGTAAACGTCAAGGTGAGTTTATCTCGTTGCAACAGAATATCCACAGTGTGTTTTTCCGGATCGCCGGTAATCTGGAACAAACTGGTAGTATAGGGAAACTTTTCTTCCAATACTTTTCGACCGGTTTGTTTGTCGATCACCAATAGATGAATATGGAAAGTACCGCCCTGATCGCGCCGCTCGAACAGTTGGGTGGCAAAGATAAGGACCGGCAACCCAGCCGGCTGGCTGAAAAGCACATTCTGCTGGCGAAGCTCCACCGGCTCCGGCCAGAGGCGTTTGCCTTCCAGGCTGTAGGCATAAACCCGGCCAAAAGGTACATGGCCAGAGTGCATTCCTGGCATCGGCTGCTGCGGCATCTGTTGGAATCCCGGCGGAATACCGAACGGAATGACAAAATACTGCTCGCCCAATCTCATCAAGTGCAATCCTTGCACGCTCTCAGCGAATTCCCGGAGGTTCAATGTATCTTTGACCAGCACCTGTCCGTCGGGAATTCGGACTAGGGTAAACTGGCCGTTCGGCTCCAGCAGACCAACCGCCTCTTTTTCGAGCAGGGCAGCCCGGGCCATGGGATCAAAACGGATCGGCCCCCACCGGTCTTTCTGTTCCCCTAGATCATAAAGTCGAAGCACCTGCTTATCCCCCTCGGCGTACCACAACAAAAGCCGTGAACCCATGGCCGTCAGGCAATATTGTCGAAGCATGTTGCCTGGCATTCCCGCCTGGGGAACATCCGCCGCTTGTGGGAACGGCATCATACCAGGAGGAAAGACTTGACCGGGCCCCGTCGTACCGGGACCCGTTGCCAGAGAGTTTAAGTTCGGTAACGGAAATTTACCTACCAGTTTGCCGTCTCGGGATTGGAGTACGAGCAGTTCCGGTTTATCCGGCGGCAGGACAAAGAGTCGATTCTGGTCGCCAAAGATGGCGGAGCCTACCGGCAAGTCGCTCCGTTGCCAGAGCGGTTTGCCGGTCAAGGGATCGACCGCCGTTACATACTGCCGTTGCTGGAAGCAGACCATGCGATCCGAAACCAAACCGATCACAGCACTACCTGGCTGACCGGACATCTGCCGCCACGGCATGCCGGGAAATGCCGCCAAGACGATTCCTTGTTCATTCCCGGCGAGCCAACCCGACTCCATCAGGTCGATCGACCAGAGCAACCGAGGCCCCTCTCCGCCGGAAATCCCGAGCAGATCATAGGCAACTAGATGCACCCCGGTGGAAAGCACCATCAAGTGCCCTTGCAAATACACTCGCCACCACCCCCGGTTAAACCCAAAGAACCGATTCGGATGATTGGTTACCGTCAAAGGGAAGGGTTTCCAGAGTTCCCGACCAAAACGGTCGAAGCCCCAAAGCATACGCCGGTTTTGATCAAAGGCGATTTGGATGTTTTGGTAGATGGGGTCGGAGATGTGTTCAGTGGAAAGGAAGAACCGGCCATGATAGGGAAATTGCACCGCCGGGCTGCCGGCGGCGAGGGGCGAGCGTTGGATCTGGACCTGGCCTTGGGGCCAGCGGACTGGCTGTAACCAGCGGCGAATCGGATCGTCCGGCGGCAGGGCTTCCACCATATCTCGGCCGGTTTTGCCGTCCAGACAAACCTCCTCCGGCCACCGATGGGCCAACTGCTGGTAATAGAAGGCAGCTTCGGCTGGTCGGCCTGCGCGGCGTAACAGTTCCGCCAACTGGGCAACCGCGGTGCGGTGCTTGGCCGGTTCGGCGGATTGGGCCTGCTGACGAAGCAGCATTTCGGCTTCCAGCCAGCGCCCGCCGGAAAGCAATCGGCTTACCAATTCCTGCTGGGCTTGCTCAGCCAACGGATGCTTGTCATATAAGTTCAAAAAGGTTCTCAGATGGGCAATCGGGTCCGTCCCCTGAAGGGCCTTTTTCAATTGTTCTTGGATTTGCCGGTCCATTTGCTGCCGCAACTCTGCCGGTGCCTTCTCCTGCAACCGTTTCAGATGATCCTCCAGCCAGCACTCCCTACGGACGGTGTAGGATTTGCTGATCGGTTCCAATCGGCTAAGCTGTTCTCTCTGCTGTGCCAGCCGCTCCGCCGTCTGCCAAGCGGTGCTGTACTCTGCTGCCTGCAACAGTCCCTCGGCAAGCAGCCGCTCATAGCGAGTTCGATCTTCCGAAGAGTCCAACAGTTTTTCTAGTTCGGCTAGATGCGGGCGATAGGCCACAAAGTCCTCTTGGAGGCCTTCGAAAAGGGTTTCTCGAAAGAATTGCTGGGTTCGAGGATCGGGCCGCTGGGCCAAACTTCGCTGAAACGCTTGGATTGCTTCGGCTCGTTGGCCTTCGTCCAATAGGATTTCGCCCTGGATGGCCAAGGCTTCCGGATCATTCGGATTCTGGGCCAACTGGGCTTGGAGCTTCGCTCGGAGCGGGTCCACTTGTTCATACAGTTCCACGCCGCCCGGCCCTTGACTAATCACTTTGTCCCGCAGACTAATGAGATTCCCAGGCACAGCGCCGCTGCGGGAGCGGCTCCGATGGACAATTTCTCCTTTGCTAAGATCCAGCGTAACCACCTCCCCTGTGCTCAGCGGCAGATAATACTTATCGCCGCTGAGAAACCCTAGGCCGCTGGGCACTGCGCCATCCGGCAGATCAATCCACCACCGACCAGACACTTCTGAACCCCCAGCCGGTACAGCTCCAACCGGGCTGCTCGCAATCAGATTGTCCGTGGACCGAGCCATCGCAGACGGATCGCCGCTTCGTAAACCCGCCGTCTGGCCGGGGGAAGCCACCGCAGGGGCGCCTGAAGCAGGCCAAGCCGGCTGCCCGTCGGCCAATCGGAAGGCCCCCACCCGACGTCGCCCCACCCAAACCACCTTCCCTTCATGCACACAAGCCACATACAAACCATCCGGACACTGTTGTTTCCAGAGTTCTTTGCCGTCGGCCAGATTCAGGCAATAAATCTCCCGACTTTCCGGGGTAGTAAATATTACCCGACCATCGGCCAAGATACAGGAGCTTTCCATCCAGCCCTCCGCAGGCGCCATCGGCAGCGAACCGCCGCCAAAAACCATCATTCGCTGGATCATCAGCATCCGCCGCTGGTTCACTTCCATCTGGGGCAGGTAGGCATAGGCCCACAGAAAGGTTCGACTTGCCAGGTCCAAGGCCACCAACGCACCCCGGCCCGTCGGACACACCAGTATCCCCTCGGCATACGATGGCGAAAGCCCCAGGAATCGGCCGGTAAAGGGTTGGCCCTCCCCATCAAACATCGGCCCCCCTTCCTGCCCCACCACACCTAACTGCTGGGACCAGATCAACCGACCCGTCTGCCTCTCCAAAACCCAAAGCCGAATGTCGTTCCGGGTTTCCCCCAACACATACAATTGGCCCATCAAGGGCAGCGGCGGCCCTAAAAAAGCGGTTCCGGCCAACGGCTGGGCATATTCCTGGTCTTCTGGCCCGCCCACTTCCCATTGGAGCTTGCCGGTCCGAATATCATAGGCTACCAGCCGATTACCTGCCGAAGCCGCTCGACCTTCTTTCATCCGTTGCCCGATGATCACGATCGGCAGCATCCCAGGCGCTCTGGGACCTTCCCCAGCCGAATCTTCTTCAATGCAAAACACGAACTGGCCGTCGCTGCTCAGCCGGCTGTACGTGGCATCCACCCAAACCCGCTGCGCCATGCGCGCCTGCAACGCCGTGGCCTGACCCAGGTTAATCTGTTGGTCTTGCCCGGCCAAGATCGTATCCACCGGTGTTGCCACGGGCGATTCCCACTGCCGTTTTCCAGTCTGCAGATCCACCGCCACTAAGTTTTCCAACGTGCGAATCAGCACCGTATTGCCCACCACCAAGGGGATCCCCTGGGCCAAGCAGGCGATGCCTTGGTCCTGCAAGTCCTGCTGGAACCGTTGAAGCCACTGTTCCAGCATGGGGTGATCGGCTACCGGCACTCGCCAACGCAGATTCAGCAAAGGCCGACTTCCCGAACTGGCTGCATTTCGAGCCGGGTTGTTTCGGACCATCAGATAGTCCGTATCGTCTCGGCTCGGAGCAGCCACGGATGGACTGCCTGCCCATTGGGCCAGCCAAGCCAAGGCGTCCGTTTGCCGACCAAACCATGGGACTTCCCGCCCTCCAATGGGCAGGGGTTTGCCCCTCTGCACCGCTTTCAAGGAGTGGAGGACTGTCTGGGCCTGTTCGGGCATTTTCGCCCAATACCAAGCCGTGGCCAATGCCAACGATAGGGTCGGTTCTAAGCGTTCTGGATGAGCACAGCTTTGCCGAAGCCGATCCAAAACCAACGCCGCCGCCAAGACCCGACCGCTCCGTAAATGATGCAGTCCTAATAGCAAAGTGGCTTCATAGCCAGCCTGGGTGTGGTAAAAAGTACGAGAGATTTCGCTGAGTTTTTCCGGATCCCCTTCGGCTACCGCTTGCCGAAGCAATTGCCGAGCCTGCGGACCATACCGAATTTCATACATCTGCCGGGCCTGTTCCGGCATTTGGCCCAAAAGACGCTGAGCTTCGCTTTTAAGACTCCAGCGGGTTTGGCCGCTGCGATCCGGCTGGAAGAAATAGTCTTCCGGATTGGTCAAGATGGACTGCAAAAAGCCGACCGCTTCACTTACCCGGCCCTGCTCCAATAGTCGTTGAGCGGCGAAGAGATTTTTCATTACCTCCCGGGGCGGAGGCACAAACACATCCAGCCCCTTTTCCGAATCCTGGTTTTCCTTGTTCTCTAACTGTGGGTCGTCCTTAGTTTTGTCTTCTGCCTTTTGGTGAGCCAGCACAGGAATCGGCACAGCCGCTCCAGCCCGTTGTCCTACTGCCGCCGACGCTACCGCCGCCCAGCAGCCCACCCTGGGCCCCGAGGCTCCCCTGCTCTCCGGAAGACCACCAAGGCCCAGCATTGCAAAAAAAAGGCCCATCCGCGCCAATCCTACTGCTATCCACCGCTCCATCTGGTTATCCTCTTTTTGGACGTCCCGCGGTCCTATCAAATCATACTTTTCAAAAACCGGCCCCACCCTGGACACCACTTTGGAGTCCCCGGAAAACTCCCCCTGGGACCCACTCCCCAACCGAAAAAGAAGTTAACTTAGTTGCAGTTGGAAGTGGGGACTCCCTCAAAAGTTCCCCATTGATTCTCTATATTCTCTGTAAACATTTCAGCCAAATGGCGCAAACTTGCTCATTCCTCCGAAAGCAGCAATCCAGTGCGACTGGCTTTCCCGGAGGAAAGCCACAACCCTAGCAGAGGGACCCCGGCAGCCTGAACTGCGCCTTACCCAGTCCCAACAAAATCAGGATTTCCTCGCATAAAGCAGCCATCTTTTTCAGTTGGCTGACTTGTTGCCTTTTTAATATTAAACCCCACAAAACGGGGCAAAGGTCGAGGTTAACAGAGAGTTTGCGGCTTATGCCGAAAAGGCTTAACGGTTCAATATTGCCGGCAGGGAGAAGAGAAATCATCTTAATCCCGGTGATTCCCCTTTTGGAGGGACTGGTGTTCCCTCTAAGCAGTTGAGGTCAATCCCCTCAAATGGAGTATATATGGAAAATATCACGTTCTTCCCACCCCCATAATGGCTTAGTATAAATCCACCATAAAAAGGTAGAAAACCAAAAAATCTCTCTGCCAGGGATTGTTTTTTCCGGAAAAGATTTTCTAATCAAACCTTGAAATCGGAAAATCGGCACCAATTGGGGGGGTTGGAGGCGTCATGGGGTTAGCCCATTGCAGCGTCGAGTCTGCTACTCCCTGAACTCTGGTCTGAATCCACCGACGCCCAACCCGTTCCACATCACAATTAGTCCCTATTAGAATCGTTTTTTTACCCCACCGTCGGACTCAGAGCGTCTGTGCCCCAACCCGGGATGAAAAACACCCATGGATCGATCTCTTCCGAACTTCCGGAAGAGGACCGTCTTCCCTTGTGTAAGATAGGAGGGTATTGCTATGTGTGCACAAAGTGGGCCGAAGCCGCTGAGCAAAACCGAATTGATCCGCCGATTGGCCGAAACGACCGGGATAGATAGAAAGGTGGTCGGCCAACTCATGAAGGCTCTGGAAGAGGAGATGCAAAGAGCTTTAGGACCAGAAGGGCCTGGGGTATTTGCTTTGCCTGGATTAGTGAAGATAGAGCGGAAGCTAATTCCGGCTCGGCCCGCCAAAACGGGGGTACCAAATCCCTTCCGTCCGGGGGAACTCCGAGACATCCCTGCTCGGCCTGCCATGCATAAGGTCCGGGTCCGGGCACTAAAAGCCCTTAAACAGATGGTCCAACAAACTCCCGCCCCTCCTTCGGAAGGATAGAGAAGCATTTACCGCTGGAGGGTGCCAGCAGTCGGATACGATACCAACGTCGGCTCCCCCTTGGGAAAGATACCGAGGGTACCGGAAGATTCCATCTGGCGGATAGGAGGCTGGAGCTCGGCAGCCCTTGACTTCTCGGAACAAGGCATTCTCCTTGCCGGGAACTGCCCCTGCACCTTCCGGACTGCCAGTGTGTCATTGTGCTTTCTAGGAACAGGGGATTTTGCTTGCTCCGCTGACCGGGGAAGAGTATCCGACCGTGAAGATTCCCAAGTTTTGGGCCAAAGCGCACAGCTTCCAAAAATCCCCCGCTGGCAAAGTAGTCTGGTTCTCCTGCAGGCGATGCTCGGATTCTAGGCCGATGGCGTGCAAGCCGCCCAGGCGGCGATAGAACGCATTCGGAAAGCCATCTCCGTTGGCCGCCTGCCCGAGCGGTATCCTTACGGGATAACTCCTCTTGGCGTACAGATGCTCCAAACCCCCTCCGATCCCCAAGGAAACGTGCTGGCTGTGGTTACTCGGAATCAGTGCGGGTCGGTAGGGCTGAATGCCAGCCGAGTGATGTTTGTGGACATGGACTTTCCAGAGTCGGGGGCGGAGGCGCCGGCGAGTTTCTTTGCCCGACTCTTTGGTAGGGGGGAAAAGAAATCGTTGGAGTCCAAATATGAGCAATATGAACAAAAGGCCCGTGCTGCCGGAGAGGAGTTTGTAGCGGCCCGGCCAGGATGGAATGTATATTTATATCGTGCTTTTGGCGGCCTCCAAGGGGTTGCCACCCACCAACTGTTCGATCCTGCCAGCTCCCAGACGCAAGAAATCCTGGAGGGATTCGGGGGAACCCAGTTTTTGTTCCGCTCTGCAAGCTCCAGGAATCTTTCGGAGCCGGTTGACGCCCCAACCCTGCTGCTGCGGGCATTACGCCAATACGATTCGCTCTCCCATCGAGAAGCCTTCTTGGGCGAAGCGGTATCAGCAATGGCTGAGCGAATAGGAACGGCGTCAGCACGGCTATGCCACCTGGGGCTGGCTTGGCCAGATAGGTTCAGGCTTTATCCATCCGGAGGCCGAACTACTCGTGCAGTTGCCCGATTTTGTTACCCGCTCTCAGGAGCCGTTGCCCCTGGCCTGTGCTAATTGCCCGACGGGCCTTTGCCCTTCGGCTAGTACGATCAAGCTCAAGGAAGTTTCTATGGTGCTTTAGCGTGCTTTCCGGCGCAGTGGCTCCGAGAGGGCCAACAGGCTTAATGGCCTCCTTCTGGAGCGGCGGCCATGACCAGTTGGCCTTTATGGATCCCTTTGAGCCCTCGTAATTGGGCGGCCAGTTGGCGAAGCGCCTGAGCGGGACCCCGCAGTAAGATCACCTCCAAACATAAATCCTTCGTCAGATGGGCATGGATGGTAGAAAGCACCCAGTGGTGATACTCATGTTGCAAGGCCAACAGTCGGGCCCGGAGCTGAGGGCGGTGATGTTCATAAACTAATGTTAATGTGCCGGCCACTTCCCTCCCCTCTTCCGCCCAGGCCCGCTCAGTCAATTTCTCCCGGATCATCTGCCGAACCGCTTCGCTGCGGGTGGCAAACTGCTCCTGCTGACAAAAACGCTCAAAGCCCTCAAACAATTCCTCTTCCACCGACACCGAAAACCGCACTATCTTCGACTCACTCATCCGCTGGCTCCTTTTCCCCTTCGCCTGCTACCCCAAATATCTCCCCGAAAAATCCTTAAAACCTATGCGTTTCCTCTTCGAAAACGCTACTCGGAAGAGAAGATCCACCCTCTTGGAAAATCCTACCATTTCCCCCGAATGAAGCCAGCTAGGTCCTTCCCACGCCTGGACTCTCCAGCATGGTAGCGATGTGGCACCAAGAAGGTATTTTTTGAAGCTTTGGGTGGCTTTGCCTTCCCACCGGAAAAGGCTTTCACAGAGCCTACTAAGCTCGGATTGTGCCGTTTTGAAGCCCCTCAGAGAAGCCATCTTCTAACTTTCTAACTTATTGGAAACATTGGACTTAGGGAGTTATATGGGCAAAAATAGGATGCTCCTTCCCTATCCGAAACAAAAAGTTGGAACCTCTGCAAAATCCTGAACCTGATGTGGCCTTTATGAACATATAATCATACTGTGTCCAAGGGGACGATGGCGTTACCTACTATTTGTGGTATGCTAGCATGGCTTGCAACCCTACATATTGGGGCAGTGGGAGTAGGACCAAAAATGGTATAAAAATATATCCTTTGAATTATTCCGAGGTTCCAGTTATGAAAATTGGTAAAACCTGAGCGGACACGGTGACGAATCCTGTGAGGCGCAGCAGGAGACCCGACCTCTTCTGGCCGGCTACGGAAGAATCCAGAAGAATTCACTGGCTAGTTCCCTTTGGCGCAAATCCTACGAAACTGGGTATCTCTGGGGTAGAAATCCTCCTGATTTTTTCTGGAGAGAACCGGAAGCATGAAGATCATCCGATATCTGGACTCACATCAAGAGGTAAAATATGGGGTTTTGCAGGCCGATGGGGCGGCGGTGGAAATAGAAGGAGATATTTTTGGGCACTGCACGGTAACCGCCAAACCGGCCCGGGTGGTGAAAATTTTGGCCCCCGTTGTCCCGCCGGCCATTTACTGCATTGGGCTGAACTATCGTCAACATGCCGCCGAAAGCAATCTGCCGATCCCGGAGTTTCCGGTCGTTTTTATGAAGGCGCCCACCGCCGTGCAAAATCCAGAAGATCCTATCTTCCTGCCTCGGCATCTGCGAAGCGATCAGGTCGATTACGAAGCGGAGCTAGCCGTGGTGATCGGCAAAAAGGGCAAAAACATTCCCCGCCAACAGGCCCTGCAGTATGTCCTGGGCTACACCTGCGCCAATGATGTTAGCGCGCGCGATTGGCAGACCCGCTGGGGCGGCAGCCAATGGTGTCGGGGCAAAACCTTCGACACCTTCTGCCCTCTGGGACCCTGTGTGGTTACTCCGGAGGAGATTCCGGATCCGAACCATTTGGCTATTCGCCTGGATATTAACGGCCAGGTGCTCCAGGATGGGAATACCAACGACATGATCTTTGACGTAGCTGGACTGATTGAGTTTTTGAGTGGCAGTACGACATTGCTGCCGGGAACGGTGATATTAACGGGCACGCCGCAGGGGGTGGGTTTTGCCCGCCAGCCGCCCCGTTGGCTACAGCCCGGCGACCGATGCAACATCACCATCCAGCACATCGGTACCCTGAGCAATCCGGTGGCCGAAGAACCGATGGGCTAAAGGGCGCTCTTTCTCCGAAAAACCCCTGGCTGCATAGGCTGCAGTCTGCTTTCGGGCAACTACATAGGGCTAAAAACCATTACCTTTGGCGTCGTATTAGGCGTACTGTTTCCCCGGTGCAGTCGGGCACTAGAGAGGGCTAAAACCCCCTTCTCCGTAGAACATCTGCAATAAGGGTCTATGGGTGGAACAACCTGGTGGGCTAAAACCACCGGTTTCTCCCCCAGTCTTCGCCTCTGCAGAATGGTGCCATCCGAGGAAGGAAGACCCGATTGGCTAAAGGCCATACCGAGCGCTTTTGCTGTGGAAAAAGCGGCCTTTGGCTGGAATTTGCTTCTCTAGAGGTATAAGCATGGCCCTCAATATGGGGAAAAACTTCCTTTTCTTTGGGTCTGGTGCCCGATAAATTCGGCTGCCTCTCTCAGTAAGCTCTTCCGATAGGGAAAGACACCTTTTCCTCGTTTTTTGGTTGGGCGGGACCGTAAATAGGACCTGGTTTCGGGGAACATTTAAAAAGTTACAGCGAAAGCAATCTATGTAACTTTTTAGCGGGGTTGGACCTAGGGAAATTCATTTGGTCCTAAGTATTTTTATCACCAGGGGTATCTTGACAGACAAAGCGGAGTGGGTATCTTTGGGGCCAAATGGAGGATTGTGGGAGTTTGTGGTAAATAGCGCATGCTTCTTACGGGTAGCTACGCCAGGACATTGGATGAGAAACTCCGGGTGGCCCTGCCCAAACGGATTCGGTTGGCGATGGGTTGCCCGGACCGGGCGTTGCTCTACCTCACCCCCGGACTGGATCGGTGCGTGGAAATCTACAGTGAGCAGGCATTGACCCAGTTGGCTCAGCGTTTGGCAGCCAGTTGCCCAAGCCGACCTCAGGTTCGGGATTTTGCTCGGCTTTTTTATGGCCAGACCCATCAGGTCGAACTGGACGGCCAGGGCCGACTGCGAATCCCCAAGGAACTAGCCGATTGGGCACAACTGCAAACCGAGGTGATCCTCCTGGGAGTCCAAGATCATCTGGAACTGTGGGCCAGACTGCGATGGGAGCAGTTTTTAGCGGAAAAACAACCCCATTTTGAGCAAATCGCCCAAAGGGCCTTTGAACCGCCCGCCGGAGGGTAGCCAAGTCCTGGCCTCCCAGACCTATCCGTTTCCCCTTAAACGGATACTTACTAACCCCCCAAAATAAGGAGAGCTGTGCCCCCCTGGAAGAGACGGTTTAATATACCCTTTCTAATCCGTTCGGCTGAGGAGGAAGATAAAACGAACCCCAAAAGGCTGGGTTCCCATGGGCCAACCGTCCGTTTGCCCTGCGGGATCGTGGAGGCCGCCATCGCCCCGGTTTTCGGCCACCGACTGGGGTCCGATTGTGTGTTGGTTTTTGCCCGGCGGTCTCGGAAAAATAAAACAAAGAGGGGCCAGGAAGGTTTACCTCCCCGTAGGGCACAAAGGAAGCTTGGTACTTCCGGGTACCAGGACTTCCTGTGGCACTCTACCCCGGATGCAAGGAGGCATTCGGGGTAGAGTGCTTTTTTTCATGGGGTATCTTCCCCCTTAACTGGGGAGGGCGCTGCCGCCAATCAGGAGGCTGCCAGATCTCACTGGTTCTGGCTCTCCCACAGCGCAGTGGGGAGTTTTGGCAATCCTGGGTTTATAGACCCCAAAGGGGAGGATGCTAAAGGTAACCCAGCGGGGGAAATGGTTTGATGAACTCTTCTTCGGCAGAACATGTGCCTGTATTGGTGGCGGAGGTGCTGCAGTGGCTGGATCCTCGGCCTGGACAGGTGATTGTGGATGGTACGGTGGGTGGCGGGGGCCATGCCTTGGCAATTGCCCAGCGGCTTGGGCCCACGGGGAAACTCATCGGAGTGGATCTGGACCCGGCGGCTTTAGAAGCGGCGGCAGATCGGCTGGCCGGGCTGCCAGTAGAGCTGGTACACGGCAATTTTGCTGATTTACCAGAGATTTTGCAGGCATTAGGTATTCAGGCGGTGCATGGGATCTTGCTGGATTTAGGGATGTCCAGCCTGCAACTGGCTGACCCCTGCCGGGGGTTTAGTTTCTCTCAGGACGGGCCGCTGGATATGCGGTTTGACCCAACCCGAGGGGAGCCTGCTTGGCGATTGGTGAACCGGCTTTCGGCCAAAAAGTTAGCGGAGTTAATTTGGCAGTATGGCCAGGAGCGGTATAGCCGACGCATTGCTCAGGCGATTGTGGCTTACCGGCAGCAGAACCCGATTACCACCACCGGGCAATTGGTGCAGATTATCCATCAGTGCCTGCCCCGCCAACGGACCGACCGAATCGACCCGGCAACCCGGACCTTCCAGGCCCTTCGGATTGCCGTCAATCAGGAACTGGAGTTTTTGAAAACGGCTCTGCACCGGTTGCCCAAGTGTTTGCTTCCCGGGGGCCGATTGGCGGTCATTAGCTTTCATTCTCTGGAAGATCGGTTAGTCAAACAGGCTTTTACCTCGGACCAAAGGTTAGAAGTGCTGACCCGGCGGCCGATTCGCCCTAGCCAAACCGAAATCGAGCAAAATCCCCGCTCCCGAAGCGCTAAACTTCGAGTAGCCCAAGCCCGGGCAAAAATAGAAACGATGGCCTAGGACGCAAACATGCCCAGCGCTTAACCCCCCGATTGGTCTAATTGATCCTCCTCAAGAAGAGGAGTTGGCCTTCCAACGTTGATATTTTCGCGGAATCGCCTTGCAGTGTTTTTCAAAATTCGTTAAAGCATACAAGGTGGAGAATACTCCGAAGATAAGATCTTGTCTGAAGAGACGGGCAAATATTACGGAGTCGATAAGACCAAGCCACGGAAAACAGTCCGACGATAAGGTTTTGTCCGACCCGAACCCGCTTTCTCAGTTTGGGCAAAAAACCTCTGGCTAGGTGGAAACACCACCGGCCTGTGCCAAATAGGACCACCTTCTCCGTTTAGACAACAGAAGACTTCTCAGTTTGCACAACCCAAGATAAAAAGGATGTTGGGGGTATTTACTCTCAGGCCACGGAGGCTAATCCCCCGGATGGAGGTCAAAACGAACTAAATGGGTGGTATATACCCGGCAAAAAGGAGGCAGCCGATGAGCAAACGAGATTTTACGGATCGCCCCAATTATGACGAGGGCCACCAAGCAGAAGGACTCTCGGAAGTGGAGGCCCAGGAGGAGTCCCTTTCGGACAGCGAAGAAGAATCCTTTCCGGATTCGGAATTTGAGGAAGAAAAAACCTCACTTTTCACCAGGGAAACCAAGATCGGTTTGGCCGTGGTCTTGGTATTGGTGATTGTTTTGGGTGTGGTGCTGGTAAAGCGACTTGTTGGTACTGGAGCTCCTGAGGAGGCCAAACAGGCCACAGCCAAGGCCGCCTCACCAACTCCGGGCAGTTCTTCCCCTGCCAGCCAGGCCGATTCCCCGGTACCGAAGCCAACTGTGGTCCAGGGCACACCCAGTTCTGCCCGACCATCCCCGTCCTCTGAACCAACTCCATGGATTCCCTCTAGTTGGACGGGGGGGGGTAAACAGCCACCCTCTGGAACCACCGGAACTGCCGCAGCCAGGGAGAAAAATGGCCCGGCTTTCCCCTCCCCTTCACCAGCTTTAGCAGCGGGCAAGGCCACGCAAGGGGAAGGAAAAGCTTCAGGCCAGGCATCGGCTGGGGGGCCAAGTGGGAGCAGCGCCCTTGGGGGCAACAATCTGGCAGCCTCTTCTGCCCCGACGAATTTCTTTCCGTCTGGGGAATCGCTTGGCGCTAGCAACAATCCGCTAAGAGCAGACAGCCGTACTGCCTCTAGCCCCTCGAGTTTATCTCCGAAAGAGCCTGTTGGCGCACCGTCGGGAAGTGCGACGGGGCCGATCCTCCTTCATTCCCCCAATATGGGGAATAATACCTCCCTCCAAGAGGGGCAGGCGCAAGAAAATCGCTCCTCTTCTCCCAGTGGGCCGCCGCCTTCGGTGGATGCTTTTTCTCCCTACAGCCCACCGAGTTTGTCCGCCGGTGTTTCCCCCGGAGGGACTTTGGAAGCCGGTAGAACTTCTAGCCAGGGAGCTTCTGTGCCTGCAAAATCCCCGGTGTTGTCGGCTGCTCCTTCTACCGACAGTGCAAGGGCGCCAACTGCTCTTCCGAGCCAGCCGGCTGGACCCCCAGTTTCGCCCACCCCATTGCAGCCCTCGGCTGCGTTGCCAACGCCTCGCTTGTATGTGGTGCAATCGGGGGATTCCTATTGGACGATTTCGGAACGTTTCTATGGCACAGGAACGTATTATCAGGCATTGGCCGAGTACAATCGTTCTCGCATTGCTCGTCCAGAACAGCTTCGCCTGGGGGATCAATTGATCATTCCGGAGCGAGAAGAGCTTCAGCGGCTCTATCCGCATTTGTGCCCTGCTAGTGGGACGAAAGAGGCTCTTTCGGCACCTGCTGGGGGAGCTGCTGGAATGGCTGCGGGAGCTGGGCCGGGCGTCGGCCCCTCGGCAACTTCTCCGGGAGGGCTTCCGGTTCAACCAGGAGCTAGCCCTCCGGTTGTCCCTTCCGGAAGGACGTACCGGGTTTACATTGTCCAGGAGGGCGACACCATTTATGAGATTGCCCGGTATCTATTGGGCAAGCCGAGCCGATGGGTGGAAATCTACGAGCTGAACAAAGAGGTGCTGGGCAACGATATTGAACATTTGCGCCCTGGCATCCAATTAGCTATCCCCCCTGCAGAACCTGCCGGTTCTACCCCCAGCCCTATGTCGGCGCTGCCGCCGGGGCCCCTGCCCAGATAGAAATCTTGCGGAATCCTTTTAGGGGATTCTACCTACCCAGTGGCCATAAGATTACCGATTCCCCCGATTATCGCACATGCAGAACAGCCATCATGTCGGCCGAGCGAAGGGCTTTTTCCAATTGGGCCACTATCTGATTAAGTTCTTCGCGGCCCAAGTTCAGTTCGGCAAAGATTTCCGGCGGCGGCAGGGGTATATTGGCTACCCCTAACGAGGTAACCTCCTGCCGATGGCACAGGAAATTGGCTACCGCTATCGCACAGACCAAGGCTCGGTAGGCACCTTGGCACCCTTCGGGCTGATGATGGAAGCCAATGGCAGCGCTGAGATGTTCCGGCAGGTTCCACTGGCCAGCTACCGTCTGCCCCAGCTCCGCATGGGTAAAGCCAAGCACTTCCATTTCCACCTGGCAGGTGGGCCGATCCGGCTGGAGGGCATCCACCACCCGGCAGAAACTGCTGTGGGCATATTGGTCCAGCAGGATCAGGCCCAGATCATGGAGCAACCCGGCCAGATATGCCTCATGGGGGGGGATGCGGCCAGTGGTTTGGGCTATCAAGCGGGCTACCATGCCGGTGGCGACCAGATGGCCCCACAACCCCCTTCGAGAGTAATATTTATATCCCTCACTGGTATGGAACAAAGAAGCCACATGGGCTGTCAGGGCCAAATTGCGGATTTCTCGAAAGCCCAAAATGGCAATCGCCTGTTGCAGATCGGAGACCTTCTGTTCTAGGCCGTAGTATGGAGAATTGACGGTTCGCATGACGCGCATGGCCAATGCTGGGTCGCTGCGAACCGCATCCGTTAGCTCCGCCGCCCCGGTATCTGGGTCTTCTACCAGGGTCAGAATCCGGTAAACCACCTCTGGGAGGGTGGATATCTCCCCAATTCGGGCGGCAAGCCGGGCCAACGCCGGATTGCCCTTTACCGCCGGGAATTCTATAGCTTCCCTCGTTGTTTCCATGCCAGTCTTCCTTTTCTCCCTCCAAACGGAGTATCCCCAATGGAAGTTTAGCTTATCGCTGACGGGCAATTGGCCAAAAATGCCCCTATTCCCTCCGATCACGGAAAAAAGAAGGGCCTATTTGTTGAACTCAAATCGGCTTCTAATTAAACTGAAAAGGGATTCGAGAAGTCGGAGCGGGAGGGATGCCTCGATTACATGAACATTTGATTATTTTTTCCAGGAAAGGCGCAGCTATGTACCGAGCAGCTTTCATCTCCTGCAGTAGGATAGCGGCTGGCTTATTCTTGTTGGGTTTTGCAGGCCTGCAGGCACAGGCCGGCATCATCTTCCAGCGCCCGGGCGATAATTACATCGCCCTGGAAGCCGAATGGGCCGACCCCCTCAATCAGACGGGCACCGATTGGCGGATCATCGATACCGCTAATCCCTATCAACATCCCAACTGGGGGGTTCCCAATCGGTACCCTAAGACCCAGTATCTGTTACCTGCCAGCACCAATGCGTCCGGCAACGCCGCTATTTTGGCGAATTTCGGGCAAGTCCAAACCAGCATTGCCATCTATAAAATCTATTTCACCACCCCAGGCACTTATCGGTGGTACCTCCGGGACAGTGCGTTTGAAGATGGGGTGGATCCTAGTGGGTATGGCAGTGAGGATTCTATGTTTCGGCCCGACTCATTTGATGCCTACCCGAATACAGCTTATCCCGGCTACTCTGGGCAAGCAGAGGGCCAGTACGGCTGGCGAAATAGTGGGGTTGGCTATACTGTCTCCGCCCCAGGTTTAGTCGAGTTTCGGATTCGGCCTCGGGAAAACGGGTTTTCCATCGACCGGATGGTCTTTAGTTTGGCCACTGCACTAAGTAGCACGCAACTGGACGGCCTGGCCAATTCGGTCGTTATTTCGCAGACGCCTACGGTTACCGAGTTTACCAATGGCGGGGGCGATGGCAGGTGGGAAACGGCGGACAATTGGACCGGCGGCGTTCCAACAGCCAATTCGCTTGCTTACATCGGCAACAACCATACGGTTAGCCTTTCCCAGGCGGGGGCTGCGGCGCTTTCGTTATGGATCGGCCATAACAGTTCCGGCACAAGTTATCCCGGCAATGGCACGTTGCAGCAAACGGCTGGGGATTTGACCGTGGGCGCTTTGTTGGCCATCGGAGTGGACGGCGCCACGGGCAATTACACTGCTTCCGGCGGCACATTAACGATTGGTTCTGCTACCGGCCGGGCCAATTTCTACATCGCCCGTTCTACCGCCGAAATTACTAATAATCCCCAAAGCACCGTCGATCTTAGCGGGGCGAGTGAGTTTACCGCTTACCTAGACCAGTGGATCATCGGCCAGCGCGTTGGCGGCAGCGACCCAAACTACGGAAAACCTTATGCCCAGGTGAAACTCGCCCAGACAAACACTATCGACGCCCGAACCATCCTGATTTCTCAGTATGACATCTGGAGCGCCAATCCTCAGCAAACGAGGCTCCGGCTGGGCCAATCCAATACCATCAAAACCGATCTTCTTACCGTGGCCGGTAGCCGGGGAAATGCCTTGCTCGATTTTCTCTCCAGCGGTAGTACGCTCACCCTGCAAGGTTCTACCGGTCTGTTGGCCGATCTGTGGATTGCCTCCTGCACCATCGCCACCGGCAATACGACTACGGGAACGATGGATCTGACCGCCGGCGTCTTTAACGCCCAATTGGATGAACTGGTCATCGGCTATCGGGTGGGAAGAAATCAATATACCACCACCAGCACCGGCGTCCTTTCGTTTCATGCCGGTACTGTCTCGGCCAATAGCATCATTCTCGGCCAAGGGACCGTGGCCGCGGACGGCAATCTCGGACAGGGAATCGGCACGCTCAATATGGGCGGCGGCACGTTGACCGTAGCCGGAAATATCCAAATGGGCATTGGCACCTCGGTAAGCCAAGGTACCTTGAACCTAACCGGCGGCACGTTAACGGTTCAAGGCGGTATCCTTGGCGGCGTCGGCACGAGCACGGTCAGCATCGACGGCCCCGCCACTGTTTCCGTCCAAGGCAACTTGGAAGTAAGAAACTTCTGGGTGGGCGGCAATGGCCGAACCAGTAACCCCACCGTGAATGTGGCTGGCAATTTCACCCTCTTGGGCGGCGGCAGTCTCCGCGTCGGCTATCGCAATAGCAGTAGCATCAATCCTAGCAATCCTACTGCCGGAACCCTCGATCTGCGGAATCTTGCTTCTCCGGCGGTCAGTATAGCGGCTTCGGCAATCGAGGTGGGCCTGCTTACGGTGGATCTCAATCAGGCGGTGGAGGGCACTGTTTGGCTACCGACCAATAGGCCGGTGAGTATTTCGGCTGCGACGATTACCATCGGCCATTCCACGGCCGGTTATACCCCAACGGTCAAAGGGACCGTACACCTGGGCCAGCAGACCACCATCGAGACCAGCACCATGTATGTCGGACGAAACAAGGCCCAAGGGTATATGGATATTGCCTCCGGCGGTACATTAACGCTTACCGGCCCGAGCGGCGGCAAGGCGATCTTACGCGTTGGCTATCAGGACAGCACTACCGGCGCTGATATTGCTCGAGGCACGCTAGATTTAACCGGCGGCACATTCAACGCCAATCTTAGTGAACTGACCATTGGCTATCATCTGTATCCTTTGAGCGGTACCGCCGGTAAAGTGGAAGCGGTGATGACGATGGAGGCGGGAACTGTAACAGCCGATACGGTAACCATCGGCTACGGCCAGCCGCCGCAGGGAGGTGCGGTGGCTGGCGAAGGCGGCATCGGCACCCTGAACCTAAAGGGCGGCAACTTCCAGGCCCAGACCATTCAGCTTAGCGTGGGCGGCTCCGACCGGGCCAAAGGCACCCTGAACTTCTCCGGCGGTGTGTTGTCAGCTGAACAAATCCTCAAAGGCGCTACAGGGACCGCCTCGTTCAACTGGACCGGCGGCACATTGCATGTGGATACCTTTGGCACGGCCAGCGTGGCGTTTGATCTTACTCAGCAGGGCGGCCTGCTGGCGCCAGGCCGATCCATCGGTTCGACGACCATCTACGGCAATTACACTCAAGCGCCTGCCGGTACCTTGGAGATCGAACTGGCCAGCCCGACCAGCTATGACACGGTTATCGTACACGGTCAAGCTGATTTACAAGGCACGCTTTTGGTGAAGTTTCTGGGCGGCTATGCGCCTGGCTTAGGCGATACGTTCCATATCGTGTATGCCTCGGGCGGGATTGACATGACGAATCTGGTTTTAGCGGGCGATGAGCCGCCCAATAGCCGCTGGCTGCTGGATGTCATTCCGGGCGAAGGCCCCTGGGAGAATTGGCAAATCTTGCAGTTGCAGGCGGCGGTGCCGGAGCCGGCCAGTGGGCTATTGGCTCTGCTGGCGGGGCTGGCTTGGCTGGGGTATGCTGGCCGAAAACGCTTCCCCTCTGCTGGATGCGGAACCTAGCTGGATAATGGTTCCTTCTGCCGGGCTTTGTCGCCGGGCTTTGTCTTGGCAAAGCCCATCTAGTAGAATGAGTGTTTCGTGTGGGTAGGCCGATCTAGGGGAGGTTTTTGGTTGGGGGCTCTGCCTCCCGAAGGCCTTCCGTTGGGATTTGGATGTCATGGAGAACCCGGAGAGGGTTAGCCTGCCCGGCTTTTTTATTTTATCTATTTTGTGTATATTACCCAAGTGAAGATTTCCTGGCCTACTACCCGGCCCTGGCTATTGGGACTAGCCAAACTCCTTGTGGTGCTGCTGCTCCTGTGGTTCGTCCGAAAGACGTTGCAAGAAGGATGGCAGGAGCTTCAGCAGGGGCAGTGGCGATTACAGTGGGGTTGGGCTTACCTATCCGGGGGGGTATATCTGGTGGGACTTCTCGGTCCAGCCCTGTTTTGGCATCAAATGCTCCACCGTTTGGGCCAAAAGCCGCATCTGGCCGAAAGCCTCCGGGCCTACTATATCAGCCACCTGGGCAAATATGTCCCCGGTAAAGCGATGGTGATTGTGCTGCGGGCTGGTCTGATTTCCAGCCAACGGGTCCAGTTGGCCATCGCCGCAGTGAGCACCTTCATTGAAACGCTCACCATGATGGCGGTGGGGGCGTTTTTGGCTCTGGCCATTTTATTGGCCCAGTTTCGGGAGCATCCGGGGCTGATGCTTTTGTCGCTTGGGTTGATGGTGGTATCTGGCCTGCCGACGTTGCCTTCGGTGGTGCGGATGGTCCTAGGTTGGCTCCGCTGGCCGGAAAATGGCGATTCGGCGAAAGCAAATGGCGATTCGGTGCAACCAGGCGACTGGGCCGAAAAAGCGGCTGCCGGATACCGCCTTCCGGTCATGCTGCTGGGCTGGGCCTATATGGGAGGTTGTTGGGTGGTCTTGGGGCTAAGTTTAGCCTGTTGTCTTCGGGGAATGGGAGTGGAAGTCCAGTGGTGCTCGGTCGGTCAATGGAGTCGGTGGACTGCCACGGTAGCTTTGGCCGTGGTGGCCGGGTTTGTCTCTTTGGTCCCGGGCGGCCTGATGGTCCGAGAGGCGGTGCTTTTGAGTCTTTTGGCCCCCCAGGTGGGCAAAGCCGCCGCCTTGGCCAGTGCGGTGCTATTGCGCCTGATCTGGTTAGTGGCAGAACTGGGAATATCGGCTATCCTATACGGAAGTTATTGGTACGCCGCGATCCGAAAGGCCCATTCTTCGTAAGACTTCCCGATAGAGCACGTCCGTCTGTTGTTCACGTCCAACAAGGAATTCCGATAGATGCTTTCGGTGGTCATTCCTCTGTATAACGAAGAGCCGAGTCTAGAAAAACTTTACCAGGAATTGGTGGAGCTGGGGTCGGTTCATGGGTATTCAATGGAGATCATTTTTGTCGATGACGGTTCGACGGACGGTTCCTGGGAGGTGATTCGGCGTTTGGCTGAGCAGGACCAGCGGGTTCGAGGCGTCCGGTTTCGTCGCAATTTTGGCAAGGCGGCTGCCTTGGACGCCGGTTTTGCCGCCGCCAACGGAGAAGTGATTATCACTCTGGACGCCGACCTTCAGGACGATCCGCACGAAATCCCCAAACTGCTGGCCAAACTGGAGGAAGGATTTGACTTAGTCAGTGGGTGGAAACGGCATCGGCAGGACCCCTGGGGCAAGGTGATCGGCTCTCGGATGTTCAACTATGTGGTGCGTCGGCTGACTGGGGTGCGCCTGCACGATCATAACTGCGGCATGAAGGCCTATCGCCGGGAGGTGGTTCGGGAGGTGCGACTTTACGGGGAGATGCATCGGCTGGTGCCGGTCTTGGCCGCCGCCCGGGGCTTCCGAGTAACCGAAACGCCGGTGCACCACCGGGCACGCCAATTCGGCCGATCGAAATATGGCCCTAGCCGGGCTGTCAAAGGCGTGCTCGATCTGCTGAGTGTAACGTTTTTGACCCGGTTCGGGTTCCGACCACAACACCTGCTAGGCGTAGCAGGTCTAATGATGATGGTGTTGGGCCTGCTGGTGCTGCTATACTGCCTGGGCAGTTGGGCGGAGTGGTGGCCCGGGTGGCTGCTGGCCCATTTTCCTCTTCAACCGTTGGCTGTGGCCGGAGTGGGGCTTCTGGTGCTGGGCGGTCAGTGCATGGCCCTGGGACTGGTGGCCGAGGCCATGATCGCTCTGTACGGTGCAGGCCCCAAGCCCTACTCGATTGCCGAATGCATCCCGGCGGGAGCGGCCTCTCCGACGCCTGAGGCTTCGGCTTTGCCTTCAGGCCCTCTGGCTGGAGAGAATTCAACCGCTTCCGGCTCGCAACCATGCCTATAGTCGGCTTTTTCCCGAGATTAGCAAGATTAGCAGATGTGGGCTTTTCCCGATAGTAGGAGATGGCGCCTTTTACCCAGATAGGAGAATCCAGGATGAATCCGTCGGAACCGATGGGAGCGGAAAAAATCTCGCCTGGGACGTTTCGTTTGGCGGCTTGGGTGGTGATTGCCGCCGGGCTGGCGGTGGTGATAGGTCGGCTGATGGCGGTCGATTCGGTGAACATGCTGCATGTTTATACCGAACGGCTCAAAGAGCTGGATAAAGCCAAGGCCGCCAAACGTCAGGAGCTTATGGCCCAAGGCTTGGCCGGGCAGGAGTTGGAAAAGGCCCTCCAGGAGTGGGAAATCCGCTACCGGCGGGATCGGCTGTCGGTCATGCGACCGTTCTTAAGCAGCAACGACCGGAGCCGATGGTGCACCGTGCGCGCCCTGGTCGAGCCGGACCTGTGGGTCTATGACGAACTGGAACGAGATGGCCAGAAGGAAAAACGCTGGGTCCCCTATGCCATCGACAAGGTGATCCAGGAGCCGGGTTGGGATACGATCGACATGATCAAGCACGACGAACGGGGCCGGGGCGGTTTGGGGCCGGATGAAGGACATTTGTACTCCAGCAAGCCGCCCCTTCTGCCCACCCTGATCGCCGGGCCGTATTGGATCATGTATCACCTCCTGGGCTGGAAGATGGCGGAACGGCCGTATCTGGTGGGGCGGACGCTGCTGGTGCTGGTCAATGTGATTCCGCTTGGAGTATATCTTTGGCTTTTGGCCCGGTTGGCCGACCGATTGGCCCAGCACACCTGGACCAAGCTGTTTATTTTAACTGCCGGGGCCTTCGGCACTTTTCTTACCACGTTCGCCGTGGTGCTGAACAATCATCTAGTAGGGGCGGTGAGTGCGATGGTCGCCTTGGCCGCTGCGGCGCCGATCTGGTTCGACGAGGACCGGCGCGGGTGGCTTTTTGTGCTGGCCGGGCTTTTCGGCGCATTTGCCGTCGCCAATGAACTGCCTGCTCTAGCGTTTTTTGGGCTGCTGACGCTGGGACTATTGTGGAAGGCGCCGGGACGAACCGTTTTGTATTACCTGCCGCCTGCGCTGGTGGTGGCCGCCGCCATGCTGGGGACCAATTGGATCGCCCACGGCACGCCCATCCCGCCGTATGCCCGCCGCCATGCAACGGTCAAAGAGGAAAACTGGTACGACTATGAATACACCCTGCGCCGAGGCGACAAGCTCATTGTCCGGGAAAGCTACTGGCGCAATCCGCAGGGGATCGACCGTGGGGAACCGTCCCGACTGAAATACGCCTTCCACGCTCTGGTTGGCCATCACGGGGTGTTTTCGCTCACGCCGATTTGGCTCCTGACGGCGGTGGGGCTTGTCATGGGCCTGCTTCGCCCGCCGGTCAAAGGGTTTCGGGGGTTGGCCGGGGCCGTACTTCTGGCTTCGTTGGCTGCTCTGGTCTTTTACATTGGGATTGTCAAGGAGCTCAACTACGGCGGCCAGAGCTGTGGATTCCGGTGGATGTTTTGGTTTGCGCCGCTTTGGCTGCTGGGGATGATTCCGACGGTGGATTGGCTGGCCCAGCGCCGCTGGGGCCGACTGCTTGCCCTGCTGCTGCTGGGCATTTCGGTGGCCTCGGCCGCCTACCCCACCTGGAACCCTTGGACGCCGCCCTGGCTCTACCAGTGGATGGAACACATGGGCTGGCTGTAAGCTTGGGAAATACGAACTCTACGGTGGGAAATCGGCTGCCGGGACTGTTTCCACATACGAACTCTATGGGGAGTCGGAAATCGGCTGGCGGCATCCTTTCCAGACCCGAACTCTACCGGAACGTGGAAATTGGAAAAGAAGACCGAACGCCGGGGTTGGCTGGAATGTCCGAAGAGCATTTCCGTCAAAGGAAGCTGGCATGGCAACGTTTCCGATGAGTGGGCGGGAGCGGGTGGCGGCGGCCATGCGCCATGAGCCGGTCGATCGGGTGCCGGTTATGTGTCAGTTGGCCATCGGCCATTATCTGCTGAATACGGATGTGCGGCCCGTGGAGCTTTGGTACACCAGCGAAGGATTCGCCCGGGCCTTGGTCAGCTTGCAGCGGCGGTACCGATTTGACGGCATCTTGATCAATCTGTTGGGGACCGATCCGGATTGGATGCGGTGGGTCCAGCGGATCGAAACCCATCCAGACGGCAGCCAAACCGTCTATTGGAAAAACGGCGATATTGCCCGCTGTCCGGCCGACGACAACGTGCAGCATTTTCCTGCCGTCGGCCGCCGCAGGCCGACCATCCAGGAAGTCGATCCAGAACAGATCTACTACGACGATCCCCATGGGCCGGGCGGCCTAAAATATCCCTTCTACTTCGGCATGGAACCCTACCGGCCCGACAGAAGCAACTATTGGCCCGACTACATCTGGCGCACGGTGGATTTGGTGTTGGCGGAAACGGCCGGGCAGGTTTCCGTCCATGCGGAGGTCTTTTCGCCGTTTACGCAACTGATGGAGCTGTTTGGCTACGAGCAAGGGTTGATGTATCTATTGGACGAGCCGGACCGCTGTCATGCCATCTTGGCGGCCTATGCGGAAGGCACAGCGGACCTGGCTCGGCGGTTTGCCCGGCGTGGGGTGGACGCCATTTTGATTTCGTCGGCCTTTGCGGGCGGTGGGTTCATTTCGCCCAGGCAATATGCGGAGTTTGTGCTTCCGTATGAAGCCAAAGTGGCCGAGGCGGTCCACCAGGAGGGACTGCCGGTTTATGTGCACACCTGTGGCCGGATCGGCGATCGGCTGGAACTGATGGCCGATGCGGGCATGGACGGGATCGACACGCTGGACCCGCCGCCGCTGGGCACGGTCGATCTGGAGGATGCTAAACGGCGCGTGGGTCATCGGCTGTTTTTCAAAGGCAATATCGACCCGGTCAACACCCTCTTGAAAAAGAGCCGGGACGAAGTCAAGGCGGATGCCCTGTGGCGGCTTCGGGTCGGCAGCCCTGGCAGCGGCTACATTCTCAGCAGCGCCTGTTCAGTTTCGCCCCGGACGCCGCCGGAAAACCTGACCGTGCTGGTCGAAGCCAGCGAACAGTTCGCCCGACAACAATGAGGGGGCGAAGGAATCTTCCTCTTAGGCTGGAGATTATCAAATCTGGCAGCAAGTGGAATCTCGAGCCGAAGAGCAGCGAAGGAATCTTCCTCCTAGGCTGGAGATTATCAAAGGGGGTTGGTGAGAGTCTAGCAGGAGCGTCGAAAGGCGGGAGCGGACCGAGGGTGCGGAGAACCGGCCTCTGGGAGTCCTGATAGAACTTTTCATCGGGCCGGTGGGCAGCGAGACTGTCTCTTGTTGGACAGATATCTTGCGCGGATAATGGTTTTTTAATGAGCGATCCATTGATTTCCAGTGGAAAACAACTCGGCGCCTACGGTTTCAGTCAGGGGAGGGAGTCCTGCGTGGAAAGAACTCTTGGGTGATCCGGAAGCATCTAGTCTCCCGGTGGGGCTCTATCCACCGGGCCCAGCGCCTAGTGGTTGAGTTGGGAGGGTTTGTCGTTCGGAAGGAGGCATGGTGATGGAGGATGTGATAATTCAGCACATTACGAAGACGCCTGGGGTTTGCGGCGGCCGGGCGTGTATTGTGGGACATCGGATCCGGGTGATGGACATTGTGGTATGGCATGAAAAACGGGGATACACGCCCGACGAGATTGTTCAAATGTTTCCTGGAATCAGCTTGGCCGATGTTCATGCAGCCCTGGCCTATTACTTCGATCACCGGGAAGAAATCGAACAGGATCTGCGGGAAGAGGCGGAAACGTCCCGGGGTCTGCAACCCAAATTCCCTTCCAAACTTTGGGAGAAACTGGGTGGGTGAGCCGCTCCGTTTTTTTCTCGATCAACATATCCCGTATTTGGCAGCCTGGGGGCTTCGACAACGCGGGGTGGATGTCCTGACCACGCAAGAGGCCGGCCGGTGTGACCAGCCAGACGAAGCCCAACTGCAATTCGCCGCCGCTGAAAACCGAGTCCTCGTAACCTTTGACGCGGATTACCTCCGCCTGGCCGCCAGCGGCCTCCCACACGCCGGCATCGCCTATTGTCATCCTGCTAAGTATGAGGCCAGCCAACTACTTCAGATATTGCTTATTCTTCATGGCGTGATGGACCCGTCGGACATGCAAAACCATGTGGAGTACCTATGAATCGGGCCGGACGGCTGGTCCAGCAACTTTCGGCCGTCAGGGGAACAGACCGGCCGGAGGAATTGCCGGATGGTCTAGCTAGATAGTACGGGTCGGCAGCCCTGGCAGCGGCTACATTCTCAGTAGCGCCTGTTCGGTTTCGCCCCGGACGCCGCCGGAAAACCTGACCGCGCTGGTCGAAGCCAGCGAACAGTTTGCCGAAGAGCAATCTGGCCGATGAATCCCATCTGCTACCCGCTTCAACAGCCCTAACTCACACTCCCCCCACAACAGGAGAATAATTGGGCAGATGTCTAGGTCTGGTCGGGGGGCTGGTTTTTCCCCGGAAGCAGTCCCCACAACAGGAAAATAATTGGGCAGATGTCTAGTACCAGAGGGATTGCCTCTGCGAGCCGAATCCGCAAAACTTCCGCCAACCCAACAAGGCGATGAATTCCTGGCAGGTGGCTGAGATTTTACGGTTCTCTTTTAGCCGGCGGTTCTTCCGAGCTGGGGGGTGGTTTGAGGGGTTGGGGTTTAGAAACCAGTTTTGTTTCGGCCAAGCTCATGTGGCCGTTTGGGGCCAGGACGTCAGCCCGGATGCGGAAACAGGCGGGCTGTTCGGGCAAATCGAATCGGCATTGGGCGCTTCGTTCCGGGCCAATCACAAAAAACGGATGCCAATACAATAGGGGAACCGGGTGGCTTTGGTGGGCAGCCCGGCTCTGGGAGGCAAGCGGTGTGTGTGTCTGAGCGGCTCGGCTTGCACGATATGCATATTCCCGAAGTACAAACCGGGAACCGCTGGGCGAGGCAGGCAGTTGGGCGTTTCTCATGGGGGTTTCGGAATAGGTCGGTTCTGCAGAAGGGGGCGGGACTGCCGCGGAAGGGTTAGACTGCAGGAGAGCTTCCGTGACCTTAGAGGCGGAAGAGACGGATGGCCTGGGCCCGGAATCGGCGGGTTTTGCCGAGCGGTTCTCCTCAGCAGGAAAAGGCTTCTTTGGGGTGGGAGGCGGAGCAGGCCCTCCGGATAGCTGTTGGCCAGACTGGCTTGCCGAGGACGGACTGGCAAGTTGCTGGGCTTCTTGCAGCCCGATAGAAAGCAGTCGGCGGAGCGTGGACCGAGGCACACCAAATGGACCGGTCAGGCCGTCTTCCAGGTGCACAGGGAGTCGGGAAGCTGCGGCCTTCGGGAAATGCGGGGCCATTTGGCCTGTAGGAACGGAACTCCCGAACTGAGGGCTTTTTTGTTCATCTACGGCACTGCCCGAACCCGTTTCGCCCCCAGCCAAGGAACCTTCCAGATGGCCACAGGCAGGATATTCGGCAAAGGGCAAGGCGTAGGGACTGCGGGGGCGTAACAATTCAGGATGGGCTAAAACTAATCCAATGGCCACACAAATACCAGCCCCTACCAACGCCGGAATCCACATCCGAAGACCTCCGGCCACCTGAAGCAGCGTGGCCAAAATCACAAACATCACCAACCCCGCTCCCCCCAACAGACTGCTTAACGTGATGGCATTGAGCGTTTCGGGCCGGGCTTGTTGAAAGAGTTCTTTTGCTTGTTGGTAGTTCGCTTGAATTCGATGGAGATTGTCCAAAACCAGCGGCGGGGCATCTTCCGGAGCGAGCACACCGAGGGGGCCTGAGCCGCTTTCGGCCTGGGGCTGGGCAACCTGCCCCACCGAATCCTTACCAACAACCGGTCGGAGTCGGCCTCCCCAAGTGCCCAAAAGCAAGTCCAAGTTTTGATGGCTTTGGAGGTGATCTGTAAGAAATTGCTCCGCTTGTTCGAGGTCTTCCGGGATTTCCCACAGCTCGTCCAACCACCAGAACGGGCTGATCGGGCATAGGCCGGGCATCGTACCCAAAAAGCTTTCTTCCACCACGGATAGACCGGCAATGGCCGACATCAAGGATCCCTGCCCCTCTTGGACACTCAGCCGTAGAGTAACGGATTTGCCCGGTCGAGCGCCTTCTGGGGGCAAACCCAGTTCCACTCGGAGGCGCTCTGGCGGGAGCCGATACAAGAGCCGTTCTGCCAATAGCACTGGCGGGCTTCGGCTATAATCATACACTCTTAGGCGCAGCAGACCCCAGAGATCTTGCGGTAAGGGGATTTGGACAGGCGTTTCGTTGGGCAGGCCCTCTTGGCGAATTTGAGGCACCAACCATTGCTGGGCTACCAGGACCCCCCGACAAACCACCGCCACCATCAACGGCACTTGAGTTTTTACCTCTGGAGGGGTCCAGATCTGGAACTGAAGGGGTTGAGCTGGGGGAACCACGGCAAGAGAAGTTTTAATCAGTACCTTCGGCGCCTCCGCCACCGGCGGCAGTTCTATCGGTGCAGCCAGCCCCTCTGGCTGGAGAATCTCAAACCGGTACTGTTGGTCTTTCAGGGGAACAAATTGGAAAACGCCCCGGCCAAGATGGCGGGTATGGACTTCGGTTATTGGCCGATCCTGCCTATCCAACAGCCGTCCCCGCACCTCCACAGGCCGACCTTGATCGTCTCGGATCGAAAAATACACTCGGTTCTCCACCTCGGGCACCAACAGGCCTGCTTCGGGATAAAACTGGCACCGGATCTTCGACCTATCTAAGGGGATTGGTCTGCATGTGATCAGCGGCGGCTGGCTGGCCAGCAGCTTCACCCACAGCCACGCATCTTGCTCTGCCAGGCGTTCCGGAAGCTGAAACGCTATCCGACATTGCCCCTGGCCGTCGGTCTGAAGGGAGTCGCGATGAAGGATTTGTGCCCCTAGCTCGGCTCGGATTTCGAGCGGTACCCTGGGGAGGGGTTGGCCGTTTTGCAGCAGTTGGATTTGGGCAGTAACCGTTTCGCCGGGATGGTATGGAGCCTGCGGAAATTCCACGGCCACTTGAACATCCGATTCCCTGGGGGACAGAATCCAGAAGGGTTTTCTCACTTCGGGGAAGCGTTGCTGGGCGTTTCGAGCTACTACCACATAAAGCCCGGCCGGCATATCCGGAGGAATACGGAACTCCCCGCAGCCGATCCCTTCCCAAGTCCGGCCTTCCTGTGAGCAGCCTGCTACGGGGCGATCCTCGGCATCTCTCAGCTCCACCTCTACCCACATCTGCTCTTGAGGAAGGCGGCGGAACCGAGGCACCGAGATGCAGCGAAACAACAGCTTCTCCCCAGGCCGATAATACAGCCGATCCATCCCCAAAAACGTTTGATACTCTACCGGCGCCACCTCCAGCCGGAGTTGGTGGGTTTCGCGTTGGCTGCCTGCTTCGGCTTGGACTTGCACCTGGACCCATGGGGGTAAATCCATGTCGGCCGGCAGCACCACCCGGAGCTGCCCTTGGGGATCGGTCGTCTCTTTTTGGCTAAAGAAGCGTTTTTGATCCGGCCCGAACAGAGCCCATTCGACTTGAGCTTCCACCGGTCGGCCATCGACTCGAGTGGTCAGGACCAGGAAATGGTTTTCTACCCCTCGGCGCAAAACCGACGGCCCCTGGACTACCAGGCGGAGGTGCTGGCCCGTCAAGGCCAGCAAATAATGCCGATGCACCAGCGCCCCCCACAAAGCGACCAAAAGCAATATACCCGTACTTACGTACACAACCCATACCGCCCATCGGTCCGCTCGTTTAGCCGACGCCGGTTTCGAGAAAAGTTTGGGCCGGCTTGCCGCCCCAACGCTCCGAACCGATTCGCTTAACAGAGGAGGATAAGCGGTGGGTTCGGGCGAAACTGTATCCCCCGAAGCTGCCGAGTCGGCTGATTGGGCAGAAGGTAATGGCAGGGGATCTGTCTGCAGCCGGGCCGCCTCCCCCACCAAACCCGCCTTCTGCTGCACCTGGGCCCACAGCTCTGCCCACTGAGGATCAGAAGCAATCCGGTTTTGTAGCTCAGCCGCTTCCTCCCCACTGAGCAGCCCATAATACAACTCCCAAAGCCGTGCTTCCTGCTCCGGTTCCACTCCTAAGACCTCCTGTGTTTCAGAAGCCAAGCATCTTATTCCCGTTTGAATTGCCCCCTAAAACCTTCCACCCTCCTAAAATGCCGGAATGTTTCGGGCGGTTCGGGACAAAGCCGATTTGATTGTTGAGTAACATCTCAGCCGAGTGAAGGAAATTCCTCTTTTTATGGAGAACCCCTCCCAGTCTCATTCCCGCGGAAGCGGGGAATCCAGAAAGCAGAAATCCGTCGAAAAAACCAGATTCCTGCTTACGCAGGAATGCCAGGTTGCATCATTCGCCTAAAATGTTCCATTTTGAAAAATCCAAACATATCCTCAGCCCTGCAGACTATGCCGCGCTGCTCCAAACCACGCTCTCCTTGGCTGGGGGAGTCAAAGATCACATCTTCCCGGCTGCAAACAAATCGCCAAAGCATCCCTTAGAGCTTGTTTGGAAAGGCCCATTTACCGGAGGAGACCGTGCCCGGGCGGAGGCTGGAGGTGCCTCCCACTCCGTCCCGCCCCCAGGCGAGCTTTGCTTGCCGGCCTCTCCCATCAGGCCAGAAGCGATCCTGCTGGTTGCCAAGGCCTTTTCAAACACGCTCTTAGCGTCTATTGTAAAAAATCTTGTCCAAGAGGCCGACGTCAGACAAGAACCCGTTATGCTATCGCAACCAGGCTAGGGTACCCAGGGGGTTACGGAACTCAGAAACCATAGCCTGAGAAGGACCGATTATTCTCTTGGGAGGATAGGGATGGTTTGGGGTTTTGGTTGGTCTTCGGCTTCTGCAGGAGAGCCGGAAGGACCGGGAAGAATCCGCACCTGCAGAGCTTCTGTCTTGGCTGGGGCAAGAGGGAGGGAACCGTCGGTAGGGGGTTGGTCGGCAAAAGCGAGGGATTGGGCGCCCGCAGCCTCCCGCAATTTGGCCACCGCCCGCCGCATCTGGATTTTTACTACGCCCAGCGGACTCTGTAACAGATCGGCAATCTGCTCATAGCTCATCTGAGCGTTTTGACGAAGAAGAAACACTTCCAGTTCTTCCGGCGGCAGTTCCATAAGCACCCGACGCCAAAAGGCTACTTGGGGGGAGCAATTTTCTTCGGGTGGCGGTAGGTTGGAGGGATTGGCCGCCTGATTCTCCCTATCCGCACTGTCCAGATTCCACAGCCGCCATCGTCGTCGCCAAGCCGTTGCGCGCCGTTGCCGGGCCGTCTCCAAAGCAGCCCGGAAGATCCATAGCTTGCGATCTTGTAAACTGGATAAAAGATCCCTATGCGCCCAACAGTACAAAAATGTTTCCGCAAACGCCTCCTGCGCCTCTCGAAGGCTGCCTAAAAGAATATATAGCATACCTAAAAGTTCATCTTGCCAGCGGCGAAATGCCTCCTCCAGCGGCGAACAAGCAAGCCGCCCCTCATCGCCCAGACGCTCCGGCCCTCCGTTGCCCAAGCGTATCTTTTCCCGCTGCACAGCTCCCATGCGCATCCTCCTTGCTTCTATCTCCTCCCCAGCCGGGACTTCTTTCCCAAATCACTAGGATTTTCCCAACTCACTAGGATCGCTTCGGCTACGGTTAGAACCCCTCCTAACCAACAAATCGCCCACCTGTTCAAACCCCGTAGCACTTCCGCCGAACGAAGATTCTGCCTGGTTGATCCGAGGAAAACTGTTAGCTCTGCCTGCCGCGCACGCGGAAATCCACAACAAAATAAACTCACACAACCACCTGCGTTCCTGCTTTCGTAGGAATGCTAGGGCCCGTCATTTGGCCCAGGTACTACCCATCCCCTAATCTTCCCACTTTGCTAGATTCTCAAGGTTCTTTTGGGATACGTGCCTACTCTGTCTAGCCAAAACGAAATGTTTCCGCCAAATGAAGTGGCCTCCGGTGTGGAGACGCCCGGCCCGTCGTAGCCTCTTCGACCCGCCAAAGCTCTCGATCGAGGCCCTCAACGCCTCTATAGTTAGATATTCTTTCGTCCAGTCTCCAGAGAGAACACACACTCCCCTGTTGGCGCCTAGATTCCCACTCGGAGAGGAAGCCCAGGTTGGTTCATTCGGCTGAATTGTTAGCCCAAAATTACTAGTTTATCGTGGCTACTGAGGGGGGACAAGTGCCCGCCCCCTCTTTACTATGGGACGGATAAGAAACAGGGCCTGCCACGGTAAGCCCTCCAGCAGTAGGTACCCCCGCCCCCTGTTTACTATAGGGCGGATAAGAAACAGGGCCTGACCCAATCTATTGTGCTTAAAAAAGTTAGACCACAATATATAAGGCTTTTTTCCAGGGCTCTCTCCCTATGGCCCCAGAAAATGCCCTTGCCTAGGCCCAGTGCAGCCAGAAGAGTTCGCCTCCTGAATGCCTGCTTTGCCAGGGATGACAAGAAAAGGCCCCCCAGTTGGCGGAAATATTCCCGTTTCCATCTGTTAGGAGCCTACCCCTAGCAGTTCCAGCCGGAGGAAGTTCAAGGCATGTTTCGCAAAAAGCACTTTCAGCATGGCGGGATGGGCCGCATAGGGCAAGGTGCGACTTTTTACACTGCCATCAGGACGGGCCAGGGCCAGGGCAGCCAGTTCCGGCTTTTCTGCCTGGGGATGGTATGGGGGAAAACAGGGGACGGCCAAGGACCAGTCCGTGGGGAAGATTTCTCGCACTCGGCGGGCCATGGCTTCGGCTGTGGCCGCACTCCGAACCCCTGCCTGCTGAAGCACCTCGTCCGCCAGGCCGAGAGCTTGCTTTAGCCCAGCCGCATCCGCCACCACCAGCCCGCCCAGGTAAAAGCCAGCGCCTTCTGGCACACCAGCCAACAGACGATTGACCAACCCCTCGGTTCCCCATTCCACCACAGCCAGTCGTTGTTGCCGCTGCCGCAAAAGCCGGATGACCGCATCTTCCAAGCCGTCGTCTTCTTCGCCGAAGAGCAGATGGCCCAATTTTTGGCGGATTTGCTCGATGATCGGTTCTGCAGCCGCCTGACAGGCTTCCAGGGTGGGGCCTTCAACGGCAATGCGAAGGGTGATTGTTCCTTCCTGGGCGGTAATGCCCACCTGGGGACCTTCGTCGGTTTTGATCAGCCCGGGCAACATGGCCACAATCTGGCTTTCGCCCGCTCCGAACGCATGGAGCCGACGGTGCAGGATCATCCGAGCGCCTAGACCTGCCTGCCGTAATCGGCCCAGCACTTGATGGGTCCACATTTCCCGCATTTCCGCCGGCACCCCGGGCAGAGCAACAAGCCGACATTTCTTCCCATCCGCTCGATCCACTTCCAAATCGATGCCCGGAGCGGTGCCGTTGAGGTTCGGGATGGCCCGGGCCCCTTCCGGAAGCATGGCCTGTTTTTCATTTCGGGGCGGCATGGGCCGCTGCCGACGTGCAAAAAGTTGTCGAATACTCTCTAGGGCCTCTTCGTTGAGCACCAGTTTTCGGCCCACGGCTTGGGCAATGGCCTCCCGAGTCAGGTCGGCCGGCGTCGGCCCCAGACCGCCGGTTACCAACACAATATCCGATCGACCTATCGCCTGCCGAATCACTCCCGCTATCGCCTCGATGTCGTCGCCGACGGCTGTGTGATACATCACATGGACGCCCAATTCCTCCAGCCGCTGGCTCAACCACTGGCTATTGGTGTCCAAAATCTGACCACTGATAATTTCATCACCAGTAACAATGATTTCCGCCTGCAACCGTTCACCCAACACCGCTGCTTCCTTCGCCAAGAAATAGTTCGCCGCCTATCCCCCACCCGATGGGAGAGAAGCTTCCGTCCATCATGTTGCATCGCTAAATGGTTTTGCCGTAACGCTTCTGCCAAATGCAGAAGATACCTGTTTTCTTCCGACCACGCTGTTTATTCTGTCTTTGTTGTCATTCCCGCTAAAGCGGGAATCCGGAAAAAGCAAACCTGTCGAAAAAGACCTGGATTCCTACTTGCACGGGAATGCCTTGGTGCGCTATTCGGCTGAAATGGTACATCATTCGAAACCTATTCCCCCAGCCCATGGGAGAGGAGTTTCCGTTGGTCCTTTCGCATAGCGAAAAAGGGTTTTGCCTATTATAGCAGCCCGGTTCCGATGCTGGCTAGCTATCCGACGGATTTCCCCATGCTGATTTCCATTTGGAGCGGCTAGGCAGGCATGATCCGGAGCTACTCCGCCCCGAGGTCTTTCCCCTCCGATTTCCACATTGAGGGAATGAGGCAGCCGTGCAACCCACCCTGGTCTAAAGAGCAGGCTCGGTTTTGGAAGCAGATTGCTTTTGTTCGACGGCCTGATGGATGGCCAACGCCAAAGCTACCGGATCGCACGGCTTGGTAAAGAAGCGGAACACGCCGCTTTCGTTGATCGCTCGGATGGCCGTTTCCGTGGTCGGAAAGCCAGTAAGCATAATCCGCTGCACTTCCGGAAAATGTTTGGCGGCCCAGGCCAAAAGCTCAATCCCACACACGCCCGGCATCCGGTCATCGGTTACCAGCACATCGACCGGTCGGCTTTTGAGCACCTCCATAGCCTCTTCGGCGCTGTGGGCGGTATAGAACTGGAACGGCTGATGCCGGAATTGCCGCACCAATCCACGCAGCACGTTCGGATCGTCATCTACCAAAAGCACCGTGGCTGGCATGGCTACATCCTATCGCTTGTGCTTCCTACGGAACTGCAGCATGGTTCCTGGGGGAACTGATGCTTGGTTCCTGGCGGAAGGATTGCTTGATTCCCGATGGAACTGATGCCAGATTTCCAGGCCGAGGTGTTGCCTGATCCCTGAGGGAGCAGATGCATGGTTTCTGACAGAACGGGCGCCTGATTCCTGGTGGAACTGATGCATGGTTTCTGGCGGAAGGGATAAATTGTTCCTAATGCAACTGTTGCCTGCTGTTGGGGGCGGTTGGACGCCTACTGGGAAACGGCCTCCGAATGCGGAGCAACGGAGAAGCAATTGCCTCCCGGAGAGGCCGGCGGCAGGGGCCCATGAACCGGCGCGGCCGGCAGCGGCGGATTATCTTCGGCTACCGGCAAAGGCAGCCTAAGCGGGGAGGGCCTCAGCGACGCCGACGGGCCTGTTTCCGGGGCCAAGGGCTTTGGATCAGGCTGTTCCGCATGGAGCGGCTGATAGGCTGACCGCAGCGCCAAAGAGCCAATACCGGCTGCCCCTTCGCCGGGTTGTTCGATAGGCAAACGGACGATAAAGGTGGCGCCTTGACCTGGCTGGCTTTCCACCTCGATCGTACCACCGTGCCCATCGACCACCACGGCCCGGGCGATGGTCAGTCCCATGCCTCGGCCTTGGCCCACCGGTCGGGTAGTAAAGAAGGGCTCGAAAATCTTCGGCAGGTTTTCCGGCCGGATGCCCACGCCGTTGTCGGCCACCCGCATCTCCACCCAAGGCCCCATATGTCGGGTGGAAATCGTAATGGTTCCTTTCTCTTGGACTGCCTTCTTCTGTTGGGCCTCCTGGATGGCCTGGGCCGCATTGAGCACTAGGTGAAAGACCACCTGATGCAGATCGTGGGCGGCGCCTGGGATGAGCGGCAACTGCGGGTCCAAATCGGTAACGAGTTCAGCCGTTTGTTTCCATTCGTTTCGGCTGAGGGTCAACGTAGAGCGAATCACTTCGTTGAGATCGAGCGGTTCTTTTTGGGTTGCCGCAGGCTGGGTGGCCCGGATCGCCCGCACAATGCTGGCAATCTCCTCAATGCCCTGGATGGATTGTTCCAACGCCTTAGGCGCCTCCTGGCAAAGAGACTCCAAATCTTCGCCCGAAGGAGGCGGCGGCTGTCGGCCATCGGCTGGTTTTACCTCTGGCTTCCCACTGCCCACCAGAGACCGCCCGCCGGAATGGGCCAACGCATTCTGAAGGGCTTCGAAGGCCTCTTGCAGAAACTGAAGGTTACTTCGGATATATTGGGCGGGAGTGTTGATTTCATGGGCAATCCCGGCGGCCAGCCGACCTATGGCTTCCAGCTTCTGCGATTGCAGCAGGGCGGCCTCCATCCGTTTCCGCTCCGTCAGATCGACTGCCACGTTGGCGATCAGGAGTTGGCCTTTTTCGTCTCGGAAGGCGGTAGTAATAATCTGTACCGGCCGATGCCCTTCCTTAGGCAAAGTGGCTTCATGTTGGATTACTTGCCCCTCGCCAATGCTTCCCACTGGGCATCCCGGACAGGAGCTCTGGGAACCAGCAAAATATTCATAGCATGTTCGTCCTTTCGGATCGCCGTAGATCCGCTGGGCGCCAGGATCCACGTACAAAAGGTTTCTTTGAGAGTCCGTAATAAATAGTTCAGTGTTGGTAGCCTGGAGCACAAATTCGATCTGCCGTTTCAGCTCCCGAATGTGTTGCTGGGCCTGGAGCTGTTCGATGATGCGGCCTAGGTGATTGGCTACCAGCTCCAGAAGGGCCTTTTCTTCTTTGAGGAAAGGACCAATATCAGCCTCGGGAAGCGACTGGAGATAGCAGACTTCCAGGGCACCGGCCAGTTGGCCCCCTACCCAGATCGGCGCAGCTAGCTTCCAGGGCGTTTCTTGAAAGTTCTCTGTTGCAAATACTTGCTGGGCCAGGACGATTCGGGCGCAGGCAGCTTCCGGGTATTGCCAGGCCGATGGAATTAGCCGGACCGCCTTGGCCAAGGTCTCTTCCCAAGGAGCTTCCGTCTCCTCCAAAAGCCGATAAATGCCGAACAAACAGTGCAGCTCTTTCAGGCGGAAATGGAGCTGTTCGGTGCGGTGTTGGAGTTCGGTTTCGGCCCGCTTTCGGGCGGAGATGTCCCGGACAATCGCAGCGGCCCGGCAACAGGAGGTTCCCGGAATGGCAGCTACGGAAAGTTCCACGGGAATGCGCAGACCGTCTTTGCTCACCGCTTCCAGTTCCAGGATTTTTCCCAGCACTGGGCCTTGGCCGGTTCGGAGGAAGTCGGCTACCGCTTGGGCAGCCTGCGTCTGCTGTTCCGGGGGCGCCAACAAGGCATGAACATTTTTGCCTATTGCTTCGTCGGCCCGATAGCCAAAAATCCGCTCCGCCGCCGGGTTCCAATGGGCAATCCGGCCCTCCGCGTCCATGACAATGATGGCATCCAAGGCGGTGTCGCTGATCGCCTGGAACATCCGCCAATGGGCCTGCAATTCGGCTTCGGCCTGACGTTTTTCTTTTTCCAGCCGAGCCCGATGCAACGCCCGCTCCAAATGGATCGGCAGCAGTGCCCGGAACAGCCCCTCTGAGTCCTTCAGCAAAAAAGTGTCCACCCCAAGCTCAATGGCTTCTATCCCAATCCTTTCTTCTCGTGGTCCGGTGAGCATGATGGTAGGCGGCAGTGCACCTTGGTCGGCCAATCGCCGGAGGAAGTCCAGCCCATTTTGGTCCGGCAACCGATAATCGACCACCAAGGCGTCATAGGCGGCGGTTTGGCACAGACGCCATGCGGTCTGGCCGTCGGGAGCCGATTCCACCACATACCCCTTCTGCTCCAGCAGGCGAGTGATCAACCGCACCTGCTCCGGGTCGTCTTCAATCAGAAGGATTCTTTCCTTTCCACCTGCCATTGCTGCCGCCCCCTTGATCAAGAGGATACAGGTTCCGTTTCCGGTTGGGACGTTTCTCCGTCTAGTACATCCCGGAAACGGACAAACACCCGGATCGGGCCTTGGATGCCTACATTAACCATGTAATTGCGCAGCCGGTGTCGAACCGCTGGGGTGATCTCTTGTCCCTTCGGGCACAACAGCGTGCCGTGGATGGAGCGGACATGCTCGGCAAGGATCATGCCGTCGGCCAGTTGATTGACCCGGAGTTCCCGAACCGCATATTCTTCACTGATTTCCAGGGCGCGTTTGAGTGCTTCAACCACCTTTGGATCGTACCAGCCCTGACGCTGGCGCAGATGCACAAAGGCCATTTCTGGCTGTAGGCCAGCGGCCAACAGCGCCGTCCAATCCAGCGCCACCTTCAAAATCCGAGCGCCTAGGGGGATCTGATCGCCGGCCCGAAAATCCTGCGGAAATCCCTTGCCGTTGTAGAGTTTCTCTTGATAGCCGATGATCTCCGCGGCTTCTTCCAACCGAGGGATGTTTCGGATCAACTCGTGGCCTACTTTGGGATGTTGTTGGTAGATTTCCCATTCTTCTGCGCTGAGCGATTCGCCTCGATAGACTTTGGCCAGTATTTTTTCCGGCACGGTAATGCAACCGATCTGGGACAAAGCGGCGGCGATTTCCACCGCCCAGGCATTTTCCACCGGGAGTTGCTCACATATCTGATGGACGATCCGGCGGACTTCAGAAGCCCGGCCAAACGCCTGGGGCTTTAACATCGCCAGGACATCCACCAGGACTTTGATCGCGCCGCTTAGGGTTTGGGTGAGCAGTTGGCGTTCAGCCGTCAGGAGCCGATGTTGCTCCAGGCCCGCTTCCAACGCACTGGCAAAATCTTCCGGCGAACAAGGCTTCGAGAGAAAGCGGAAGATATGGCCCTGGTTGACGGCTTGAATGGCGGTCTGCTGGTCGGCGTTGCCTGTAAGCATCATGCGGACCGTCAACGGGGCGATTTGTTTGACCTGAGCCAGCAGTTCCACGCCGTTCATCCCGGGCATCCGCATATCAGCCACAATGACTGCATAAGGCCCTCGCTCGGCAATGGCCTTTAGTGCCTCTTCGCCGCCGCAGGCTACGTCGATGTGGAACCGTTTGCGAAGCGTCCGCTGGTAGGCCTCCAGGATATTCGGTTCGTCATCAACGCAAAGGATTTTTTCGTTCATGGCGTATCTCCTTTTCCTTCGGAGCGCGGACGTCCCGGCTGCGCTGCCAGGGGGGCCCTTCTCCCGGTCAACCTCTTGCCAGGCCAACCTGGCCCGCTATGGGCAAAGGGGATTTTTGTTCCCTCCTACACAAAATGGAGTTCATGTTCCCAGATCGGTTGGTCTAGGTCAGGTTTTCGGCCGTCTTCTAAGTGACGGCGGATTTCTCGGATTTCCGGTAGGGCTTTCTCGAAGGCGGAATATACCTCCGGGTCAAAATGGTTGCCCACTTTGCTCTCCATGATCTGAAGGGCCTCTTGCTCGGTGTAAGGCGCCTTATAGGGGCGGTGCGACAGCAGGGCGTCGAACACGTCGGCTACCGCCACAATCCGCGACTCCAAAGGAATTTCCTCCCCTTCCAACCCCAGGGGGTATCCCGTGCCGTCCCATTTCTCATGGTGCGTCAGGGCAATCGTCGCCGCCATGTCCATCAACGGATCCGACTGATTCAGTAGGGCCAGATTCAGACCGCTCCAGGCAGCCCAAGGCAACATGTTCTCCGGCGGTTCTCGGAGCATCCGTTCCCCGAAGACACAATGCCGCTGCATGACTGCCCATTCGCCGGGGGTCAACGGTCCGGGTTTGAAAAGGATCCGGTCAGGAATGGCGATCTTGCCGATATCGTGCAGCGGAGCGGCCAGCGAGAGACGTTCCAGATAATCCTGGGGCAGTCCGAGGAGTTGCCCGATGGCCCGGCTAATGGCGCCCACCCGGATCACATGGTTTCCGGTCTCCGAGTCCCGATGTTCGGCCACCCGGCCTAGGCGGTAGATGACCCGTAATTGGGCCCGTTTGAGTTCCAGGCCTTGCTGGGTGATCTGTTGGACCAGATGTTCGTTTTGCCGTTTGAGTTGATCCAATTGCGATTTGAGCCGAAGCACGCTTTCCAATCGGGCTACCAGTTGCGTGCTGTCGATCGGTTTGGTCAGTAGATCGACCGCCCCTAGGCGGAGGGCGTCCACTTTCAGTCCCGGTTCCTGCAAGCCGGTGAGCACCACCACAGGCAGATCGCGGGTTTTTTCATGGGCCTGGATGCGGCTGATCAGTTCCAGGCCACTCATGCCCGGCATATTGACATCGGTTACCACGGCGTCGCAGGGCTGCTGCAAAAGATGCTCCCAGGCCTTTTCCGGATGGTCCATATAGACCATGTCCCACTGGTCCCGGAAGGTGCGCAAGCTGCGCCGGAGAGCATCCAGCACGTTCGGCTCGTCGTCCACAAACAGGATGCGTTTTTTGTTATTTTTCATACGAAGTACTCCCCTCAGCAGGTTGGATCGGCAGGCGCACGATAAAGGTGGTCCCTTTGCCGAGTTCCGACTGGAATGTAATTTCCCCCTTGTGTTTTTCTACGATGATCGAGCGGGCGATGGCCAGGCCCTGGCCGGTACCCTTGCCGACCGGCTTGGTGGTAAAGAAAGGTTCAAATATCCGGTTTTGGATTTCCGGCGGGATGCCGGCGCCGGTATCTTCGATTTCTACTTGGACCCAATTCCCCTCTCGCCGGGTACGAACGGTAATCCGCCCCTTGGTCCCTGGCTGCGAGGCGCACTTGTCGGCAATGGCGTGGGCGGCGTTGACGATCAGGTTCAAAAACACTTGATTGCACTCACCCGGCACACAGACCACCGGCGGCAAATCGGGATCGAACTGTTTTTCTACATCAGCTACGTATTTCCATTCATTCCGGGCCACTGTCAGGCTCGCTTCCAGCAGGCGATTGATGTCGGTCGGCTGGCGTTGCTGGCTAGGATGGGAAATCTCTTTCATCGAGCGGACGATCTCAGCCACCCGTTGTAGTCCATCTCTTGCCTGCTGGAGCGCCTGCGGAATCTCCTGAAGCAGATAGTCCCAATCCGCTTTCTGGCCGCACTCCTGGAGTCGGCTTAAGAGATCTTGGAGTCGCCGCTCTTTGCCCTCTCCTCTAGTAGAATCAGCCTGAGACAGCAAATGTTGACAAAATTCCAATATGGGCTTAAGTTCCTCGAAGGCCTCCTGCACAAAGCGGACGTTATCCGCAATATATTGAGTGGGGGTGTTGATTTCGTGGGCAATTCCGGCGGCTAATTGCCCGATCGATTCCAACTTCTGCGCCTGCCGAAGCTGCGTTTCCAGCAATTTCCGTTGAGTAACATCCCGGA